>JAJDAZ010000061.1 GCA_029261595.1 Nitrospinaceae bacterium | reverse complement strand
TTACATACCCAAATTACATGATATTGCAAACGGTAAACGCTGTGTGCTGATATCCGAACTTCCATGCATACAACAATACCGCCTACGGACTCATTCATCCACGGCTAAAGCCGTGGTGTTCTGTCTGCGACCGTATAAAATCCAATGGAGCCCTGCTCAAGCAGGGCTTTTTTTGCCTGAGTTCGCGGTGAGAAAAGTTTGGGTGTTCATTGGAATACTTTTAAGAGGGGGGAGCGTTGCCTTAATAGTATGAAAATATTTTTATATTCTCACCCGCGGGTTTGTACCGGTTGTGTTTTCGGGTCGGAGGAAGGCCCCTTTCCTTTTTCCCGAATGGATTGGAAAATCGCATAAACCGGCGGAACCAATATGGTTCCCACAATGGCGGACACCAGCATTCCTCCAAAAACGATGATTCCCAAAGACTGGCGGCTCACCGCACCCGCTCCGGAGGCCAGAACCAAAGGCAGGACCCCCAGGATGAACGAAATCGCCGTCATCATGACGGCTCGAAAACGAAGCCTTGCGGCTTTGATGGCCGCGTCAATAATTGAAAGCCCTGCTTCTCTTTGCACTTTAGCAAATTCAACAATGAGGATCGCGTTTTTGGACGCCATCCCGACCAGCATGATCAGGCCAATTTGGGCATAAATGTCCAGGATGTTCCCCACCGCCAGCATCATCAAAAGAGCGCCGGTCAAAGCGATCGGAACGGAAAAAATCACGCCCCAGGGAATGGACCAGCTCTCGTATTGGGCGACCAGAAACAGGTAGACGAAAATCAGGGCCAGTGTGAATACGAGGGGCAATTGCGCTCCGGCCTCTTTTTCCTGGTAGGACATGCCCGACCACTCGTACCCCATTCCTTCCGGCAGAACGCTCCCGCTTAGCTTCTCGATGGCTTGAATGGCCTGTCCGGAGCTGATGCCAGGCCTGGAACTGCCGTTGACCTGAGCGGAACGAAACATATTGAAACGGGTCAGGGTCTCGGGACCCAACATGGAGGAGGTTTTTGTCAGCGTTCGAAGGGGAACCATGATTCCCTCCGAGCTTCGAACATAAATGCGCCCGATGTCATCGGGATTGTCGCGAAAATTGGTTTCAGCCTGCAGGATGACCCGGTAGACGCGGCCAAATTTATTAAAGTCGTTCACGTAAAAAGACCCCAACTGAGTTTGCAGTGCTGAGAAAATCTCACTGACCGGTATGCCAAGTGCTTTGGCCTGCAGGCGATCCACTTCCAGTTTTATCTGAGGCACATCCGCCGTGAAGGTACTGAAAACGTTCTCCAACAGGGGGTCCTGGTTGGCATCGAAAACAAACCCGCGCATGGCGGCGGAAAGGTCCTGCGGGTCCCCTCCTCTTCTGTCTTGCAGTTGATACTCGAACCCGCCGGTGTTGCCCAGACCGCGGATCGGGGGCGGGGTGAAAGCGATCATATTCGCTCCCGGAATCTGGGCCATCATTCCCCATATCCTTCCCACCAGCGCATCGCTGGAAAGCTCAGGGGAAAGGCGTTGTTCCCAGGGTTTGAGGATGACAATCGCTGTTCCCGAATTCGATTTGACGCCGCTGATCAAACCCATTCCGGTGAAGGAAACCAGGTTTTCGACACCCGGCAGGTTGCCGAGCATTTGTTCCAACTGTTTGACCACAGCGTCTGTCCGATTGAGAGAAGCCCCATCTGGCAACTGGACGTCAACGAAAATCACTCCCTGGTCTTCCTTGGGAATGAACCCCGTCTGGGCCGATTGGAAAATCCAGTATCCTCCGTTAAAAATGATTAAAAAGATCACGGTCGCCAGCATCAACCGCCTGACCAGGATCTTCACACAAAACAAATAGCCTTGAGAGATCCTGGCAAAAACAGCCTCGAACCAGCGCAAGGCAAACCACGGCTTCACCGGCTCTTTCCGAAGCACGGTGGCGCACAGGGCGGGGCTTAAGGTCAGGGCGTTCAGTGAGGACAAGGAAACCGCGATCGCGATCGTTACGGCGAACTGACGATACAGTTGACCGGAGATTCCGGACATGAACATGATGGGAATAAACACCGCAAGCAGAACCATGGTGGTGGCGATGATGGGGCCGAATACCTCCCCCATCGCTTTTCGTGCGGCTTCTTTGGGGA
Source organism: Nitrospinaceae bacterium (assembly GCA_029261595.1). Taxonomy (GTDB): domain Bacteria; phylum Nitrospinota; class Nitrospinia; order Nitrospinales; family VA-1; genus JADFGI01. The sequence continues at coordinate 17,314 of JAJDAZ010000061.1, read as the reverse complement.
GCATGCCTTCTTCTAAGTGGCGCTGGACGTTTTCCACCACCACGATCGCGTCGTCCACCACAATGCCGATGGCCAGGACCAGGGCAAAAAGGGTCAGGGTGTTGATGGAATATCCAAATGCCAGCAACAGAGAAAACGTACCTATCAACGAAACGGGAATGGCCAGGGCCGGGATCAAGGTCGCACGCCAGTCCTGAATAAATATGTAAACCACAAAAATGACCAGGGCCAAAGCAATGAACAAGGTCTCCACCAATTCTGCCAACGATCTATCAATGAACCGGGTGGAATCATAGGGCAATCTATAGGCAATATCTTCCGGGAACTGTTCAGACAATCCCTTCAAAGTTTTTCTAATTCCTTCAGCGACGGTCAGGGCGTTGGCTTCGGGAAGCTGGTACACGGCGAAGTTGATCGTGGGGGAACCGTTCAACCGTGAAAAAATATTAAAACTCTGAGAGCTGAGTTCCACTCTGGTCACGTCACTCATTCTGACGACGGACCCGTCGGCTTGCGCCCGAATGATGATGTCCTTGAATTCCGACACATCCGAAAGCCGCCCCTTGGCTTGAATGGTGTATTGGAACTGCTGGTCGGATTCCAGGGGGGGTTGCCCCACCTGCCCGGCGGCCGCCTGAAGGTTCTGGTCCCGGATGGAGGCCGCGACATCTTCGGTGGTGATGCCCAGGTTCACCATTTTGTCGGGGTCCAGCCAGATGCGAATCGAATAATCCTGTGCCCCGAATATATCTACTTTGCTGACTCCGGGGACACGCGCCAAAACGTCTTTCACATTCAAGCTGACGTAGTTGCTGAGAAACAATTGATCGTAAGTTCCATCAGGGGAGGAAAACGATACGATTTGCAAAAACTCGCTGGATTGCTTTTTAACCGAAATTCCTGCGCGGGTGACATCAGCGGGTAGTTTGGGGGTCGCGAGAGACAATCGATTCTGAACATTCACAGTGGCCATGTCGGGATTGGTTCCGATTTCGAACGTGATGTCCAGCGTGTAGGTCCCGTTGTTGGTGCTTTTCGAGGACATGTAAATCATGTTCTCCACACCATTGACTTCCGCTTCAATGGGCGCCGCAACGGTTTCTTCCATTACCTGGGCGTTGGCCCCAGGGTAAGCCGCGGTGACCTGCACTTGCGGAGGGGTGACTTCCGGGTAAAGCGAAACGGGAAGGAGCGGAATGGAAACCAGACCCGCAATCACGATGACGATGGAGAGGACAAATGCGAATCGAGGTCGATCTATAAAGAAATTACTGAACATACATCAATTCTCGACCGGTTTGGTTGAAGCGGGCATGGCGGTTTGCACGGTGACGCCGGGGCGCACTTTTTGAATGCCTTCTGAAATCACCAACTCCCCGACTTCCAGACCTTCCTTGATGACCCAGTTCACACCCACTTTATCCCCCACTTTAACGGAACGTTTTTGCACCCGTTTTTCTGCATCGACTACCAGCACATATTTGCCACTCTGGTCTTCCTGAATTGCGGATTGTGGAATGATACGTTCCGCCGCCACGTCGTCCCGCCTAACCAGGACCTTCACAAACTGCCCCGGCATCAGTAATCGTCGGCTATGATTAATATCCGTATTTCCAGGGCTTACATTAGTGCTTGGGTTGGGAAAAACCGCGCGAATTGTGATCGTTCCGGTTTTTTGATCCACCATGTGACTGACATAATCTTCTCTTCCGTCATAGGGGTAAATGGTTCCATTCGCCAGTTGAATCTTGGGAATAAACGTGGTCGCTTTGCCTTTTTTAATTTGATTTTCAAATTCCGTGAGGACAGCGGCTTCACTGACGGTGAACAGAACATAGACAGGGTCCATTTGGACAATGGTCGCCAAAGTCCCGGATTCAGGTGAAACCAGGTTGCCCACGTTGACGGAAACACGCCCAATACGTCCATCAATGGGAGAATGGACCTCTGTGTAGCTGAGATTTAATTTGGCCTGATCCAACATCGCCTGAGCATTCTTTAATTTGGCTTGTGCTTTAAGGTGATCGCTTTTGGCTTTATCGAGATCTGTTTGCGACACTCCGCCTTTACGCACTCTTTTTAACCGGTTCAAATAAGTTTCCGCATTTTGCAGGGTGGCTTTCGCCTCGGCGACCCCTGCATCGGCGGCTTTGACTTCTATCAGGTAGGGGGCCTGCTCGATCACGAACAACAGATCGCCCGTTTTGACATTCTCTCCTTCCTTAAAATTTCTTTTTTCCAGATATCCCTGCACCCTGGCCACCAGATTGACTGTATTTTGAGCAGCCGTTCGGCCTACCAGTTCGTAGGTTTTAGTGACTTCCTCTTTAATGACCGGGGCGACGGTGACTGCCGGTGGAGGTCGCATTGGCTGGGGAGCGGCGCCACTTTTTTCGCTCTGGCAACCGGCGGCTGTTGCCAGCAAAGATAGCCCAAAGAAAAAATTTAAAAATTTTGATCTTGTCAAGATAAGCATCCCCCTGTTGTGTGCTTCAGGTTTGTGGAACTTCCTTAGGAGCATCTTCCATGAGAGGTTTCCATCCACCGCCCAGTGCTTTAAACAGCCGGATCAAATTGGAAGTGACCTGGCCTTCACTGGATGCCAGTTGATCCTGAAAAGAAAACAGGGCTCTCTCTGCATCTAACACGCCAATAAAATCCGACAGCCCGGCGGTGTACAACTCCCGGGCCAAATCAGCGGCGCGTTGCGCTGACTGTGTGGACTTCAGCAGAGATTTTCTGCGGACCTGTTCGTCTGCATAATCGATCAAAGCATTTTCCACATCATTTACCGCCGTCAATACAGAAGATTCATATTGGATCAACGCCTGTTCCTGCCGTTCGCTTTCTACTTTAATGTTTTGCCGAATTCGCCCCGCATCAAAAACATTCCAGGTGACTTGGGGCCCAATTTGAAAAGCCGCCGCAGGTCCTGTGAACAAGCTGGCGGCAGACAGCGACTCGAGTCCTATGGAGCCAAACAGAGTCAGCTTGGGGTAAAGGTCCGCGGTGGCAACACCCACCAGCGCGGTTTGCGCGGCTAACTCCCGCTCTCTTTGCCGGACATCGGGTCTCCGGCGTAATAGATTTGCAGGGACTCCAATGGCAACTTCCACCGGAGTGATGGGAATATTTTTATACGTCTCCAGCTTTTGTTTCAAGGCCCCCGGAAAGTCTCCAAGAAGAACCGCAAGACCATTTTTCCCCTGCTCGATACCCGTTAGCAAGGTGGGAATTTCTGATTTGGTGCTTTCCAGATTGTATTTTGCCTGTTCCAGAGACAGCGTCGTCGTCAGACCTGAATCCAACCGATCTTGAACGATTTGCAAAGTATCTTCCTGAGATTTCCGGCTCTTTTCGGCGGCCTCAAGCCGGGCTTGAAAGGAGCGGATCTCGACATAGTTCAGGGCAACTTCCGCAACCAGGCTGACCAGCGTGTCGTTTAATTCCTCCTGCCGTGCTTCTAAGGATGCTTCCGCCGACTCTACCGAACGCTTGATGCCCCCGAACAAATCGACTTCCCAACTGGCATCAAAACCGGTTGAATAAAGATCATTTTCCTTTCCCAGGGTGGTTTCGTCGCTGGTTTTTTGCCGGGTCACGGAACCTGAGGCATCTATGGTTGGAAAGCGATCAGCTCTGGCGATTCCCCGTCGGGCGCGTTCTTCCCGCAATCGGGATTGCGCAAGTTTTAGGTCGAGATTCCCCTTCACTGCGCGTTCCACCAGCTGAGTCAGTACTGGATCCTCCAGAGTGTTCCACCAGTCGGACAACATTTCCGGAGTCACCCGTTTGACTGGAATCTTTTCCGTTGGATCCTCTCCTTTTTTATCTGATTGAGGAGAAATCGATTTTGCGTTTTCACCAGTACCGGACGCAGTATTGAACTTTTCAGGAACTTTTTTTTCCGGTGGAACATAGTCCGGCCCCACCGTTGCGCACCCGGTAAGAAGAACAGCAAACCAACCAACCGCAATTGTTAAATGCAAGCGCATATTAAAATCATGACCCCGGAAATGAAATGGTGTTTGTTTGATCTCATCATTTTATCCATTTCATTTACACAAGCAATACTAAATTTAATATTACTCATTGCATATCAAAAACTTACGGAATGAAGGCGGGCATTAAAAAAAGAAGGCCTCTTTAAATACTGCGTCATGCGAATTCAAAAAAAGATGAAGGATAATTTTTTTTTTACGCGCGGGATCCGAGCTCCCGGGAACCGGACCCGATAGGGCAGGCATGGCTTTGCGGCTCGCATAATCCCGCTTCGCACCATTTTTTCATCAGCACATTTTTTTTCTCCCAGCGCAAAATGGCGTGCATCCGGATGCAATTTTTTTTCGCAACACCTTTAGCCTAATTGATTTATCCACACTTGCTTCTTATGTTACCATCACCCAATGGACCGCGACCCGATGAAACGCTCCCTCCTTTCTTTACAATACTACTGCCTCCCGGATGAGGTGGGCGGCGCATGGGGGTTGACGCACGAGGTCAACAAGCGCCTGGTGGCCAGAGGATGGGAAGTTCATTTGATCACCTGCAAACCCTCAGACGATCTTCCGGATCACGAGGTGATCGAGGGCGTGCATTTTCACCGCATTCGCGTGCGGGACAGCAAACATATTTTTAACCTCTGGCGGGCCATCAAAAGAAACGTCAATAATATTTGCAGGCAAACCTCGCTTTCTCTGATACACATCCACAACCCGCTGGTCGGGTATCTCGCACTGCTGAATCCCCTGCTCAAGACGGTACCCAAAGTGACTCATTTTCACAGTTCCTGGCTGGATGAAGAAAGAATCAATCGCCAGGCCGCCAAGCCTTCCTCCAGCGGAGCGAAATTATTTTTTCACCTGAAACTGGCCTGTATTTTGCGGGTCATCAAGTTCATGGAGGGCCGTTGTTTTCAGTCCAGCCGGAGCATTTTGTTTTTGAGTGAATATTCGCGCGGCCATTTTTTAAAACTGTACCGGAAGAAAAAGGCCCGGCTCAGGGTGATTCCCGGAGGGGTGGATGTGAACGCATTTTTTCCCCTGAAACCGGATCAGGATCTTGCAAAATTGCGGCAGGAATTGAAGTTGCCCACCGATCGCCCCATCCTTCTCACCGTCCGGCGACTGGAGGCCAGAATGGGTCTGGAAAATCTCATTGGCGCGATGGGACAAATTGTTCAGCGTTGTCCGGATCTTAACTTTTTCCTGGCCATGGGCGGCAAGGGTTCTCTGGAGAAAAAATTAAATGCCCTCATCGAACAAAACGATCTCAAAGATAAAATACAGCTCGTCGGCATGATCCCAAGGGACGTGCTCCCTTCCTATTACCGGGCGGCGGATGTGTTTATTCTTCCGACTCTATCCATCGAAGGGTTCGGCCTGGTGACGATCGAGGCGCTGGCCACCGGTTTGCCAGTATTGGGAACGCCTGTTGGCGGCACCGTCGAAATATTGAGGGGGGTGGACGATAGTCTTTTGTTTCCTGGCACATCGGTGGAAGCCATTTCTCTCAGAATTGAAAAATATCTTAAAAATCCCAAACCGTTTGAGGCCCTAAAATCGCGTTGCCAGGAGCGTGCGGTGGCGCATTATTCCTGGGACCGGGTGGTGGACTTGATCGATGAAGAATTTGCGCTCGTCCTCGGAAAATAAAAACAGCCCTTTGTTCACATTTGAAATTTTTGCTTCATGAAAAAATTTTCCCCTGCAATTTTTTTGACGCTGGCAGTTCTCCTGGTTTACGGCAACACCCTGTTTCATTCATTTCACTTTGACGACATCCCGTCCATTCTCGAAAAACCCTGGATCCGCGGGCTCGATAAAATCCCGCAATTTATTTTCAGCGTCTTCAGCCGACCCCTAGTGATTCTATCTTTTAATCTCAACTATGCCATCAGCGGATTTGAAGTCTGGAGTTATCATGCGTTCAACATTTTTTTTCATGCAACAGCCACTCTTCTGGTGTACCGACTGGCGGTTCTGACCCAAACCGTCGCTTCGAAATCAAATGCCCAGACAGGCGCTCCAAGGTCCAGCATCCCCCTGCTTTCGGCTTTCATATTTGCCCTGCACCCGTTGAGCACGCAATCGGTGACTTACATATCCAGCCGCTCCACGGTTTTGGTCACCCTATTTTATCTCGCCGCGTTGATTTTATTTTTTAAAGGTCTTGTTGAACCAACGTCAACCTCCGCCGGGACTTCGCGGAAGCGGCTCTTCCGGGCGGGTCATTGGTGCTGGGCCGGGGTCTGCTTTTTACTTGGACTCTTTTCCAAGCAAACCATCGTGACGCTTCCCATGATGATGTTTTTATTCCACTATTATTTTGTATCTTCCCTGACTTTTTTCAACTGGTTAAAAAGCCAGGCAAAATGGATCGCCCTCACAGGTGCCGCCGCAACTTTTGCCCTGGCCTGGAAATATTACTTAGGCGGAGGTCTGGCTTTCGCATCTTCAACCCCATATTCACCGGCCAGCTATTTTTTGACCCAGACCTTTGTCATCCCTTTCGAATATTTTAGAAAACTGCTTTTTCCGTTCAACTTGAATATTGACGTTAATTTCCCCGTCCTTTCCGATTGGTCGGTGTGGACCCACTGGGCGGGTGTGGTGATCCTGACAGGGTACGTGGGCCTCAGTATCATGATTTCCAGGAACAAGGAGAGTTCCATAAATAAAAAGCGGGCAGGGTTTGGCATGACCTGGATTCTCATCACCCTGCTTCCCACGTCAAGTCTGGTGCCGCTTTTGGATGTAGCGGTGGAGCACAGAACGTATCTGCCGATGGTGGGTTTTTCACTTCTACTTGGAGGAATCCTGGGAGGGATGTTGGATCACAGGACAACGCCTGGGGCGGTGGCTTTAAATAACCGGGCGGCGTTAGCCGTCTGGGCCTGTTCCCTTTTATTGCTGGTGTTTTTTTCCGCCGGGGTCATTAAGCGCAACGCGGTGTGGAAAGACGAAGTCAGCCTGTGGAATGACGCGAAAAACAAATCCCCCAACCTGGTGCGCCCTCACAACAATTTAGGAGAGGCCTATGACAAATTAGGCGAATACGACCGGGCCATCTCAGAGTTTGAGTCGGCCCTCAAGTTGAATCCAAACTATTTTTTTGCCCTCAACAATCTGGGGAATATCTATGGCAAACAGAAAAATTACCCTGAAGCGATCGCCTATTTTGAAAAAGCCCTCAAACAAAAGGCGGACTATTCTCCCGCGCACTACAATCTGGCCCGCGCTCTTCATTTAATGGGAAAACCTGACGCCGCTATCCTCTCCTACCGCGAGGCCATCCGGTTCAACCCCTATTTCGAGCAGGCCTTTTACAATCTGGCAAATTTATTGCTGGAGGCCAAAAAGCCCAAAGAGGCGACTAAATATTTTTTGCAATTTCTCAAGATGCAACCCGACCACGCCCGCGCCCGGTTCGGGCTTGGCAATGCTTACGCCGTGCAGGGGCAGCTCGATCAAGCCTATGCTGAATATCAGCGGTCCGCCGACCTGGACCCTCAATTCATTTTTCCACATGTCAACATGGCCAACGTTGAAATGCAGAAAGGCAATATCGAAGCGGCCATTAAAATTTATAATCGTTTGTTGGAGCGAAATCCGAAGCTTGCCGGCATACACAAAAATCTTGGGATGATTTTTTATCAGTTTCAGAATGACCGCGACAAAGCCGTCTTTCATTTTGAGGAATCGTTACATTTAGAACCCAATCAACCGCAGGCCGCAGCCATCCGGTCCCTCGTGGCAGGGATGCAAAAGAAAGAATAAACCGTTAAGCCCCCTGCCGGGTTGAGAATTGAAGGACAAAAAACGTGGCAGGAAACAGGATTGGGTCAGCCCCAAACCCATCGCGCGTAACTATTTGATCCAGCCCTCAGGCTGGGTCAGGCGAACAGGATTCGGGATTTCACGATTCGGGGAACGCCGTAGCGAAATTGGATCAACTCTATATTGATGTCCGCTTTTTTCCCGCCGGCCAACTCGTCATGCGTCACGTTCCCGAAATATTCCAGGGCATCGGTACCGTCTTTAAATCGTTGGATTCCCCCCTGACCTAGCTCAATCGAGAATTCCTTTGTTTTCGGGTCCCACATCCGCCCCCAGACCGCGACGTAATGTTCCCGATCGATTTTTTTCTCTTCAGAGTCCAAACCGGCATCCAACCTGTTATCAGCGATTGCATTGGCCATAGCCCTTCCCTCCTTTCTTTCAAGAACCTCGTGGAATATACGTTTGCTGATTAAAATATAGGATATTCGACGGCATTTTTCACGTTTATGTTCACCCTAGCGGAAAAATATCTGTAAGGAAAGGAGATTTTTTTCGACCCCAAAACGAAGCGCTTCTTAAGATATCGTCTCACCAAACCCGGGAAAGCCATGAAAATAATGTTTGATTTCTTTAAGACAATGTTTCAATTGCCCAAACCCTGGGTGGCCTGGGTGGGGCTCCTGATGGCTGTGAATATGGCCGGTCCGTTATTTTTTCTGGCAACGCTGGAAGCCCGGGTGGTTTTGGGCACGATGATGGCGAGCGCTGGCCTCATGATGTTTATTTTTGCGCACAAGGGCTTTGTGCGCCTTTTGGGGCTGGGTCATATTTTATGGATTCCGCTGATTTTCTGGCTTTGGGGGAGGATGGATTTTGAAACCCCTTTCACGGGGCTCGATCGGTGGGTTCTTTCGGTCATCGCGTTGAGCGGACTGTCCTTGGTAATAGACGCTGCGGATGTCATCCGGTACCTCAGAGGCGAGCGGGCGCCCACTTTGACTCCGGGCGCTTGAACTCCGGCTTTCTACTAAAACCTCATCCGGGTCTCAATCGTCAGGACCAGACGGGACAGCAGGAGAGTGAGGAGCAAATACGTCAGGGCCACATAGGTATAGGTTTCAAAATAGTTGAAATGCTTGGTGGCGTATTCGTTGCCCACGCGGAGAATGTCCGTGATGGCGAGGACGGAAACCAGACTGGTGTCCTTCACCATGCCAAGGGTCTGATTGCCGACGGCGGGAACGATGGTCCGCATCGCCTGCGGCAGAATGATCTTGAACATCGCCTGCCGGGGCGTCATCCCCAGACTGCGGGCCGCCTCCCCCTGTTCTCTGGGAATGGATTCGATTCCGGCGCGAAACACATCCGCCATATAAGCTCCGTAACAAAGGCCAAACCCGATTACTGCAGAGGCAAACGCGGGAATGTGCAGGTATTGCCCCAGGGCGTAATAGATATAAAACAGCAGAACCAGGAGGGGAATTCCCCGCAGAATTTCTGTATAAAGCGACGCCGCGACCCGCACTCCCCAAAAGCGGGAAAGTTTTCCGAAACCGGCCAGGAGCCCCGTCATAATCGCCGCCACGCTCCCGCAAACCGTCACCGCCAGGGTGATGCCGATTCCCTGAGGCAGGAGCGGCAAAAGGGCGAGATAATCTTTTGTCCCGCCTTCTGCGACAAACAGGTCGCTGGCGGGGAGATACACCAGAACGATGAAACTGCCTAAAACGGCAATATTCCACGCCCAGTGTTGCGGCGAAACGGCCCGCGTGACGCTCGCTCCCGCGAGTGGGAAATTGCTCACGCCGTGCGATGTTTCCTGGCTGACTGACTTTTTCATTTTGCTGAAATTTTATTCTAGATATTTTTATCGAACGGTTTTGGGGCTCGTGAGCGAAACGAGCGTAGTCCCTTTTTCCTCCCCGTGTAACGAGGTCCTCCCCTCGTAGCGGGGTCAGCCATGACCACCCATCATGAAGGCTTCTTCTTGATCGAACTTTGGCGGTGGCAGATGCCGGGCTTTTAAGAAAAATTCTTCGGCGCAGTCCAACACCTCCTGCACGGAAGACAATTCAAACATCGACCGCCGAAAGGCGGCAGAATCGGGATACCCGAAGGCCAACCAGGTGGAAAACTTTCTCATAAGAAGCAGGGTGATCCGGGTATCGTAATATTTTCGCAATTTTTCCAGGTATCTTAACAACAAATCATTCCCCGCCACCGGGTCCCTTCCGGGCTCCCCAAGGCATTCCCTGAATATCCAGGGGTTGCGCAAGGCCCCGCGACCGATCATCACCGCATCCACCCCCGCGTCATTAAGGCATTGCCGGGCCTTGTCCGCGTCACGGATGTCGCCGTTGCCGATGATGGGAATTTTTGCGGACGCTTTCACTTCGCGAATGAGGTCCCAATCCGCCCGGCCTTCATAGCCCTGGGTGCGCGTGCGCCCGTGAATGGCCACCCACTCACACCCGGCGTTGGTGGCGGCCTGCACACATTCATGAATCGTAAGTTCCTCATCACTCCAGCCGGTGCGCATTTTTACAGTGAGGGGCAGGTCTATCCCGCGCTTGATCTCAGACAGAAAGGTTTCCAGATAACCGGGGTCGCGCATCAACGCCGCGCCACAGCCTTTTTTCACCACCTTCTTGACCGGGCATCCCATATTGAGGTCGATAAAATCCGCCCCTTCTTCCTGAACCACCCTCGCGGCGGTGATAATATCTTCCGCCGATTCACCGAACAATTGGATACCCGTGATGGTTCTGGGACGCGGATGGATGCGCATCATCTTTTTGGTTTTATCCGAATTATAAAGCAAGCCCTTGGCGGACACCAATTCGGAAATGAGGACTCCCGCCCCCATTTCATCCATCAACTCCCGGAACGGAGCATCCGTGATACCCGCCATCGGCGCCAGCCAGAACGGGCTCCCGGCTTTGGCGATCAATCCCTGGGAAGGGCTCCCAAGCGGCTGGGTCTCATTTTTTGTTTCAACCAAGGATATCGGCAACGTCATGAAGTTCCAGTCCTCTGGCAACTGAACAGCTTCGGTGGAGCAGCGGTCACGTCCAGCTGATCGTCAAAGCAATTGAACCGGATGCGGTGCGCGTGCAACCCGATCGGAAGATTGGCATTTTCCTCCTGGCCGTAAACACGGTCGTTCATGATGGGAAGCCCCAGGCTTGCCAGGTGAACCCTAATCTGATTGGTGCGCCCCGAATGAGGAATGACTTTCAATAAAGACCTGCCATTTTGGGCAGAAAGCCATTCAACCTCGGTCACCGCCGGTTTGGCCCCGATCAAATCGGCTCCCACTCCCCGCTTGGCCCCCTTGATTTTTCCGATGGGCGTTTCTATGGAAAACTTTTTCTGCCGGGGGGTGCCTTCCACGAGAGCCAGGTATTCCTTATAAATATTTTTACCTTTAAACTGGTGCATCAAAAACGCCGCCGCTTTCCGGGAGCGGGCAAAGACGATGACTCCGGTGGTCCCCAAATCGAGACGTTGTATCGGCCTTGGAACTTCGTCGGGGTACACGTCCTTAAGCAACTCGGTCATGCTGTTTTGGAAATAACGTCCGCTCGGATGCACCGGGATCGGCGCGGCCTTGTTGAATATTCTAAGATGCCTGTTCTCAAAAATAATCTCCAGGCGCCGATTGGCCGGCGGCTCAGTTCTTAAGCCGGCGCGGGTGACAATTTTATCATGTTCCGACAGCACCATTCCGGGGGTCGCTATTCGGTCATTGACGGTGATCCTGCCTGCACGGATTTCGGCCACCCACTCCTTTTCGGATTGGTAACTGAACCGGGACACAAAATATTTTTCTATGGAGCAACCGATGTATCTGGCGGGTACGTGGGACTGATAAACCTGCTCCGTCGGAGGGAGGGTGTGTAATCGCGCCATTTTTATAAGCCGGTCAATAAGACAGAAACCGCCCGAACAGGCAAAAACAAGCATGCATGGCCATTCGGGCTAATTTATTAATTCCACTGGGGGTTGACGGGTGCCTTGACAAGATATTCGTAATCTTTCCCCAAAGATTTCACAGCACCCGGCCAGACCCGGTCCAGATTATCCTCAAAGACCAGGGACTCATCCGCCTTGCAGGTCAACCAGCTCAAGCGCTCCATCTCCCCGGCCAGTTGCCCCGCTCCCCAACCGGAATATCCCAGGAAAAAACGGATATTTTTTTCCGGGTCCGGGATACGGTCCATAGCGCTTTCCAGAAAATTCCAGTCCATGCCGAGATGAACGCCCGGACAAATCTGATCCATTTCCGGCACGGCTTGCTCGGACCGGCAAATATAAAACATCTGCGACTGTGAAACGGGACCGCCAACATAGGCCCTGCCATTGTATGATCGTAGGAGATCAATGCCGGAAAAAATTTCTGCGGGTTTGATATTGGCTTCCTTGTTGATGACCAGCCCGAACGATCCATGCTCGTCGTGATTGCAAAGCAACACTACCGTTCTGGAAAAATTAGGGTCCGGCAGAACCGGATTGGCGATCAGAAAATATCCTTTTCCATAAGAGTCATTCATACGGGCAAACCTGAAAAACGCGATTCACGAATCAAAAAACGCAGGGGGCAACCCACCCTGCCCTGGGCTCAAGCAACGGACCTTAAAGGTTCAAGGATTGCAGTTTTTTAAAATTGGGCGCCCCCCGGGACTCTTCCCTCGCTTCTAACGAGGCGAAATTATTGTCCAGATAAGCCGCTACCAGATTGGGAAAGGCTTTGGAGTGGGCCAGCGCCAGAAGTCCCTCATCTTCAATTTCATTCTGCGCTAAATCCAGGTCTTCAATTTTTTTAAGTTTGTTTTCCCTGGCCAATATCAAAGCGCCTTCATTTTTCAAAAAATTGCGGTACAAATTGAGCGTTTTAACTTTGGTCAGAACGGTGGAGTTGGCCAGGGCCCGGATGCCTCTGGGACCAATGTCATTTCCACCCAGTTCGATCCAGTTCACCTTGGAAAACAACGAGGCTTCGGCAAGAAGCTGGGCTCCTTCATCGCCGATCCGATTTCCTCCCAGGTTCAGCCGCTTGACCGAACCCACCCGGTCATCCAGGGTGATGATGGTCATTCCATTGTAACCGACGCAATAACCTTTTAAGTTCAATTCCTTCCCGTCCTTGGAAAGACATTCAGCGACGATCCGGTCCATCGTCTCCCTCAGTTGATCCCCCGAAAGGTTGCAGGGTTCCGCTGGCTTATATATTTCAAAATGGCTGATTGAAGGCATGCTTCCCCCTTATGTGGGAAAAAAGGAATCCAGTCGAACCTAAACCCCTATTATAAAATGATCCGACAAGGAAAAAATCGCGGGCTCAATAAAGATCGCTACACTTAACTGATTTTTCTCAGGCTATTATAAGGTTGACAGAAAATCAATTATAATTTACATTCCCCAGTTTCACAGGAGAGACCATGAAATTGGATTTTGACAAGATGGGGGGTTTGGTTCCCGCGATTATTCAGGATGCCGAAACCAACCAGGTGCTGATGCTCGCCTATATGAACCCGATCGCCTGGGAAAAAACCCTTGAAACCGGGAAGGCCTGGTTTTACAGCCGGTCCCGCGACAAGCAATGGATGAAGGGGGAAGAAAGCGGGAACGTTCAGGTCGTCAAAGAAGTGTATGTGGACTGCGATGACGACACGGTTCTGCTCAAGGTGGAGCAGGTTGGAAAAGCCGCCTGCCACAAGGGGTACACCAGTTGCTTTTTCAGGAAACTGAACGGCGAAGTGAAAGTGGTTGAAGAAAGAGTATTCGACCCTGAAAAAGTCTACAAAAAATCCTGAATCCATAAATTCCAACCAGAAAAGAGCCAATTGAATGAGCGGTAATGTTTTAAAATTAGGAATACCCAAGGGGAGTCTGGAAGAAGCCACGGTAAAATTGTTTGACAAAGCGGGCTACACCATCAAGATCAAAAGCCGGTCCTATTTCCCCAGCATTGACGACGACGAAATCGAATGCATGCTGATCCGGGCTCAGGAAATCGCCCGCTATGTGGCCGACGGTGTCCTCGATGCCGGGCTGACCGGGAAAGACTGGGTCATGGAAAACCGCGCCGATGTGGTGGAAATCGCCGACCTGATTTACTCCAAACAATCGTCCCGCCCCGTACGATGGGTGCTGGCGGTTCCCAACGATTCTTCCATTCATTCGGTTGCGGATCTTGAAGGCAAACGCATCGCCACCGAAGCGGTCAACATGACCGTGGATTACCTCAAAAAACACGGGGTCGAGGCGCATGTCGAATTTTCCTGGGGCGCCACGGAAGTCAAGCCGCCCAAACTGGTGGACGCGATTGTGGAGGTCACCGAAACGGGGAACTCTTTAAGAGCCAATAATCTGAGGATCCTGGACACCATAATGGAATCCAACACCAAATTTGTCATGAATAAGGAAGCCCACAAGGACGAATGGAAAAAGGATAAAGTGGATCGACTGGTCCTCATGCTGAAAAGTGCTATGGCGGCAAATGGAAAAGTCGGGTTGATGATGAACGTGCCTAAATCCAAATTGCCCGCCGTTATGAAAATTCTGCCCGCGGATAAGAAACCCACTCTCGCGGAATTGAGTGACAAGGACTGGGTGGACCTCAGTGTCATCATGGACGAAAAGATGGTTCGTGATATCGCTCCTGACCTGAAACGGGTCGGCGCGGAAGATATTGTAGAATATCCTCTCAATAAAATTATTCATTAAAGAGAATTCAGCCCGCGTCCGGGCGCTGTCAAACGTGGCCCAGGTTCTCTGAGTTATAAATTCACTGTATTTAAGGTTACTGGTTGGTTTCCCGTTTCCTTGATCTATCGTCGAAATTGCCATGAAGAAAAAAAATAAAAAGCCAAATTCAAACGGCGGCAACGCAAACGCCAAGAAAACCGCCAGCGAAGAAAAAAAAGACCAGAGTGACAGCCCTATAGAGGCCCAATCGTCCGAACCCGATAAAACCCCAAAAACGGCCAAGGAAGAAAAACCCACTGAAAAAACACCCCAAACCGGTGACGCAGAAAAAACTCCCGCGAAGAAAGAAACATCCAGAGAACAAACTTCTGACGATAGCGTAAAGACACCGGCTAAGGAAGAATCCGCCTCGAAACCTAAAGAAGCCCCCCAAGCCAGCCAGGAAGAAGCCGTCGGGGAAAAACCCGAATCGAAAGCCAAGGAACCGCAGGATTCCGGGTCCGCCAAACAGGAAAGCCCGCCCGCCATCGAAGGGGAAAGCAAAAAGGCTCCCGAAGAACAAAAATCCGCTTTCAGGTTCGCCGGTTTGTTTTTGTTCATTTTTATAATAGGCGGCGCCATTACAATTTTTAACCTGACCAAAAAAGAAAAGAAAACCCCGCGACCTCAAACACCCCCGGTGTCTGAGCAAAAAGCCGCAGTTCCCCCTGTGACGCCTGAATCCGCTTCTTCTACGGAAATCGCTAAAGCGCCTGAAAGCGCCCCGGAAGAAACCGCTCCTCCTGAAGAGGAAGCCGGGGAGCCTCCGGAATCGTCCACGCAAGAAACGGCTGTTGAAGAAAGCACCGATGATCATGTCAGCGGAGCTGGAACGGAAGGCGAAACCGATGGCGGTCACGTGAGTGGAGCAGAAACTTCTTCTGAAGGTGGAGACGCCGAAGAGACCTCCGGCCACATCAGCGGCGCGGTGGCCGAAACGGATGCAGAAGCTCCGGCAGAAGAAGAGACCGCCTCCGGGGAAACGGAATCGTCCGCTGAGGGGGATGTGGATGACTCAGAAATCGCAATGGCTCCGGAAGAGGGCAACGAAGAATCTCATGAAGAAGCGGCTGCAACCGAAGAAAGCAGTGAAGAAACATCCACTTCTGAAGAACCGGCTGAAGAGGAAGTTGCCGAGCCCCCCCCTGCCACTGAAGAGTCTGCTTCTACTGAGGAACAGCCTGAAGTCGAAGAATCCCAGGAAGGCGATGTAGACGATTCTGAAATCGCTCTCGCTCCGGCGGAAAGTCAGGAAGAACCGGCCCCGGCGGAATCTCATGAGGAAACAGCCGCTGAGGAGACCGCCGCGTCCCACGATGAAGAGCCCGTCGAGGTTGCTGAAGCGGTGGATACAGCCTCCCACGAACCCGCCCACGCGGTGGAGCAAACAGTGGACCGGCCCAAAGGGGTTCAGGACTATCTGAATTTTATCGAGTCAGCGGCCAGAGAGACTATCGAGTTCATCGACAGGATCATGGCCCAGGCGCGCAAATTTCTTGAAAGTTTGTGACGTAAAATTTCCCCAGGCGTAAGCCTCTACATTTTCAAGTTCCCGGAAAATCTAATTTCGTGCTTTTCGGGAATCATACCCAAACCAAAACACTTGTCGCGAAACAACGTCATTCCCTCAATTTCCTGTTCTCCCAGATCGTAAATGATCTTATTCCGGAGATAGTCCTCCAAGATATTTAAATCTATGCCAATAGAAACGGCGTATCGACGGGCAATGTCTTCGATGCCCTGAAGCCCTTCCTGTTTGGCCGTCTGGATTTTTTCTGAAGTTCCCTCCGGCAGAACCACGCCTTCCCGAACCGCCACAACCGCATGCACAAATGTTTTTCCGGTCTCCTTGAACCATTCCTCACTGAGATCGTAGACCTTTGTTTGCCGGGGAAATTCAGGCAGGGAAAACGCCTGATCTCCGATGATGAGGGCCGCGTTATTATTCCTCAGCATCGCCGCGGGGTCGGGAGGTGAGGCGAGGAATCTCACGCCTTCTGAAAACCTTTTTGCAAATAATATTTTAAGGAGCGCCACCGAGGTTCGTGAGCGCTCATCGAGGGCCAGGGTCTTGATTTTTTCAATGGGGACTTTGGACACCAGCAAGACCGTTCCCACTTTATCGCGTGACGCGATGGAGACTCCGGGAACCAGATGGTAATTTCTGGCTTCCTTTAAATATTCCACGGTCGGGATCATCGCAAGATCCAGCGCTCCGGCTTTCAATTTTTCAGCCAGAGCGGAGGGGACGTCGCACTCCATTTGCAAACCAAGTTCTTTTTGAGCGCGCAAAAGCGGAACCAGTAAAGGTTGGGCATTGAGGAAGTTGTGCAATCCGAATCGAAAAAATTTTGGGGACATTTCAAAACCTTGAGCATTTAGAGGGAAGGAAAGTTTTTTTTGGCAACCTCCTCTTGCCCCTCCTGTGCCAGTAGAGAACATTGAATTAGTTTTTTCCCCTCATCCCAGCCTGTTTTTCCTCCTGCGGGTGCTTGCCAGCGGGGAAAAGTGATTTCCTCCTCTCCTCCATTGGAGGAGAGGATTGAGGTGAGGAGGGAATTAAATATTTTCCGTATTATGCAAACGTCTTCTGCCAGCTAGGCGAAAAACGGAAATTCTTTTACCATGCAGGATATCTTCTGCAAATAGATACCCCCGGCTAAAGCCGGGGTTCTTTGGTTTCGCCGCCGCTTGGCGGCATTACAGCTTCTCACGGAGCTGACCTTCATCCTGGCGTCCTTGATATTCCACATATCTCTTGATCGTCTCTTCATCAACGCCCA
>JAJDAZ010000060.1 GCA_029261595.1 Nitrospinaceae bacterium | reverse complement strand
CTGATTTATCATTACACTCTCAAACTAAGTTGAATGCCGTGGCCCGACAGTTAAATGAGCGGCCACGTAAAACATTAAAATTTGAGACACCAGCTAAACGTTTTAACGCATGGGTTGCATCGACCACTTGAGACCGCCACCTAAAGCGGACATCTCCTCGTATGAAGAATGAAATCATGAATAAATAATCCAACCTTTCCTACCAAAACCTGGGCATTTAATTTTACTTATCTTTAGCTTAAATGCTTACATCCTAGAATCTTTTCTGATACCACTCAACAACTTGGGGATAAACTGAATCATCGTCTGCCAAGTCGTAATCCAGCTCAACGCCTAAAAGAGCCAGTGACATGTGTGGCCGTTCTCTAAGAGGAATGGATGCTATCGCTAATTTTGTATTTATATTTTCCATTAAATCATCAAACTCCTTGGGGTCATTCAGTTCTTCTGGTCTATCCATCAAATAAATCTCCTCTTTTTCCCAAATTGGACATTCGGCATTACGGTACAAGTGTATATTATTTGACTAGGTGTTCGTATGAAAAGAGGTGATTGGTATTCGATATTGGTGCGTGACACGCTCTGCACGAATTCAAATCTTTTTTTGCAACCGAGCCATCAGGTTTGAATGCCGCAAAATCCCAGTCACCGGTTTTTAGCCCATCTGGTCGATCATCACCGAAACCTTTTTTACGCTGCATTACACCTACCAAGGCAAACTTGCCTCTAATTCTTCGGTTTAAGATGCTTGTAGCAACACTGCCGTCTTTGTTTTTTTTCGCTTTGTAAACTTCTGCGACAAGTATGGATCCGTAGGGCAACTTACCATCTTTACCTGGACCCTTCATGGCAATTTCATTCGCAAATAGACGGATGGTTTGGTCTTCATTCTGAATACGATCATTACTGACGTAGTTGGTATATGTGGATTTATAGCCTGCTGGAAAATGAATCTTATTGTCTTTACCGTGTGCCAGCGAAAAGGTTAATAGACAAATAATTACAATCCCGGTTATTATTTTAAGCATATTGTGTCTCCGTATTTTAAGAAGCGAGCAATTTTTCGAGCTCTTGTTTAAGTCAGTGGTGGTTGAAGGTTCAATTCATTTTGCCAGATAAGTTCAACCACTTAAATAAATATCTCCAGCCGATGTTCAATAAATATGGGCAACAGCATATGCAAATATAAACACCGCTGTCCATATCGCTTTTAAAAATAGGGAGAAGACCTTTTTAATATCCAAAGTAACATTAATGGATTCTGAGATATTTTCCTTTAAATTACGAGCATTTGGAATTGCTTGAGCAACTACACTATTTTGAAGTGATTGGAAGGTAGGAGGTTTGTAAAAGAAATTAAATTTTAAACCTTATGAATGTCTGCTTTTTTGGCCGAAAGCGGTCTATAAGGACTCGAAAATATCGGACACTAGCTGTCAGATTGGATGTCGACTAACACATATTATGTGTATCCTTTTCAAGGTTTCTCTTTTGCCGAAAGGGCGCATCGAAACCCCGTGTCCCAAAACCTTCCCTGAGGGGGGAGGGGGTTTCGGTAGGTCAGGGTGATGAATTCCTGCATGAAACCGTGTTTCCGCTTTTGGATTCCTCCTCCCCTGGATACCTTGAGTTTTTCTCCGAAGTTTTCGTCTTCATGAGTTGAGTCGGGGTAGGGGCGGTACCAGCTGTCTGTCCATTCGGAAACATTGCCGGTCATGTCAAACACTCCCGCAGGACTGATGTCTTTTTCAAAACTCCCCACCGGTTGAACCGTTTTTCCAAGGCTTGCCCAGTCATTATGGGGTTCCTGGCCCCAAACGAATAAGCGGTCGTCGTTTCCCCTGGCGGCTTTTTCCCATTCAAATTCCGTGGGCAGTCGTTTGCCTATCCAGGCGCAGTAGGCATCCGCTTCGTACCAGCTGACCCCGCGAACGGGTTCTTTGGGCTTGACCACTTTGTATTTGGCCTGAGGTTTGAAGAGCATGAAGTCTTCGTAGGTCACTTCGTATCGGTCGATATAGAATGAATCCACAAAATATTCCTGCTGGGGCTGGGCGTTCAAGCCCATGGTGCGTTCCGACATGAAGCTTGGGGCGCTTTGATCGGGCAATAATCCCAGTTTAAATTTTCCCTGGGGAATGAGCACCATGTTTTCAGGGCTTTGTTCACAGGCAACCAGCGAAGCAAGGAATAGGATGACCAGCGCCGTGCGATTCAATTAATTTTCAGCGAATGTGGGTTCGATTTTCATGGAAATTTCTGGGGCAGGGGGGGCGACAGGGGTGACTGGAAACGCCCGGCTATGATTGGATGAAACATACTCCACAGTCAGGCATGCGGCTTCCGACCGGGTACACATCTGGGTCCGGCAATCTTTTTCATCGTTGGAGCAGTAATAGTTTAATATTCGCATTTTTAGAAAATCGTCTGTCGATGTTCGCACAACATACACATTTTTTTTTGACTCGATATTGTGAGTGCGAGTCCGGTAATTATACCAGCCAGTAAGCGCCTTGTTGGTGCGCCTGCCAAAAGACTTGCTGTCCTGAATAAATTCAGCTTCCGGAACATTCTGAATGCTGTCAAAATCCACCTGGCCCAGGTTGATCACGCCCACTTTTCCCTTGGGGTTGGTGATGCCGCTGTTGGTGAAAATTTTGGTGCGCTGAAAAGCCAAATCCCAGTCCAATCGGCTCAATTCCTCCCTTTGTTTGTCCAGATCATCCACCTTGTGTGTCTTGCCCGATGCAAAACTGACCAGGGTCCACGATTCCTTGGATTGGGCCTTGATCGTCAGGGTGGGATTGGGGGTGACGTTGCTGATATTCTTTTTGATGGGTTTGGGAGGCAAGGGAACCGTTTCATAATCCTCGATATTATCCAGCATAAAATTCAAGGTGGTGTGAAACGCCAGCGTCGCAAACAGGAGAATGGCGAATACTTTAAGTGTTGGGTTCATAATGACATATTACCATAGGCGGGCCTGGCTGGAAATTCTGAATAACGGCAATATTCTCAAAGTTTTGTCCTCGGTAAACCCGGAGAGGGTGAAGCGTAATCCATTGTAAATAATAGAATTATTTAATTTTACACTTTTTGTTGGAGGTATGATAAATTATAGGTCGATTATGATTTAATATGGATCGGCTGAATAGTCCTCATTACAGGATCCCTCATTGTACCGCTTGAAAAATGTCTAAAGACCGGGAATTCGAATATAAAAAAGTACAGATTGAAAGCTATTTAAAATCTGCCTTTCAAAAGAAGTTTCAGCCCAACTCAAGGATATCTGTCCGTAAAAGGCAGAAATTTATGGATGAGGTGACCCGAAAGGTCAGTAAAAAGTTCGGCAAAGAGGTGATGTGCCTTATCGATTTCACCAAACAGGGGTTTGTTGGTCTGGTGTCTCCCGCACGTAAAACATCTACAGAAAAGGGAAAGCTGGTCCATTCGTTCACGCATCCCCAGGTATTTTACACCTCCCATTGCGTCGACCGGTTTAGCCAACGGACAAATTCCGAGGAAAACTGCATGGTCCTCCTGGATGGCTATATGAGCGACGCTCTGCTGTCTTATGGAGAGTGCGAAGGAAATCTGACCTGTCCCCAGGGCGTATTTGCTTATGAATTGGAAAATGACCGGTTGATTGTCAAAACCTTCCTTAATTTTGAGTTGCTTTCCGCCGACCAGATAAAAAAGTTTTACGGTCCCGGTATGATATCGACGTTTCCCAAAGAATTTTTAACCGAAGAGATTGACGAAAGTGATTTCATAATTGGAGACGAATTCACCGATCTTTCCAAGAGCTCAAAATATTAATTGTTGGATGTAAATTAATCTCCATCAGGATAAGCCAGTCTTTTTCTCACGGCTTGAAAAATAGATTCCCCAATATCATCTCTTAATCCTCACAGGAATGATTCAGCTCTTCAATGTTGGAAAATCATATGGCGGAGTGGCCCCGGCCTTAATCGACATCACTTTTTCGGTCAAAAAGGGTGAGTTTATTTTTTTGACCGGTCCCAGCGGCGCAGGCAAAACCACTTTGTTGAAAATCCTTTATCGGACGGAAAAATATGACCAGGGGCAGGTGCTGGTTCATGGAATGAATATTGGAAAAATCCCCGACCGGAAGCTCTACACGCTGCGGCGCGAAATCGGTTTTGTTTTTCAGGATTACAAACTTCTGGCTAAAAAAAATGTCTTTGAAAATGTGGCTTTCGCCCAGGAAGTGATCGGGGCCAATAAAAAGCGAATACGATTCAAAACCTGGGAGGCGTTGAAAAACGTCGGACTGACTCATAAAAAAGATTCCTATCCGCAACAACTGTCCGGCGGGGAACAGCAGAGGGTGGCCATTGCCAGGGCCCTGGTCAATTCACCGAAAATCATCCTTGCAGATGAACCCACAGGCAACCTGGACCCGGAAATCTCCATTGAAATCCTCAAGTTGTTTGAGCACGCCAAAAAGGCAGGTGTTACGGTGGTTTTTGCAACTCACGACCAGGATATGATCCGGTCGCGCAATCATCGCGTTGTGGTGATCAAACGAGGGCAGCTGGTCAATCCCTGACCAGGAATTTCCCATACATGACAACTTCCGCTCATAATACATATTCCAATATCAAATCCAACCTGCAGGTGTTTCTGGTTTCGGTGGCCACGATCACGGTGGCATTTTCCATCCTCGGATTGTTCCTTGTCATTTTCGTCAACCTCAACTCGTTTTTGACTACCTGGAGTGAAAAGGTTCAATTGGTCGTCTACCTAGAAGATGAAATAACCGACGGCCAGAAACAATCCCTGGAACAGCTGATATCTGCAAACAGCGATGTGGAGTCCATGACCTTCATATCCAAAGATGCGGCCTGGGCAAATTTTAAAAATACCTTCTCATCCACCAAATCGGATTTCATCGATGACCTGAAGTACAATCCCTTGCCGAGTTCCTACAACCTCAAATTCAAACCGTCCTCGGACCGGTTCGTCAGAATCCGTGAGTTTGCCGATCTGTTCAAGAGAAGGCAGGGGGTCGAGTCGGTGGAATATGGAGAAACCTGGCTGGGGGCTTTTGAGAAGTTCATGCTGTTCATCCGTATTTTCCTTTTGGCGGTTGGCGGCTTATTGGGCCTCGGCCTCATCCTCATCATATCGAATACGATCAAACTGTCATTTTATGCGCGGCAGGAGGAAATCGAGTTGATGCTGTTGATCGGCGCCACTCCAAACTTCGTCCGGGTTCCCTTCATGATAGAAGGAATGTTTCAGGGACTGCTTGGAGGAATCTTTGCTCTGGCTTTGATAAAGTCTCTCCAGCTTTATATCAAAGTTCAATTCCAGGGCTCTCTGCAATCCATCGCCCGCGGGATGGAATTTCA
The DNA here is from genome assembly GCA_029261595.1 of Nitrospinaceae bacterium. Classification (GTDB taxonomy): domain Bacteria; phylum Nitrospinota; class Nitrospinia; order Nitrospinales; family VA-1; genus JADFGI01. The sequence goes on along the minus strand of JAJDAZ010000060.1, from coordinate 3,078 downwards.
ATTTATTTCTCAACCGTTGATTCTCGGCCTGCTGGCCTCCGCCTTGTTCATAGGCTGGGTGGGTAGTTTTATAGCCATCCAGAAATTTTTGTCTTCCGGGAATACGAAATGAAAATGCCAACGAGAGGGTGGTTCATCCTGTTGAGTTCATTTGTCCTGGCGGGGATATTCTTTTCTGCCGCCATTGCGGCCGGGCCGAACAAGGAAATTATTTCCCAGATAGATGATGAAAAAAGTGAACTTAAAAAATTGAAAGCCAAGCTGGCAAAGCAGGAAAAGGCCATCAAGAAGGCCGGAGCCAAGGAAAGCACCATCCTCTTGACTCTTCAGAAAATCGGCAACCAGTTGAAGCTGAAAGAACGCGAACTCAAGATTTATCAATGGAACAAAAAAATCAATCAGGACAAAATTTTAAAATTGGAACAAAGAATTGCGCTGGCGGAAAACCATTTGCAGGAGCAGACGAAAATTCTCGGAATAAGACTTCGCGCTATTTATAAAGATGGGAGTATGTTTCCCATTAAAGTTTTATTCTCCTCTGAAAATTTCAATGACCTGATTCAACGGGTAAAGTATATGGAACTGGTCACCGAGCATGACTCCAAAATTTTTATCAAATACAATGACCAGTTGCATCAGCTCGAAGAGGAGAAAAGTGCGTTATTGAAGGCGCGAACCAAACTGGAGCAATTGGAAAAAGATACGAAAAAAAATAAGGAGGCTATCAGCAGTCGCAAAAAGGATAAATCGAAATTTCTCAAAAAAATTAAGAAAGAAAAATCCTTAAACCTGAAAGTTAAGGATGAACTTCTGCTGGCGTCAAAAAGTTTAAACGGTCTCATTTCAAATCTGGAGGAGAAACTCATTCTGGGCGAAGGGTTGGATATCCTTGATAAAAAAGGGAGATTAATCTTGCCGGTGGTGGGCAAAGTGCTCAATAAATTTGGCAAGAAAAGGGACAAGCATTATGACACTTTTATCGTCTATAATGGAATAGACATTAAGGTTAAAAAGGGAACCCCGGTCCGGTCCATTTTTGAAGGAAAGGTGTTATACGCCAATGAACTGAAAGGTTACGGGAACCTGATTATCATTGGGCACGGGAATGATTATCATTCCCTTTACGGTCACCTGGATGAAATCATCACTAAAGTGGGGCGCGTGGTTCGATCCGATCAAATCATTGGCCGGTCGGGGGATACAGGTTCCCTTGTGGGTGAAACCCTCTATTTTGAACTACGGCATAAGGGAAGCCCGATTGAACCCACCCGCTGGTTTAAAACAGCCAAACGTTAAAATCCTGTTTTTTGAGAAAGATATAATTAATGAAAACGATTAATAAAATTTTACTGGGAGAGACCAACTTGACTTCCGCGACATGCAAGCCAATCATTTTTAAATTTAATTTGTTGCACAAAGCAACGAAGATCATTGCCATTCTGGCTATTATGATCTTTCTGGGGGCCGGAAGTATTGTGGGAGCTGAAGAGGAAGAGAAAGACGGCAAAACCTCCTCATCCAAAACGTATGAAAAACTGAAAGCCTTTTCAGAGATACTTTCCCTGGTCGAGTCCAATTATGTTGAGTCGGTGGAATCGGATGCCTTGATCGATGGCGCTATCAAGGGGATGGTCAAGGCGCTGGACCCGCATTCTTCCTACCTCCCTCCAAAATCATATAAAAACATGCTGGTGGACACTTCCGGAAAATTTGGAGGATTGGGCATTGAAATCAGCGTCAGAAAAGGCTTGCTGACCGTCGTTTCCCCCATCGAAGACACGCCGGCGTTCAATGCCGGAATCAAGGCCGGGGACAAGATCATCAAAATTGAAGATGAATCCACCCTGGACTTGACGCTCACCGATGCGGTTTCCAAACTGCGCGGGGAAACCGGGACCCCGGTTAAAATCACGATATTCAGGGAAACTCTGGATGCGCCCAAGGAATTCACCATCGTCCGGGCGATCATTAAAGTAAGAAGCGTGGTAAAAAAGATCTATCGCAATGAAATTGGTTATGTGAAAATCCGCAGTTTTTCCAAAAACACCAGCAGTGACCTCGACGCGGCGCTGGCGGAATTCGAACAAAAAGGAGTCACCAAATTGGTGCTGGACGTCCGCAATAATCCAGGTGGTTTGCTCAACCAGGCGGTGGAAGTGTCGGACCGGTTTCTTAAAAAGGAAAATTTGATCGTTTACACCAAGGGACGGACCGACGAGCAAAACATGCGATTCACCACTCATGACAAGGTCAAGCGCGTGACCTATCCCATGATCATTCTGGTCAACGGAGGAAGCGCCAGCGCATCGGAAATTGTTGCGGGAGCTCTCCAGGACCTGGGCCGTGCTGTTATCCTTGGAACCACCACGTTCGGCAAAGGGTCCGTACAGACCATCATTCCCCTGACCGACGGGTCGGCACTCAGATTGACCACGGCCCGGTATTACACCCCCAGCGGCAAGGTTATTCAGGAAAACGGCATCACTCCCGACATTATTGTGGAGATGCCTCTGGAAACCGAGGTGAAGGAGGATGAAAAAGATAAAGAAAGTGAGGAAAAAACAAAACTCCGAAGGTATCTGCGCGAAAAGGATCTCAAAAAACATCTCAAGGGAAAGAGAAGTTTTGACGGCGTAGACAACGGTGATGGCGAAGAGACCGACGCAGAAACTGAGAAGGCCAAGGAAGAAAAGGAAGCGGCCAATAGTAGCCTCGAAGAAGAACTCCAAAAGGACCGCCAACTCATGACCGCGGTGTCCTTGTTGGAAGGTTGGGAAATCATGCAGAAAACGCTGAAACCTTCAATGAAAAAAATAGATTCAGCTCCCAGTCAGATCAGTATGAATGATAATTGAGGAAAGTGCAGGCTCCCCCTTTATATGGGGAGAGCCTGCTTCCCCTTCCACAAACCCACCGCAGCAGCATAAGGGTGGGTTATTTTTTTATACGGTCGCAGACAGAACACCACGGCTTTAGCCGTGGATGAATGAGTCCGTAGGCGGTATTGTTGTATGCATGGAAGTTCGGATATCAGCACACAGCGTTTACCGTTTGCAATATCATGTAATTTGGGTATGT
>JAJDAZ010000059.1 GCA_029261595.1 Nitrospinaceae bacterium | reverse complement strand
GGTCGAGCCAGAGATGGCCTTTTACGACCTGGATGACGACATGGACCTGGCGGAAACGTTCATTAAATATCTCCTGAAAGACGTGCTGGAAAACTGTCAGCAGGACATGGAGTTTTTCAATCAGCGCATCGACAAAACCATCCTGCAAACCTTAACGGGGATTGTGGATTGCGACTTTGAACGTATTCATTACAGCGACGCCATCCACCTGCTGGAAAAATCCGATGAGAAATTCGTTTATTCCGTGGAATGGGGATGCAACCTGCAGTCGGAACACGAACGTTATCTGAGTGAGAAAGTCTTCCAGAAACCCGTCATCATTTACAACTATCCCGAAGAGATCAAACCATTTTATATGAAATTGAACGAAGACAAAGAAACGGTTCGCGCCATGGACGTTCTCCTGCCCAAACTTGGAGAGATCATCGGCGGCAGTCAGCGCGAGGATGATCTTGCGGCACTTGAGGCCCGGATGATAGAAAAAGAGCTGGACCCGGAAGAATACTGGTGGTATCTCGATCTTCGGCGATATGGGTCGGCGCCGCATTCCGGGTTCGGGCTGGGGTTCGAGCGTCTGGTGCAGTTCGTGACCGGCATGGAAAACATCCGCGACGTGATCCCCTTTCCCCGTACGCCCAAGCACGCCGGGTTTTGATTGTCACCCTGAGCTTGTCGAAGGGTGAGGTTTTTTATTTCCCTCTCCCTTCACGGGGAGAGGCTAGGTGAGGGGTGGTGCGTAGGTTTTTCTTTTCCGGCCTCCGTTGTTTAGGTTTCCTTTTTCCACTTCTCCAACTGCTCTTCTACGATATTAATACGTGGGTCTTTAATTGCTTGGAAAATAATGAGAGCATCTTTGGCCAACTGGACTGCATACGACTTGTTGCTATTCTCATTTTCCGCTAAACTCTGATACCAAAGAGCTTTTCCTTCCTCACGACGGTGGCCAACCATTTGGGCCACTTCTAAAGCCTTTTCATGCATTTTGATAGCTGTTTTTGTATCTCTCAAGCAACGGTAATCCCAGCCAAGTTTATTAAGAGCCATACTTTCGTCCCTAGAGTTTTTATTCGCTAATTTTAATGCCTCTTTTTGCAAATCCCTTCCTTGTTCTATTTTTCCCTGGAGTGAATATGCTCGGCCTAGATTACTCAAAGCTACTCCCTTCTGTTTATCATCGTTTTCCTCCACAATCTTTTTCCATTCTAGACATTTTATAATTGAGCGTTCTAATTTTCCTTGGTGCCGATATACAATTCCAAAATTCGCAATGATCTGAAACTCTACTTCCCAAGGTTTTTCAAACTCATTTTTGTGCTTTTCAAAGAGATCTGAAGCATTTTCCAGATAATCCAAAGCCTCTTCTGCTTGGCCCCAATTATCGTAGTTTATGCCAAGGTTAACTAACGCAAGGATTTCTGACCTTCTATCGCCCAGTTTTTTTGCATTTTCCAACCATTTATTACACCAATCAATTGCGAGTTTTGTCTCAAATTTGTGTCTATAAGCTCTACATTTGTTGTCAGCCACTTTTAGTTGGTTCCTTAATTTACTCTCATGGTCAGGGAAATGCTCTGCAGCTTCAAAGCCATTTTCCGCCCATTCTATCCGTTTATTTGGATGTTTGCGTAAGTCAAGAATTTTTGTTGAGTCCATAAATTGAAGGCAAAATTTCCGAGCTTTTTCATCAGTTTTAGAATTTTCCGCTGACCAAGCTTGGCTAGTTTCGATATTTTCCCATTCCAGGTCAAATAAGTGCAGTCCGGCAAGCATATTGCCCCCCTTTTCTTTGAATAGTTCATCCGCTTCAGCAAGAATTTTTAAATAATGTTCCGCATGACGTTTTTGAGTTATATAGTGTTCTTGATCCTTCAACTGCTTGTTGGCATAAACGCGAGTGAGGTCGTGCAGGTGGTAGCGATGGGTTTCCTCACCCCACTCGACCAGTGAAATGTTGACGAGGTTGCTGAGTGTCTTTTTTGCCTCTGCTTCATCGGTTTCCCACACGGCCCCAGCCGCTCTCGAATCAAAAGTACCGGGAAATACACACAGCTTATAAAAATAATTGCGCTCGACCTCCTCAAGCCATTTACAGCTCGCCGCTAAAGATCGATCGACAGGCTCTAAAGCTTCATTTTTCTTGAGTTCTTCAATGTACTCTTCCGGGGAATAGTCGGGATGTTCTGCCATCGCCTTTCCAGCAACATTGAGGGCTTTGGGCAGATAGCCGCAAAGTTCGGCTATTGGTTTTGCATGATCGCCAATTCGGTCTGCAATATTCAATAACAACTGGATGGACTCCTCCTCAGGCAGGGTATCCAAAGGCACGAGGTGGATACCCGGTAAAGAGAAGTTTTTTCTAGAAGTTACCAGCAGTAGGGAACCTGCGGGGGGAATTAGGGGTTCAGTTTGCTTCTCATCCAAAGCATTGTCCATCAACAAAATGGCTTTTTTATTATCCAGTACCGAAAGGAAAATTGGACGTAACTCCTCGACCTTTTCGGGTAACTGGATTTCAGGTTCAAAAGCCCGGATGATATGAGCCAGTGCTTCTTCGGGTTTAACCGAAATCTGGTCATCCTCCGTAACCCCTTTGAGGTCCAGATAGATTTGTGCGTCAGGGTATTGGGGTTTCAGTTCTTCGACCAACCTATACGCCAGTTGGGTTTTGCCGATACCGCCCATCCCGCGTATCCCGGAAATATGCACCCCAGATAGTTTGACCTTATCCAAAAGTTCCTTCAATTCCTCTTCCCGGCCAATGAAATCCCCATCCGGTGGTGGAATCTGATGGAGTGGTTTGATAGTTGGGGTTTTAGGTTCTGCCGGAGGGTTAGTTATATAAGTGGTTGTATTACCAACATTGGTTTGATTGCCTCCAACAACTGGAGCATTGAGGTTGGCATCTCTTCCTGGATTTATTTGCACTTCCGTTGATTGTGAAGGCTGAGGTGGGTCTTTGGACTTTTTCCCCCTCGCAATAAACGCGGCAACAATGCCTAAAACTCCGACGATTATTGCCGCCCATATTCTAGGGTCTATGCTTTTAAGGAAATCCATACTTTCAGGTCCACGTATATAGGAAAAAGAACGATCGAAACCACTTGTACTGGAATATCCTGGATGGGCCTAAATTAGCATAGATTTGAGGAAAAGAGCAAACTGTCACCCTTCGACATACCCCTACGGGGCATGAAGGCAATGGTGAAATATCACAGACTCAGGATGGCATTTATAGTCCCCTCACCCAGCCCTCTCCCCATAGGGGCGAGGGATTCATAACCTTCCTTTATTTTGTTTCTTCATCTGTGTTTATCTGTGTTCCCTTCGGCAGGCTCAGGACAGGCATCTGTGGTTCCAACCCCTTACTGTCGTCGTAGTAAAACCGCTGTTTCGACATGTTGGGTTTGCGGAAACATGTCAACGACAACCATGTCCTCAATATGGTAAGACTCCATCCGGGCAAGGTCGCGTGCTAGGGTGGAAGGATTGCAGGAAACATAGATGATCCGCTCGGGCGCGATTTTTAGCAGAGACTTTATCACTTCTTCAGAACAGCCTTTCCTCGGCGGGTCCACGATCACCGTGTCGATGGCTTCTCCCTCTGTGAACTTGGGAAGATGTTGTTCCACTGTTCCTGCCAGAAACTCGCAGGACTCGATGCCGTTTATCCTGGCGCTTTCTTTCGCGTCCTCAATCGCCGGAGCAAACTCTTCGATGCCGATCACAGGCTTTCCCGCTCTCGCCAGCCACAGGCTGATGCCGCCCGACCCGCAATAGGCGTCTAGAATCTTCCCATCGCCCGAAGTGGCCCATTTCTGGATGACTTCATAAAGCTTGATCGACTGCGGGGAATTGACTTGCAGAAATGAACCTAATGAAAGCCGTATTTTCAATCCGTCCAATTGATCGGTGAAATAGGTCTTCCCCCATAGAAGGCGGGTCTGCTGGCCCATGATGATGTTGGTGTTCTGGTCATTGAGGTTTTGCACCACGCCGGTCACATGAAAACGTTCCAGATTTTTCGAGTTCTTTAAATCTTCCATAAAAGGTTTGGGAAACCGACCCTTGTTTGTGACGAACCCGATGAGCGTTTCCAGCGTGGTTTCGGAATGCCGGATGATGATGCCGCGCAGGAACCCTTTGCGCTTGGTTTCATCGTAAATATAAACCCGGTGTTTTTCCAGCAGGCCGCGAAGCCATTCCTTGACTCCATTGATAGGCGCAAGCAGGATATCGCAGGAATCCGAATCGGCCACTTCATGCGTGCCCTGCTTGTAAAATCCTATTTCCAGCTTTTTGTCCTTCAAAACCAGAGCAAAGCTTCCCTTGTTGCGGTAATGATAGGGCCGCTCTGCGGGTAAAGTTTTGATATCTTCCGGCGGCGGTATTTTTGCGATATGGCGCAGGCTATCGGTCACAACGCCGACCTTGAACTGCATCTGCTTCTCGTAGCTCAAGTCCTGCAACTTACACCCGCCGCATTCCGGGAACACGGGACATGGCGGCGCAATTCGGGATTCCGAAAGCTTGAGCCGCTCCAGCACTTTGGCGACACCAAAGCGGGGCGTGGTTTTACTGATTTCTCCCTTTACGGTATCGCCGGGCAGGCTTCCGGGCACGAACAGGGTGTAGCCCTCATGGCGGCATATGCCGTCGCCGCTTGCGCCCTGGGTCTCGATGGTGAGTTCTAATTGGTCGCCGGTTTTCACCGGAATGATGGTTTTGGGTTTTGCCATGACGCCTCAAAAATTGAAATGGGTTGAACCGTTCACCTTAGCACATTGGGAGCCCGCGTGTAAAAAGAACAAATTTCCTGTATTTCGCTAAAGGGGTTCGTTTACAATTTAATGATGATGGAAACTTTACTGACAGCCTACTGGATAAAAATATTCGCCACTCTGGCCATTTTTATAGCCCTTTTGGTCCTGTTTTTAAGGGACACCAAAAAACCGACGCCCGGCGCGGATAATGAATCGCTCAAGGCCAAAATCAAAAAACTTGGGCCGGAATACACTCTATTGAGCGGCGTGGTGGTTCCTGCTCTGCGCGGGATGAGCCGGATCGATCACGTGATCGTTTCCCCTTATGGAATTTTTGTGCTGACCGTAGTCCATGAACCCGGCAAGGTCAGCGGAAGAGAACGAGACGGAGAGTGGCAAATAAAATCCGGCAGAAGACGGGATATTCTCTACAATCCGCTTTGGGAAAACAGGAAATGGGTCAATGCCCTTGAAGACCACCTGGGGCCGCAGCCCTTCATTCCAGTGGTGGTTTTCACTCAAGCGAAGCTGAAAAATGATTTCGGCAAAAACGTGATTCCGCTTTCACGCCTGCCCGGTTTCATCAAAAAATATGACAAGTCGCGCCTATTCACGGATAAGCTGGAAGCGGTTCTGGAAAAATTACAACCTCCCCGCCAGGAAGAACCATAAAAAAAGGCCGCCCGATTGGGCGGCCCAGAGGATTATCGTTCAACGGGAGAAACCTTGCTAAAACTTCGCCATCACTTTGGCACCATGCTGATTCGCCTGCCTTGACAAAACAACCATCCCCTCTTCTGCACTGGCCGCAAGGGCTTTCTTTGCTATATTGGATGCCGCTGGTTGGAAAAAGAACGTTAAAAAAATTTAATCTCTCCGCTACGCGGTAGCATTGCGAGGCCGTAAGGCTGAAGCAATCCATAAAGGCACAGAAAAGATTCTGGATTGCTTCGTCGCTGGCACTCCTCGCAACGACGAGCAAATAATTTCCTCGCGAAGCAGAATTCGGTTTGCCATAAACCCATAGCGCGTCAATTCTGGGTCCAGCGTCACGCTGGCTACAGGGAAAAATCCACCAGGATGGAATCGGCAACACACTGCTTTAACGTCTCGCCAATATCGAGGTGAGGATCTATTTTTTGTGCGTCTGCGCTGGCCTGAGACAAATCCCTCCCCGACAGACACGAATTCAAAAATGACCATTTCCCTTCGGTCAGGGGTTGTAGAACCGCCTGATAATTGTTCCGCCGGACCAGAAGACGGACCCCTCCCCTGTTCAGGTTTACGGCTGAATCACCCTTGAAGTCGTCCTGATTGGTTTCCCAAATCAGATGAATCGGAAAGGGTGAGGCAATCAATCGGGTGGCGGGATGAAGGTGAAATTTTAAACGCTCATGCTGGTCCTCAGGGACCACGGCCAGCCGCTCACTTTGCAGAGGTGGGTGATTCTCTGAAAAAAATACCTGATGACAGGCCCATTCCAATCGGGCCACATCGGGCAAATAGACCAGTGTCTGGGCAGATGGAAACTCGGCAATAAACTGTGCCAGCTCTCCCCCGAAATCATGCAGATCACCGCTTTTAGACGGATTCTTCAGCACGAATTCAGATGCAAGGTGCTCAAAAAATTCAACGCCAACGAGTTTGGCAATCACCGGATACGCTATCTTCAGCGCATCGGTCAGGCAACCGAACACATTGTTCCGGTAAATATCCAGTTGCCGTTTCGGGCTCAGGTTGCCATCCACCAGGTTTTGCAAAAAATCTGCACCCTTCCCGCTGGGGTTGAAGATAGCCGAAGCGAATTCAATTTGCAGGTCACGCAGTGTGGGCATGATTTCCAATCAGGATGGCGTCTGCTTTTCGCGCTTCCTCAAGCAGGACGGAAAGTTCCGGGACGTCGGTATCCCATTCGATGAGCGTCGGCGTTTCATCAAACCGTTTTACTGCTTGCCTATAAAGTTCCCACACCTCGGGGAAAACCGGTTGACTGTGGGTATCGATCAGGCAATCGCCCGTGTCGTCGAATCCGGCCAGGTGAATTTCTCGCACCGCATTGAGCGGAATAGATTGAAAATAAATTTCGGGGTCAAACTGATAGTTCACCGAATTGACGTAGATGTTGTTCACATCCAGTAACAGCCCGCACCCGGTTCGTTGTGAAACTTCTGCGATGAATTCCCATTCGGGAATGGTGGATTCCTTGTATTGCAGATAACTGCAAACATTTTCGATCAATAAAGTTCGGCCTAAAAGTTCCTGAGCCCGCTGGACCTGTCGACAAAAATGATCCAACGCCTGTTCTGTATATGGAAGCGGCAGGAGGTCGTTCAAAAAACGGCCCTGCGCCGATCCCCAACATAGATGCTCGGACACGAAATCCGGCTCAAAGCGATCGATGAGCGATTTGAGGCGGTCAAGATGGTCCCAGTTCATGGGGTCTGTGGAGCCAAGAAACAATCCCACCCCATGCAGGCTCAAGGGATAGTGGTTGCGGATTTGTTCCAGATAGAAAAGCGGCTGCCCGCCGTCGCTGAAAAAATTTTCGCTGTGCACCTCCAACCAGCCGATATTGGGCCTTTTCTCAAGAATTTCCCGGTAATGCGGAGCCCGCAACCCAATCCCGGCCTGAGCCGGAATTGGATCGGGAGTTCTTTTTGCGCCGTTGGGGCTCATCCTGCCTTGGTAGAACCGCCTGCAATTTTGTCGCAAGTGCCGTGGGGAACCACAATAAAGGACGCCTTGTCATTATCCTTGGTGGCTTTCCCTTTGCAACCGTGCATGCCGGCTTTGCAATCGTTCATTCCCGCCTTGGCAATGCCATAGCACTTTTCACCTTCCATCTTCATTTTGCCATGCTTGTCACCCGCCATAGAGGGTGTTCCGGTAGCTAAAAAACCGAGAGCAACCACTCCGGCAATCGCGGAACTGATAGAAATATTCTTTTTCATGAGGCCTCCAAAAAATAACGATTAAAAAAACACGTAATTTTAGACTGGAGTCATGTCGGAAGGGAGGAACTCAACCTTACACTTTTTTTAGGATAATTTTCGATCAACCCCAGGCTTCCTGGAATCGGTCGAAAAATACGTCATTTAAAGGGGTTGTGCCGAGGAGGGCGGGTTTCTGGTAGGTGGTGAATCCGTGGAAATCGCGACTGCCGGTCACGATCAAATCCATTTTATTGGCCAGGTTGGTGTAAAACTCGACTTTCTTGATTTTTTCATGGTAGGGGTAAAGGCACTCCAACCCCAGCAGGCCGAATGATTTCAATTCTTCCAGTTGGGCGGGGATGTCTTCATAGTCTCTGCCCTTATCCGGGTGATACAGGGAATAAGTCCGCTCTCCCGGATGCGCCAGCACCGGAACCCCGTCACACCTCCGAATGAGGCCGATAGCGGTCTGGACATCAAGGTTTTTTCGTTCGACATTGTATTGCACCAGGTACTTCTCGAAGGCCTGCCCCGTCGTCGGAACGATTCCCAGCCGGACCATTTCCCGCGCCAGGTGCGGGCGGGCCAACACACCTTCCGCCGCTTTCCGGACATTCTCGAAAAGAATTTTGCCTTTGAACTTTTCCGGTACCACGCCGTTGATACGGTCGATCAATTCCCGCATCCGGCGCACCCGTTTTTCAGACATCGCGGCCACTGTTTCTGCAAGTTCGGTGTCGATGGAGTCCAGAGATTTGAAATACGCCAGCAGATGAACGTTGAACTCCCCATATTGGGTGGTGATTTCAATGCCCGGAAAAGCGGAGATTTCCGTACCTTTTGCTGCCTGCACAAATTCTTCGATGCCCTCAAACGTGTCGTGATCGGTCAGGGACAATATCGAAACCCCATTTTGCCGCGCGATACGAACCAGTTCGGTGGGACTGAACTCCCCATCCGAGAACGTCGAATGCATGTGAATTTCTGATTTTCTCATTATTTGTAAAGTCTATCAGGGATGGTGACAGGTTCCAAAGTTTTTCGGATATATAAGAGCTTCGCCGCAATCCAACCGCCTGGAGGCTGGTTAGAGGAGCGAACCCTGCCCTCACTTGCTCCTCACGTCGGGGGGCGGATTAAGTTGCATTGCTTTGACAGGCAATATTAGATAATCTTGTGAATGTGTAATAAAAAGGATGATGCCCTGATGATAGAAATTTTGACGCGAAAAATTTTGCGACCCTTCAACCCTTCGGCTTCCCATTCGGGCAGGGCCAGAACCGTCGGCCTTCTGGTTTTTTGGTCGGTTATCGTCTTTTTCACATCCTGCATCGCCTCCCCAAAGGAGGATTCTGTAGCTAAGAAGACCGGTCAAATCCACATTATTTTTTCAGGCAATACGCTGGCGGAGCTGAAGCCCTGCGGTTGCGCCAAAGAGGAGGACCAGGGCGGGTTCGAGAGGCGCATGAGTTATCTGAAGGAGGTTCGGGCCGGGGCAAATAATGTCCTCCTGGTGGACACGGGCGACAACTTTAAAGAGCCCACCCGGCAAGGTAAGGTGAAGGCAAAATACCTGCTTCGTGCCATGCGGGAAATGAAATACGACGCAGTCATGCTGGGGGACCACGATTTTGTTTACGGGAATTCCTTCCTCCGGGAAGCAGAGAACTTTCCCTGGTTATTGAGCAACATAGAAATGAACTCCTGGCCATTGGCTCAGATAAGGGTCAAGAGCTTTGAAAATGGTTTAAGTGCCGCGATCCTTGCTGTGGCCGACCCGGATTTGCTTTACGGGAACCGCCATGCCCAGGACAAAATTATCGACGCCAAAAAAGCAGTTGAGTCGCAATTGCGTCAACTGGAGGGCAGCAATACGCCTCCCGATCTTGTCGTACTCCTGACCCACATGAAACGGGAAAAAGCCCTGAAATTTCTGGGTGTGGACGGTGTGGACGTGATCATCAACGGCCACATGGAGAAGGATACCGACCTCATTGACATGCAACCGGTGCAAAAAGACGGAAAGATTTTCGTCCAGCCCGGCTCCAGGGGACAAAAAATAGGAGAACTGAGCGTCATCATCGGCTCGCAGGGGGAGTTATCGTTTGACCTCAAAATGGTGCCTATGGGCTCCAAGATTTCTTTGGACCCTGAAATGGTCCAATTGTATGATAAATACAATAAAGAAGTGGAGGACATGTTCTTCGCCTCTTTGTCCGAACGTAAGAGCAAGAAGAAAAATGTGTTCGGGACAGAAAAGGCCTGCAAAACCTGTCATCCAAAAATCCACAAAATCTGGGAACATTCCCGTCACGGGAAGGCTTATAATACATTGAGGAAGATCAACAAGGCGTTTGATCCCGAATGCCTTGTTTGCCATGTTGTTGGGCTAAACGATCCGGGAGGATTTATCAGCGAAATCGATACCCCCGATCTCATGAACGTTCAATGCGAAGTTTGCCACGGGCCCGCGCTCAAGCATTCCAAGGTACCTACGGCAGGGTTCGGGAAAGACCCAAAACAGGCTTGTAAACAGTGCCACGTCAAAAATCACAGTCCCCGGTTCAATTTCGAAAAATACTGGGGAAAAATAAAACATTAACCCTAACGGAAAATCTTATAAAATAATACCCATAGGGGTATCAAATCAATATCCTGGAGATACTTATGAAATACCTTCTTCCCCTGTTTGTTGCACTCACATTCCTGATTCCGGCTCCCGCGTATTCGGCGGATAAAATCCGTGGCGAGTATGAAGTGATCGGTGATCTTGAGAAACTTAAGGGAGCTAAAAGCATTGAGTTGCAAGAGTTTTTCAACTACTCCTGTGGTCATTGTTACAAATTTCTGGAGACCTCCAAAGACCTGAGAGACAAATATAAGGACAAACTGCATCACAAAAAATTCCCCATTTACTGGGGTAATCAGACCCCCTACCCCTCAATGGCGTTTTATATAACAGATGGACTGGGGTTGGAAGAAAAGTTCACTCAGGAGCTTTTTGACACTAATTTCAAGCTGAATATAAATATTTTTCAGACCCGGGTGATAAAATTTTTGGCCAAGGACCATGGCATAGAAAAAGAGATGGAAACGGGAATGCAATCGGCCAAAATCAAGGCAAAAGTCCAGAATTGCCTGGACTTAGCTAAGAAATACAATGCCAATGAAACCCCGACTCTCATCATAAACGACGTATTAAAAGTGACCCCCAGCATGTCAAAAGGGGATGTGGATGTAATGACTAAAAATTTAGACCTTATTTTTCAAGACGTTTTGAGTTATAATTAAGTAATCCAAAAATAACCGTTATCTGATTGATTAAAGATCACTTAGCGAAATCTCATGACGACTGAAATGAGGATCTGTACCTATGTCCAAAACCATTCATAAGAGGTTTTTAGGCGGTATCGGAGTGGTGCTTCTCACCGTTCTTTTTGTTTTTCCTTCGGGAAATTCCTGGATGGAAAACCCTCTGGTACCGGAGGCTCACGCTGGCTTTTTCAATAAGGATCTTGAATTATTTGACGAAGTCATAGATTTGATTGCGGATAAATATGTCTATCCTCCTGATTTTAAACGATTATTTTCTGCCGCCATTGATGAAATGCTGGTCACCGCAGGTCAGGACCGTCTCAATGTGAGAAAAACCTCTGCCGGCCAAATGATCCAGGGCAAAAAATATCAGGTTCAATACGACCTGAATTACGATCAGGCACACGATTTGGCCTCTTTCAAAAAAGTCTATTATTTCCTGCTCGATGAATCGAATGAGAAATATACCAAGGAAGAACTGGAAACCGCCGCAGTGATCGGCATCATGAATTCCCTGGACCCTTATTCTCAGTTTCTGGACAAGAGTTCTTTTGATAAGTCCATGCGGGATACGGAAGGAAAATACGGCGGACTGGGGATGATCGTCACGCAAAAGGACGAACAGCTCATGGTCGTCAAAACCATGAAAAACGGGCCGGCCCACCGTGCCGGAATTCTGCCCAATGACATCTTTGTCAAGGTCAATGGCCAGGACGTCAAAGGAATGCAGATTCATGATCTGGCTGAAGTTCTGAGAGGGTATCCGAACACCAGAGTCACCCTTTCGCTCAAGCGTCCGGTTGAAAAAGATAGCCAGACCTACACCCTGACGCGCGAAATCATTTCCATTGAAACGGTCGAGTATCAAACGCTTGACCAGGGCATCGGCTACATCAAGATCAACAGCTTCTCCAAGCAGACGAATGACCAGTTAAAAGATTCCCTGGCTCAGGCCAAAGTGGATGGAGTGAAGGCTTTCATCCTCGATTTGCGCGGCAACCCCGGCGGTCTGCTCAATCAGTCGGTCAAAGTGGCGAGTCATTTCCTTTACCGCAACCGCATGATCGTTTACACGCAGGGGCGTAAAAAAAGCGACTACAAGGAATACCGGGCGCAGTATAAAAACAGCCTGCTCCATATGCCGGTGGTCATCCTCATCAACCGGCACAGCGCCAGCGCTTCGGAAATCGTTGCCGGAGCTCTCCGCGATTCCGGGAAAGCCCTGATCATCGGAGAAAACTCCTACGGTAAAGGATCGGTGCAAACCATTTTCAGGATCAGCAACGGGTCCGGGCTGAGACTCACGACCTCGAAATATTTCACCCCTTCGGGCATCGACATCACCGAACATGGGATCGTGCCTGAAATCAAAATCGTCAAGGATATTGAGCCGGGGGAATCCATCGGGCCGGAAAGTATCATCCAGGGAGAAAAGGGCTTAAAAACGCCTTCCATCCGCCTCCGGGAAACCGACCTGGAAAAGTTTTTCAAGGAAATCGACGCTAAAACACAAAAGAAACCGACCCTGGTAAAAAAGGGCGCTTCATTGGAACAGGACGGAAAGGATATCAACCTCCGGTTCGCGCATATGCTTCTCAATAATCTGACCATCGCCAATAAGAAGCAAACGCTTGACAAAGCGAGAGAAATCGCGGCAAATATACATTATTGATTAAACCGTATGACAATTTGCCGCAAATGGAGTTTTTTGAATGAATATCATCAGCATCGATTATGAAAAAGGAACTGTAGAAAGTGATTTTTTTGTTTGGAGTATTATTTCAAATAACAACAACAAATTCCTTCTCTTACAACGGGAAGACAAAGGCCGATTCCGCGCCGCCGAAGCCGATGTTAAAAAGAAACAGCTTTGGGAAGTGAAAGAAATCTCCTACCACGGACCCAATGGGGAAAAGTTTTTCTACGATGAAGATTCCGGAGTGATGGGCTTTTGACCCGCTACGCGGGAGGAAGCCACGCTATGCGGGCCCCATAAATCGATAGCACATTACTTTCAGGTCGACAGACTCTAATACAGTTTCAGCGATTTCAGGTGGGCCAGGTTTTTCTTCAGTTCTGTTTTGGTTTCGTCCGACAAAAAATTTCCCCTAAGATCCAGCTTTTTCAATTTAGGAAACGATTTGGTGTTCCCGAACGCCACCGCTCCCGCATCGCGGACTTCGTTCCAGCCCAATTGAATTTCCACCAGATTGGGAAAGTTTTCTGCTTTGGAGAGCGTCACCGCCCCGTTGTCGGCCAGGAAGTTATGTCTTAATACCAGAGCCTTCAATTTTGGCAGGGTGGGAAACCGGGTGAGAATGGCAGCGCCTTCTTCGGTGATGTCGTTGTATCGCAATTCGATCCTGGTTACTTTTTGCAGCCATTTCTGCTCGGCGAGTATTTTGAGGCCTTCATCCCCGATCTTCTTGCCCGATAAATCCAGGAATTTTCCTCTTCTTTGCAGGCTTTCTTTAAAAATATTTTCAAAATCGAGGGGTTCCTTTTGATCGATCTGGGTGTGTCCGGTGAACGGGATGCCCAAAAAGACCAGTATAATTAAGGACCGAACGAGTTTAGAAAATCTTTTTCGAATCATAAATCTTAATCTTCCGAATCGTCGTTTCCTGAATTTTTGCCCTGGGCCTCCAATTCATCCCAACTGGTCGCCTCATCGTCGTCTTCAAAATCTTCCGGGTACATAAAATCTTCGATGTCATCGATGTAAAGATGACACAGCCGTGTCCTCGATTTACTTTTTTTCAAAGCCTCGAGACCCTTGCGCCGCACCCGGTTGGAGGTCAGAAAAAGGTGCTTCAATTTGGACAACGTTTCAGATTCCGCAATGGCGATCGCGCCCTCGTCTTCGACCAGGTTTCCGTAAAGACTCAGCTTCCTCAATTTTGCCATCTTTTGCGAAGTTGCAATCGCCTTCACGCCATCGTCGCCGATCACGTTGCCGTAAAAATCCAGGTCGGACAAATTCTTGAAATTATCCGACTCGGCAATGGCGATCGCTCCTTCGTCACTGATATTATTGTTCGGCAGACTGAGCCTTGTGAGCCGCCTGAGACTTTTTGACTTGGACAGGGTGACGGCGCCTTTGTCCCCAATATTCTGGTTGCTGAGATCAAGATGCTTTCGATCCGGGGTCAAAAATTGTTTGATCAAATATTCTATGCTTGCCACAGGAGCCCCTTTAAAATGCTGTTTGAATGACTGAGATTAGTCGTATAAAAGTATATCACACCCCTTTCCCCCTTCTGAATCCTTGATAACGACTGAACCTCATTGCAGAAACTGCTTTTCCACCAGGGCGATTTCGTCCTCTTTGGAAGTCACCTGGCCATTCACCCTGGCGTCACGCAAAGCTTTGAACACTTCCTGGAATACCGGGCCGGGCTTCACGCCCATGCGGATCAAATCGTCTCCAGTGAGCGATAATTTCGCCAGCCCCTGATATTGGGTCACAAAAAGTGTGGCGTATTTATTGACCCTGTCATCGGCCAGTTCTGTCAAAAGCAATATGATCGCCTCCGGGGAAAGCGGAGAAAAAATATCGTGAATCTCAGGAGGCGACAATTCCTTTTTTGTTGCCAACAGACGTCTAGCGTCCGCACAGCTCTCAAGGTCCATATCCAGCCGTTTTCTTAACCGCATGGGCACATTCAACCGCTCTGTTGCCTGTACAAACTTCGGCTGGTCAAGATCATAAAACAAGCCTAAAAAATAAATGAACCACGTTTCAGGCGATTTTTCAAAGGGCACTATTTTTGCCCAGGCCAACACCTCCTCCACCCGGTCCAGAATTTCCAGGCCGCGATCCTCCGCAAGCATCCCGGGAGAAATGAACTCCAGGAGAAAAAGTTCCCGCATGCGCCGGACACATGCCACAGGTTTGGCTTCCTTCAAAATGAGGATAATCTCATTTAACAGGCGCCAACCGCTCAATTCATCGACGAGTCTTTTTTTAACCGCGATTTTCATGAACGCGATTGTCTGCTTGCCAATGGTGAACCGGTTGCGTTGCTCGAACCGGATGGCACGAAATAGCCTGGAAGGGTCTTCGATGAAACTCAAATTATGAAGCACCCGGATCACCCGGTCCTTGAGGTCTCTTTCCCCATTGAAATAGTCTATGAGAGTGAAAGCGTCCTTCCCCGTCAATCGAATGGCTAGGCAGTTGACCGTAAAGTCACGGCGAAACAGGTCGGCCTTAATGGAACTTTTCTCGACGGTTGGAAGCGCCGCCGGATGTTTATAAAATTCCATCCGCGCGGTGGCCACGTCGATGCGGAACCCGTCTTCCAGAATAATGACCGACGTGCCGAATTTGGCATGACTCTTCACCCTGGCCTTCAACTGGGCCGCAAGTTTCCTGGCAAATTCAATGCCATCCCCTTCGACCACAATATCAATGTCCAGATTGCGGATGCCTAACAGTAGATCGCGGACAAACCCTCCGACGACATAAACAGAACAATCGTCTCCATCGCCCATTTTGGCGATGGCTTCAAAAAGACCCATTAATTCTTTATCCAGCCGCTCTTTCATCAGGCTCTTGACATTCTTATGGCCTCTTTTGTCCCATCCGGATTCACCGGATTTTTCCTCCTGGCTCCTATCCCCCTGTAGAACGCGAAGCAGGTCACCCCGGCTGACAATGCCCACCAACTGGCCACTTTCATTGTCCACGACGGGAATGAGCTTTTGCTTCTCTTCAATAATAATCGGCGCAATGGTTTTAAAATAAACATCGGGAGCGGTGACGGAAAATTCCTGGATCATCAAATCCTGGGTGCTGGTCTCGCCCAGTTTATGATGCAGGGCCTTTTCCACGATCTGCCGGGTGATCAACCCGACCGGGACATGGTTTTCGATCACCGGCAGCGTATTCAAGTTGAACAAGGTCAGAGTTTTTTCAATAGTCTCAATGGTATCCTCCTTATTAACCGTGACCACCGGGAACTGCATGATATCTTCGACCCGGGAAAGTGGGGCTACCTTTTCCTCCAGAATGGCCAACAGCTTTTCCCGGACCTGGACGAGGGTCATATCCCGAATGCTCGCAGAGGCGGCATTGGCGTGGCCGCCGCCGCCAAACTCCCCGGCCACTAGAGCAAGATCAATGGCCTGGGTCCGGCATCGCCCGATAAAATACACCCGCCGGTCCATACGCACCAGAACAATCAGGGCAGTGAGATTTTCCAGCTCCATCACCCGGCTGACCACATAAGCCAGGTCCTCAACAAAATGATCCGCTGTTGCGGTGGCGATCGCAATGTCCACACCATTGATATTGAGTGATTCCATATTTCGGATCAGATCGTTCAATATGTCCAACTGTTCCTGGTTCAATCGCGATTGAATGAATTCCGCCACCACATTCAAGTCGGCCCCGGACCGGACAAGTTCTGCCAAAACGGACAAATCTTCGGCAGTGGTGGATGAAGACACCAGGGAATGCGTGTCTTCATGGATTCCCAATGCCATCAGGGTACATTCTTCGCTGTTCAGGGTGAGGCCATTTTCGGCAAGGATTTCCACCATGATCGTGGTGGCCGCCCCGCGTTTTTTGATGGCCGCTTTAGACGCTTCAATCCCATTGCCCGCTTCCGGGTGATGGTCGTAAACATGAACCTCGACTCCCGGCTTTGAAAGCAATGATTGAAAAACGCCGATTCGGGCAGGATTTTGCGTGTCCACCAGAATCAACAAAGACACTTTTTCCAGATCGATTTCCTTGATCCTGGATATTTCGAATGCGGAGCCCTTCTTCTGCAAATATTGATGCACCATTTTTTCCGCAGACCCGGAAAAAACCATCCGGGCTTCCGGATAAAGTTTTTTCGCCGCCACCATGGACGCCAGGCAGTCAAAATCTGCATTCAAATGTGTGGTGATCACTTGCATGATCTGGAAGTCCTAATATTAAACTCAATAAATACAATTATTTGCCAGAAAACTGCCGGGCAGAAACAAATTATAGTGGCAACGGCATCGCTATCGGCAATTATTTAAAGTCCTCTCTATAAATTCTATCTTATTTTTCACGGGACTTGGGAGGGAAACAGCCGGAATTAACCCATGGCATGAAATTAGCGGGTTTTATAGTGAATTGAAAGGCAAGGCGGAAACAACCTTCTTGCTTACCAGGAGGGAATCCTGAAGGCGCGGCGGGTCTAAAGGAACCAAAAAATTTCCTGAAAAACCTATTTTGGGCGGTGGCAGATATATCGCAAAAATCCCGGACGTCCCACAAGGTTTGCCAGCTCCTCCTCCCTATCGAAAAAATCTCTTCGGAATCCGGAACGTTCCGCACATTTTATGGATGCCTTGTGATTGCCTTCAATCCAGACGTACATAAAATCGAATGGATGTTTTTGAAAACTTTGCCGGGTGAAATCGCTGAGAATTTTTGGCATCAGCCCTCTGCCCCAATACTCCTCTCCCAACAAATAGGCGATTTCGGCACTGTAGACTTCTGGGTAATCGCTATTGAACAGCAATCGGAGTTGGCCGATGATTTCCACTTGGTATTCGATCGCAAACACTTCATGGTGATCGCCCATATTGGCGATTTCGATAAGCTCCCCGGCCAGATCTTCCGTAAAGGGCGAAGGAAATTCCTCGGTCAAATGTTCCCAAACGTTTGCGTTGCCCAGAATTTGACAATACTTCGAAATATCTTCACCGCTCCAGGACCGATAACTGAAATTGTAATCAGTGACTGGAAAGGAAGGCAAATTGGGAAAGTGTTTTGCGACTTCATTCTGCAAAACGCAGTGACAACGGTCCAGGGTCTTCAAACTGGTATTGGTTTTCAACCCCTCCTGGAGGGAGGCCACTACGGTTGCCGCTTTTTCCTGTGCCTGGTCAACAGACAAAGAATTGTTGTCAAGTGCTTCGATCAGGGGCAATAACTTGTCGCCGCATCGCTGTTTTAGTTTTTCAATGACGCGGGTCAGGTCCGCCGACGAGGTGGTGGAAGACGTTTTGGCTGTGGCCTGGTGCATTACTACGATATCGTCCTCGCAACCCAGGGGGACCCAGCCAATTTGAATACAGTCGTAACCGACGGGTATCCTGTGCTCACGGCAATAGGCCAGCTCTTCTGAATTCAAAACCCCTTGCGATCTTGCCCGGTGCAATTCAAATGTATCGCCAAAGCCAGGAGCTGTCTGGGAAATATCTTTCCTCACAATAGCAGACCCCCAATTGTCCTAATAACTAGGAATAAAATCCGCCTATATGTTGTCAATATCTGGATCGTCTTATTAAATCATACTTTGGCACTTTTTGTCCATACCGTAAATTTATCGAGCGCACAATATTTATTGAGGTCAAGCAATCTTCGAGCGACTGCCGACTCAAGATTTTGGAATTTGAGTCCTGGGCGGGTATTTTATTCTCACGCTTTCAGAGAAATCACTCCCATTGGGATTTGGAGTGGCTATAAGTGGCTGAAGATATTAGGTGGGATAGTTAAACTTTTCAAACAAATTCACTTCTTTATAAAGTCAAATGTTCGATGATTTTTTGAATGATGATATGGTTTTTGGTTATTAACCGCCCTCATCGCCTTCAGATACCTGAAATCGGGTTTGAAAATCTATATTTTGGGGCAGGGAACAGATTTTATTATCACAGGCCCGGTATTCGATTCTACCTGAGATGGTATACGCTCCGGGACTTAAATCGTTGGGGACGATCAGATTTCGGCGAAACCGGACGGAATCCGTATGGACTTTTACGACTTTATCCAGGGCTCCATCCAGGGCGATAGTGGGTTTGGGCTCCACCCACTCCCCTGTCGCCCGAAAAATATTTTCCTCGAAACGAATTTGCGTGGCCAACGATTCGCCCTCGCTTTGCTCCTCCAGAGCATAAATATGCCACCCTTCAGAAAGCTTTACCAGTAAATGCAGATCGAAGGGCTGTCCAGGTTTCACCGAAACAGGGTCGGCGAGGGCGGTCACCTCTACCGGACTGACTTTGTCTCTGGAGCGAGAGAACTCTTCAAAGGAGGGAAATGCCGTGACGGAGGAAGAGGAAAGAACCAGGGCAATAACGAACCATAGGCTCCACCCTGCCCGCTGAATAAAGATTGATCTTTGAAATGGACCGTAAAAGGACATGCAGGTTCGCTCCTTTCAACAAGGCCTGATGAAGAGTGGAAAACTGCCGGATTCTATAGAAAGCGTTATCGGACCAACTTGGCTTCGACGCGGGATAAGGAGAGATATTTTTCGATGACTTCGACAAACTTATCAGAAGAAACCGCTCCAGAAAACATCTCCCCTGAAACAGTCCCGTTTTCCATATCATAAAGTCCCAGAATAAATGTGGGCGTGCCTTGAATGCCAAGTCGCGCCCCTTCGCGGATATCCTGCGCAACCCGGGTTTGGTATTTCCTATTTTTTGAGCACGTTTGAAAATCCTTCAAATTCTTAACACCCGCCTGTTTGGCAAGTCGAACGAGTTCGACCTCGGTCAATGCGAAAGAGTCATCACTCAAGTCATACAAGACAGATTGCATTTCCCAAAACCGACCCTGATCTCTCGCGCACTCAACCGCTTCGGCAAAGATTTCGGCTTCTTTATGAAACGGCAAGGGAAAGTGGCGGTAACCAAACTGGACTTCTTTGGAATAGGTTTGGCGAAGCGTTTTCAAAGTTTCCTGTACTCGCTTGCAAAACGGACATTGAAAATCGGAATACTCCAGGAGAAATACCTTCCTGAAGTTCTTATCATTTTCCTTGGCCCATAGCATGGCACTATTCACATCGGCGACCACCCGAAAATCATTGGGTGGCTTCAAGTATATTTTGACCCATTTCTTTTTGAGAGCAAGCTGGTATTTCTTTTCAATATAAGAATCCTTGTAGGCTCTCTCAAGATACTCGCGGATCTCGTCCTTCATTTGTTCAGGATTGCCAAGCTCCTTCACTCCGGGAGTATTTTCATAAAAGCGGGAAATTTCTTTGTCCGTCACTTCATGAACTTCGTCCTTTAATAATTCAGGATGGTTTTTGACCAACTGTTGAAGAATTTTTTCCTTCAATGCCCTGGACTGCATTTCATGAAGCTGATACATCGCATCATGCATCCGGGCATTTTTCAGGTCGCTCATCATGAGGGGCTCGCCGTCCACAGTGGCCACCACAGGATTGTTGGTGTAGAGCTGAACGGGAGCCGGATCGGCAAATAAATTCGGAGAGAAGGTACTGAAAAAAGCTAACGCCAGCAAAAAAGAAAACACCACGCGGCCTTTTTGCCTGGGTATGAAATCTATGAAGTTCACAACACAAAACCGGTTTGGAATTAAATTATTACGGACCCCAAAAAAAAAATCCGTGGTTCCCGCCTTGGCAGGTACGTCTTTTAGCAACCCCACACAATTATTATCCCTCAATTGGCATCCCCTTCGCAATTAGATTGTTCTACTTTTTTCTTAATGAAAAAAGTTTAATTTCAGACAATCACCCTGCGGTCACAGAGGCTTCCGGGTTGAGAAATTTGTGGCAGTTATCAGCCAGTTCCAGGAACGCTTTGGCGGCGGCGCTATCGGGCTTCGATAATACAACCGGCTCTCCACTGTCAGAACTTAGTGTAATATCGACATCTAACGGGATTTTGCCCAGGTAAGGAAGAACCAGTTCCTCAGCCAGTTTTTTCCCTCCTCCGGTTTTAAAGACATCAATGTCCTTGTCACAGTGAGGGCAGGTGAGAGTGCTCATATTTTCAATGACGCCCACAATCGGAACATTACTGTCCCGGGCAAAGGAAATCATCTTTCGCGCATCGAGCACGGCCAACGCCTGGGGCGTGGTCACGATCACCGCACCATCCACTTCACCAATAAAATCGATGATAGTGATCTGCTCATTGCCGGTGCCGGGAGGAAGATCAAACAGCAGATAATCCAATTCCCCCCAATTGATATTGCCCAGAAGCTCAATGATAAAATCGTATTTAACCGCATCACGCCAGGCAATGTGCATATTGGGGTCTTCGATCAAAAATCCCAGGGAGGCGACTTTCAAGCCATTCTTTGTTTCGTAAGGGTCGATCCCCTCATCCGTCGACTTCAATCGGACATTCTCGGCATTCAACAACTTGGGGATGTTGGGACCATGCAAATCAGCGTCAGCAAGACCCACCTTGAAGCCTTTTTCGGCAAGCGCGACAGCAAGATTTGTCGTCACGGTGCTTTTACCCACCCCGCCTTTGTTACTACCGACGATCAGTTTGAATTTAATATCATTCATCCTTTTATTGACAAGCCAACGGTTGTGTTCGTTTTTATCGGCTTTACAATCGGTCTCATTATTGAATTCACACATCTCGCATGTGTGAAGGAGCCTGCATTCTCCTGTTACAACCATCATGTCCTCCTAAGGTTCCAAAGAAATATAGTCCAGACCACCCTACCAGCCCAATCCTTTGATTGTTCCCGTTTATCGAAAAATTTTTAGATTAATAAAAAGAGGTTATTTAACAATCATTTTGATGTCAAGGGAAATAGGCCGAATTTTAATTGCCGGGTAAATTACCCCTGCCATTCGGGTCGCCTCTTTCTTAAAGAAATGAAAAATGCTCCCTACAACGGAAACCACCGCCTGAATCGTGGTCGTCAGGAACCCATTGGTTCTTTTTCCCAAATATCCTTAATTCGATAAAAAGTTTTGCCAAATCCAAACGTTTTCATCTGATGCCAATAGACTATAAAATAATTTTTAATTTTTCCCGAATCTATTTTCTGCGGTTTCAATCTTAAACCTTATAATAAGGCCCTCTATATAACACCACACCCTTTGGAAGTTTAATTTGAAGGAACCCTAAAATTTTTTAAATTCGCTTTATTAAAAAATTTTTATAATATAAGCTTTATTGATCCATCTTATGGATTCAAAGCAGTAGTCAGTCAGTATCGTTGGGAGGTCCTATAACTTATTTAATTTTAAGGAGTATTGGTATCATGCACAAATTTTCAGTGAACATCTTGGCCGCTCTGGCAATTTTTCTTTTCACCGCATGCACCGCATACGCTGGAAACTCAGTGACCATTTCTTCTCCACCCAATGGAGCCACTGTCACGGGTCCTGTAAAGGTTTGCCTGGAAACTCATGGCGTTGAAGTCGAACCGGCAAAAAAGGGAGTCAATAAAGGAAAAGGTCATCATCACATCCTGGTGGATACCGACCTCCCAAAGGATCTCAGCAAACCCATTGGAAAAGATGCTCAGCATATCCACATGGGCGATGGTTCCACCTGTAAAGAGCTTACGTTAGCCGCCGGCAAGCACACCATCCGTGCTCTGTTTGCCACCGGGAACCATGTTCCTTATGACCCGGCGATCACAGCTACCGCTGAAATCACCGTAAAATAATACGCAGGACGAACTGCAAATTAAGTGCTGTCCCGATCGGGGCAGCATTTTTTTTACATCCAACAAGGCCTTCCAAAATCTTCCCTCCCTGGATAAGTCCCTGTTTTCTAGTATAAAATTTAGCCGACACCGCCATCGAAATGGGTTGTAATCACCCCGTTTAACTTATAAAATATTTGCAATCCAGAAGTTTCAGGAGCCCCATGTAACCCACGTTGCCCATCCCTGTTCCATAGATGAGCGATGACTGATCCCTGAAAAAATAATCCAGGGTGCCACAACCCTTCAACTCAATATGAAAAAAATTTCCCTTAAGAAAATCATTCTATTCGCCATTGGTTCCCTTTTATTTTCGGGATGGTATTCCCAGGCACTTGCTCACGAAGTTAACAAAAGCGCCATCGCCCTTCTGATCAGCAAAGATAAATCGGGAGCTACGATATCAACCGGAACCGGTTTTGTCGTCCGGCCCAAAGGAACACTGTTGACCAATTACCATGTGCTCGTGGATGCTGTTTCGGTGGACGCCATTTTCTCCAACGGAGTCACCGCCCCGGTCGAAAAAATTTTAAAGGTGGACCGCATCAAAGATTTTGCGGTGTTGAAACTTAAAGAAGGATTTTATTCCACCCTGGAAATCGGCGATTCCCGCGACATTCGGGCCTACGATTATGCCAGCGCATTGGGGTTTTTGTCTCAAAACGTCGAGGAGGAAGGAAACCGGGCAAGAGGCAAAATCCTGCAAACCTTTGGCTTTGTATTGGGAGTCCACCCGCAGGCTTATCCGGATTTTTCTTACCTTTACACCACCACACCTTTTGGACCGGGTTTCAGCGGCGGGCCTGTGGTGGACAAGAACAATAAAGTCGTGGGCATCGCCACCATCGAAGGGAAGGCGATCAACCTCGCGCTCCCCATACATGAGGCCCAGCCCTTTCTTGACGCCACCGGGGGAATGACTTTTGAAAAGCTGATACAGGAAGACCGTGATTCCAAAGAAGCCATGTATTATCGGGGCAATTTTGCCCTATATGCCAAGGGGGATCTCGACAAAGCCGCAACTTATTTTCAAAATATATTGAAGGAGAATCCTGAGTTTGTACTGGCTTTGTACGATATGGCGGTGGTCCGCCGGGACCAAGGCTCAATTGAGCAGACGGTTGCCGACTATGAAAAAATCATCGCAATCAATCCTAACTTCCCGGAAGCCCTGTCCAACCTGGGAAGCTATTATTTTCGCTCGGGCAAACTGGACCAGGCCGTGACCCTGTTCCAGAACGCGGTCAAAGTGTATCCCAATTTCATTCAAGCCCTGTCCAACCTGGGGGCCACCCTCAATAAACTGAACCGTCACAATGAGGCCATTCCCCACCTGAAAAAAACCATCACTCTGGACCCTGAATTCGGCATAGCCTATTATAATCTTGGCAATTCCTATTTCGCCCTGAACCAACTGCAGGAAGCGCAAAAGTCCTATAACCAGTCTGTGAGCCTGGGCGTGGATTTTCTTTCCCTGCACTGGAAACTATACGAAACCACCCTCCGTTTAGGGAAATATATGGAAGCCAGAAAACAATTGAATATTATTTTGCAAATTGACCCTGAAAGCGAAAAGGCCAAACAGGAACTCGCCAAACTCCCCAAGCCCTAGCCAGCCTTGGGCCTTGACCCAATATTTATGTTCGATGGGTTTTCTGGTAGCCCCTTCAACTTTCGAGAAAAATGCTTTCTTCCCCGGAGGAGAGGTTTTGTTGATTATCCCCATCTGTGTTCATCTGTGGTTTCAAACATTTCCTACACGCAGTGCCGGGTTAAATTTCCCCTAAAATTTCCGCCATCACCTGAAAAACGGAAAACATACTTTCAGGAGAACATTTATCCAGCGTGTCGGTCAGTTTGTGCCAGTGCGGGTAATCGAAATCGATCAGCACCACGGAGGGGATTCCTAGCCCAATGAAGGGATAATGGTCGTCATATATCGTGTATTTGCTTTGACTGCGAAACTGAGGGATCGACATTTTTTCCGCCGTTCCATAAATCAGATCGACCAGCCAGGAAGCGCTTTTCATGGAATGCGTTTCCTTGAAGATCTCCAGGTTCCGGTCTCCCACCATGTCGATGATGATGACGGCATAAGGCCAGTCCTCCCTCCCCGCCTTCCGCAATTGATTGGCGTAGTGGGTCGAGCCCAGTAAATTTTCTCCCGACCCCTTGACCCCATAGTCTTCGCCATCGAAGAAAACCAGATCCACCGCCCTGCGGTCCCGATTGTTTTTCAGATACCGGGCCAGAGTCAACACCACCGCAGTTCCGGACCCGCCGTCGTTGGCCCCCAAAATCGGGCGCTTTTTCAGAGCGGGATGGGATTCTTCATCCGCAAAAGGCCGGGTATCATAATGCGCTCCGATCAACAGGGCGGGGCCTTTGCGCGTTCCCTTGAACTTCAAACGGATGTTGGACATTTTTAAAATTTTTCCATCCGCCCCGGAATGGGTAAACGGTTGCACCTCCACCTCGTCGGCATATTCCGCCCCAACCTGCTGGATAAGATCGATCATTTTCAGGTAACCAAAACTGCCAATATTTCTTGGCCCAAAACCCGTGAGTGTTTTGAGATAATTCCAGGCGCTTTTGGAATAGGACTGCAATTCCTGAGCATGCAAGGTCCCCGACCCTCCCCCATAACAACCGAGCAGAATCCCGAGGAATAAAGCCAAACGCCAGACTTTTCTCATAAGTTGCGTCCTGTTAAGAAGTAAATATCAAGGTTTGATCTGTTTGACAGCAGGATAGCCTTCCCGTCGACCCCGGATGACCTCAAAATAATCGTTCAGAATTTTACCGTGATCAAATGCCATCGGCGAAGGCAGCGAATCCCTGGATGAGAAAACCCCCACGGCCCGCGCATCCGATGCCGCCTTTGGGATGCCGTCCGCCCGGGCGACAAAAACCGTGGATATATTGTGTTGACGCGAATCCCGCCCAGGGTCCGAATAGGTATGAAACTGACCGATCAACTCGATATCCAGTGAAGTCTCCTCCTTCGCTTCCCTAACCGCCGCGGACTCCAAAGATTCCCCATAATCCACATAGCCCCCCGGCAAAGCCCACCCGTAAGGGGGGTTTGCCCTCTCGACCAACACGATCGCGTCATTTTCCAGCTCAATGATGATATCAACCGTGGGAACCGGGTTTCTGGGGCGGGACATACTTTCCATTCGATGGCGACAGCTCAGGTTATTAAGCCTGTTTCCAGGGTTAAATTTCCATATTACCGCAAAAAATCGCCCTGAAGATAGTAACTTCGGCCAAATCCCTTGATTATCCGTATTATACCCAACCGGGAGCAAACCTTCCAACCCTTGACAAAGGCCTAATTTGTTGATATTTTAAGCAATATCCAAGAAAAAATTTCAATGAATTTTTACAGGCGGGTCTAAAGTTTCCCCTGAAATGGACGATAGACCTTGTATACAAGGTTTCAATTATCTATTGAAACCGGGTTTTTAGCATCAGCAGTTGAGGAGCCAAGCGATGGAAATTCCTGAAATAAAAAATAAACTCATTCAGAATAAGGTCAAGGTTGGGAACAATCCCCCACCAGCCAAAGGGGATAGTAGTACCTCCTCAGCTGGTTCCACGCAAGGTTCGGACAAGACCGCCTTGTCCTCAGAAGCCGTTTCACTGCAAAATGCCATCAATGCCGTAAAAGCCGAACCCGAAACTGTCCGGGCGGAAAAGGTGGAGCGCATCAAAGCTCAAATCGCCGACAAATCTTACAAAATTGATCCTCTCGAAGTTGCAGGCAGTGTTTTAAAAGATATCATCACCCAGGCCTGATTTCTAACAAGCCCCCCTTAATATGCGCCCTTCCGGGCATAGCACTCGCCGCATAATATCCAGCAGTAACAGTCTCCTGATACATCAATAGACAACACACGACCAGCCTAGGGCTGGACCAGATTTTGACGTACGATGGGTTTATGGCCGACTGTGAATCCTCCATCGTGGAGAATTTTTGATCCTGACATTTTCCCCTGGGGCTCGTAAACATGTGATATTCGACCTTTGCCTTCATGCCCCGTAGGGGTATAGCGAGCGCTATCCCCTATTTTCCTCCCCGCGTTGCGGGCGTGAGCAAGTTCGTCCTCCGCGTTTGTTTTTAAAATAAATAAATGGCGCGGATGGTGGTTGATCGACCGGGAGAGAGTTTCTGACTGTAAATCTAACTTTCGGATGAGGTGAAAAACATATTTGGGGTATATCCAAATATTTTCTTTAAATTATTTGAAATTTAATATTAAATTAGGGCATTTTTGTTGATTTGAACTGGAACGGCTGAGCAAACTAGTTCCCTAGATGAAGAACCACCGTTCAAAGGAAATTATTTCGGGTATGCGGTGATGGGAGCCGGAAGAGTGGAAAGAAACAGGTTGAGTTTGTCAATCAGCTGATTGGCGTCCATGTCGTGCATGAGGGCGCCATTTTCGAGGGTGTCGAAATTCACCGCAAAGCACTGACTGCAACTCATGTTCAAATCGGCGAAAAACCTCACCGCTTCGGGGTGGGCACTGATTATTTCGTTGATTTTAGTGTCTTTTTTTATGATCATAGCCCGCTGGACCAATTGACTTGCCCCATTTGATAAGGTATGTTAGCATCTAAATTTTTTCAAAACAACGTTTTTTGCAAGGAGTGTTCAACGATGTCCAAGCGGTGTGATGTGTGCGACAAAGGCCCCATGTACGGCAACAATGTGAGCCACGCCAATAATAAAACCCGTCGCCGGTGGGAACCCAATCTGAAAAAACTGCGGGTGGTCTATGAAGGGGCTATCCGAACGATGAAAGTCTGCACGCGTTGCTTGAAGGCCGGGAAAGTCGCGAAAGCCGGTTGATCTAATTGACCCTGAGTTCCAGGTCTTGAGGCGCCGTTGCGCCTGCCCCCTCATCTTCCCCGGATTCCCTGTTCAGGCTCTTCTTTTTATACTCCTTGACTCTTTCCACTAGAATGACTCCTTCCACCTTCTGGACTTTATCCAGGGTCCGGTTGAGTTGAGCCAGATCCTCGATTTCGATGGAGAGATCGAAGAACGCCCTCTTGTGGGACCCCTGCTGTACATTCGCCTTAATGATGTTGATTTCGCATTCCGCGAGGACGTTGCTGATACTGGCCAGCAAGCCGGGTTTGTCTTCGGTGACGATTGAAATTTTGGTCGGGTAAATGGTTTTCTGACCGGTTTCCCACTCCACCTCCACCAGCCGTTCGGACTCTTCGCCCAGTTCCCGGATGCCGGGACAGTCGATATGGTGAACCGTCACCCCCCGGCCACGGGTGATGTAACCGAAAATGGGATCTCCAGGGAGTGGATTGCAGCATTTGCCCACACGCAGGAGAATGTCATCGTTAAAACATTTGACCTTGATCGCGCTTTCCCGGGTCTTTTTCGGTGCTTTATCTTTCAGCTTTATATTACTGGAGGGTTCCTTCCTCTGTTTGTCTTTGGGGAGAAGTTTGTTAACAAACGAGTGGACGGATACTTTACCGACTCCAATCCCGATCAGCAGGTTGTCTAGGGAATTGTACCCGCAGGCGTGAATCGCCTCTTCCAGAACTTTTCCCTTCAGTATCGTTGCCGGTGAACAATCGTGATCGCGTATTTCCTTTTCCAGCAGTTCGCGCCCCAGGCCCAGGGTTTGATCCCGCTCCTGGCTGTTGATGTGGTTGGAAATTCGGCTCCTGGCTTTGGAGGTCTTGACAGAGGCCAGCCAATCCCGATTGGGAAATATATTTTTTGAAGTTACGATCTCGACCCGGTTGCCATTCCTGAGTTTGAACCTGAGAGGCACGATTTTGCCATCCACTTTGGCTCTCTGGCAATGATCGCCAATGTCCGTGTGCACGGCATAGGCGAAGTCCACAGGCGTCGCTCCATGCGGCAGGGCATACACATCGCCATTGGGTGAAAACACATACACTTCGTGGGAAAACAGGTTGACCTTGAAGGCGTTCAAAAATTCCTTGGGGTTTTTCAGGTCCTGCTGATGCTCCAGCAAGTGACGAACCCACTGCAACTGATTTTCTTTTTTTTCCTTTTTCCCTCCGACCTGCTCCTTGTACTGCCAGTGGGCGGCAATCCCTTCTTCGCAAACACTGTGCATCTCATGGGTACGGATCTGCACTTCGACGCGGCCCCCTTTAGGTCCGATCACGGTGGTGTGAAGGGATTTGTACCTGTTGGGCTTGGGCATGGCAATGTAATCCTTGAACTTGCCGGGAATGGGTTTCCATAACGAATGGACCAGCCCCAATACAGCATAGCAATCCTTCACAGAATTCGTCAGCACCCGAACTCCGATGAGGTCATAAACATCCTCAAAACCGATTTTCTGGGTCACCATTTTCTGGTGAATGCTGTAAATATGCTTGGATCTCCCCGCAACATCCCCAACCAACCCGGACTCACTGAGTTCCTTATTTATTATGTCGCAGGCATTGTCGACGTAAAGGGCCCTTTGGTCCTTGTCTTTCGCCACTTTTTCCACTATCACCGAATATTCATTGGGGTAAAGGTATTTGAAGGCGCCATTTTCCAATTCCGACCTCAACCAGCCGATGCCCAGCCGATTAGCCAGGGGAGCAAAAATATCCATCGTTTCGCGGGCGATCCGGCGTTGCCGTTCTTCGGACAGGGACCCAAGGGTTTGGAGATTGTGGGCGCGGTCGGCGAGTTTGATCAGGATCACCCGGATGTCGCGGGCCATTGCAAGGATCATCTTGCGGTAGTTTTCCGCCTGATTTTCCTCCCGGCTGGAGAATTCCATCTTGCTGATTTTGGTGACGCCATCCACCAGTTGATAGATTTCGTCGCCGAACAGGTCTTTGATTTCTTCGGGAGTGGAGAGGGTGTCTTCTATGGTATCGTGCAACAGCCCTGCGGCCACGGTCTGCTCATCCATTTTCAACCGCGTCAGGTTGTAGGCGACCTCTATGGGATGGGAGATATAGGCTTCTCCCGACTTTCGGCTTTGGCCTCTATGGGCTTTCGCTGAATAAAGGTAAGCGTCCAGAATCACATCCACATCCGCTTCTGGATGATATTCTAAAACCGCATCTGTCAGATCCTGAATTCGCAACATACCCGTAATTTTCTGGCTGTCGGGAACAGCAAAAAAATATTAAATGGTTAAAAACAATATACTTGTGAACTTCTAACCGTAATAGGGATAGTCTATCTCATAATAAGAATACTTTGCTTTCCCCTGTCATGTCAATATTCTTCCCTTGGTTTCCCCGGTTAATATTATTATGATGATGATTTTGTCCCTGAAGAAGCTTAGGTTGGCCCCGTTTATTAAGAATATAATAAGACGACCCTATCAACCGGGTAACCCCTGACATCGGTTCTAATTCCGCGTAATGAAGCCCAGCCCGCAAAAAAAATACTCGCTGGAAGATGCCCTCCAGTACATCAAGGGAGTCGGTCCTAAAAGAGCCTTCGTGTTAGACAAACTGGGCATCAAGTCGATCGAGGATTGTCTGTTCTTTCTCCCCTTCCGTTACGAGGACCGCACCCTGGTGAAAAAAATTGCCGATCTTGTCCCCGGAGAAAGGGTCACCTTCACCGGGGAAATCGTCGTCGCGGACACGCAACGCATTGGCCGAAGAAAAAAGATCCTTGAGATACAAATTGAAGATGAAACGGGAACCATCCCCGCCAAATGGTTCCGCTTCCGCGAACTTTACATGGTCGAGAAATACCCCATTGGGGCCAGGGTCATCGTTTCGGGCAAACCGGAAATCAGCCGCTATCAGGGGAAAAGACTTGAAGTCACTCATCCGGATATGGAAGTTATATCTTTAAAAGAAAACGAAACTCCGGAAATTGGAAAACTCATCCCGGTTTACCACAGCACCGAGGGTCTGCATTTAAAAACCCTGCGGGGAATCCTGAGCAGGGTGGTCGAGACCCATGCCAATTTGTTGCAGGAAATCCTGCCGGATGAAATCATCCGTCGCCACCAATTCCCTTCCCGAAGCGAGGCGCTCAAACAGGTCCACTTGCCGACAAACGACCTCCCGGTAAAGGACCTGGACCATTTTCGCACGCCCGCACAAAAGCGGCTGATCTTCGAGGAATTTTTTCTCATCCAGGTGGGGCTGGCTTTTAAAAAGAAACTGGTTCCTAAAACCAAAGGTCCTGGAAGGGCAATGAAAACCCGCGGCCCCCTGATCGGGAAATTCATAAAACTCCTGAAGTTTGAACTCACCCAGGCGCAGAAAAGGATTCTGGGAGAAATCATGGACGATCTGGAGCAGGACAAACCCATGAACCGCTTGATTCAGGGCGATGTCGGAAGCGGAAAAACCGTGGTCGCTCTGATCTGTCTTTTAACCGCAGTGGAAAACAAAACCCAGTGCGCATTGATGGTGCCGACTGAGATTTTGGCGGAGCAACACTTCCTCAATATCAAGCCCCATTGCGAGGCATTGGGGGTTTCCATAGAGCTTGTGACCAGCGCCCTGCCCGCCAAGGAAAAAAAACGCATTCAACAAAATATTCAGGAAGGAAACGTGGACATCGTCATCGGCACCCATGCCCTGATTCAAAAAGGCATCGAATTTAAAAACCTGGGGCTGGCGGTGATCGACGAACAACACCGGTTCGGAGTATTACAGCGGGAAGCCATCGGCAAAAAAGGCGGTCATCCGCATATCCTGGTCATGACGGCGACTCCCATCCCCCGATCGCTCGCCCTGACCTTATACGGAGAAATGGATGTCTCTTTTCTGGACGAGTTCCCCCCCGGCAGACAACCCATCGCCACCAGAATATTTTATGAGCCCAAACGGGATCAGGCTTATGCCCTCTTACGCGCCGAGGCGGAACAGGGAAGACAGGCGTTTGTGGTCTGCCCCCTGATTGAGGAGTCCGAGACCCTGGATCTTAAAACAGCAATTGAGGTGCAGGAATACCTGCAAAACCAGTTGTTCCCCGATTTGAAGATTCAGTTGATTCACGGAAAAATGAAAAAGGAGGAACGCCAGCAGATCATGACGGATTTCCTGGCGAAAAAGATCGACGTTTTGGTAGCCACCACCGTCATCGAAGTGGGCATCGACGTACCAAACGCCACCTTGATGATTATCGAACACGCCGAACGGTTCGGCCTGTCCCAACTCCACCAGCTTCGCGGTCGGGTGGGACGGGGCCAGCACGCCTCTCAATGTCTGTTGATCGCCTACTCTTCTGTTTCCGAAGATGGAAAAGCGCGTCTGGAAGCCATACAAAAATCCAACGACGGTTTTGTGATCGCAGAGGAAGACCTCAAAATAAGGGGTCCGGGAGATTTTATGGGAACCCGGCAATCCGGCATGCCGATCCTTCGGGTGGCCAACCTGATCCGCGATATCAAGATCCTCGAATCGGCGAGAAAAGAAGCCTTTTCCCTGCTCGACCGCGACCCCGGCCTGAAAGACCCACAGCACCAGAACCTCAGGCAAGCCATGCAAAGTTACCTGGGAGACAAACTCAATCTGATGAATATCATCTGATCCCCCCTATTTTTCGCTATAATAACCAGCATGCCGCTGGCCAGCCAGGACGCTGGACCCAATATTTTGTTGCAATGAATTTATAGTTTTTTGAGGCTCGTGATCGTAGCGAACGGAGCTTTAAGATTCCTCCCCACCTAGTGGGGCGAAAAGGAGTGAACGATGCGCGCCACTCTGGGCGATAAAATTCTGATCGGATGTTTCATTCTCATCATCGTTCTGCTCTTTTCAACCATGAAGACCGGGACAAAGGGGGATTGGGTGGTGATCGAGGTGAACCAGCAGGAAGTTTCCCGGCATCGGCTTTCCCAAGACCGGGTGATTCCCGTCACGGGCAGGCTCGGGGTCACGAAGGTGGAAATCGCCAATGGAAAGGCCCGCATTCGTCATTCCCCCTGCAATAATAAAATCTGCATCAAAGCCGGCGACATCCGATTCGCCGACCGGTTGATCGCCTGCATTCCCAACCGGGTCATTGTGCGGGTGCTTGGAAAACAACAACGGGGAGTGGACGCAATCGTTGGATAAAATGAACTTTCTTAAAGCCATATCCGGGATCACCTTGTGGGCGCTGGGGTCCCTGTTTTTTCTATCGGGCGTTGCGTTTTCCCTCGAGGGGCCGGTCCACCACGAACTGACGGTGAAACTCGACCCCACCGGGAAATCCGTACAAATCCGGGACGTCCTGACCGTTCACCTGGTCGAGGAAAACGATTTCGTCCTGAAACTATTCCTGCACGGGAATTTCTGGCTGGGCCATATCATAATTCCCGACAATACGGATTTTATCATTGAGACCAAAACCACACTGGACACCGAAGGAAAAATTCCCATCACCCAGGTTTCGATTCGAAAAATCACCGAACTCCCCTGGCCCGAATTTTTAGCGATCGAATTTGAATATGGCGGCAAGATTTTTGATTCGCAAAACCCCGACGGCGCAGGCGATTCTGACGATGGCGTCTTCCTTTCCGGCGCGAGTTTTTTCTATCCGCAAACTCAGGAAGAAACTGGCCCCCCCGACCTCATGACCTTTGAGCTCACGGTGAACCATCCTGACGGTTGGAAAGTGGTGAGTCAGGGCCAGAAAATGGTGGAGTCCAAAAAAAAGGAGGACGTTCATGTCGTTTGGGAATCCACGCAACCCATGGAAGATATTATTTTAATCGCCAACCGCTTCGAAGAATTCCAAGCGCTTCACGGCAACATCCAGCTTCACGCCTATCTGTTGAAATCAGAACCTGAACTGGCAGAAAAATATTTTTCGGCGGCCAAAAAATATCTCGATTTCTATGAAAAACTGATCGGCCCTTATCCTTTCGAAAAATTCGCCCTGGTAGAAAATTCCCAACAAACCGGTTATGGAATGTCCTCCTTCACCTTCATGGGGTCGAGGATCATCCGCTTTCCATTTATCCTGAACACGTCCTATCCGCACGAAATTTTGCACAACTGGTGGGGCAACAGCACTTATATCGACCCTTCCAGCGGGAACTGGGCGGAAGGACTGACGTCCTATCTATCGGATCACCTTTTACTGGAACTGGAAGGCAGAGGCCATCAGTATCGATTGCAGCAATTGATCAAAATTTTGAACTATGTCAACGAGTCCAATGACTTACCTTTGATTGATTTTAAATGGCGCACCAGCATGGCCTCCCAGGCGATCGGATACGGGAAAATGCTCATGATGCTCCACATGCTGAGGTTGCAGGTGGGCGATGAAGCTTTTCTTGCGGCCTTGCGAGAATTTTACCGGGACCGACAATTTCGCTTTGCCAGTCTGGACGACCTTAGAGTTGCGTTTGAATCGGCGTCGGATAAAGATCTCACCAATTTCTTCGCGCATTGGACTTATCGAAGGGGCGGCCCGGAGCTGGAACTGGCATCCGCGACTCATACAACTGCAGGCGGGGAGCATCAATTGCAAATCAAAGTTCAGCAGACGCAATCGGGTCCGGCGTTTCCGCTCAAACTTCCAGTGGCCATCTGGACCAAAGGCGCCACGGTCCCGCAGATAACGATACTGGACATGACCGAAAAAACTCTCACAACCTCCTTTTCCCTGCCGGGGGAGCCGGGCAAGGTAATGATCGACCCCTACACAGAGGTTTTTCGAAAACTGGATCGCAAAGACGTCCCTCCTTCCATCGGGCAGACCTACGGTTCCTCTCTGCCCTCAAGGATATTGCCCAACCAGGAAGATTTTCCGGATGTCCTCATGGGCTATCACCAGTTCGCCCAGGAGCTCGTGGAAGGCAGACAGGTGGTGGGGCATTTATTCGACGACTCGAAATCCAACCCCGTTCCCAAGGGCAGTCTCTGGGTTTTTGGCCGTGCCAACGAATACGCCCGACACCTGAAACCGCAAATGAAAAATTATGGCGTGGAAATTCAAGCAGACGGGGTGGTGATTCAAGGAAAAACCTTTGCCTGGAAAGATCGCAGTTTCGTGTTCACCTTGCAAAGACCGGGCAACCGGGAAGGCTCGGTCACCTGGGTAATCGCTCACTCAGGCGAAAGTATTCCAGGGTTGATCCGTAAATTACCGCATTATGGAAAATACGGGGTTCTGGTTTTCAAAGGAAATGAACCTGAAAACGAGTTTAAAGGCGCCTGGCCTTTCCAACCCTCCGGCCTGATGAAAGTTTTTCACCCCGGCGACTATTCCCTTCCTCCCCAAGCCCCGTTGGTGGACTACAAGCCCGACTGACCGCCTCGCTCCCGCGAGGGGGGAAATTGCTCACGCCGAACAATGGGTTTCAGGTCTTCCGGGGCTGGTGAACATAACCACCCCTTGAGGACACAAGAATATCAATAAAATTTTGCTCCCGCGTAGCGGGTTTCCTCACCTTTGAGAGGCGCGTTGCGGGAACAGGTGGGATTCAAGTTCAATGGGAAATCTCGACAATTTTAATATCGAAGGTCAAAACTTTTCCCGCCAAAGGATGATTGAGATCCAAAGTAACATTTTCTTTGGTCACCTCGGTGATGACGGCGGGAACCTGTTTTCCCTGCGGGGTCCCCATAACCAGCATCATTCCGGGTTTGGGTTCATGATCCTGGGGCAATTGTTTTCTCGGTACAGTATGCGTCATTTCAGGCTTGCGGTCGCCATAGGCTTCGGAGGGCTGAAGGGTGAATTTCTTTTTCTCTCCCTTTTTCATCCCCACCACGGCCTTATCGAACCCGGGAATCACCTGGCCGGAGCCTGCGGTGAATTTTAACGGCTCGTTGCGCTTTTCCGAAGTGTCGAATACGCTTCCATCTTCAAGCGTGCCAGTATAGTGCAAACTGACTTTGTCGCCTTTTTTGATGGCGGCCTTATCATCGGCAAATGCCTGAGAGAGGCCTAAAAAGCCAACAAATAAAATGATTCCTATTTGAAGTATAAACAACGATTTTCCGTAAATGCGCATAATTTCCCCTAATTTTTAAAAAAATTTGTATATGAATATAACTTATCACGCCAGCCGATTATGTAAATACCCAATCCTGGCCAAGCGCGGATTAAAAAATTTAAAATTTTTCCGGGAATTATTAAAAAAAATAACTTTTATTTCCTGATATGATTTCAGCCTGAGAAAGCCCATCTCTCAACTTAACATATTGATCTTATTGGGCCATATTAATTAGCCCAAATTTTCCCATTCCGAAAAAATGAGTGCACAATTTCCCTCTGCCGATTTATTAAATTTTATTAATTTTGCATTAATAAAATTTTAATTTTCCATTCATATAATGGCTTTATTACTTTCTCCTCCTCCTGGGAAGGGGCCCGCTACCACGACGGGCCTCTTCCCTTCTTCTTTATCGGGAGAAAGCCTGAACCGGCGACACAGTCTTTCTTTTTGAAATTATCTTAACTTGAACGGGTGCCAATATGAATGATGTTCGTGTTTATGAAGTTAAAATTTTTGATCGATCAGGTAAATTAAAAAAAGTAGTTTCTCAAAAGGCCCTGATCAAGCGCTCGGATGAAAAGTTTAAGGAAGGTTTTTCTCCATTGAGAAATTATAAGTCCAAAAACCCTAAAAATGTAAATTGACCGGGACGCACAAAATGGTGCGGCTCCAAAGATAAGGTTTTAGAAACCCCTTGACCCTAACCGGGTCAAGGGTTTTTTTTTGCGTGGCGGCGGATTTTTCATGATCTTAACGAATATCCAAGTTCGAACTGTAATGCCCGGCAAACCCGAAAGCGGATATTCCGACAGGCAGATATTTTCTGGCGATCCTGGCGACCTGGTCCCGGTAGGACAGATCAATAGACTCGGGGACCACCCTGGCCATTGCGTCCGGCAATCGGGTTTTCAGGGTTCTCGAACCGTCCCGGGTTCCGTCGCCCTGAATGAAGTGATCGATCACCACCGCCGATAGGCCCATTTTGGACAATCGAGAAAAAAATGCGTCCGGCGCTTTCATGGGGTAAAGGGGGGACAGGCAGGCCACAGCTTTAGCTCCCCTGTCCGCAAATATTTTTAGAACCTTCATCCGCTCTTCTAGAGAACAGGGCGGTGGTGGAAGCCCGGGCAAACGGTCGCAGTCGCCCTCGATGGATACATGTACACGCAGGTTGCAGATTCCAGACAATGAAAGAATGCTTTCCAGATCGTCCAGAATCAAGCTCGAATGAGTTTGCAGAATCAACTGGTCTGGAGGAGATTCCTGCATGGCCATGAGCAATTGGCGGGTCAATCGGACCTTGCGCTCGACCGGTTGCCATGGATCGGTCGAACTGGAGAAAAAAATGGAGAAACCATCCCGGGTTTTTTGCGCCCATTTTTTCTCCCTTGCCACCGTTTGCAAATAAAGTTCAGCGGCATTGGTTTTGATGTCCACAAAACGGCCCCACTCCCGGCCCCCAGTGATCCATGGATTGAAGCGGACATAACAACCCTCGCCGCAGGCGGAACGGCCGAAACCGCAACCCACATAGGGATTCAGGGAATGGGAACTCACTGTCTTCAAATACCCGGACGTCCGGGTGAGGATGGACCTGGCTTGAATCGCATCCACCCTCATTTGCCTGGCATATTGCCGGGAATCTCGCCCGACCACCACTGCCCCCACTTTATGGAGGATACGTTTCTGCGAAAGTTTGGAGCGGGATAATAAAACGCTTCGTAGGCGCCCGATTGGGAACTTCCTTCGGTGGTGGACCATTGGTTCACGGGATAATCTTCCAGTTCCAGCAACCAGATTTTTCGATCGTCTCTTTTTCTGAGAACAAGATACCCTCTTTCCTGGCCATAATTATAGCCACCGAACAAGGTGATGGTGGACCCCGGAGGTCCATCCAGAGTCAGGGTGTACATCCCTTCACAAAAATAATTGCGAAATTCCCGGCGCATATCGGCTATATCTTCACCGGAGTCCACGTAAAATAACGCATCGCAATCCCTGTGATGGTTGTCAAGCGCCGGACCGGAATCAAATTGTACTTCCTTGGAGAGCATCAACTCCTGCTTGGCAAAAACCAGGGAGGAATGGATCAGGACGATCATTATCCCCACAACAATTATTTTGATTTTCATATCAGCCTCCTGAAGAGGGCGGTTGGTAATGGCGGCCCGAAAGTCGAGAGCCAAACTGGCCACCTTCCGGAAAACCGCTCAATTTATTTTGCCTTGCAAATATTCCAATCGAATTGGAATCAGCATATCAAGGATTACCTCAATAAAAATAAATTCTTTTTGCTCGAAAAATGATAAATTCGGCATTCACCTTTACGGCCTTGCATAATAATTTTCTGAAAAAATGAATACCTTCTCTAAGGATAAGACACCCCATCTCAGATTTTTCATTATCGGTGTTTTCATCGCCATCGCGGTTTTTAATTTGGACCTGCTTCTTCCTCTGGGGGTTGCCGATGGCGTTCTGTATGTCGCCCTGGTCCTGATAGGTCTTCGGACGCGCAGTGAAAAATTCATTCTCTGGAGCGCCATTTTGGGGACCGCGCTGACTTTGATCGGGTTTTACCTTTCCCCTGAAGGCGGCGTTCTCTGGAAAGTCCTTGCCAACCGGGCCCTGTCCATTTTCATCCTCTGGCTGACCGCCATCCTCTGCCTGTGGCAGGTTCGGGCAGAAGTCAAACTGCAGGAAGCCAGCACGGAGTTGGAGAAAAGGGTGCAGGACCGCACCGGGAAACTGGACGAGACCAACGAATTATTGCGGCGTGAAAGCGGGTTCGTGGAATTGCACAAGGACATTGCCGTGGCGTCCAACGAAACACAAACCATCGAACACACCCTGGAATACTGCTTAAGAAGAATATGCGCCCACACGGGCTGGCCTGTCGGACACCTTTACCTGACTTCAGAACGCTATTCACATCAACTGGTGTCGGCGGCCATTTGGCATCTGGAGGACCCCACCCGGTTTGAAACCTTCCGCACAATTACCGAAGTGACTCCCTTCAACGCCGGGGAGGGGCTGCCCGGACGGGTCATAGCCAGCGGCAAACCCGCATGGATTATCGATGTGACCAAGGACCCGAATTTTCCACGGGCCAGTCTCGCTAAAAATATCGGCGTGAAAGCGGGGTTTGCGTTTCCCATTCTGATCGGAGATGAAATCGTGGGCGTGATGGAATTTTACTCCACTCAGGCGGTGGAGCCCGACGGCAAATTGCTGGAAATCATGACGCAGGTGGGAACTCAATTGGGACGGGTTCTGGAGCGAAAGCGGGCCGAGGAAGATGCCAGGCATTCACATGAACAATTACGTAACCTTTATCACCGGCTGGAGTTGGTTCGCGAGGAAGAAAGAACCCGCATGTCCAGGGAAATTCATGACGAACTGGCGCAGGCCTTGACAGCGCTAAAAATGGAAATCTCCCTCCTGGATAAAAAACTTGAAAAAAATGATTCCCCACTCCGGTCTTACACTGAAATGATGCTGGAGATTCTCGACACCACCATTCAAGCAGGAAAAAAACTGGTCATGGATTTAAGGCCTCCCATATTGGACGACTTTGGATTACCGGAAGCAATCGAATGGCAGGCAATCGAATTTGAAAATCGGACGGGAATCCAATGTGATGTCGATCTGGAAAGCAATGGCTTCGTTCTGGATAAAGACCGGTCCACCACCCTGTTTCGGATCTTTCAGGAAACCCTGACCAATGTGACCCGGCATGCAAAAGCAGATAAAATCAACATAAGCCTCAAGGATTGTAATGGGAGCATCACACTTCAGGTCAGGGATAATGGAATCGGTATTTCTAAAAAACAGATCGACAACCTGAGGTCGCTCGGACTGCTTGGAATTCGCGAACGCGCCCTTGTATGGGGAGGAAAAGTAGATATAATAGGAACCCCCAATCAAGGGACGACCATCACCATCAATCTCAAGCGCTGACCTATATGATAACCACCCAACAAGAGACCTCCAATATCAAGTTACTCATTGCTGACGATCACCCCTTGTTCAGGCAGGGTCTCAAGCATACATTTGCAGAAACCGGCGACATCACGGTGGCCGGAGAAGTTGAAAACAGCGATGATTTAATCGCCATGGTGCAACAACGTCCTGCCGATGAATATAATTTGATCCTGCTGGACATCGCCATGCCCGGAAAGGGCGCGCTGGATGTGTTGAAGCAATTGAAACTTGATAACCCTAAACTTCCGGTCCTGGTGGTGAGCGTGTATTCAGAGGATCAATACGCGGTGAGGTTCATTAAGGCCGGGGCCTCCGGCTATCTGACCAAGGAAAGCGACCCGGACCTTCTTGTCGAAGCCGTTCGGAAAGTGGCCCGTGGCGGCAAATATGCCAGCCCACGTATTACAGAAAAGCTGGCCTTCGATTTTTCCAATTCCGACAAACCTCTTCATGAAACGTTGTCGGACCGCGAGTTCCAGGTGTTCGGAATGATCGCCAATGGCATTTCACTGACGGACATCGGCAAACAACTTTCTCTGAGTGTCAAAACAATCAGCACCCACCGCACGCGCATCCTGGAAAAAATGAAAATGAAAAAAAATGCGGAACTGATCCGCTACGCCATCAGCAACAACCTTTCCTGATTCTCCTTTCGGCACAACGGCCAAACCCGATACTGCGTTCAAGCAGTCCGAACCAACCTCCTGTCACCCTATTGACCAATTATCATGAAGGCAATTGAATCGTTTACCCTTTGGCCCCTGCCCCGGCTCATCCATTGCACTTGGTTGAAAAGTTTATTATCCCATCTCCAATTTTCTTCCCACCTCATTGAAGGTTTTTCCTACATTGCAGCAGGAATCTTCCCACTAAAAAACCAGTGGTTTCCTGATACCGCAGGAATATCAAATAACCTACACTCACCCTAATTACAAGACCTGTGTGTCGGTCAAAGGCCAGTGGTTGATGTTGTTTATCCAGCCTTGGCCTCACCCTCTGACTAATAAAGAGGAATGTAGGATGTTTCTTCTTTCAGAAGGTCAGGGAAAAGTATTTCATTTAATTGACGCGCATGAATATAACTGGAATTTTCAGAACGGTATTGGTAATGGGGTTGCTATTGGCGGGCCTGTCCTTCCAATCGGCGGATGCGAAAGCAAGACTCATTTCTCTGCACCTATCTCCGGAAGAAGCCTCCCAGATAAATATTTCAAAAGGCTCGGCGGTCAAAATCAGCAATGATTTTGAAACACCTATTTACAATTTGAAGATCGTAAAAGTTTCCACAGGAATAAGGATGATGCAAGTTGACGAATTTCTATCGGGACAGGCTTTTAATCTGGAATTCGCCCGTGCAGGAGATTATGCAATTTGTTATTCCTTGCTACCCGACTCAGAGTCCGGGAAAAACAGCTGTGTTCAGGTAAAAGTGGAAACTCGTTTGAATGCATGAAAACTCCCAGGTTGGAGTTAAACATGATGTTTTTTGTTTGGGGACATTTTTTCAACTGTAATAACCATTTTTTGAAAGGGGAAGAAGAATGAAAAAGATCCTCCTGCTCACCGCGATTTTTATCGCCAGCACCAGTGTTGCCGCTTTCGCGGGAACAATCAATCCAGGTCAGTCCACCAGCTGTAAAGACGCCAGCGCTATCGAACTGGAAGTGGTTAAAACCGCTCCGGCATTCGGCGGCAAAAACGGCTTTACCACCAACGACCGTGGAACCGCTAACCTGGTCGTTTGGAAATCTTCCAACTACACCACCATTCCTATCACTTTGGGACCGAACGACAACAATCGGGTTGCTAACGCTACCGACAAAACTACCGGCCTTGCTCCAAAGGGAGGAATGGGCGCCAGTAAGGTTGTTTTGTCCAAGCAGTCTACTTTCAGCCGCGGCGATTCCATTGGTGACATCAGCGGAACCGTAAAAATCACCAACACCGGTGCTATCGGAGTTAGTGTTAACTGCAAGTAAATGAAATGAGGGTTTTATCGCGAGTGAGACCCTTACCCTAGAGGAAACCGTCGGTCCGCAAGGGTCGGCGGTTTTCTTTTTCCCGCGCCCTTTACGCCCTTCGATTTAACCTCTCTAAAAAGCTCTTCACTTTCACATACCAGAAGATATTTTAGATAATAATATTAACCGGTCAGGATCTGTCCTGGAGGATGGGAGAAATTTCTCAAGCCAGGCTTCGATAAATGAGGATATTTATCAGACGACGGTAGCGGTCATCGCCAAACAGCTCGGCAT
This sequence comes from Nitrospinaceae bacterium, assembly GCA_029261595.1. Taxonomy (GTDB): domain Bacteria; phylum Nitrospinota; class Nitrospinia; order Nitrospinales; family VA-1; genus JADFGI01. The sequence goes on along the minus strand of JAJDAZ010000059.1, from coordinate 11,057 downwards.
CATCCTTATTGAGGTCGTAGGAGCCCAGGGTTTCAAAGATACCCGGTCGGGAGGATTTCTTGGCAAGGGATAAAAAATACCTCTTTCGCCCAACTCCTGGATACTTCCAGGTCAGGTCGGGACGTTTCGCGACTAATTTACGGCCGTGCTTGGCGACGAGTGATTCGTTTTGTCTTAACATGATCACGCATTCCTCCGGACGATGGGCAAAGTTTTCAAAAGCAATCAATGTTAATCGGTTAGCAATAAATATACCATCGAGTGGAACCCGTTTGCAAATCACGAACCCCTTATATCAAAACAATTTGATAAAAGACGAAAAATCTCAAATTGGGAATCGTCAATATTATTTTGGGAATTTAGAATTTTTTGTCGGAAAATTTGACGGTTCCCGACTCATGAAAATAAATGACTTAATATCCACCGGGTAATTTGTTACCTTAAACGGCTGATTCCCGAATAAATTTTCCTCTCAACATAAAATAAAAACGTAATGAACGAAAATGTCAAAGTTCGATTTGCTCCCAGCCCGACCGGAACCCTGCACATAGGAGGCGTGCGAACCGCCCTGTTCAACTGGTTGTTCGCCCGTCATCACGGCGGGAAATTCATTCTGCGCATTGAAGACACCGATGTCTCCCGCTCGACGGATGAATCGATCCAGGAAATTCTTGCGGCCATGCAATGGCTGGGCCTCGATTGGGATGAAGGCCCTTTCAGGCAAATGGAACGCCAGGAAATCTATAAAGGTAAAGTTGAGTTCCTGTTGAACCAGGGAAAAGCCTATCGTTGTTATTGTACACCCGAAGACCTGGACACGCGACGACAGGAAGCACAAAAAAAAGGCCTGAAACCCAAATACGACGGCACCTGCCGCAACCGATCCGATCAACCGGAGGGCGTTCCCTTCGTCATTCGTTTCAAGGCCCCATTGGAAGGCTCGGTCACCATCCACGACCTGTTACGCGGCCAGATCGCCTTCGACAATCAGGAAATGGACGACCTCATCATCCAGAGGACCGACGGCACACCGACTTATAATTTTGTGGTGGTGGTCGATGACGCGGACATGGGCATCACCCATGTGATCCGGGGAGACGACCATTTATCCAACACGCCCAGACAGGCGCTGTTATACGAAGCACTGGAAGTTCCTCAGCCAAAGTTCGCGCACATTTCCATGATCCTGGGCGCCGATAAATCCCGGCTCAGCAAGCGGCACGGCGCAACTTCCGTCCTCGCCTACCGGGACATGGGCTACCTTCCCGACGCGGTGATCAATTATCTAGTGCGCCTCGGCTGGTCGCACGGGGATCAGGAAATATTCACCAATGAGGAGTTGATCCGGCATTTCTCACTGGAAAACATCACCACCTCGGCGGCGGTGTTCAACCCTGAAAAACTTCTGTGGCTCAATCAGGAATACATCAAAAACACCCCTCCCCTGGAATTATCCGAACACTGGGAACCGATTCTGGTCCAGGAAGGGATTCTTCCTGAGAGCCACGGATTGAGCATGGAGGAAATCTCGCGGCCCATTCCTTCGCTCAACCAGCGGGCGACGACCCTGGTGGAAATGGCGCAAAAGTCAGAGTTTTATTTCAAGACGGAATTGGAGTTCGATGAAAAAGCGCGGGCAAAATTTCTGACGCCTGAAGCCCGGCCCCATCTCGAACTTCTGGTCGTCAAGCTAGCGAATTTAAACGATTTTTCTGAGACCACCTTAGAAAACGCTTTCAAGGAAATTATCGAACAGGCCGGCATCAAACTGGGCAAACTGGCCCAGCCGGTGCGCATCGCCCTGACTGGAAAAAAGGAAAGCCCCGGCATATACGAAGTCCTCAACCTGCTCGGAAAAGACGTTTCAATATCCCGCCTCAAAAACGCCATCGCCTGGATTGACTCTCTCTGACAAGAAAATGCCGGGCCGGAAAGGCAATCGCCTTCCCACCCGGCTATGATTTTCAGGTGCCTTTATAAGGCAAATGATCTTATTTTTTCTCCACTGAAACAGACACCGGAACCGGGTTGGTCACGATATCGAACACCGGCGAATTTTTGGCCAGTTGTTCCAGAGTTTTGGTATCGCCATCGGATTTCACCTTGAAGCTCACTTTGATATTCTGGAAGCCCTTGCGCACATCTTTACGGATGCCCAGAAATCCCTGCAAGTCCAGATCACCCTCCAACGTCGATTCCACTTCCTCAACCACAATGCCTCTGGATGCGGCGTGATAAACCAACGTCGTGGTCATGCATCCGGCCAATGCTTTTAAAACATATTCCACCGGGTTGGGCCCAAGATCCTCGCCTAAAAGAATCGGCGGCTCGTCTGCGTCGAGGACAAAAGGCTTGGTCCGGGTGGTGTCTTCCGCACATGCGCCGTAAAATTCCTTGATCGTCGTCCGGTTGTGACCGCCCTTGATCCATTCATTAGTAGCACGAAACTGGAACTTGGCGATTTCCGGATTTCCTTTGACCGCACCGATGGTGTCGAATAATTTGGTGACGTTGACGCCGTTCACAATTTGTTCCTGCCCGCTTTGAGTTGCTTGTGTCATTTTGATTTTCCCTTATAAATGATTGTAAAAATTTTATTTAACTAACTAGTAAGTTAAATAAAAAACAAAAAAATATTTTCATTACGAAATCAGTCGTTCCACTTCTTCGATGGCCCGGTCGATGGGCCAGGGTTCCCGGTATTCCTGACTCCCCATGATCGCCCCGCACAAGACAATGTAATAGGTGTCGGCGATGCGCTCCGGGTCCAGGTTCTTTTTCTTAGGTTCCGAGTTTTTCACATCAAGGACCAATGACTTGATCGTTTCACGAAACTCATCGATATAACTTTTCGCTTCCACGATGATCGGATTGCCAGGATCAGGAATCTCAGAGACCATATTGAAAAAACCACAGCCGCGATAGCCAGAGTCCATCAATGCCCGTTTCAACCAGCGAATAACGGCCATGTAGCGGTCCTGCGGGGTTTTCTCCCAATCAATCGCCTCATCCAGGGACGCCATTTCCCGTTTATGCCTTTCTTTTAGATAGGCGACGCAAAGGTCTTCTTTTGTGGAGAAATAAGAATACACCGTCGGCTTGGAAACCCCCGATCTTTCAATGATTTTATCCATTGTCGCGCCCTGGTATCCCTGAGCGTAAAACAATTCATAGGCCGCGGTGATGATTTTTTCCCTGGTGTGAGACTGTTTCTTCGTTTTCATGGCCCCAAGGATATACTTAACTAACTAGTTAGTCAATTTATTTTTAAAATAAACAACTCCCCTGGCCACTCTTTCTACATTAGGACCAGGTAACGGCACTTCTTTTATCAAGGGCGCTCAACAATTCCCTGTCTTCACAAGGCCACATAAAGTTTTCTGGAAAAGAGGTAAACACAAAACTCGCTTTTAGTCTGCCTCCGAATTTTTCTGTCAAAAATTTGCTAATACCACAATTCAATTCCTTTTCTAACCAAGCCAAATGGCAACGGGCATAATAATTTTTCGGAGCCAGTATTTGCAGGGTTATTTCTTTGGCATTCAATAATTCATTGGTATCAAAACCTTTATCTACATAATTTTCCCTGGATAATAGATAAATTAATCCATTAACCATTATTTCAAAGGCGGCAAACAATGGAGTATCGCTATCTATTTTCAGTTCTATGAACTCATAAAACCCAGGTTTTAATCGCCGGACTAAATCAATATTACGAAGTTTGTCACTGGCAGAATTAATTATCCCGGAGGCTGTGGGAACTTGATTGACCCAATCTGAAGATGTAATTTCAGCAATAGTCTTTTCCAGGGTTTTTTCCTTGCTGTAATTATTTGTACTCACATTTAAAATCTTCTCAAACCTCCAATTCTTTTCCGAAGGGCCTGAAGAATGAAATCTATTATCTGGGTCCTTGAAGTTTCTTTCAATTTGGTCATAAATCTGACAAATCAAATTAAAAGCATCAAAGGAGGGAGGGTTGCTTTTTAAACTCACACAACTTTCACGATGTTTGTAGTGGGGAGCTTTCCCAATATCTACGATACTTAGGGCTTGATCTATAATACTGTCAACACCATCAACAATGTTAACGGGCATTTTCCCCTCTGCTTCCTCCGCGATCTCTGCGGTGAAAAGTTTTTATCTGTGATTATCTGTGTTCATCGGTGGTTCCCAATCACTTCCCACCACCCTTCTTGACGATCTTGGCCCAGGCGTCGCGCAGGGTGACGGTGCGGTTGAACACCGGGGCGCCGGGTTTGGAATCGATGGGATCGACGCTGAAATAGGCCATGCGCAGAAACTGGTAATAACCGCCGGGGACGGCATTCGCCAGACTGGGCTCCAGGCGGCAATCGTTCAGCACCTCGATGGAATCAGGGTTGAGGCATTCGGTGAAATTGGGATGTTGTTTTTCGTTGCCGGGCTCTGACGTGTTGAACAGAGTGCTGTAAAGCCTGACCTGGGCGTTGATGGCATGCTTTGCCGACACCCAATGCAGGGTTCCTTTAATTTTGCGCCCTGCCGTCGCGCCGCCCTGTTTGCTGTCGGGGTCGTAGGTGCAATGCAATTCGGTCACTTCGCCCGTTTGGTCATCCTTGACTACGCGCTCGCATTTGATAATGTAAGCGTGTTTAAGACGCACTTCGCGACCCGGCCCCAGCCTAAAAAATTTCTTCGGCGGGTCTTCCATGAAATCCTCCTGCTCGATATACATCTCGCGGGAAAAGGGAATTTTCCTTGAGCCTGCGGACGGGTCTTCAGGGTTGTTCTCCGCTTCCAGTTCCTCCACCTGGCCTTCGGGATAATTGTCGATCACTACTTTCAAGGGCCTCAATACCGCCATGACGCGATGAGATCGTTTGTTCAAGTCCTCGCGGATGCAATGTTCGAGTAAAGCGAGATCCGCCGTGCTGGTGACCTTGGCGACGCCGATGCGGTGGCAAAACTCGCGGATCGATGCCGCCGTATAACCGCGCCGCCGCAACCCGGATAGGGTCGGCATGCGCGGATCATCCCAGCCGCTCACATGGCCCTCGTTCACCAGTTGCAAAAGTTTTCGTTTGCTGAGCACCGTGTAACTCAAGTTCAGGCGGGCAAACTCGATCTGCCTCGGATGCGGTATCTGCAATTTTTCCAGGAACCAGTCGTACAGCGGGCGATGGTCTTCGAACTCCAGCGTACAGATCGAATGCGTCACCCCTTCGATGGAATCGGATTGACCGTGCGCCCAGTCGTACATCGGGTAAATACACCATTGGTCCCCCGTACGATGATGCATCGCTTTCAAAATGCGGTACAGCACCGGGTCGCGGAAATTGAGGTTGCCGGAGGCCATGTCGATCTTTGCACGTAGCACCCGCGCCCCGGTATCAAACTCCCCGGCCCGCATGCGCTCAAATAAATCGAGGTTTTCCTCGACACTGCGGTTGCGATACGGGCTGTCCTTACCCGGAGCCGTCAGCGTCCCGCGATGCTCGCGAATCTCATCGGCGTTGAGGTCGTCCACATAGGCATGACCGCCTTCGATTAAACGCACCGCGTATTGGTAAAGCTCTTCAAAATAATCCGACGCGTAAAACAAACGGTCCTGCCAATCAAAACCGAGCCACTTCACGTCTTCCTGAATCGACCTTACATATTTATCTTCTTCCTTGATCGGGTTGGTGTCATCGAAACGCAGATTACACAGCCCGCCGAATTGCGCCGCCAGACCGAAGTTCAGGCAAATGGATTTTGCGTGACCGATGTGCAGGAACCCGTTGGGCTCCGGCGGAAAGCGGGTGTGCACCCTGCCCTCATATTTTCCAGCCTTTTTATCTTCGTCAACAAAATGCTGGATAAAATTGTGCGGCGAATCGTTCTCGTTCAAAGGGGCGTTTCCTTTCTATTGGTATTTTTAAAACACGGAAAAATTATAATCCCTCCTCACCTCAATCCTCTCCTCCCTTAGAGGAGAGGAGGAAAAACCCTTCTCCCCGCTGGCAAGCACCCGCAGGAGGAAAACAGGCTGGGATGAGAAGATATTGATCGCTTTATATTTTGAAGATCGACTTCTTGTTATTTGACCGGCGCGACATTCTATCAAAGCGGTGGTTTATTGCAAAAATTCGCTGATGTCCTTGACCTTCACCTTCTCATCGAGGCCCTTGGCCTTGAGCGCGTCTTCCAGCATGAGCACGCAAAAGGGGCAGGAAACCGCAATGGTATCGGGATTTGCCTCCATCAGTTCGTCCACCCGGTTGTGGCTCATCTTGCTGCCGACTTTTTCTTCCAGCAGAAACCGCGCGCCACCGGCCCCGCAACAGCTTCCACGCTCCCGGCTGGTCTCGACCTCCAGAATACCTCCAGCCGGTATTTTTTCAGCCAACGTTTCGCGGGGGGCGTCATACACCTGATTGTGCCTGCCCATATAGCAGGAATCGTGGACCACCACTTTCTCGCCAGATTTTTTGCCTGATGTGATTTTGCCGTCTTTTATCAGTTGCGCCAGCAATTCCGAGTGATGGATGACCTCATACTGCGCGCCGAATGCGGGATATTCATTCTTTAACGAGTTAAAGCAATGCGGGCAATGGGTGATTATTTTACGAATGCCCTTTTCCTTAAAAGTCTCGACATTTTGAGTCACCAGCATGTCGAACAGATACTCGTTTCCGGCTCTCCGGGCCGGATCGCCGGTGCATCCTTCCTCCATGCCCAGAATTGAGAAGCCCACTCCTGCGGCTTTAAGGGACTGCACCACGGCGGTGGAAATTTTTTTCCCCCGGTTGTCGAACGAACCATTGCACCCAATAAAATAAAGATACTCCGTGGGCTGGTCCTTGTCCCACAACGGGACCTCCAGATCTCTAGCCCAGTCAGCGCGGGAATCGCGGCCAAACCCCCAGGGGTTGCTGTTGGTTTCCAGAGATTTAAACGCCCGTGTCAATTCTTCGGGATAGCGGTCTTCGGTCAAGACCAGGCCGCGCCGAAGGTCGATCACTTTATTCACATATTCGATCATGACTGGGCATTCCTCCTCACAGGCCCCGCAGGTGGTACACGACCAGAGCGTTTCATCCTGAATGACCCCGCCGAGCAAAACCGGATTATCGGAAGTATTTGACCCGTCCTGATCCTGCATCGAGTTCAAGTGGTTTCTCAAGTCAATCGTCAGTTCCTTTGGAGATAAAGGCTTGCCGCTTTTCAGCGCCGGGCAGAATTGATCGCATCGGCCGCATTCGGTGCAGGTGTGCAGGTCCAGCAACTGCTTCCAGGAGAAGTCCTGAATGCCGGTCACGCCGAACGATTCGCTGGCCTCGTCCTCAAAATCGACGCGGGAGAGCTGATTGCCCGTTCCTGTCACGTTGGAAAAATACACGTTGGGGATGGAAGTCAGAATATGGAAATGCTTGCTTCTCGGCAACATCGTCAAAAAGAAAAGGATGGCCAGCACGTGGGTCCAATAGGCCAGATTGTGCAAAAAAACCACCAGAGGAGAACTAAGCGGAGCCAGAAGCAACGAAAACCCCAGGCCCAAAGGCTCCATGAGCGTCCCGGCTTCCGGATTGGTTGAAAAATAGGCCCCCTCAAAAACAATGTCACTCAGCATGATGGCCAGAATCAGCAAGAGAATCAGGATGCCCTCACCGGACAGACTGAGGCGGGGCGGACGAATGATCAGTCGCCGATACAAAGCGTAGGACGCGGCCAAAGTCACCAGCAGGACAAAAACATCTTTAATCAGGCTGTAGACATAATGAATCCACTCGAAACCGGGAAGCGGAACCGGCATTTCCTGAAAAAACCCGATCACGAAAAAATGCCCCGCCCTCAGGATGAGGATCAAAAACCCCCAGAATATCAGCGCGTGCATCCATCCCGACTTTTTGTTCTTCAGCAGTTTGGTTTGCAAAAAAGCGATGCGGATGGTATTCCAAACCCGGTCCAGGGGACGGTCCCACCGGTTTTCCGGTTGGGCTTGCCGCAATTGATGTAGTTTTGGCCAGAGGGCTGAGAAAAAGACCACCAATGCAATTGCGGCAAACAGGCCCAAAACTGCCGGTTGATAGTCCGCCGAAACCCATTCCAAAGCCCTGTAAGAGGCCGTGTTCATAAATTTACCCCAGGTAATTTCAGGTTCAGGGAAACGGTGTTGAATTCCCTTTCCCGTGTGCTATATTTAAATGCAGAGGGAAATTTGCATTTTACCCCCCCCATCGGGAGAGTTTTCAACGTGGCATCCATGAAACAATACAATTATTCCGCCATTTTTCCTGCGATCCTAACGGGAATTCTTGTGCTGACATTTTCGAATCAGGCACAGGCCATTCCCAAAGACCAGGTTTTTAAAAGTTCCGGCGATCAGGGGGCCGATGTGCAGGAACTGGGCTATCAACCCATGCATGACGTGAGTCCTCCGGTCGAATATTCTCTGCACCCCAATTTGACGCCCTTCGCCAATGAAGCTCATCCCTTTCCCGATTATATTAAAAAATTTCCCGGCGCGGAGCAATTACCGAAACATTATGTCGAATTAATAAGAACCCTACCGGTCAACAAGGTTCAAAGCAAGGTGTTCAACATCAAAGATTTTCAAAGGGCGCGCAGAATCGGCGTGGCCGGTTTTGAAAATAAAACTGCGGCCCCTTTCAAGGATGAAAATGCGGGTTATATCGTCGCCAACCAGGCCTTTCAGGAATTACAATCCTACGGACGGTATCACGTACTGCCGCCAGCCAAGACCAGGGAAGACGCCAGCATCAAAATAACTAAAACTCCGCCTTCAATAAACGCCCCAAGAGCTGCCAGCCAGGAAGGGACCGTTGACCGTTCGGTCGGCAGCCTGCCGCATGCAAAGGAAAAAGTGGACGCGGTATTGATCGGTGCGGTGACGAAATATATGGATTCCTACGTCGACCGGCGGGGAGAAATCAAGAAAAGTATTTCCAGCGGAGTCGAATTCGGAGCTTTTCTAATAAATACAAAAACAGGAGACGTGATCTGGGGTGCGCGTTTTGTAGGAACTCAAACGCCCAGTCTTACAGGGTTTTTCCAGGGCCAGACCCATTGGCTCAACAAGGAAGAATTTTCCCGTTATGCCATGAAAAAGGTTTTAAAAGCCTTTCATGACACACAAAATTCAAAACGTTAACGACCATTAAGCCATTTACCAAAACTCCATGAGCGACAACCTATATTCAGGCAAAGAACCGGAAACCGATATCGCCGCCTTTGAAAAGAAGAAAAAATTGTGGAGAAATATCTTCCTGCTAAACTTGTGCGTCAGCATTTTGCTGGTGGGCTTCTTCTGGGTTCCCGTCAAGTTCGTTCAAATGGAGAATTTTTTAAACTCTCCGAGCGTGAACCTTCCACAGGAAGGAGAGACCCAAAAATCCAACACGGCCGCCGTTCCCGCCCCCAGCGTAGGAAACCTATTGGCCGCCCAAACGGTTTCGATAAATGCGTCTTCAGAGAAAGACTGGGCTTATTTTGACTTTTCCAGAGGGTCCGTGGTTAAAATCCATGACCCATCGTCCCTGGAGTGGGATCTGGCTTTTAGAAGGGGAAAGGTGATCTCGAACGGTGGCGCCACCAATAAATTCGGCCAGGCCGGATTGATCCAAATGGAGGAAACCACCTTCGACTCGGTCGCCCAGGTTCCCACTGAAAATTATATTCAGGACGCGAGCACAAAAACCGAGACCGAAAATCCGGTGCTTCTGAAGTGGTACTCGTACAACTATTTGACCCACAAACTCACGCCCAAAAATAAGGTGTACGCCTTGCGCACCGCAGACAAAAAATTCGCCAAGGTCCAGTTCAAGAGCTTTTATTGTGAGAACAAGGAAACCGGTTGTATAAAAATGCAGTATGTTTATCAAACCAACGGGTCCAACAGCTTTGAAAAAAATGCCATTGGCCTGGCATCTTCATCCCCAGTCCCTGCTTCCGACTCCCAGGGTTTGTAACACCAGCCTGTTGTCCACCGGTTGACTTTAACCTCGCAGAACCCATATATCCGTTTGTATTCTTACCTGTGTATTTAAAAAAACCCTTTCATACTTAATACATTGCCGGATAAAACTACTTATACCTAATTAAGAGAACTAAACTGTTCTCACTTAAAATAATCTGGAGGATAAATTAAAAGACATATCACAACTTCCCTCCTTGTCCCGTCCTCAATCAAAAGTTCTTTTTTTTCAAATAAAAAAATATTAGCAAAAGATTAAACTCTTGCTGGACGATAAGGATATATGAAGATTTGTTTCTTTATATTCTCAAAAAATATCACCGGCATTGAACTTCACACCTTTGCAAAAAAACCTTCCCCGGTAAGACGAATATTTTGGGATAAAATTCATGTCAATATTGAAGCCCTCAAAAAATATTTGGGCCGGATAAAGAGTGCAAATTTCCATACTCTAAAATGGACGGCACTATCACATAGAAAGTTAACAATTTTCGTTAATGATGGCGTTCACCTTACCCATAGCGGGTCTCCCCTTTTTTCTTTTGGAATCAATAATACATGCAGGAACCATTGAACAGAATCTATTTCATGGATTCTATGAGAAGTATTTTGATGATGCTGGGAGTGGTTTTACACTCGTCGCAAGTATTTAATGTGGAACAATCATGGGTTATTTACAGCGACAATACGGCGACCTTTGCCGAATACCTTGTGGAGTTTATCGCTGCGTTTAGAATGCCGGCTTTTTTTGTCGTTGCCGGTTATTTTTGCGTGTTGTCGATAAAAAAATACGCACCAGGAACATTCATAAAATTTAGATTGACAAGGATCGTTATTCCTCTAATTATTACGGCTATAACTCTAAACTCCCTGCAAGTGATCATCCTTACCTACGCTGGCTGGCATCAATTTGATTTGGGAAAATACCTCTTGGAAGGCGGCTGGGTTTCTCACCTCTGAGAAGTGGTCCTGTTTTGTTGGACAGTTTTTCGGCGAAGTTAAGCTACAGATTGATTGATATTATGCCGCGTGCTTTCTGTTATCAGGGGCATGCCCCTGATAAATTTTCGTCTTATTGTAAACCTCGTCCGGTGTTTGT
>JAJDAZ010000058.1 GCA_029261595.1 Nitrospinaceae bacterium | reverse complement strand
TTGCCTGCCGTACCAGACGACGCGCCCCACTACTTCCAAAAACCCAAGCTGATCTGGGCCAACGTTGAAAGGCTCATAGGCTGGATTATCGCTTTTAACTACCAGTTTTTGCCCTATAACGCGCTGGATGCGCTTGATCTGAAGCCTGAATTCGTTTTTGATGCAGTAGATTCCATCATCCTGGACCTCATTTATCGCCGTATTTAATAACAAGAGATCATCTTCCTCGATGGTTGGTTCCATCGAATCTCCCTTTGCTGTTATCAGAGCAAGGTCCTTCCCGTCCACGCCCAGCTTATTTTTAACCCAATCCCGTTTGAAAGCCAGGTGGTCGACGACATCCTCCTGGTCGTTGATGGCTCCATGCCCGGCGCTGGCCTGGACATCGTATCTCGGAACATAAATATAATCATCCCTGAGTTTCGTGCTGTTATAAGCCGTTCCTTCCTCAGAAACCCCTGATTCCCGTGCCATAGGGCCTTCGCCGGTCATTATCCAGTCGGTACTTAAATTATAAAAAGAAGCTATTTTAAATCCCCAATCAAGGGGGAAGACCTTTCGTCTTTTTGCGTCAGATACAGGCCCTGTCTGGATTTTAAGAAAATTAGCCAGTTCAGTTTGGGTCTTCATGCCCGTTGCTTCCTTTGTTCTACGCCAAGAATCTTCAAAAGCCACGGAATAACCTCATTTTACCCTTTTGGTCGTAAATCCTAATTACGACCAAAATTACGACCAAGAAAATATTTGCTTATTTTATCGTAATAAACTGCTTTAGAATAAGGACTTTAGCGAATAAAAGCTCTATTTGTGGAAATAAATTACGACCAAAGAAGTTTTTTGCTTGACCGAATATTCTATTTAACGTAATATCCTTGTCAGGCGTTAACTACTTAATAGTCAAGATTATAGGAAAACAACTGAGGGTTCAATATGTATTTATTCGGTTTTCCTGACAATAAATGACTGAAACCACCAATTCCATGTCAAAGCAATTAAGCCTCTTCAGCAACAAATCACTGGACCCAACCAGCAGGGTAAAAGAGGGCATGCGCCAGGCGATCAAACAAAGCGAATTGTCACGCGAGGAAGTAGCGCATCGGATGAACGAACTCGCCAAAATCGAAGGCATCAAAACAGGCGGCAGGACATCAGGGATTTCCCTGAATCTTTTAGAGAAATGGCTTTCCCAAAGCGCCGACCATGTCATCCCCTTAAAGCTTCTGCCTATCTTCTGCGTTGTGATTAATTCTATCGATCCGCTGAAACCTCTCCTGGGAACCGCGAATGCCTTTGTGGTCACCCATCAGGAGTGGAAATTATTGGAATGGGGCAAGTTGCAAAAACAAAAAAAGAATTTGATCAAAAAAGAAAAACAGCTAGCAGAGGATATTTTTTAATGAGGCAAAAAAATAAAACTCAAAAAAAAATAGTCAGGAAGTCGCTAGACATTCAGTTCTGGCTCAGGCGGCGCGGGATCATGCAAAAGCAGATCGCAAAAGATATGAAGGTTAGCGAGGTTTTGGTTTCAACGACAATTTCCGGCAAAAGGCATGGAGGACGGGTGTTGAAACATCTGAAAGAAATTGGAGTGCCGGAGCACTTTTTAGCGGAGAAGAAATGAAAGTCGATCACTCCAAAATTCCTGAAAAGCTCACTGCCGAGGAAATTGCTCAAGCGTTAGTAATGACAACGCAAGCCATTGAGTATCGTTCTAAAAAACAAGGATGGAAATCGGTTTCGGTGCCAAGAAAACGCGGTGGAGGCAAAGCCTTTGTATACCCCTTCTCCTCCCTCCCAGCGACGATACAAATAGCCATACAAAAACACTACGCGCACGATCCGGTACCGCCAGTGACCGGGCATTTGTCGTCCCTCCCCGTCGTCAATCAGGGGTTCCCAACACCCCAGACCTTCACGACGGCGGAGGGACGCCTCTCTCACCAAGCAGATAAAGTGGCCCGCGCCCGTGCGGACCTGGTTTCCGCATATTTGACCGCCAGGGGAAATGGTAAAGAAAAAAAACTAAAAAACTCAGACATCACAAATCAGTTTTTACAAGCCTACGATTCCGGTCTTTCCTTCCCAGAACTTTTTCAAACTATGGGGAAAGTTTCACGTTCCACGCTGGAACGCTGGCGCAAAGATCTGGAAGAAGCAAAATACGACTATCACGTATTGGCTCCTAAATGGGGGAAGCACCGAACAGGCACAAGCAAACTCACCGAACGCGAATCGCGGATACTTTTTACCCAGGTCTTTCACCAGAACCGTGTGAAAACTGGAACCGCCATCACCGTCACAAAATATATTCTTGAGCTTGAAGGGTCGCCATCACCCTCCAGCCCAGCCACCATGCGTCGCGCCGTCGATCAATTTAAAAATCGCCATAATGATCTATGGACCTTCTATCGAGAGGGTGAAAAAGCCCTGGTCGATAAAGTCCTTCCCTTCATAGAACGCGATGATTCATTGATTGAGGTGGGTGACGTACTGGTGGCGGACGGTCACCGTTGTAACTTCCGCGTGAAAAATCCGTGGACCGGCAAGCCTTGCCGACCCATGCTGGTTGGCTTTTTCGATTGGAAATCAAGAATCCTTTGCGGATGGTCTATTTCACTGGAAGAGAATACCCAACTCATCACCGCCGCCTTACGGAATGGAATCATTCGCCTCGGCAAAACACCCAAAATCGTCCTGCTGGATAACGGGGCGGCATTCAAATCAAAAGTATTTACCGGAGACATTGACCTGGAACAAAGCGGAATTCGCGGCATGTTCGCCCGTCTGGATATCAAGACCGTCTTCGCCTGGCCTTATAACGCGCGGTCCAAACCAATAGAAAGATTCTTCGGCGATTTCAGCAATCAGTTTGAACGCTACATGCCGTCCTTTTCAGGCGCTTCCATAACAGATAAACCCGCATCAATGATGCGTAACGAAAAACTGATGCAGGCGTATTACAAAGAAAACGTCATGGAAATTCCGCAGGTCATTTCTGCGCTTGATAAGTGGTGGAACTTCCACGCATGGACCGATCACCCAACACTGAAAGGCCAGCAAAAAGGCCAGGTATTTGAAGCGGGGCGTGGAACCGGTATCGATCAAGGCAAGCTGAACGACTTGATGATGGACATGACGATCAAACGCCTGGGTCGCAACGGAGTCAGCTTTTTAAACGGAGATTATTTTCACGAAGCATTATACGGCCTGCGTCAACAGGTAGTCATTCGTTACGACTTCAGTGATATCTCGAAAATTCACGTCTACGCCAAAAATGGCGATTACATTTGCCAAGCCGACCGTAAAGACAAAGTGCATCCGATGGCCGCATTATTAGGTAAACCAAAAGACGTTGAAGAACTGAAATACCAGATCGGTCAGAACCTCTCCCTGAAAAAACAAACGACAAAAATTGCGCGCCAGGCGATGCAAGCCACAGGAGATATGGAAATCGTCAACGCCCTGCCCTGGGACAAGATGGCCGAAGTCGCGCCAAACTTGCCGGAGAAAATAGAACAAGTTGAGGCCGAATTCACAGGACCAAAGGCAATGGAAGCCGTGCCGGTCATCACCGGGCAAACCCAGCCTGAATCGCCAGTACTCGAAACCGAGAAACCAAAAGCGGATTTGATCCCCTTCTTTGCTACCGACGCGGATTACTACAACCACCTGGCAGAGCTTACCCGCCCATTGGGTGAATCAGAGGAAGTATTTTTAAATGAATTTTATAAAACCGAAACCGGCCAAAGGTTTCTGGAAATGGACGGTCCACTGAAAACCGCCTCCGGAGGAGAGTGACCATGTTTAGGCATCCCATTAAATATTTATTCATTGCGAATATTTTAGCCGGAATTTTATTTTACTTTTTAATATTTGGTGGCGCTGTAGAAGGCTCGGAACCCATCTTAATTTCAATCCCGAAAAAATCCCATCAATGCGGTATTAAAACCCTGTTAAACGGTCTCAAAGAGATTGCCTACGACACCGATCAAAACGGCGTCGCCGACCAATTCAGTTTGCTCCGCCAGGGAATGAGCCAGCCATTGTTTTACGCGCGCGACGCCAATGAGGATGGGCGCTGGGAAATGGTGGTTAAGGATATTGAGGAAGATGGTGTCAACGGAAACGAAAGAGAATATTTGAAAGTTTTACAGGCAGGAAAATAAAAGGACCGGCGTCGCTGTAACGACAACCGGCCC
>JAJDAZ010000057.1 GCA_029261595.1 Nitrospinaceae bacterium | reverse complement strand
TTGCCTGCCGTACCAGACGACGCGCCCCACTACTTCCAAAAACCCAAGCTGATCTGGGCCAACGTTGAAAGGCTCATAGGCTGGATTATCGCTTTTAACTACCAGTTTTTGCCCTATAACGCGCTGGATGCGCTTGATCTGTAGCCTGAATTCGTTCTTGATACAGTAGATCCCATCGTCCCCAACCTCATTAGCGGAAGTATCCAGCAACAAAAGATCCTCCTCCTCGATAGTAGGTTCCATCGAATCCCCTTGGGCCGTTATCAGCACCAGAGCTTTAGGGTCCGCTCCCAGCTTGTTTTTAACCCAATCCCGCTTAAAGGCCAGGTGGTCGACGACCGCCTCATTTTCATTGATGGCCCCATGTCCGGCGCTGGCCTGGACATCGTATCTCGGAACATAGATATAGTCGTCCCGAACTTTGGTGCTGTTATAAGCCTTTCCCTCCTCAGAGACCCCGGAATCCCGCGTCATAGGGCCTTGCCCGGTCATAATCCAATCCATTGAAAGTCCGTACGCTACAGCGATTTTTACAGCCCAATCAGAAGGGAAAGATTTTCTTTGTTTTGCTCCGGTGATACTTGCATCCCTAATTCCCAAAAAGGATGCAAGCGAAGTCTGCGTTTTTAAATCGCAACTTCCTCTAATTCTTTCCCAACAAGACTCAAAATCCATTATTTTTTACTTTATAATAAAATTTTTTAATTTAAAGGTAATTTTAAAGCAGATTTTTTTTAAGTAAAGACTAATAAAAATGGGAACTTATGGTGATTTTTCAAATTATTTTAATTTAAAGCTAAATATTCGGTTGACAAATATTTACGGTTTAACTAAAATCCTTGTCAGACGTTAACTGCTTAATAGTCAAGATTATAGGAAAACCACTGATCGTTCAATATGTATTTAATACGCATTCCTGACAAAAAATAACGGAAAACATGGATCTCAAGTCAGAGCAATTGAGCCTATTCAGCAATAAATCACTCGACCCTACAAGCAAGGTCAAAGAGGCCATGCGCCAGGCTATCAAACAGAGTGAATTATCGCGTGAAGAAGTAGCGCATCGGATGAACGAACTCGCCAAAATCGAGGGCATTAAAGCAGGCGGCAGGACATCAGGGATTTCCCTGAATCTATTAGATAAGTGGCTGTCCCAGAGCGCCGATCATGTCATCCCCTTGAAACTATTCCCCATCTTCTGCGTTGTCGTCAAATCCATCGATCCCCTCCGGCCTCTACTCGGAACGGCGAATGCCTTTGTGGTCACAAACCAGGAATGGAAGTTATTGGAATGGGGCAAGTTGCAGAAACAAAAAAGGAATTTAATTAAAAAAGAAAAACAGTTGGCAGAGGATGTTTTTTAATGAGGCAAAAAAATAAAACGCAAAAAAAAATCAAAAGAAAATCGCTGGAAATTCAGTTCTGGCTCAGGAAGCGCGGAATCATGCAAAAGCAAATTGCGCAAGAAATGAATGTCAGTGAGGTTTTGGTTTCCACGACAATTTCCGGCAAAAGGCATGGAGGAAGGGTTTTGAAACACCTGAAAGAAATTGGAGTGCCGGAAAATTATCTAGCGGAGAAGAAATGAAACTGCTTCATACCACAATCCCTGAAAAGCTGACAGCTGAAGAAATTGCTGAAGCCTTGAAAATTTCCGTACAAGGTGCTCACTGGAAAGCCAAGAAGGGTTTGTGGGAATTTAATAAAGTAAAATCGCCAGGGCCTTTTGGAGAAAAATTTGTTTATCCCTTTTCAACTCTTCCCCCAACGATACAAATAGCCATCCAAAAACACTACGCGCATGATCCGGTACCGCCAGTGACCGGGCATTTGTCGTCCCTCCCCGCCGAAGCCCAAGGGTTCCCAACGCCCTTGACCTCTACGGCGCCGGAGGGACGCCTCTCTCAACAGGCAGATAAAGTCGCCCGCGCCCGCGCTGACCTGGTTGCAGGTTATTTGACGGCCAGAGAAAACGGCAAAGTAAAAAAACTAAAAAACTCAGACATCACAAATCAGTTCCTGCAAGCCTACAATTCCGGTCTTTCCTTCCCAGAACTTTTTCAAACTATGGGGAAAGTATCCCGGTCCACGTTGGAACGCTGGCGCAAGGATCTGGAAGAAGCAAACTACGACTATCACGTACTTGCTCCTCAATGGGGGAAGCACCGAACAGGCACAAGCAAACTCACCGAACGCGAATCGCGGATACTTTTTACCCAGGTCTTTCACCAGAACCGGGTAAAAACCGGAACCGCCATCACCGTCACAAAATATATTCTTGAGCTTGAAGGGTCGCCATCACCCTCCAGCCCAGCCACCATGCGTCGCGCCGTCGATCAATTTAAAAATCGCCATAATGATCTATGGACCTTCTATCGAGAGGGTGTAAAAGCCCTGGTCGATAAAGTCCTTCCCTTCATAGAACGCGATGATTCATTGATTGACGTGGGCGACGTGCTGGTGGCTGACGGTCACCGCTGTAACTTCCGCGTGAAAAATCCGTGGACCGGCAAGCCTTGCCGACCCATGCTGGTTGGCTTTTTCGATTGGAAATCAAGAATCCTTTGCGGCTGGGCTATCTCACTGGAAGAGAATACCCAACTCATCACCGCCGCCTTGCGGAATGGAATCATTCGCCTCGGCAAGACACCCAAAATCGTCCTACTGGATAACGGCGCGGCATTCAAATCAAAAGTATTTACCGGAGACATTGACCTGGAACAAAGCGGCATTCGCGGAATGTTCGCCCGTCTGGATATCAAGACCGTCTTCGCCTGGCCCTATAACGCGCGGTCCAAACCAATAGAAAGATTCTTCGGCGATTTCAGCAATCAGTTTGAACGCTACATGCCGTCCTTTTCCGGCGCGTCCATAACGGATAAACCCGCATCAATGATGCGTAACGAAAAGCTGATGCAGGCGTATTACAAAGAAAACGTCATGGAAATTCCGCAGGTCATGTCTGCGCTTGATAAGTGGTGGGGTTTTCACGCCTGGACCGATCACCCAACACTGAAAGGCCAGCAAAAAGGCCAGGTGTTTGAAGCGGGACGCGGGACCGGTATCGATCAAGGCAAGCTGAACGACTTGATGATGGATACGACGATCAAACGCCTGGGGCGCAACGGAGTCAGCTTTTTAAACGGAGATTATTTTCACGAAGCCTTATACGGCCTGCGTCAACAGGTAGTCATTCGTTACGACTTCGGCGATATCTCAAAAATTCACGTCTACGCCAAAAATGGCGATTACATTTGTCAAGCAGACCGCAAAGACAAAGTGCATCCGATGGCCGCATTATTAGGTAAGCCAAAAGACGTTGAAGAACTGAAATACCAGATCGGTCAGAACCTCTCCCTGAAAAAACAAACCACAAAAATCGCGCGCCAGGCGCTGGATATGACAGGCGATATGGAAATCGTCACCGCTCTCCCCTGGGACAAGATGGTGGAAGCCGCCCCCGACCTTCCAGAAAAAATCGAACGCATCGAAAACGAATTCAACGGGGCAAAGGCGCTGGGAGCCGTGCCGGTCATCACAGCCGACAGCTACCCCGAATTGCAAGAGCCGGAAGCCGAGCAACCCAAGGCTGAAGTGATCCCCTTATTTGCAACCGACGCCGAATATTATAACTACCTGGCATCGCTGAATCGAACACTCAGCGAATCCGAAAACGCATTCCTTGAAGAATTTTATAAAACTGAAACCGGAAAAAGATTTCTGGAAATGGACGGTAACTTGAAAACCGCCGCAGGAGGAGAGTGACCATGCTGAGACACCCGATTAGATACTTGATCTTAACCCATATTTTATTGGGAATATTGATTCGGTTCATGATTTTTGGCGATGTGGCGGAAGGGGCAGAACCCATTCTGATATCCGCTCCGGAGCAAGCCTATCAATGCGGCGTTAAATCCCTGTTAAACGGTCTGACCGAGATCGCTTACGACACCGATCAAAACGGCATCGCCGATAAATTTACCCTGACCCGGCAGGGAATCACCCATCCGTTGTTTTATGCACAGGACGCCAATGAGGATGGGCGCTGGGAAATGGTGGTTAAGGATATTGAGGAAGATGGTGTCAACGGAAACGAAAGAGAATATTTGAAAGTTTTACAGGCAGGAAAATAAAAGGACCGGCGTCGCTGTAACGACAACCGGCCC
>JAJDAZ010000056.1 GCA_029261595.1 Nitrospinaceae bacterium | reverse complement strand
TTTACATACCCAAATTACATGATATTGCAAACGGTAAACGCTGTGTGCTGATATCCGAACTTCCATGCATACAACAATACCGCCTACGGACTCATTCATCCACGGCTAAAGCCGTGGTGTTCTGTCTGCGACCGTATAAACTTTAAAAAATTTCAAATTATCGCCTCTCTTAACCATCAATCCAGCAAAGGTTTATGATCCGCCCAATTAATGCTACCTTAATATAAAATATTTTTTGTAACATTCCTTATCCAGAATTGACTAATAATTGTTATTTAATAATTCAGGTCAAACCTATTTCCAGGAAAGTCATCATGCACACGATTAAATGCTCTGAAGTTTGGGGTGGAAATGAAAAGATAAATATGGAAGTGAGTGCTGGAGCATTAAATATAAGTTTGTTTTCCAAAGGTACCGACGGGGATCGTGGGGGAGATATTTATTATGTCAGCGTCTGCGGCAAAGAAATGCTGACCCGGATTGCGATGGCGGATGTTTCAGGGCATGGGGAAGCCGTCAGCAATACCAGCCAATGGCTTTATTCTTCATTGGCGTCGCACATGAATGATCTGGAAAGCAATGCGATACTGAACGACCTGAATAACCTGGTCAAAAGCGGTGATCGCGACGCCCTGACCACGGCGCAAATAATCACTTTCAATAAGGGCGACTGTCATCTGCATTTTTCTTATGCGGGACATCCTCCTCTATTGATCCGAAGGGCGGGAGAAAATGGCTGGGAAAAGTTAAATCTGGCAAACCCATCCAAAAAGGCGAATTTGATTCTGGGGGTCCTGGAAAACACCCTCTATGACAGAGAATCTGTGGTATTAAAAAACGATGACCTGCTTTTCCTGTACACGGATGGAGTGATAGAAACCAGAAGTCCGGCGGGTCAATTATTCGGTTTGGACCAACTGATCGAGTTGCTCGATAACAGTTCCCGGGAAAGTGTTGCGGAAATTAAAACTTCCGTCCTTAATTCATTGCTGGAGTTTTCCGGGGGACATTTCGAACATGATGACGTGACGATGATGGCTTTAAAAGTCCTGTGACTCAACCAGAAAACCACCACAATAGGGAGGGGCGGACCAAATCGACCGCTATTTTTGCCGGGAAAAAAACTCGTAAGTCTTGCCCAGTCCCTCTTGGATGGGCATTCCCGGTTTCCAACCCGTGCTTTTCTGGAATTTTCCAGGATCGATCGCGCTTCTTTCGAGTTCCCCTTTACGGGCCGGGGCATGTTGAGGGGTGACGTTGTTTCCCGCCATTTGGGCAATATGGTGAAACAATTGGTTGACGGAGGTTTCTTTGCCGGTGCTTATATTATAGATTCCCAACAGGGAGTTGGTGAGAGCCAGAACATTGGCCTGGGCCACATCCAGAACCGATACAAAATCCCGCGTTTGTTCCCCGTTGCCAAAAATCATCGCCTGGGATTTTTTTAACAATTTTTGACAGAAAATGGCCACCACTCCCGCTTCGCCATGCGGGTCTTGCCGGGGACCATATACGTTGCTGTAACGCAAGATGGTGGTTTTCAGTCCGTAGGTTTTACTGTAATAGTTGAGATAGTTTTCCACTGAATATTTTGAAATGGCATAGGGACTCTCAGGCCGGCAGACATGATTTTCATCCGCAGGAAAATTATCCTGAAGGCCATAAATGGCTCCACCGGTAGACGCAAAAATAAATTGCTTCACTCCGCAGGATTTGGCCGCTTCGAGGAGTTTTATGCTTCCTAAAATATTGGTATTCGCGTCCTCCATCGGGTTTTCGACCGAGTGGGTAACGGAAATCTGCGCCGCATGATGATTGATCACTTCGATCTCTTCATCTACAATAATTTTATCAACTCCGGGATCCAGAATATCCATCTCATACAAGGTGGCTTCGGAAGGAATATTCTCTTTTTTGCCGGATGATAAATTATCCAGAATAATGACCCGATGGCCCAGTTCCAGATAGGCTTCGACTATGTGAGATCCAATAAAGCCCGCTCCGCCGGTAACCAAAATATTCATGAGTAATCTTTTTTGAAGTTGATCAGAGGGAAGGCAATACCTGTTCGCCTACCAGTAATCTATTATATTACAATAGGTTACAGGATTTTTCAGCAAAAAAGATTCGATGACAAATAAAACCCGCTAAATCAAATGGTTTCAAAAGATCGGGAGGAGCGAGCCATTGTTAAAACAAGAAAAATCGGGGTTTCACGGCGATCGTTATTCCAAATCACGGCCAACGCCAACCCCCATTCTTCAGGGTTGGCATGGTCTCTGATCAATCCTTCGGCCTTCCAACTGCCGGGTTCAGTATCGGCAAAGGGAGATCAATCAATCCGTTTTTTCGGGATTTTTAAATTGATAATACCGAATCACCACGGCCAACGCCATGGTTGCGGCCATTGTCGTTGCGCCGATAAAACCTGGAACAATAAGAGCCGCCGATAAGGGAGTGTGTTCAAGGATCCATGAAACCACCACTTGCAGTCCCAACATGGATTCCGGATTCAAGATCCAGGAATGAAGGGCGGTGTTTTCAAACAGAAAATTAAATACGGTGAATAATGGAAACTCGGTCCAGACCCCGTCAATGAGCCACAGAACGATTTGATATCCAATCAGACAAAACCCGGAAGCCAAAACCAATGTCGCCAAAAAGCCCATGAGGGCGCTCAAACCTCCGCCTATATAGTCGAGAGGGGTCAGCTTTGAGATCAGGAATTTTATCTCCCTGATGGTCCGTGTGACGCCCCTATCTAACAGGACCCTGAAAGTTTCCCAAACCTCTCTCAAAAACACCTGCGCTTTTTCCTGAGTCTCAGTCATATCACTCAACCACGCCTCATGGTTAAAATTATCTTTATGCATTTTTTCATATGTCATGATTTATCCCCTGTCCTTCGAAGGTTTCCACAGACTGGAAAGTCGATTATTGGAAAACTCCAATTATCAACGGTTCATTACCTAATTTATGCCTGTTGACCCCGTTATTCAAGGGTTTTCGCAAGGAATTGAAGCCTTGGCAACCTGACCGGATTTTAAAGATAATACCAGAGGGCAAAAAGCATCCCTAAAGCCGTGAGAATCTTGACAGCCATCCCCACATGGACAAACGCGTTAAAAACAGGGTTTTCTTTGCGGTCAAAAAATTTCTTTTTTGAAGTCATGGTCGTAACATGGAATTATTATTTCCCACTGGAAACCCTGCGTAGCTGGTATTTCCGTACCGCCCGGTTATGATCCATCAAGTTGGAAGAAAACTGGTGACTTCCATCCTTGCGGGAAACAAAATAAAGGTAGTCGCTTTCATTGGGCTCCAGGGCCGCAATGATGGATTTTATCCCAGGGCTGGCTATGGGTCCTGGAGGCAACCCTCTATACTTATAGGTGTTGTAAGGGGAGTCGATTTTTAAATCCTTTTTGCGAATGTTGCCGTCGAAATTGGCGATCGCATAAATGACAGTAGGATCGGTTTGCAGGAGCATGTTTTTTTTAAGCCGATTATGAAAGACGGAAGAAATGAGTTTCCTTTCCTCATCGACCCCGGTTTCCTTTTCGATCAGGGAGGCGAGAGTCATGATCTGATGAAAGGAAAAATTGATACTTTCAGCCCGTTTCATCAATCCCTGATTCTTAATATTTTCCCGGTAAGTGTCCAGGAGCCTCTGAACAATTTTCCGTTCCGGGGTGTTCTTGCTGAAATTATAAGTTTCCGGGAAAAGATAGCCTTCCAGAGAGCTCCCAACGATCCCCATCGATTGAATTAATTCCTGGTCCTGTGTTATCTCTATGAATTTTTCCGCCTTCGCCAGACCTTTATCCTCCAACAAGGCCGCAATTTCAGTGATTCTGTATCCTTCAGGAATGGTGACGGCATGGAGTATCGTTTTGCCTGAGGTGACGATGCCCAATATTTCTTTTGGGGTCATCGAAGCCGACATCTCATATTCACCGATTTGAATTTGACCCTCCTTTTCCTGCAAATAGGCAAGAAGCCGGAAGGAAAGCGCATTACTGACCAGCTTTTGGTTTTCCAGGAGAGTGGATATTTTATTCAGAGTCATTCCCGGAGTGATAACAACATTCACCCGGGCCGAATTATTTTCTTCAAACGGGTGGGTGGCCGTGTAATAAAAAATTGAGCCGAAGATCCAGAAAATAAAAATGGACCCCGCTAATGAAAATAAGAATAATTTTTTGAATTTACTCATGACCCTTAACCGAAATTCATTTTATTCCTACTGCCCTATTTTACTCAATTCGGAAAGGAAAATTTCATTTTCTTTTGGGGTGCCGACGGTCACACGCAAACAGTTTTTCAACCGGGGGTGAGCGCCCAGGTTGCGAACCAGAATTCCATTTTCCATTAAATGTTTAAAAAGGTTCTTCGACCCATCGTTGACCCGAAACAAAATGAAATTGGAATTCGAAGGAAACACCTTGAAAGATGGAAATTTCGATAATTCCTCAAGCAATCGGTCCCGCTCCTGCAAAATCAGTTTGATTTGACTCTCGATGCCTGAAAAATTCTGCAAAAGCCTGGCGGCAAATTCCTGTGAGACGGTGTTTGAATTATAGGGAAGACGAATTTTATTGATTTGTCCAATGATATAGGGATCGGCCATTCCATACCCGACGCGCAGGGCGGCAAGCCCGATCTTGGATAAACTCCGCAAAACGATCAGGTTGTTGTGATTTTTAATGTCCTGGTAAAAAGTTTTTTGCGCAAAGTCATAATAGGCTTCGTCCAGCACCACGATCCCGCGATAGCCGACGATTACTTTTTTGATCTCCGACGCCAAATAACAATTTCCCGTAGGGTTATTGGGATAGCTGAAAAAAACCACCCGGGCATTGGATTCCGTAAGAAACTCCAGTAATTCGTCGCCGTCAAAATCCCAGTTTTCGTCCAACGGGAAAGGGTGGGGGGTGAGGCCCAATCCTTTGCCGATTATGGAATACATCCCAAATGTCGGATCGGGAAAAGCGAACGAATCGCCGGCATCGCAAAAAACCTGGAGAATCAGCTGGATGAGTTCGTCCGACCCGTTTCCAATCACCAGACTCTCAGCGGAAATTTGATTTTTATTTGATATGGCCTGCTTGAGTAGCCCGCATTCAGGATCGGGATAGCGGTTCAATTTAATATCCGCAATAAAATTCTGGAACTCTGGTTTCAATTCATCCGGGAGGGAAAATGGATTTTCATTGGCATGGAGTTTAATTGCACAATCGCTATCTTCCACCTCATAAGCTTTCAGAGACTGGATTTTGTCGCTCACGCATTCTGCAAGATCGATGTTAGCCATCAGTCAGCCTCTTCAACATTTAACAACGCTCGAATATCCTCTGATGGGGGGACGAATCGTGAAGCCTTTAATTTTTCCGCGCGGAAAATGGAAATAATATTACTGACAGATTTCTCAACTTCATTACTGGTTAAAATATAGTCGTACTTCAAGCATCCCTTTATTTCATTTATGGCTCTTTCCATACGTTGTCGAATGATTGCCTCCGACTCGGTGCCACGGTTAGTTAGTCTAGAATTTAATTCCTCGATGGAGGGAGGAATCAAGAAAATAAATACTCCAGGAAATTCAAGTTTATTCAAATTTTTAGCGCCTTGAACGTCCAACTCCAAAATGATATCGTTGCCATTTTCACGAGAATTTTTTAATGATTCAAGGGAGGTGCCATAAAAATTACCGTTAAAATTAGTCCATTCCAGAAAATCCCCGTGTTCAAGCATTGTTTGAAATTCATGTATCGAGATAAAATGATAATCTATTCCATTGATTTCATTTTTTCTAGGGACACGAGTTGTATGAGAAACGTTAAATTTAAGTTCAGGGAGTTTCTCCATAAGCCTCTGGCAAAGCGTAGTTTTTCCTGTACCGGAAGGGCCTGAAAGTATCAAGACGATTCCTTCCATTTTCGGAGTTGTTTGATTTGTGGGTGCAGGAGTAAGTGGCATTAGACTTTTCTAAAGGAGTGCGCTTGATAAAGGATGCGGCTCATTCAATATTTTGCAATTGCTCTCTGATTTTTTCCAGGTCACTTTTGATTTCTATCACCAACTGCGACACCTCGGAATCGATGGTTTTGGAGCCGATGGTATTGGTTTCCCGGTTGATTTCCTGGATGAGAAATTCGAGTTTTCTTCCCAAAGGCTGGCTACCCTCCAGGAGTTTTTTAAATTGTATGATGTGACAGTCCAGGCGAACGACCTCTTCAGTGACGTCGCACCGGTCGGCCATGATGGCGGTTTCCTGGGCGATTCGCTGGGGGTCAATTTCGGCTCCCTCGCTTAAAACCTTGATCCTTTCCTCCAGCCGCCCTTTATAGGCCTGAATCGATTCCACCTGCCGGGATTTAATAACATCCCCATTTTTTTCGATCGTTTCAAGGCGAGATAAAATATCATCGTGCAGGTGTTTGCCTTCTTCCTCGCGCATTTGTATAAGGGCCGAAAGAGCACCTTCCACCGTGGCGTGAATCAGTTCTTCCCGGGCGGGGTCTGTTTCTATCGGCTCGATCTTGACAACATCCTTCATGGACAAAAGCAGGTTGATATCAATCTCACCTTCCAACTCAAGGTTGTTTTTTATTTTTTTGAATGCCTGGCGATATTGTTCAGCAAGCTCAAGATTGGGTTGAAGAATCTGATCACTTGCTCCGCCATTAGTTCTCTCAATTGAAATATTCAGATCGAACGATCCTCGGGCGCAACGAGCTTTTATAAGTTTCTTGACGGTGTTATCCAGGGTCATCATGGATTTTGGAAATCGCGTATTGATATCAATGTAGCGATTGTTGACCGAGCGGATTTCCGTTTTGCAGGAATACTCATCATTTTGGTTTTCACACCGGCCAAACCCGGTCATGCTTTTTATCATTCCTCCTCAAGCCTTTTCTATGATCATTTTGAAGTGACCATTTTCCTTTTCGAGAGACAGCAACTTGTGTCCGTCATTCTGGACGCTTCTGGGAACATTGTCGGCCGGTTCCCCGTCATCCAGAAGAACCTCAAGCGTGCTTCCCAGTTCCATGGTCTCCAATTTGATTTTTGTTTTAACGTAATTGAACGGACATTTGACTCCCAGAAGGTCGATTTTTTCCTGGGTGGTTGCCGCACCTTTTTTACCATTTGACTTTTTATCCGAAGCTCCCACACGAATTCTCAACGATTTGTCGTCCTGCATCTTGTCATTCACCTGCTTGCATTCTTCGGCCAGGCTATTGGTCTGTTCAAGCCACCATTTGGCTTTTTCCTGGTCGGCAGATGTCTGGGAATCATCGTAATGATTGATCAGGTCTGCATACTTGGGCGAAACAATTTCCATATCGACAATGAGAGATTGAAATTTTGTCAAACACTCCCGGTCATCGTTGAAATCCATCCCTTCCGTTGTCAGCAGAGCGCGTGAACATGCGACCAGGGCCACCCCGGCCTTTTGCTGAGCTTCCTGGTATTCGCCTTTTTCAAGACTCAATTTGCCCTGGAAGTTGGCTCGTTCCGCATCGGACAAGAGATTCTGAATCAAGTCGGTCAGCGCTCCAGCACATTCTCCCTGGCCACGGTCGTCCAGGCTGAATTTTTCCTTGGAACCAAAATCGACATAGCTTTCAGGCACTTCTTCTATGTCTGGTAATTGCAGAAGGGGAGTGAGCAGTGCCTTAAAATATTTTTTCCCCTGACGGTCAAAATATTCCCCAAAAGATTCATCGCCACTCTTTTCCGCCTGGTAATTATCGAGAGTGGTGCGCACGACATCTGGGGCGTTCTTGGCTGGAACTTTGATGACCGGAGTCCCGAAGATCACATTGTCCTCGGACACGCGACCGCCCAGGAAAATTTCATAATGCGGTGCGAGAACGCCATTCACTTTTTTGGCGCCGCCATGAAACCCGATGGAGGCGATGTGATGCTGTCCACAGGAGTTGGGACAGCCGCTGGCCTTGATGGAAATATCGTCAAGCTCTTTGGGGAAAGTCAATCCGTTTTCCATTTTGTCATTCAAATGCTCGACCAAACCTCTGGACGCAGTAATTCCCAGGTTACAGGTTTCTGAACCCGGACAACAGGTGATGTCCCGTATTTCTTCCGTTCCTGCTTTATGCAGACCGATCTTTTTGAGCTCCCCATAAACCGCTCCAAAGGCTTCCTCCCGCACCCAGGGGATCATCATATTTTGGTTGACCGTACACACCAGTTTTCCGCCAGCACAGGTTTCGGCGATCCTGCTGATGGCACGGGCCTGTGCAACATCGAAGTCACCGAGAGCCAGTTTGATTTGCACATTGAAAAATCCTTCCTGCCTTTGCGCAAAGGTGTTTCTGTCCTTCCAAAGCTGAAATTCAGCGTCGTTGTCAAACTCAGAATTTCCTGCATTGGCCGGAACTTCCGGGATGCTTTCCTCTGGCACGACGATGGGATCATACTGTTTGCTTTCCAGCGCGGCGTATTCTTCCTCAAAATGTTCTTGGGTCTTTTCCATCCCCAGTTTGTCGATAACGAATTTGAGCCGGGCCTTGTTCCGGTTGATTTTGTCGCCGTATTTATCAAACACACTGACGACGGCTTCGCAAAGCCGGAGCAGGTTTTCTACGGGTACAAATTCCTTTAGCATTTTCGCGGCGTGGGGAAAGGACCCCAGACCTCCGCCGATCAGAACTTTAAAGCCCCGCACCTCTTTGCCGTTTTCCTGCCGAACCACCGCTTTAAGACCAATGTCGTGGATGGGAGCCAACCCGCACCCGGCACAGCCACCCAGGCTGATCTTGAATTTTCTCGGAAGATTCTGTGTCAGAGAATGGCGCAGGAGATAATTGGTGATCGCTTTTCCATAGGGGGAAACGTCGAACGCCTCTTCGGCGCAGGTCCCAGCTTTATGGCAGGCGGTCACATTACGCACGGTGTTGCCGCAGGCTTCGCGTGTGGTCAGGCCATTGTCCGCCAAATCTTGTAAACCCTGAGGCACGTCATTGATTTTTACATAATGAAACTGAATATCCTGCCGGGTGGTGACGTGTAAAATCCCGTGCGAATATTTTTCCCCGAAGTCGGCCAGGCAATTCAACTGGTCGGACGTGATCTGGCCCAAGGGCAATTTGGTTCGCACCATTTGCTCTTCATCCTGGCGTTGGCCATAAATGCCCTGCTGGAGACGAAACCGTTTGAACTCCTCTTCCGGAACTTCGCCTCTATTACGCCGTTCAACTTCGGCGGAGAATTCTTCTATCTCCCGCTTGACTTCGGGAGGTATATTTAATGACTGGATATCCATTACAAACCTCTTATTTATCTAAATGATCGAATGTTTCAATCTGAATTTTATAACAGAAGCAGGCCCGTAACCGGCCTTGCAAGTTTAACAAACACCAACTGCCTGAGGCGGGAATCCTTTGAGTAAAATTGAGACAAGCCCCAGTGATGAATGATTCAAATTCCCTCAACCTCTGAAGGAGGTCACGGCAGGTCAAAACCCAAGCTTGTTCGAATCGTGATCTATCTTATAATAAAAGCTCTCGGAAAAACAGATAATACAGACTTGAAGGTGAAGAAGTTTCCTTGTAAAAGAAGTAGTTGCAGGGATTATATCGGAAAATTCGGGATTTGGCCAATAACCCGCCCCAGAGCCGGTCAAATGAAATCCGTTTTCCTTAAAACGTTTGTAAATAAAGAGTAAACTGAACCCCTACGAGGGGCGGGTTATTGGAAGATTTGGAACGGTGCAAATGGCGCAATTCTGGATAAATCTTAATTTTTGTATTTATCTCACCGTGTTTGGCGTGGCCTTGATCCGTAATTTCAACTTCAACATCATTCTGGTGGGGTGCATTTATCTGGCTCCCCTCGTTCCTTTCGGTCTCACTCCGGGGACCGCAGATCGCTTTCTCCTCGTTTCCTTTTTTAACACGATCTTTGGAATCATCGAATTGATAATTTTCGCGGTCACTGTGAAAAAGCAGGACGTGACCTTCGACCAGCCCTTTATTGTCCAGTTGTTCGGTCACTCATTACCCATCGGCGCGGCCCTGATCGGACTGTCTTACGTTGCGAGAATGACCGCTATCCCGGTCACACCTTTAGAGCTGACCCTTATTCTGGCAGTTTTCCTGGTGGGAGCCGTCCTGCGTGTGGTTGCCGTGTATCAGTTAGGTGCGCTGGCGTTTAAATTTGATATTGCTTTTCGGGACAAGCAAACACTCAAAACCGATCAGTTATATGGCCGGATGCGTCATCCGTCCTACACGGCAATGATGATCGTCATTCTGGCTTATGCAATGACCACGCATTCCTGGTTGGCAGGGATTATCGGTCTGTTGACGGCCTGGTTCGGGTTCCAGTTCCGTATTCACTATGAGGAACAAGCCCTGGCGGAACAATACGGGGAAGATTATGAAAGTTTTCGCGCAAAAACTTCCATGTGGTTGCCGGGAACGACGTCTGAGTGAACGTTTGATATTTTGATGAGTAGGTTTCCTCCTCTCCTCTGGGGAGGAGAGGACTGAGGTGAGGAGGGATTAAAATCCTTAACAAATGAACTTCAACGGTTTAACAATTTGGAAATTTCCCCCGACTGGAAATAGTCGGCCAGTAAAAAGACCAGAATCAGGTAGACATAACTGGCAAAATAAAAAAGCGGCTTGTTGATTTCAATTCCCTCAAACTTTTTGTTTCCCTCTTTATTGAGAGATTGAATACGGAAATGATTGGCAATGGACGCAATGACAAACAGGACGAGGAATTTATAATGCAGAATGGCCATCAACCCGGCGGAAGGAACCGCCGCTAAAAGCATGGCGGGTATTTTCAGCAGGCTGTTTTTGGTAACATCGTCCAGGACATTCAACGCGGCCTGGTAGCACACCAGATAAAACAGGCCGGAAAGCCCCAGCCAGATCAAAAAAGATACTATTCCCGCGCCTCCGGGGATGTCGTCGAGTCCTAAAATCATGTGCCAAAGGATAGCAGGAGGGGAGGGTGTTGGCAATCGCAAGCCCTAGAGACTATATAAATATTAACCATGCACCATAAACGCAAAAGACAAAAAAACAAACGCGCCGGATATCTTCTGTGCAAGCCGTGGAAGATGAATGGTTATGCGACTGGCAAAAAAGAAGGTGAGAGATTCTCGGATCATCGACGGCGTATGGCCAAAACGGTTTCTGATATCTTAATTTCTGAATTAATGAATTAGTCAACCCCATGACCATTGAACGCTTAAACTTTGGCAAAAAGGGAGAAAAAGCGGCGGAGGCTCATTTGAAGAAGCAGGGGTATCGGATCTTGAAGAAAAATTATAGCACCAAGCTTGGGGAAATTGACATCATCGCCGAGCACAATAAGGTTCTGGTTTTCATCGAAGTTAAGTCGCGGACCGATCCTTCTCTCGAACACCCCTTCATGGCGGTGACTCCCAGAAAACAAAAGAAGATCGCTCAGGTAGCCAATTTATTTCTAGCTCAAAATAAGGTTGGCGACCGGCAAATTCGTTTCGACGTGGTTTCTGTGCTCCCTGATACTGAAAAACTCGATTCTCTCAAAGTCGAAGTTCTGCAGGACGCCTTTCGCGCTTAAGTTATTTTAATCAAATAGTTACTGCTTCTTAAGCCAGGTAATTCCTGTCAGCTGTTTCTTAAAATGCCGCCAATGAGTTGCCGGGAGAAAAAAATCCTTCTTTCTACTTTTGCTTCTAATCACTGAAGAAGTGTAAAAACTCCATAAATTTCAGGAGAATGTCATCGTGTCTCTGATCAATAAAGTCAAAAATATATTTGCGGACAAGGACCCCTTAGAAGAAAGCAACACTCAAGTTGCTGATTCCTCGCCTCCGGCATCTGCGGAATCCAGCGAAAAACCTGCGGAGAATTTTCCCGATCAGCCCCAGGAACGCATGACCATCAATTTGCCGGTCATGAAGCAAAGCAGTTCGGCCCAGCAGTCGGATGAAATTTTGATAAAAGCTCAACCCTCGGTCGGCAACGACCAATGTGTCTTTATGGTCAACCGAACCTTGCTGGAGGGTTATTCCTGGTATTTTGCAAATTTTGAAAGCGCGGCGGAATCCCCATTGGCCGAGGCATTGTTCAGCCTGGAGGATGTTGAAACCGTCCTCGTGCTGGAATCCACCCTGACCATCACTCGGAAAGACAAAACCATTGTGGACTGGAAACCTCTTGCTTTTGAAGTAGGGGCGGCAGTCCGTAAAGTGCTGGAAGAGGGCAGTCCGTTGATCGCGGAAAAAATCATTGCAGATCTGCCTGCGGAAGATGTCATCCGAAAGGGCATCCAGGAGAACATCGATGCGGAGGTCAATCCGGGGGTCGCAGGCCACGGCGGCCATATCGTTTTAAAGAGCGTCAAAGGCAACACCGTGACTATCCAGATGGGAGGAGGGTGCCAGGGGTGTAGTGCTGCCGACTTAACCCTCAAGCAGGGAATCCATGGCTCTTTTCGCAAAGCCGTACCAATGGTGGGCGCTATCCTGGATGAAACCGATCATTCAGCCGGCGTGAATCCTTACTTCTAAAAAATCAATCATGCCTAAATTAAATTCGTTTAAAGTTAAAATCGAAACCGGCGACCAGGGGACCCCAGGCCCCGTCCAGTTCAGTATCAATCGTCACAATGTGCCTTTTGAAAACGTAACGGGCGGCACCGATGCAAGTGCCGTTTTTGAGGGTGGGTTCGAGGTGAACAGTTTTGCTCACAGTTTGACCCTGGTAGGCCCGGAAAAGGGCCAATGGCATATCAAAAAGATTTCCGTCAATTTCGATTGCGAGGGCACTCAACCTTATTCCGTGGCCTATGGGGAAGTCGCGTTGGATGAAACCAGCCAGGTGAATCTTTGGCAGGACCCGCCCCAGCCGGTTTTTGACGTTTGAAGCTCATTCGTTGACAGGCGCAAATGAGATAGAGGGTGGTTTAACGGGCACACCCAGAGGCTGAGCCTCCCTTTTCCTCAACACGGAATGTAAATCGCCAAGTAAAATGTAGTCTTTGATCGTGAATTCCGTAGGAATAAAATGTTGCGAGGACCAGAATCGAATCCGCCCGGATTTGGTTTTAAATATTTGTTTTGGCACCAATAGGTCGACTAAAAGTTCATTAGCGATTTTTCTTCGCTGTTCCTTTCTGACTTTATTTTCCTCCTCAATTTCCCTCACGTGGACTAAAAATTTATCATTGCCCTTTTCCGGTATGGTTTTAATCGTGTAATGGTTGCCTTTTGCAACCGAACCGTAAACCCCATTACGAAAATTATAAAAGGCGGTCAGCACATCATCAAAGTTGATTCCTTCTGGAATTTTTTCATTTCCAGTTTCAGTCTTTTCCTCATTTTCAAAATGATGCCATCGGTGTTCACGAAAATAGTAGTCGAAATAGTGTTCCGATGTTTCCACGTTTCGCCCTTCAACCACTTTCCGTAAGAATTTGTTGGCGCGGACCCGTTTGCCTCCATCGAGGATATCGAAATCGGTTTGATAAATATGTTGTCTATAAGACGTGAAAAATCCAACGAACCCCTTGGTCTTGGCCTCCAGATAAGAATAGTACTTTCCATTCTTTTCATAAAACCCAACCTTCGCAGTGGCAGCATTTTTAAACCATAAAAAACTGATGTCAAAATGCAGGACTTCTCCTGCAAACCGGCGGATATCTCCCTCGGGTTGAAAGGTAGCGTATTCACCTGGGGCCAGAGCAGGTTTTTGGTCGGATTGGGCTTCGCGGATAAAATCCAGGATGGAAACCAGAAACAGGAAGCTTGCTCCAATGAGAACGATTTTTTTGATGGGAATCCATCGGGACATTTTCTTGCTATCCTTAACTATTTGAAATATATTGCTTTAAATAGAAAATAACAAAATATTTGAAAAATATTATTATATTATCTAATATGGAATCGGATAACTGTAACAGCAATATACGTTGTTAAACCAAAATGCCAAATTTCTTTTTTACAAGCCTTTATGACAACAGAAACCTTACCCTACGCACCCGGAACAATTGAAAAGCCAGGGGCCGAAAGCAGGCATGCGCTTCTTCCCCAATACAAAATCATAATGTGGAATGATGAAGTCACCACCATGGAATTCGTTGTCCGCATTTTGATCAACATGTTCCATAAAGATTATTCCACCGCAGAAAGTTTGATGTTTGAAATTCACAGCAATGGAATGGCCCATGTGGCGACTATGCCGCTTGAGCAGGCGGAGTTTAAAGTCGATCAGGTTCACATGGCCGCCTCAATGGAAGAATTTCCATTCACCTGTACGATCGAGCCTGCCTCATAACCCGTAAGCACTCGCATGCCCAATCGGGAAAATTTAATTTTCCCCTTTCATTCCAAAAGATTTCAGCTTCTATTTTCAAGGGGGACATAATCCCGTTGCGTTTCTCCAGTGTAAACCTGGCGGGGACGCCCGATCTTGAATTTTTCATCTTTCTGCAATTCCTTCCACTGCGCGATCCAGCCCGGCAAACGCCCGATGGCGAAAAGAACCGGAAACATGGTGATTGGGAAATTCAACGCTTTATAAATAATTCCAGAATAAAAATCCACATTCGGGTAGAGGCTCTTACTCAAAAAATAATCATCGCTGGTGGCGATGTCCTCCAACTCCAGGGCGATTTCAAGCAAGGGCTCTTTCGTGCCGAATTTACCCAGGACTTCATGGGCTAACTTTTTAATGATTTTACTTCGCGGATCAAAGTTTTTATAAACGCGATGTCCAAATCCCATGAGACGAAAGGGGTCGTCTTTATCCCTGGCTTTTTGAATGTATTTTTTCGTGTCGCCGCCACCGTCGTGAATTTCCTGAAGCATCTCGATGACCGCCTGGTTGGCTCCGCCATGCAGGGGCCCCCACAGGGCGTAAATCCCGGCGGAAATCGAAGCATAAAGATTGCACATGGAGCTTCCCACCAGTCGCACGGTGCTGGTGGAGCAATTCTGTTCGTGATCCGCATGGATGATAAACAATACATCCAGAGCCCTGGCCGCCAGCGGGTCCACTTCATAAGGTTCGCAGGGAGTGGCGTACATCATTTTTAAAAAATTACTGGTGTAGTCCAGGGAGTTGTCCGGATAGGGGAGGGCCTGCCCTCTGGATTTTTTATAACTGTATGCGGCAATGGTGGTGATTTTGGCCAACAGTCGATGAATGGTGATTTCAATTTCCCGTTCGTCCCGGACGTTCAACTGGTTTTCATAAAACGTTGCCAGGGCGCCCACCACGGCGCTGGTCACCGCCATCGGATGGGGGTTGTTGGGGAATCCATCGTAAAAATTCTTGATCGATTCATGAACCATCGAATGATGGGTGACGTGATAATTAAAGTAGTCGAACTGCTCTTTGTTGGGAAGGTCACCGTAGATCAAAAGATACGCGGTTTCCAGGAAAGTGCTTTTTTCAGCCAACTGATCAATGGGAATGCCGCGGTAGAGCAATCTGCCCTTTTCACCGTCCAGATAGGTGATTCTGCTTTCGCAGGAAGCGGTGCTGAGAAAACCGGGGTCGAACGTGGTCAGGCCGGTTTCTTTAAGCAAGGTGGATATGTCGAAGGCCTTTTCTCCACAGGAACCTTCCATCACCGGAAATTCGTAGGTTTTTCCCTGATAACTGAGCTTGACGGTTTCTCCCATGATCGACACCTCGCAAGAAATAAATTTGTCATGACTTTACCATGCACTTTGGCTGGAATTCAAAGATACTTTTTTTTCTAAGATTTATAAATGTTTTACAATATTTTGTTCGATGAAGGGCTGTTCCAAACCGGGAGGGTTGAAGGAGGGAATTAACAATAGCTCTAACGTCAGGCCACCCAGTCTGCCAAAATTACTGGATGGCCTGATCTAATCGCCAGAGAAAACCCGTTACGTCCGCTTCATCTGAATTGTAATTTTCATGTTTCCTCAACAAAATAATTTCACATGTGGGTAGCGAACTCCGGTTCAATGAAACTTCTCAGGATGTCGCTTCTGGAAACAATCCCCACCAGCTTGTCGTCCTTGACGATGGGAAGCCGGATGATATGGAACTCCTCCATGATCCGGATGAATTCCTCCACCGTCGCATCCTCCCTGGCTGTTGCGACATCAGGAGTCATGATGTCTCCGGCAGTGGTCCGAACCAGCTCTTTTCCGTCCAACAACGCCTTTAAAAGGTCCAGTTCCGTAATGATACCCACAACTTTTCCCTCGTCATTGGTCACCGGCATTCCGCTAAAGACACCCGTCATCATTTGCAGAGCCACATCCCGCGCGGAGGCATTTTCTCTCGCCGAAATCACCGGTCTAGTCATTATTTCTGACGCTTTTTTTGTCAACGTAAGCATTGGAATCACCCCCTATTTCTCATGATAGTATTTGAAGGACAAATTGACCCTGGCGCGATAAGCGTTCACCTTGCCATTTTCAACCCGCATATCCAGCTTTTCTATTTCTGCAATTCTAAGGTCGTCCAGAGTTTTTCCAGCAGTTTCAACGGCATTTTTAGCCGCGTCTTCCCATGAAACCTCGCTCGTTCCTATCAACTGAATCACCTTGTAGATGCTGTCATTCATGGCAGGCCTCCTTTGATTAAGAGTTTTGCAATTTTCAGAGCATAAAGGCTCTGTATCCCGTCCTCTCCTTCAATTCCTTCCATTTTCAAATGCCCTCTCTAATAATAAGATCGCCGGGGAGAAACGAATATTCCTTGGTTGAAGCCGATTTAGCCCCTACGGTGCAGCAAAGTTCCCGCCGGACATGAATTTCTGGCATGGTTTTATCATTGTCACTGTGATACTTAATCTATAGATAATTGCGCAGGAGGAAGCGGGATGTTGAGATTCATAGGTCGAAACATAATTACCGGGCTGGTGACCATCCTGCCCGTCATTCTCACCGCTTATCTCCTTTATTGGTTGGCGGTTTCGGCGGAATCCGCTTTAGGTCACCTGATTCGATTTATGGTCCCGGACCGCTTCTACCGGCCCGGCATGGGATTGGCTGTTGGTTTGACGGCAATATTTATTGTCGGGTTGCTAATGCATACCTACGTGGTCCAGCGTTTGTTCGCCTTTGGTGAACAGTTTCTATTTCGCATGCCCTTGATCAAATCCGTCTACCGGGCGATCCGCGACTTTTTCAATTACTTCTCCCCAACGGGAAAGAAGGAATTCCAGCAGGTCGTGTCCGTAGGGATTGGAAATACCGATATGAGGGTGATCGGCTTCGTCACTCAGACAAAGCCCGAACGAATTCCGAAAAATTTTGGTGAACAGGACAGTATTCTGGTTTATTTGCCGTTGAGTTATATGATAGGAGGCTATGCGGTGCTGGTGCCCAAAAGTGCGGTTCGCCCAGTGGACATGACGATGGAGGAGGCCATGCGGTTCACACTCACCGCCGGCGTGACCGGTCTGAAAACCCCTCCATCCGAGAACAAAAAAAAGAAATAAATTTACTCCCTTTTAAATCATAAAACCAAACGAGCAATAATGAAAAAAGGCAACCTACTTCTATATATGATGCTGGGAGGCATCGCGGCGGGAATCATCAGCGGCTGGGTTTTTGGTAAGGAAATGGAAGTCGTGGGATGGATGGGGGAAATTTTCCTCAACCTGCTCAAGATGCTGGTGATTCCCCTGATCGTCTCCTCCATGATCGTCGGCATAGCTGGTTTGGGCGATGTTCGGAAAGTCGGAAAAACCGGAGCCATCACGCTCATCTACTTCACCTGCACCACGGCAATCTCCGTGGCGCTGGGCCTGATCATGGTCAACCTCATCAATCCGGGATTAGGCGTGGAGATGACGGCCACGGAAATTCCCCAACGAATTGCCGAAAAGGAAGCGGTAGGCGTCACCGACATCCTGAAAAGTTTTGTCTCGGACAACCTGGTTCGGTCGATGGCCCAACTGGACATTCTACCCATCATCCTATTTTCCCTGATATTCGGCGGGGTGCTCACCACTCTGGGAGAAAAGGGCCAACCGGTCATCGCCTTCTTTGACGGGGTGAACGAAGCGATCATGAAAATGGTTCATCTGGTGATGTATGTCGCGCCGTTGGGAGTGTTCTCACTGGTCGCATCCAAACTGGGCGCGGCAGGGGGAGGGGATTTGTTCCTGGCCGAAATCATGAAACTTGGGAAATATTCCCTTACCGTGGTCCTCGCACTAGGAGTGCACGCAGTGGTGGTTCTGCCGCTGATTCTTTATATGGTCACGAAGCGGAACCCCTTAAAGTATTTTATTAACGCAAGTGAAGCGTTGACCACTGCCTTTTCAACCGCCAGCAGTTCCGCGACTCTTCCGGTGACCATAGAATGCGCCGAAGAACGCAATATGGTTTCGCGCAAGGCGTCTTTGTTTGTCCTGCCCCTTGGCGCAACCGTCAATATGGATGGGACCGCCCTGTATGAAGCAGTGGCCGCGCTGTTCATCGCGCAGTTGTTCGGAATCGAACTTGGATTTGGACAACAAATGATTATTTTCATCACAGCGACTCTGGCGGCGGTGGGCGCGGCGGGAATTCCCGAAGCCGGGCTGGTCACCATGGTCATGGTTCTGCACGCCGTCGGACTGCCTCTGGAAGGAATCGGCATGTTGCTGTCCATCGACTGGCTGCTCGACCGCTTTCGCACCGCGACCAATGTCTGGGGTGATTCCGTCGGTGCGGCGGTGGTGGATACTTTGGAAGCCAAATACGTTGAGGGAGGGAAGGAAAATTGATCATCAAAGTCGTGTTGGGATTTGTGGTGGGGATTCTTTCGTCCGGTTCCGGATTGGGGGGAGGGTTTCTTGTCGTGCCGTTTTTGATCTATATGGGAAAACCAGCCAAAGTCGCGGTGGCCACGTCCATTCTTTTTGTCGGGATGGTGGCCGTGTCCTCGCTATGGGCACATTCGAAACTGGGAAACGTCGATCTCAAAACCGGGTTGATCCTGGCCGCCGGGGGGGTTCTGGGAGCCCAGTTAGGGCCGCAGATTTTGCAGAATATATCCGATCAGAATTTCAAACGCGGGTTCGCCGTCCTGCTCATCGGCACTGGGATCTGGCTGTTCATGCAGGCGAAATCGTGATTGCCGGGAATAAATAATCTCATCGTCATCGCGAGCCGCTACAAGCGGCGTGGCGATCCAGAGACTCTGGATTGCTTCTCTACGCTCGCAATGACGGCTAAATATCCCCCATCAATGGAAAATTTATTTTAGGTCTAGAAATGACTTTTAAATAGAAAAATCACCCCTCCAATTGACGCAACTGTTCTTCCCAATGCGCAATGAGGGTCTTGAACCTCTCCACATGCTTTAACTCTTCCTGCCTGAGATCCTCGTACATACGCCGCTGGCCAATCGCTTCGTCGGAGTCGCCGGACGATTTTTCTATCAGCGTTTCATAATACTGCACCGAGTTTTCCTCACTGATCACACCTTTGTATAAGATCTCCAGCCGGGCGTTGATCGTCCCGGCGGTTTCCTTTTCATTTTCCATAGCTTTTGCTCAATTTATTTTTTAGACAAGATTAACAGGATAGACCGGATTATATCAGTTTTATGGGATATGTCACTTTGTGCTCTGGGATGAACCAGTTGAAGGCTCTTCCGAAGGGAGATTTTTTTGAGCGAGGCTCTTTAAATTTCTATATTTTTTCGGCAAAAACTTAGGACAATTCCTTGAAGCGTGATCTATCACTTCTTCTAGAGAGAGGGGGCTTGATAATCTTGGGAACAAATATTTTTTATTATCTCTATTTTCTTTTATCAATACAGGATGCCTGCATAACAAAGGACGGTAGATTGTTTTTCTAAATGCCACACTTTCTTTTTCAGAAAGCGAAGGGATCCCCATAAATTGAATTTGTTCTTTTTTTGCCCTCACGAAGGAATGACGAACTTTTATATCCTCCGAAACCTTTATAAGGGTAATTTTACCTAATCTTTTTTTGATTTTTTTCTCAAAAATTTCTCTGGCCTTTCGATCCTGTGGAATCGAATTTATTAGAGAGGCTAATTCACCTTCTGTCATTTCCCAGGCACCCAAATTCGCAAGAGAAAAATCTATTCCTTGTAGGTTGGCATTCCAAAAACTAGCACCTTGAAGTTGAGCTTCCATAAAATTCGCTCCTTGAAGTTGGGAACCAGAAAATTCTGCCCCTTGAAGCCGGGCTTTCCGAAAATTCACCCCCTTAAGATAGGCGTGATTTAAATTTGCACCTTGAAGTTGAGCACTGGAAAAATCCGCGCCTTGAAGCTTAGTTCCATACATTATTGCCCCCTGAAGTTGAGCACCTTCAAAATTCGCCCCTGTTAAGAAGGCGTTATTCAAATCTGAACCTTGAAGCTGGGCTCCATGCAGTTTAGCGCCTATTAAATTGGCAAGTTCCAGATTAACAGCCTTTAGGTGGGCTCCAGCTAAAAAGCACCCTGCAGTTCAACATCCTTTAAATCTCCGCCTTGAAGCTGGGCATTCCACAAATTGGCTCCTTGAAGTTGGGCTCTCCCCAATTTTGATCCTTGAAGTTTAGCACTCTGCATATTCACCCCTCTAAGTT
Source organism: Nitrospinaceae bacterium (assembly GCA_029261595.1). Classification (GTDB taxonomy): domain Bacteria; phylum Nitrospinota; class Nitrospinia; order Nitrospinales; family VA-1; genus JADFGI01. The sequence continues at coordinate 173,867 of JAJDAZ010000056.1, read as the reverse complement.
GGGCTAACCGCAGATCGGCTTTTCTTAAGTCCGCTTTGTAAAAATTTGCAAATTCTAAATGCCTGCCCTGCAAATCCAGGGTTCCATAATTATCCAAAATCTCTTCCGGTTTTTCTTTGTAAGCCGCGATCAAAGTGTCACTGGGTTTTATCGCCAACTTTTTTTCACGTAATTTAAGATTCCGGTCTATGACATCCTTGATCTTCAATCCTTGTCCATTTTTACATTGCGATTTTTTTGCTTTGGTTTTCAACTTCACCGCGATCCACTCAAAGGGTTTTTGCATACCTTCAAAACAGGCCTGGTTTTCTTCTTTATTTTGTGGAATTATCAGCACGGTCGTACTGAATAAGGGCATGAGAACCAAAAACAAAATTGAAACAATCATGGTAAAGCCCTGGTACAATCGGTAGCGCGGTTTACGTAAATCGGGAATCAAAAATTTCCATTGGTCGTAGTAAAATGTTTTCCGGGGTTTAATCCTAGCGACCTTAAAATAAAAAATAATGGAAAAAATTAATGACAGGATTAACAGACCCTGGAGCAGATGGTTTATGACCGCATGGTGATACGGAAGAAATTGCCACTGGCAACGCAGTAAAACAATTGGCACAACGCACCAAAAGGAAAGAAACACAAACACGTTCATTAGTTTTGAAACAAAACCTCCCTTATGGGCAGGTTCCAGAAAAACCCAGACAAACATAGAGCCGGGAATCTTTTCCTGCCATCCATCCGGTTCACATCGCATATCATCTCGAACCCTATCCAATAATTCGGCCAGTTTCCAAACGTGGAGAGCGAAATAAATATGAAACAGGAACAACAGGATGGGAGCGACCCAGAAAAACCCAACGACCCCCAGTTTGACGCCGATGATGGGGAGAGATAATCCTTCTTTGGGGATGAGGAGTTGCAGGTGGGTGACGCTTTCCGCCGTCAGCCAGATATAAGTAGCAAAACCCAGGTAGGATAGGTATATGTTGCGGACGGTTTTTGAGTTTTCCTTTACCGCTTCCAGATGTTTGCTTAAAATATCGGTCTCGATCATGGTGAAACCCGGTCGTGCGCTGTTGGAGTGCGCCTATAATAGCATGAAAATGGGTTTTACCTGCAAATCACCCCTCACCCAGCCCTTATGGTATTAACATTAACCCTCATGCCCGGCACGGGTATGTGATCTTTCACCTTTGTCCTCATGCCCCGCAGGGGTACTCCCCTTGAAAGGGAGAGGAATTATTCAAAATTTCCTCTCCTCTGAGAGGAGAGGATTAAGGTGAGGAGGGATCAAAATCTATACCCTTATTTTTTAAATTTTTGGTTCCACATCTCAAGTTTGTTCGGCCTCTAGCCATTATGAATCCCCTCATCCCAGCCTTCTCCCCAAAGGGGAGAAGGGGTGGTCTTAATCCTTCTCATCCGTGTTTATCTGTGTTCATCTATGGTTAAAAGAGTTTAGGGTTTTCCTGTCAATCCTGTAAATCCTGTCAAAATCCGTTGATTATTTTGTTTTCTTTGCGTCCTCTGCGCCTTTGCGGTAAATTTATGAGGTATCTTTGCAAAAATACGATCCGTCAACCGGCGGGGTGAACCCATAAAATATCGAGAATCGAATGACAACGAATGTAAAAACCGCTTACAGCGATTTAGTGGATAAGTTGGAAGAAATTTCCCGCCTCGGCGGAGTGATGAGTACTCTGCACTGGGATCAGGAAGTGATCATGCCGTCCGGTGCGGCGGAGAACCGGGCCAAACAAATTTCCGCCCTGGCCGGGGTGATCCATGAACGCAGTACCGACCCGGAGCTGGGCGAATGCCTTTCTGCGCTAAGTAAAGAGGACCCGTCCTCTTTCAATGCGTTTGAAGCCTGCAATATCCGGGAAGCGCAAAGGGAATACGACAAGGCGACCAAGGTCCCCAAAAAACTGGTGCAGGAGATGGCGGAGCTGGGCTCCAAGGGGCATTTCGTTTGGATCAAGGCGCGGGAAGATAACAAATTTTCCGATTTCGCCCCGACCCTGAAACGGTTTATCGAATTGAAAAAAGATTGGGCGGCCCATGTGTTCCCGGATCTCACTCCCTACGACGCGAATATCGATAATTTTGAGCGCGGCACGAGTCAAACGGAAATCGCACCGATCTTTGAACGATTAAAGTCGGAACTGATCCCGCTCATTAAATCGGTGCGGGAAGCAAAATATAAACCTGACACCTCATTTCTGGAAGGCACGTTCCCGGTGGAAAAGCAGGAGGCATTAGGCAAACAGATCAGCACCGATATGGGATTCGCTTTCGACCAGGGCAGGATGGACGTGTCCGTGCATCCGTTTTGCGGAGGAGGGCACCCGACCGACGTTCGTATCACCACCCGTTACCGGGACAGCGATTTTATTGAGTCCCTGTATGCGGTCATCCACGAGACCGGTCACGGATTATATGAGCAGGGGCGGATGAAAGAAGGCCGCGATCTGCCCGTCTCGGAAGCGTTGACCATGGGAATTCATGAATCCCAATCACTGTTCTGGGAGCGCATGATTGCGCAGAACCTGGCCTTTTGCACCCACTATATGGAAACCATCCGCGCGACTTTCCCGGAAAACCTTAAAGGCCTCTCCCAAAATTCCCTTTATGAAGCGATCAACACCTGCAATCCCTCGTTCATCCGGGTGGAAGCCGATGAATTGACTTATCCCCTGCACGTGATTCTGCGGTTCGAGATTGAAAGGGGATTGTTCGACGGGTCAGTGAGCGTTGATGAATTGCCCGAGCTGTGGAACAGCAAAATGATAGAATATCTCGGCGTGCAACCGCTGACCGACACTTTGGGCGTCCTTCAGGATGTACACTGGAGCGGCGGCGCTTTCGGGTATTTTCCTTCCTATACTCTGGGCGCGATGTATGCCTGCCAGTTTTTTAATACGATGAAGAGGGAACTACCGGATACCGAGAAGTACATTGGGGAAGGCAATTTTGCTCCGATAAAAAACTGGCTGAATGAGAAAATTCATTCCCAGGGGAGCTTGTTCAGTCCGCAGGAACTGGTGCAAAGAGTCACAGGCGAACCTCTGAATCCGAATCATTTTATCGACTACCTTAAAACCAAGTATCGCGCCATTTACCAAATCAATTAGAGGATAAAAGAACCATGAGTGATTCCTTGATTGGAAACGCCAATAAAAAAGACAACCAAAACTTTTGTTCCGTATGCAGGGAGCCCCTTCCCACCGGAGTTGCGTTTTGTCCGCATTGCGGTCCACCGAACCCTCCCGAAGAGGAGCCGGATAAAGGCATGGGTTTTGGTCAGACTTTTTTCAGGATTTTGCTCGTGGTGATTTTATTTGGAGCCGTCGCCATCTTTAAGCTGGATATCAATTTAAAGGACAATAACGAAGATATTGTGCCTGCCGGGTCCACCCTGAAATCGCCTGCCGGACCGGCGGATAAAAAAGCCCACTCGGTGGACTTTAAAACCATCAACAAAATAAAGGTCGATAACTCCGAAGTCAGGGAAAAACCGTCCGATAAGGGAAAAGTTCTGACCGTGTTGAACAAGGGGACCAAGGTCACTATTCTGGATAGCAATGCAGAATGGCTGAAAATCGCCGCCGGCGGAAAAACCGGCTGGATTTCCAAGGACGATCTCGATTTGCAGATCCGCTGAATCTTATAGGTTTGACGGTTTCAGCAAGGCTTCTCGGGTGGTTATCAGCGCCTCTTTAAATTCAACATAATTGCGCGTGACTTTAAACTGCGGGAATTCTTCAATCACATTGTCCGGCGGACAATACAGGATTCCAGCGTTTGCTTCTTTCAACATCCCCGTGTCATTGTAAGAGTCCCCAGCCGCAATCACCTGAAAATTAAGATTTTTAATCGCCCGGACCGCCTTGGTTTTTCCATCCGTTATGCGTAGCCGGTAATCGGTGATTTTCCCGTCAGGGTCCACGACGAGACTGTGGCAGAATAAGGTCGGATTGCCAAGTTGGGCCATCAGGGGCCCGGCAAACTCATAAAACGTATCAGAAAGGATGATGACTTCAAACTCCGATTGAAGCCATTGCAAAAATTCCACCGCCCCCGGTAATGGGGTGAGGCCGCCGATCACTTCCTGAATATCCGAAAGCTTCAGATTGTTTTCATCCAGGATCTCCAACCGGCCCCGCATCAACTCGTCATAGTCCGGGATGTCCCGGGTGGTCAGACGGAGCTTTTCGATCCCGGTTTTTTCGGCAAACGCGATCCACACTTCAGGGATCAACACCCCTTCAAGGTCAAGACAGGCAATCATTCGCAATCATCCTTTCGGCTAAAGTTAAAACGGATTGGCCGGCCATTATAAGGGAAGTTACCGGGAATTCAACAAGCCCGTGACAGGAATCCAATATTAACGGGCCAGGGATTTATGGTCTTTTAGGATTCTTAAAAGTAGGGGCCGAGCGTCTGGCATCGCTTGTCAGGGGTCAGGCTTTGCCAAGGCGCTTTTTTAGAAGATCCAAAAAGAACGCCAGTTCTTCATTTTTCAACAGGTAGGAAAAAACCCCGAAACACAGAACCCCCAGGAAAATGCTACCCATTACCACCACCACCTTCATGCCAAGCGCGGCCATAGGGTCGAACCAGGCCAGATTGCAGGCGTAAATCAGGATTCCCATCAGGGTAGAAGATAACGCCAGTTTGAGGGTGGAAACCATTATCTTGCGGCCCCCCATGAGGCCCAGCCGCTTTCTCAGAAAGAAAATCAGCAACAGGACATTGAACAACGCTGAAAGCGAAGTCGCCAGCGCCAGCCCTCCATGTTGCAGGGGACCCATCAATAGCAAATTCAGCGCGATATTGAGTAGCATGGACCACACCCCAACCCTTACCGGGGTTTTGGTGTCCTGAAGGGAATAGAACGCCGGTGCGATGACTTTGATCCCGGCGAACGCGCACAATCCAATAGAATAATACAATAAGGCGATGGCCGTCCCGTCTGTGGAGACACGCAAAAATTCGCCACGCTCCCAAAGGGTGTTGACAATGGGGAAACGCAAAACGATCAGCCCGACGGTGGCGGGGACCGTGATGAAAAGTATGAGCCGGATTCCGAAGCCGACGGTTTTGATCAGTTCCGGAAAATCCTTTTTGGCGGCCTGTTGCGACAACATGGGCAGAATGGCCACTCCCAGCGCCACGCCAAAGACGCCCAATGGCAATTGCACCAGCCGGTTGCCGTAATACAAATAGGAAATCGACCCACCAGGCAATAAAGAAGCGAGAAGGGTATCGACCAGCATATTGATCTCGTAAACAGCGAGGCCGAAAATGATGGGGACCATCAACTTTCCGATTCTTACGATATCCGGATGTTTGATTTTGAAAGAACCTACAAATCTTAATCCCTTTCGTATGGTCGCCGGAAGTTGAACCAGAAGTTGCAGGACTCCTCCCGCCAGGACGCCAATGGCCAGACCTAAAATCGGTTCTTCCATCATGGGCGCAATAAATAGAGCGCCCCCGATCATGCAGAGGTTGAGCAATACGGGCGCCGCCGCAGGCAGTGCGAACACATTAAAGGTGTTTAAGATCCCCATGCAAAAGGCCGCTAAGCCAATGAAGATCAAATAGGGAGCCATCCATCGGGTGAGCTTCACCGTCAACGCGAATTTTTCCGGATCGTCAATAAACCCCGGTGCGAATACCGTGATCACCGCCGGAGTGAAAATAACCATTGCCAGGGTCAGGGTGGCAAGCAGGACAAAAAGAATATTGAGCAGGTTGGCGGTCATTTCCCAGGCGGATTTTTCCCCTTTGGTATTCAATAGATCGCTGAATATCGGGATGAACGCCGCACTCACCGCGCCCTCGCCTAAAATTTTGCGCTGCATGTTGGGGATGCGAAAGGCCACAAAGAAGGCGTCTGCGGCGGCCGATGAGCCGAACTGCATGGCGATCACCAGGTCGCGCAACATTCCGAAAACTCTGGAAACGAGGGTCATGCCGCCAACGGCCCCAGCCGCCCGGCTTACTTTTTTATTATTTTCCATTCATCAGGAAGGAAGGTTGGGCAGGAAAAGTGAATGCAATGTCCCGAGGGCACTCGTTCCCCTCGGGGATGTGGAAGTATATCAAAATTGCCGGATGGGGTGAATTTAAATGTTTGTATAAAGGTTTATAAAATTTTTCAGCAAATGCTAGAATAACGGGTAGAAAGAAAAGTCTTGATTAAGGAGAAGACATGCCTCAATTCAAATTGAGAGCGAAAGATCAAAAGGTAATCGATGCCATTCAGGAGGCTTACGAAAAATCTGAAATCATCCAGCGGCAAAAAAGCATCACTTATGGGCGTTGGGATTTTGTGGTGTTTGCAGAAGCGGCGAAGAACGAAACCATTCTTCGCGAAGGCTATGCCGAACATGCGGTGATTCAACGGGCTCCGCTCTATATCGCGTCTCTCGCTCAGCCGGGGTTGACGGATTTGAACGGCGTCCCCATTGAAGAGTTCATTACCGAGGACGTCCCTGAGGAATATCAGGGCTTGGAGATCATTCAGGTGGACCCTGTCAGGCCCTTGACGATCCAGGAGAAAAAAAACCTGCCAGCCGTCGCCGATTCAAGAGATAAGATTTGCCGGGAATATGAAGACCAGAATATCGCTGTCATCCAGGCGCCGCGTGAAAAGGACTGGATGATCGGGGTGATGAAATACATCAATGAATGCGACAGCGCCTTCCCCGACCCCGTTCAGGCTTCACTGAGCCAGGCACGGAATCAGGGGAGTTTGTTTTCCTCGGGCGGCGGTCGAGGCTCTACGGATTATATGAATTGATCCGGCCAGCGTACAGCTCGTTTTTATGCCGCAGACTGCTCCAGATTCTTCATCAACTCTTCAAATGATTTTTCCTTAAGGGTTTTTGTGAACTGCGTCCGGTAATTACGGATCATGCTGACGCCCTTGATGGTGAAGTCATACACTTTCCATTGTCCATTTTCCAAAATCAATTTGTAATCCAGATTGACGAATTTCCCATGTTGCTGGACCTTGGTTTTAACCAGGGCGTATTTTCCTTTAACAATTTCGTCTACATAACGAATTTCGCCACCACTGAATGTTTCAATTTTATTGGCATAGGATTTCTCCAGCAATTCTTTGAACAATTGAGTGAATTTCTGTCTTTCTTCCGGGCTCCTCGATTTCCAGTTTTCCGCCAGGGCTCGTAACGCCATTTGCTGATAATTAAACCGTTTGTCGATGGTCTCCCGAAGAATTTTTCGGCGCGCCACCGGGTCCTCTTTCAGTTTTTCATCCTGCAATATCTCAATGACCTGCTCTATGGTTTGTTTGATACCGTCCGTGATTTTTGTTTGGTTGGCCATGATTCCCTGAGGAGCGGAAAATACAACCAGAACGGCCAAACCCAGAATAAAGTTCAAGTATTTTTGTGCAGTTTGCATAGCAACTCCTCAAGTTAGATTAAAAATCCTTGGATTTAAGATTGGATTTATCAGGGTGATTTCTAGAATTAGTTGCACTCCCCATGCCAAAAATGAGCCCGATTCCTGGTTCAAATAAGAGGTAGGAATTCAACCGGTTTGAGTTCCGGCCAGAACAAGGAAAATATTATGCATCCCCAATTATTAATACAACTCTATTAATGTGAATAAAATCATACAGTTAGGATAGCGGTCCCGAGGGGAATTCTAGTTCGGGGAAGGGGCCTTTATCCGATGGATATTAGAAGGGATGTCACTCGAAGGGGGGTTGGGTTTTGCGGTTGTATTCTTCCGGGGTCATGTTCTTACGCCCGACAAAGAAGGCCAGCTTTTTTTTCGCAATAGAGGTGGCGTGCTCGTCCTTTTCCTCATGGGCCAGCTTCAGGGCGATTTGTATTTCCTGAATGGCTTTTTCACCATCCTTCATTTTCTGATAAACACTCGAAAGGTTCAAATGCGCCTGCAAATGATCGGGTTTGAGGGCAATCACTTTTTTATAGTACTCAGCCGACTTGGGCAGGTCTTGGATATACCAGTATTCCAGGGCGAGCTTAAAATGCAGATCCAAATCGTCCGGCTTGAGTTTTGCGACCTTCAAATATTCCACGATTGTCAGATCGTTGCGGTTTTGTTTCCCATAGATGGCACCCAGCCCCAGCCGGGCGGCAACATGATCAGGATCTAGAGCAAGCGCCTTTTGATAAGCGGCAATCGCCTCAGGCCTTTTGTCCGCTTCCTCATACACCAAACCCATGCGGTAATGGGCCGGAACAAAATCCGGGTCGAGCGATACCGCCTGCTGTAATATCTCCACAGCCTCCTCAAAAGCGCCGATTTCCTGTTTCTTTACCGCCAGTTCTATCAACGCCTGCGGGTCGTTCCCCGTCTCGGATGAATCAGGACTCCCGTTGCATCCTGTGAGGAGGAGGGTAAAACACAGAAAGAAGATTTTAAAGTTTTGGTTATTCAATGCGGTCTCATCCCCACCTTTGTTCAATCAGAAATGGAAATTCAACATTTTGATATAATCATTATTTTATTGGATATCTGATCGTATGTTCAACGCTTCGATGCCCGATTACTCCACCGAATTCGCCATATATATTCCTAATATTTTTTCTTTCTTCATTGGCTTTATTAAAGCATAATTCCTCGCCCCTGTTTTTAAGTTCTAGAAACTTTTCTTTGTCAGGGTCATAATAACCATCGCCTTTTGCAAGAAGTTTTCCATCCGTTCTTCCTTCATTTCTTTCATCAATGCAATCAAAATTAATATTGAATTCGATATAAAGTTTATTTGGATCTTCCGTTATAAATGAAGATATGTCTGCTGTTCCTCCAGACGAGATAGAAAACCCGGTCCGCTCAAGCATAGAATTTACTGGCTCCTGAATCGTTTTAGTATACTCAGAAACCAATTCATCTTTATTAATAGTAATATTTATTTTTATTTCTTCCAATAGATTCGTAAGTGACGAGTATATTTTGAAATTATTATTAAAAATTTTTGCTTCCTCTTCGAGATTTTTAGCAAGTCCATTGCCATACTTTTTCTCTTGAAAGAATGCTTTATCCTCTGTTACAAGAAAAACGTCTTTCTCTGCAAGAAGGACCATGCAATCTGCCCAAATCACCCCATCTTTAAATTGTTGATTTTTGTCACTTGGTGGTTCTTTATCATTTATTTTTTTAAGTGAGCTCTTGGCGCTTTCTAAGGTAAATGGAATATGGTGTAAATCAATTTTAACCTCTTCAAATAAACTATCGGCTTTAGCTGCAATTTCATTCTCACTTGGCAACACAACATCTTTTAATTGACCAAATACTGAAAGGAGTTGTCTGTGGTTTTCTTTAATTTTATTAGAATAAGATGTGAGATTATTATAGAGATTCCTCTCTACCTCTTCTTTTATTACTTCTGGCAGGGCCAATTTGGCCTGTTTTTTCTTTATGTAGAATCTAGTAGCAGCTCCTTTCGATGTAGTTAGGCCTAATTCAGATAGCCAGATATTACTGTCCAAAACTATATACATTTGCAAATGCGTCTTATTTTAATACCCTACTATTAGAAGTCTATTAAAATTTAATAGCCCAAATTATACCAATATTATGGAAACAAACATCCTTAAATATTCTGAATGAAGCGTTGTGCGAAGGAGAGGATTTCTTTTCCATTCAGCACATGAAAGCGCCGGACGCGTACCATGATCTGGTTAGAAAACCGTTTCACGGGGATGTGGATTAGATTTTTCTTGAAATGCCGGGCCAGCTATCGGAAGCTCGCTCGGGAAGGGCAGGGGATAAAAATATACTCAGCTTCGCTTTAGGGCAACATAAGTGCAACAGTTGGATAAATGGAACTCAGTTCGAGATGAAACCGCTCAATTACAGATGCAGCGTCTGTGCTTCTTTTCAGAAAACAGGAAACCGCTTTCAACAAGGTTGCAGGATGGTACCCGTTGTAACATTAACTTTAGCTTTCGATTCAGTTGGAGCCAACTGTTGCACTTATTTTTCGGAAGTCTAAATCATAATGAAAACAAAGGATATAGAGTAAATCATGGATTTTTTATCGAGTAAAATTCATATTTTTATCATACTTTGTATGATAAAAATTGAAGGCATTTTCCGCTTACAGAAATTATTACTGTGAACGGAACAGAAAGAACTATATATCCTGAATAAATCGTTGCGCGAAGGAACGGATTTCTTTTCCATTCAATACGTGAAAGCGCCGGACGCGTTCGAGGGTCTGGTTGGAAAAGCGTTTCATGGGGATGTGGATCAGGTTTTTCTTGAATTGACGGGCCAGCCTTCGCCAGCTAGGGCGGGCAGGGCAGGGGGAGACAACGGTGACGTGTTTTTCCCTGGAATGGTAAAACGCCGCTTCCAGTAATTTTTCTTCCAGAGTGTCGGTCCGGTTGATATGCGGGTCTTCCCAGATATTGGGGATGGGGCGGGGCGGATAAATCATCATGCACCCGCCGTAGTTGGCTTCGCCGATTCCGGGGCCGACCAGGTTGTTCATGTATTCGGTCGCGTAGAAACACAGGGTGGATTCTTCGTTGTGCTCGGCGTACCAGGTCTGCCGCCAGCTGTATTGATCGGGATCGGGTTCGGGGTCGAACAAAAACACCACGATTTCCACCTGCCCGCGCGAGGGTGGAATCTCTTTGACGTAAATATCACCCGTATGCCAGTTTCTTAAGGTATCGCGAATGTCGATGCCGTCTTTCACCGACGAAGTGAATTTCTCGGTCCGCGCCAGATCATTGCTGAGCAAAAGACGCGATTGCTCACGCACATGGGTGTTGAGGTTTTCGATTTTTTCATCCTCCGGCGGCCACGAGCATTGCCCGTGCGGGTCCCACCGGTATTTCCAATTTTCCTGCTTTATTTTGTCCGGCTCCGGTTTGAGATCCAGTGTCCGCCATTCATACATCAATTCCGATAAACGGTTTTTCAATTTGACCGGGGTTTTCTCGTCCTCGTCAAACACGGCCTGATCGATTCCCAGTGCCAATGTTTCCAAAGAACCTTCCGTTTGCAGGGGATAATCTCTGGCCGCCTCCAATACACAGACCGCAAAGAAGTCTCCGCCGATCTGCTTGGCCGCTGTCACCAGAGTGTATAAATCCGGCGTCAGGCGCGATTCCATCAAGGTCAGGTTGCGCACGTATTGCAGAAACACCTGAAACGACGGGATGGTCAAATTGTGGTAGCGCACCTTTTTCTTTTTCAGATAAAGTTCCCGTGCCCGCAGAATGATCTCCTTCACGCCGTCAATGGCGACGTCTTTGTCCGAGCGCAATTCCTCGCGCATTTTTTCGTAAAGGTAAGTGATGTAGGGAAATTCGGTCAGCGCAAACAGCAGGGTATTCTTATCCACCCCGTACAGATGCGGCGTGCCTTCCACTTTTTCAGGAGGACTGTAACCCAGCCGTTCATCGTAGGCTTCCTTGATCCACGGCCAGTCGAGGACGGAGCAGATGAGAGTGATTTGGGAGTGGTCCAGCTCCAGTTCGTGAAGCTTGAACGCCATCCAGCGCGCCCGTTTTTCATGCTGACTGCCTGCCGGAGGGCGTTTCAAAGTGGTGAGAAGCGCGGAATTGAATTTTTCAAGCGACATCCCCCGCAAAGCGAAGGTGTCCGGGAAATCCACCTTGCGCGGTTCAAAAGACGCGACGCTCCAGTCGATGAAGGCGCGGGCGATGCCTTCCTGCCGGGCGATGCGGAGACCCATGATGACCGGCTGGCTGGGGTCGATGGGAACATAGCTCTGGGTTCCATCCGATTCCTCAAGGCAACTGACCGTGACGGAGGGAAGAAGATCCAGCCCCTGCTCGACCGTCGGTTGAAACTCCGGCGGCAGGGCCACCGCCAGGCAATCGCATCCGGACGATAATATTCTTTGCCGCACCTGGCGCGAGTAATTACCACTTCCGTGGACCACGGGCAGGACGCGAATTTTGTCGCTGATACTGAAAATGTCGTTTTTATTATTTTCGTTCATTGTTAAAAAAAAGAGTTCTCAGAAAAATCCCCCCGGATCCCTTCGTAGAAGGGGGAGAAACCGATCCCCCCTTTCTTAAAGTACCCGTGTCGGGCATGAAGGCTAATGATAATTATCACAAGAGAAAGGGGAATTTAAGATTTGCAAAGGCTTCTGCGAAAAGGGTCAATCACTATCTGGATGGAGAGGGCTGTTTTCATCGAAAAAGAAATCGCTCAATCCCATCGGTAAGCGGTCGGAACCCAGAGCACGGCGGTTACGCGAGGCCAAGCCGTCCAGGTCCAGAGCGTCTTCTCCCAGAACCCGCACGATGGCTTCCTTCCAGACTTCATCTTTAGCCAGCGGATGGTCCTTGTCCTGACTCAAACGCTTGAGCGCGTATTGCAGAATGTGAATGCCGTCACGGGGCGAAAAATCCAGGTCCAGCTGGTGAGATTTTTGCAGAAAATCGACCGTCATTTCGAGAAGATCATTTTCAGCGAAAGGCAGATGGTATTGCAAGATGTCCATCTCGTCCTGATAATTCGGCATCGACAACGGCAACGTGGGTTGCAGGCGAGAAAGAATGTAGTCGGGAATTTCAAACGTCGATTCGTCGCGATTCATGGTGACGCAGGCCCGAAACTCATCGTGCGCCTTGATTTGAATCCCCGCGATAATCGACTCCACATAGCGCCGGTGATCGAGAAGCGGCGCCAGCGAGGCCCAGCTTTTCTCATTCATGCGGTTGCCCTCGTCAAGTATGCAGATGCCCCCGGTGATCATGGCGCTGACTAATGGCGATGCGTGATAGGAAATTTTCCCCGACTCCGCTAGAACGGGTGTTACCAGCAGGTCTTCGGGACGGGTGTCGCTGGTGCATTGAAAAATATACAGCGGTTGCTGGCGTTTTAAAGCCGCGACCATCGCCAGGGTGGTTTTGCCGATTCCGGGCATTCCGATAATGCGGGGAGAGAGTGGAAAATCTTTTTTCCCCACCACCAGCCAGCAAGCCAGAATCTGCTTCAAAACCTCGGTCTGGCCGATCCATTCCGGCTGGGTGCTGTCGGGCAGGCTCATTTTAAGGGTCACGTCGCCGATGACCGCCGTTTGCGCTTGTTTATTTTGTTTATCCAATAAATTTTCCATTATTTTGTCCGTTTGGGCGGTTAAATCGATCTGAAATTCAAGAATTGTCAGGAAACCAGCTAAAAATCTTATGATACCATTAACCCATACAATGAGGTACTTTTCACTATATTTTGGGATTTTGATGATTGTTGATTTAAATCTTAAAGGCAGGCAGGTGGTCATTGCAGGAGGCGGGCGGGAAGCGACCAAAAAGATCGAAGCCATTCTTTCCCAGAATTGCCACCTATTTGTCCATGCGGAACGATTTTCCCCCGATATAGCCCAATGGGAAAAAGAGGGCAGGGTGCAGGTGAAAGCGGGGCATTTGTCGGGAGGAGAATTTCTTGGAGAATACGACCGGCTCATTCTGGTCATGGCCGCCACCGACGATAAAGCTCTGAACCGTAAAATCGTCGAAGATGCCAAACGCCTACGGTGTTACGCCTACGCGGTGGACGACCCGGATGTCAGTGATTTCAATCATCCCTCGGTCATGAATTTTCACGATACTGTGCAGGTCGCCATTTCAACAGGCGGGAAAAGTCCGCTGATGGCCAAATCCCTAAGGGAGAAAATACAACCGGTGCTGGAAAAATGTATCCAACATCAGGACAAATTGAAAATCGACTTGCAGAGCCGGTTGCGCAAGGAAGCCATGAAAATCCTCCCCACTCCTGATGATCGGAAACAGTTTTTGATTAGCATACTTGAAAATGAGGAAGTCAATCGGTTTCTAGAGCAGGATGATCTAATGGAAGCGGAAGCGCTGGCTTTGGACCTGCTGAAGAAATTTAGTGAAACCACCGATGAACACAGATAAACGCAGGTTGTTTTCACAAGTTTTAAAGAAATGATACAATACTAAAAAGTAAATTTTGGAGGAACTTAAGTGGATACTTTCATATTGGTTATTGCAGGCGTTTTCGCAGTCGTGATGTTATTCATGCTCCCGAAATACGCACGCTTCATCAACAACCAACCCAAAGAACATATGAAAAGAATGCAGGAGAAGGCGGAACAGGAACAAGGCGCAAAGAATGGTGACAATCCCGGTCAGGAATAATTGGTCATGAATGCCCCCGTCGACAAATTTTTCGCCCGCTATATAGATGATTTTCTCGCCGGGAACCTTGCGGCAAAAAAACTGGCGCAATCCCTCAGAAATACCGGGGTAGGGCTCATGCCGCTGGTAGACCACTGCACCCTGCGAACATTGGATGTCGATGAAAGAGCGAAAGAAGCGATCGACCTGGGTTTTCATTACGACGAATCCATCGGCGTTTTGGAATTCGACAAATGGTGGGCCAAAGTTTATCGCATGCCGGGTTATCCTTCGTTATTTATCGACCAGGCGTTTGCGGGCGAACGCGGGAAAGGCAGTTTGATCCCCGGTTGGGTAAAGGCTCATGGCGACCATTGCTTTCATCATATTGCCGTGCTGGTGGAAGACATCGACTTTGCCATAGGTTCCCTGGAATCCAGGAATGTCCAGTTTGCGGGAAAAATCGTCGGGGAGCGCGGAACCGACCTCAGGCAGATCTTCACCCAACCGGAAATGCGAAACGGCGAAGTTTTTTCGGTTCTGGAACTCATCGAGAGGCGCAATGGGTATGCAGGGTTTCTCCCGCCCCAGGCGGATGGCTTAATGGAATCCACCCGACGCTGAAATGAAACTCCCCACTTTATATGATTCGAAAAACCGACCCACAAACCATTGCCCCCTATCTTAAAGACGCATCCAACTTTTCCGGCGGACGCGCGGACGCAGTCATTATTCCGGAAACCGCCGCCGAATTAATTGAGTTTCTAAAGTCGAACCGCCTTCCGGTCACGATCGCCGGGGCAGGAACCGGATTGACCGCTTCACGCATACCCGATGAGGGTGTCATCGTATCTCTGGAAAAGTTCAGCGAAATCGGGGAGGTTCAAAACGCATCCATTGATGTGGGTCCCGCCGTGAGCCTCGCTGACCTGAATAACCACCTGCAGGACAACTCAGACTATTTTTATCCCCCGAATCCGACGGAAACCCTGGCTTGGTTCGGGGGTATGGTTGCGACCAATGCTTCCGGCTCCCGGAGTTACAAACTGGGCGTCACCCGCGATTACGTCCAGGAAGCGGATATTGTTCTGGTCGACGGGAAAACCGTGACCCTTGCCCGTGGAAAATCCATTGAGGAACCACTTATTTTTGACGATGGAACCCGAATCACTTTTCCGGACATTCATTATTTCAGTCCACGTTTTAAAAATGCCGCCGGGTATTACGTTCAACCCGGAATGGACTGGCTGGATTTATTCATCGGTTCCGATGGGACGCTTGGGCTGTTCACACGGATTCGCTTAAAACTCCTGCCCCGACCAGAAGAATTTATCAGCGGAATTGTATTTTTCGACCGCGAAGAAGCCTGCTGGGAGTTGGTGGAAAAGATACGTGCCCTTGAAAAAACACAAATCTCCCCCTGCTCTCTGGAATACTTCGACCGTTATTCCCTGAAAAAACTGCAAAAAAACCACAGCAATATTCCGGAAACAGCCCAAGCCGCTCTTTTTTTTGAGCAGGATGTGGAAAAAAGTGCGGATTACGACTCTGCGCTTGAGGCCTGGTTTGAATTTTTAACCGGGGAAGAGGTCTCGCTCGACGATTCCTGGTTCGCCCAAAGCACAAAGGATTTGCAACGTTTTCATCAGTTCAGGCATGACATTCCCGTTCTAATTAATGAGGATAACAGCCGATCCGGACGCGTTAAAATAGGCACGGACATGGCCGTTTCAGACAAATATTTCATTGACATGATGCAATTTTACAGGAAAGAGCTTTCAGCCAGCGGGTTGGACCACGTGGTTTTCGGCCACCTCGGGGACAACCATCTCCACATCAATCTCCTTCCCGCCCCTGAGGAGAAGGACCGGGCCCGATCGCTTTACGACACCCTGGTGGATCAAATGATCGAATGGGGCGGAACGGTCTCTGCAGAACACGGGGTGGGCAAATTGAAGAAATCCTATTTTGCCAGAATGGTGGGGCCCGAGGCCCTTCAGGATTTGAGAAAAATCAAGCGCCTCTTTGATCCTGATGATCGTCTGGGAAAAGGCAATATCCTCTAGAGGCCTCGCCACCCTGGATGAGGGGAATCCTGTTGACAGATTTAAGGTCTAAATTGTAAACTCGTTAAACCATTTTGTTTCTATGGTTTAGTGAGGCTGGAGGGGATGCCCCCCTTCAAACGTTCATGAAACACCTGATGATTGCCGTGCAAATCAACCCTTTGGTTCTGCAAAAAATAACATCCGGTTTATGTTCGACTCCATAAAAATTCTGGTCCTGAATTACTCTTACGAACCACTGCAATTTTGTTCGGCCAAACGGGCCATCATAATGGTCCTGAGCGGCCGGGCGGAAAACATCGAAAGTGATGGGTTTGTCGTGCGTTCTCCCTCCAAAAGTTACCCGCTTCCAGCGGTTATCCGGGTATTGAGCATGGTCCGACGGAAAAGGAAGCGCGGGATCGCCTTCAGCAAAAAGAATATTCTGAGGCGGGACAATTTCACCTGCCAGTATTGCGGTAACTCTAACAATCTGTTGACGGTGGATCACGTCCAGCCTAAATCACGCGGCGGAAAAACCAACTGGACCAATGTCGTCGTGGCCTGCAAACCCTGTAATTTGAAAAAGGGCAATCAACACCTGCAGGAAACCGAAATGCGCCTGCTTAAATCCCCGTCCAAGCCCGACTTTCTATATTTTCATTTCAGCGTTCCTTCGGGTCCCGATTCCCACGTTCAGATCTGGCAGAAATACCTGCCCACAAAGATATTCATTAAATCCGCCAACAACTGATAAATTACCGTTCGGAGCCTCCAGCTTCCTTTTTCCCGCCAAATAATGTTAAAATTTAATGGGAGAATTTAAGTCCTTTTTCCCTCCTACTCCTAATTTTTCAGACTGGAGCCTAAAAAGTGAAAGCCAAATCCCTTGTCAAGATTATCAGCGAGGAAGATTTTCTGATTCTGGTTCAGGAACCCTCCGCATTTTTTTTCAAGATCTACAATTCCTTTGCCTCAAAAATGTCTAATAATAAAGAGATTTCCAGGAAATTTTATTCCAATCTCATTCAAGAAGCTGAATTTTTGGAAAGTTTTCTGGATGAGTTCGGAGCGCGGGAAAATAAGGAGTGGGCATTTTTTACCGAATATGTGGCCTGCATCCGGAATTTGGGGATTTCCGCTTTTTTTATAAAACATCTGCTCGACCGCCACCCATATTACAATATGCGGGATTCCAGGGAAAGTTTTTCACAATTTCAAACCAAAGCCGAGGAGGCCATTGGTTTTTTAAATAAATCCATGCTCAATATATACCAGGAAGTTATCCTTTCGGCCAAAAATAACGGGCTGGTCTTTTCTGAGGAATCGGTTTCCCCGCACGAATTTTCTGACATTGAATCGAATAAAAGGCTTCCCAAAAACATCGCCGAGGACGAAGTCAAAAATGAAGATGAGCGGATTGTCGAAATTTGTGAAAAGATTCAGGAAGTCGCCCAGAAAATGGAAAAAGTTAAAATTCAGCCGACCAATGAACTGAAAGCGTTAAAAAATCTGGTGCCTTTTAAAATCAATGAAACCCGTGCCCGCGCTTTCAAAGAAATGGTTCACAGTGTGCAATCGGATTATGACACCTATGTCAAACACACGAAGCTGGAGCATGATAATCCGGAAATAAAAAATCTTCGCGGCCACATTTCAATGAGCCTTCACCTTCTGGAGGTGGTCCTCTGGCTGTCCCATTTTTATGAACGGCATGAAGATGAAATCCGGGCAGGGGAGTGCAAACGAAAAATTGCCGAAATGGTGGATAAAGGCCAGCTGTTAAGTCAGGTGGTCAATTTCGGATTTTATTACAGCCTGAAATTCATCATCCAGGGCAGTGAATTGGCTGAGGAAATTCTGAAACAATTTATGAAAGTGGACCGGATCGAAGTCCCCATCCCTAAACCGCTTGGGTTTCACGCCCGACCCTCCACATATATTTCCCTCATTGCCCGTCGCTATGACGAAGACCTTTTTCTGGTGGTGGACGATGAAAGATTCAGCTCAAAATCCGTCATGAGCATGTTGCAGGCCGGAGGAACTATTGCCGACAAAGGTTATCAAACTGTTATTTTTGAAGGAAGCAAACGTGTTCTGGACGATATCAAAATTCTCGCGAAATACAATTACTGTGAAGAGCAGGAAGTGCCCGAGCAACTCAGTTATCTGAAGGAACTGAGGAACTCCGCGTGATCGGGAATAGACCCGCCCTCGGTTTTCCGCAAGCCGGAAGCTCCCTGATATCAGGAACAGCCACGTGTCCCGCTCATGAATAGCGACGATGAAGTTTATGACGTGGTCGATATAGAAGACCAGGTCATCGGAAAAGCGACGCGCAAAGAAATTCACCAAAAAAAATTGATTCACCGCTCCGTCCATATCTTTGTTTTCAATCCCCAGGGAGAACTTTTTCTCCAAAAGAGGGCCATGAGCAAAGACGAAAATCCGGGATTCTGGGACACGTCTTCCGCCGGTCATGTGGATTCGGGGGAAAATTACCTGACCGCCGCCCACCGCGAACTGAATGAAGAACTGGGAATCTCTGAATCCCTGCAACCCTTCATGCAGATCAAAGCCTGCGCGGAAAGTTACTGGGAGCACGTCTCTGCTTATACCTGCACCACCCGTCAATCCATCCATATCAATCCGGAGGAAATCAGTGAGGGCAGGTTTTGGTCGCTGAGTGAAATCAGCGATTCGCTCGCGAAAAAAAATAATTTCTTCACCTCCACCTTTAAAATAATTTTTATCAACTACTTAAAGGAAAACCGCTGAATTATGAAAAAATCTTAATAAAATATCGCTTAAGGTATAAATTTGGGTTGCCGTTTAGAAAATATTGGGTATGATTGTTCATTCAACATCCCTTTACATTCTATTTGAAGGAGACCTGTCATGCTGGTCGCCGCTATTGATAAAAACAAGGCTTCCGAGCCGGATAAATATGTAGAAAGAGTGCTGTCCACGCCAAGGCCTCTTCCCTCGGTTAAAAGTGTAGATACGGGACTGTTTCGTCAGCATCTATCCAAACGCAAGGGCATTATTTTGACTAATGGCGACAGGCGACACAGCGACCGCCAGAACCCGGATAATCCGCTCCCGAACGAGCAAAAGTTCGATCGCAGGCATAAGAAAAATCAAACGACACAATCCAAATGGAATTCCCAGACCCATGAGATCATTGTGATCGCGGTCGAAAAAGGACCTTCAGCCTCCCGAAAATGGGCGATCGGCGAGGAAATTGAAGTGACTCCCCCAACAGGTCCGGCCAGTTTGTCTGCGCCTGCGGAGCCTGAATTCAAAAGAACCGCACCCATGGCAAACAAAGAAGAGATGGACTACGTTGTTTCTTTGAGCCGCTCGCTTAGAAAAAAAATATAGTTCTCCCCCGCCAATTTATATCTTTTTGATAAGAAATAGCTTAGGCTGTTCAAATGCCTTTCTGTCGGCAGGGCCGGGCTTTGCGCTTCCGGTTGGGGCAATGGTTCCGTGATTCGAATTCCCAACTTCCTTTTTAAGATGCTTTCTTTTCCAGGAATTATCCTTTCTGTTTCTCTTCTGCTTTTATCCCAGGCTTCCGGCCTGTTTGCCAAGTCGCTGGATATATTCGACACCAGCAACCCCTTCCCACTCATTCTGCCTGCACTAGACGAACGAACCTTCGACCTCGGACGTCTGAACCCTCAGGATATGCCCGTTATCTTGAATCATTATGAAACTGCTCTAAAAAGAGCCGGGTCCAGGGAGGAGAAAAACCTACTGGGGCTGGCCCTTGGCCACCTGTACTTTCAAAATGGAAATCCTCAAAAGGCCGCTCATTATCTGAAAGAAAAAATCGTGGGCAATTTCGTTCTGGAAGATTTCAGGTTGGATCGACTGGCCCTGGCATTGAAAAAGCAGGGCCAACAGGAATTGTTAAAGCAAAAATATCCACAGGCGATTGAATATTTTAAACAATCCGAACAACGGCGAATCAATATATTCAGAAATTACCCGGACAGTCCTTTTCATGCCAATGTGTCGGGTGATTTAGCGGAAATAGATTACCTGCTGGGTGAAGCTTATTTTCTGGCGGTCAATTATAAAGCCGCCTGGCAAGCTTTCCGCAGGTCCCTGATGCGGGATTTTCCTGAAAACAAAGAGCACCGATTTAAAGTCAACCTGGCTCTGGCCAAAATATATCAATCCGCCGGGGACCTGGAGAATGCGGCGGATATTTACATTACGTTACTAAAAAGCACCTCCTCTCATGAAGCCAGGGAAATGGCCATCAAATTTTTTAAAATTTATGAGCGCAAACTCAACGGCCTGGGAATCGAGCTGGATGATGTCAGGGTTGCCAGGCCTCCTGCCAGAGCAAAAAAACAACATGCGCCGCCCAAAAAGCCAAAAGTGATTTATAAAAATGAAAGGGTGCGTGAGTTTCATGAATCACTCAATCAGGACGATCCACTAAACAGTCTTGAATTGGGACTAAAGGTCATGGAAAAGTATCCGGGAATCCAGGAGGCGAGGGGAGTGATCAAACTGATAAAACTGCTCGTGCCTCTTTACCTTGAGAGCGATTCCAACAATGGGGTGGTTGAAAAAATCTCGACATTGTTCCCGCCAAAAGATCTCAATAAACTGGCGCTTTTATTATGGAGAGCCGGCCAGACAAAACAGGCCACATTTTTTTATGAGAAAATTATTCAACAATATCCCCTGGAAATTAATGCCTGTCATAAAGCCCTGTTCTTTCTTGGACGCATTGCCGAGGATGAAAGGGAATATTCCAAAGCGGTGGCCTATTACGAACTATTACTCAAAAAATATGACTTTGGTCCGTACACCACCTTCGCCCTGTTTAAAATTCCCTGGATCGAAAGACTGCAAAAAAAATATAACCTGGCCCTGACTCATTTCGAAAGGCTCCTGAAATTTAATTCTTCAACCGCCTACCGGCAATTAAAGAAATCGTACCCCAATTCCACTTTTCAGCCGGAGAGCATGTATTGGCTGGCGCAAACCCACTTGGCTGCGGGAAATATCAATGAAAGGGACCATTGGTTAAAGCGGTTGGCGGAGAAACATCCGTTTGATTTTTATTCGATATTAACCCAGGGTGAATCGGGATTTGATCTAAAGAAATTTTTAACCAGGAAAGATTCTCAGGATTCGGCTTTTAGAAAATTCGGATTGGGCGAGATCGACCGGAAACGGTTGAGCCGGGCAGAGAAATTAATCGCCACCGGATTTCGCAGTCAGGGCGCGAAGGAGTTGGCCGGTTTTCCCTTCCACCGGGACAACCCTGCCTTTTCGTTTTATATCGCAAATCTATTAAAGCGGGGCGGGGATTATCAAAACGGCATCATCTTTTCCTGGAGGCTCACAGGCAACGGCAATCGCAAAAAAATATCGCGCCCCATATCAGAGGGGATGTTTCCAAAAGGCTACATAAGGGAGGTTTTAAATACTCTGAAGCATTACCAACTCGACCCTTTCCTGATCCTCTCCTTAATCCGGCAGGAAAGCGCTTTCAACTCCAAAATCGAATCTAAAGCCAATGCGGTGGGATTGATGCAATTGATTCCGCCGACCGCGGAGGAAGTTGCCCGCAAGCTGGAAAAGAAAACCCCCACCGTGGAAAGTTTAAAAGATCCGGTCACCAACGTCCAATTGGGGATTGAATATTTGAACAGCCTGATGGTTTCCTTTAATCAAAATATGGTATATGCTTTAGCGGCTTACAATGCAGGCCCCACGAAAGTCAGGCAGTGGGTGGCCCTGAATTCTGACAAGGGCCCGATTGAATTCATAGAGAGCATCCCATACACGGAAACCCGAAAATACGTTAAAAAAATTCTGCGAAATTACGCGATTTATCTCACTTTATACGATGAAAAAAATTTGGTCCGGTTCAAAAATATTTTAATGGTTAACTCCAATTAACTTTTAATTTTCCACTTTTCTGAAAGCATTCAAATCACATGGCCCTGTTTGATATTGTCGCCGCCATCGTATTGGCCCTTAGCCTGATTTATTCCATGGTCCGGGGAATGGTCCGGGAATTATTTGCTTTATTAGCCTATATTGGCGGGTATTTTGTAGCCATACATTTCCAAAAAGATTTTGCCGTCACCTTGAGAACCTACATTTCCAACCCCTCGGCATCGGAAATCGTCAGTTTTGCCCTGATTTTTATTGCCACCCTGTTTGGGATTTCCCTTTTAGGCAAGGTTCTGCAGAAACTGGTTCATTCGGCTCCCGGACTTTCCGGGCTGGATCGAATTCTGGGCGGGGCCATTGGGATTGCCAAGGCAATCATTCTCCTCATCATCCTAATGTTCCCCCTCAGGTTTTTTCCGGATATCAGCAGGGAAATCACCAGGGATTCGATTATGGCGCCCAAACTGGTCGAGTTGTCAAAAGTTCTCGGACAGGAAATTGATACGGAAAAAATTATTGATAAAATCCCGGATTTCGACCTCAAGGGGGTCAAAGAAAAAATTGAAGATTTTAAGGGGGTTGAGAAACTCACAGACTCCATAAAAACCAGGGTCGGCAAGACTGAAACACTCGACCAGGAGCCCCAGGAAAACTACACTCCGGAAGACGAGAGCAAGCTAAATGATATTTTATTGTCTCTGGATAAAAAATAAATCTTCAGAACTTTCCATCAGCCCGCGTGTCCCATCATGTCCCTGAAAATTAATTTTAACGGCACAATTGAAGAAGATTCCCGTATTTCGGTTTTCGATCATGGGTTTTTATTCGGAGACAGCGTGTATGAAGTGGTCGCCACCCACGAGAATCAACCCATCTTTTTGGACGCACACCTCAACCGGCTGGCCAATTCGGCCCAGGGGATTTCTCTCACCATTCCTCATGATAAAAACTGGTTCGTTCAGCAAATTGACAGAACCCTGGAAGCTGCGGGAAACAGGGAGTCCTACATACGGGTCGTGGTCACCAGGGGAGTGGGAGATATCGATATCGACCCCTCGTCGTGTTTGCGGCCCAACGTCGTTATTTATGTCGCCCCCCATAAGGATTACGCCCAGGACAATTACACCAAAGGCATTCATGTCGCTTTGGTGTCGATCAAAAGAAATCCCAAGGAAGCCTTGAATCCCGGAATAAAGACCGGAAATTATTTAAATAATGTCCTGGCCATCATGGAAGCCAATAAACTCGGCGCTAAAGATGCTTTGATGCTGAGCCCTTCCGGTTTTTTAACGGAATGCACCACCAGCAATATTTTCCTGGTCCAGGGGGAAAGAATCCTGACGCCTTCCCTGGACTGTGGAATTCTTCCGGGAATCACCCGTAACAAAGTGATTCAACTGGCAAGCGAACATGGGCTTCCCGTGGAGGAGGGTCAATGGCCCCCGGAAACTCTGGAAAAAATCGATGAAATATTTATCACAGGAACGTTGAAAAAAGTCATGCCCGTCACTAGCCTGGATGGACGTTCGGTAGGAAATGGGAAACCCGGCTCCGTAACGAAAAAAATCATGCGGCTCTATGATGAATATGTGCAAAACATCCATCAAGCGTGACAGGGCCACCCATCCAAATAAAAGTAGATAGAGCGCTATGGGATTACTGGTAGGACTGACCGGCACCATGGGGTCCGGAAAAACAACCGCAGCTTCTATGCTAAAGGAGTTGGGGGCATACATCATCGATGCCGATGCCATTTGCCGCGACCTGGTGCTTCCCGATCGCCCTGCCTGGAAGGAAATAGTTAAGACCTTTGGTGAAGATATTCTACAAACCAATCATCAAGACATAGATCGTCGTAAACTGGCGGATATCATTTTCAATGATAAAAATAAAAAAATCCAACTTGAAAAAATCCTCCATCCAGAAGTGATTGCGGAGGAAATAAAATCCGCCAACCTTATTTTCAAGAAAAATCCGGAAGCCATCGTTGTGGTTGAAGCCGCGCTACTGATCGAATCAGGAAACGACCAGCGAATGGATAAAATCATTGTCGTCAGCTGTGAGGAAGAGCAATCCATTGAACGGGCCATGAAACGGGGGTTTCTCAGCCGGGACGAGGCGATTTCACGCATTCAAAATCAAATGCCCCAGGAAAAAAAAGTTAAAACCGCCGATTATATTTTGGAAAATAACAGCAGTCAGACAGATTTTAAAACAAAGGTTCAGGCTCTGTATTCCGAACTCAAGTCATTGACCTGATTCAATTTCAAAAATAATTAAAAGATTTTCGTTATGGCCGAAGCCGAAGAAATAATTGATGAGGATGATGAGGCCAAGGAGCTTGAGGCCCTATTAGAAGGAGCGGAGAACGACGAGGCGGAAGGGGCCGAGGGCGAGGAGGCATCCTCAAAAAAGGACGGCCGTTTCAGCTTTAGTAAAAAAACCTGGATCCTGGTGGGAGCCGGAACTTTTTTAATCCTTCTATTGGCCGGTGGGGCTTATTTTTACCTATCTTCCTCCACACAGAACCCGGAAAATGAAACGGCGGGGGAGGGTGGAGTTGCTGACACGTCCCCTCCGGTCGAAACCGTAAAAAGTCCCTTCAATAAGGTTAATATTTTTACACTAGAACCTTTTTTTCTCCCCCTCAAATCGGGCGAGAAGGAAACGGGAAATTTTATCTCCGTCATCCCCAATTTCGTTCTAAGCAATAACAACATGACCCAGGAAATACAGAACTCCCTCCCGGCCATCCGCAGAAGCATTTATAATATTTTGAACCGGAAAAGCCCCCAAGAATATTTTTCAGGCAAGGTAAAAATTGAAGAAAGAATCAAAAGAGAAATTCTCACTACAGTGAACCCCATCCTTCTTGCCGGCACCGGCACCGTGACGGATGTTGTGTTCACCCAGTTTGTGGTCAAATAGCCACTCACAAGTCTCAATCATCCTTCCTCCTAGAACCACCACGACCATTGAGAGTTCCGAAAAGAATTAAATGGGAGGCTCTCCCCCGTCTTTTTCAATAGACCTTAAATGCCAGAACACCAGTGATATAGAAAATACGATAAATAAAGGAGATGTCATAATGAATGTAAGCATGTTGCACCTCTAAAAGTTCGATTTAATTTTAAATGGTTTAAATTCAACCGGATAGGGGGCCCATCACATGCTTTTGTGATATTAATTACATGCCATTTCCGGCATATCTAACATATAACTATTTGTTTTTAATTGAATTAGATCGAGTGGCCATATCAAAATCGGGAAAACAGGCAGGATATCTAGAAATTCAACCGGAGCCCTATTGAAGTGGAAAAACCGCCATATTCTGAGTCCAGATCCACAAAGGCAGCAGGGGCCGGGCCTCCAAAACGTGTCAGCTCGGGGTCATCCAGAGCCAGATAGCGGACATCGCCAATGAGCGAGAAATCCTTGGTGAGTTTAAACTCTGCGCCACCAATAAACTGATAGGCAAATGTGGTGACGTCATCATCGATAAATGCGCCTGGCGCATAGGCAACATCCGTGCTTAAATTTGCGAGGCCGATTCCCGCCCCCAGGAAGGGAATAAACCTTTTGGAATGTGCATTAATATCAAGAAATAAATTCATGAAGCCCGCCAGCACCTCTTCCTCGCCGCTGCCGACCCGACCGACCCCATTGAAAACAATGTCATCCACATCATTTTTACGATAGGACAATTCTGCCTCAATGCGGAAACGGCCCTGCCGATTGCCTCTAAATTTATAGCCTAGTTGTCCGGTGAACAATCCCCCGGTATCAAAATTCAGATCAAGAACGCGGCTCGGGCCGGTGCTCTCCTGGTCATTCGGGAAATTCAACCCGATATTGGCTCCAAGGTACCACCCGCTCCCGGCCAACGCCGATGAAGGGAACAACAGCATAACGGCCACCCACGGGAGAATGAGATATTTCTTCGTCGACATAAAGCAACCCTTCCCCATAAGTGGTTATGAATTAGTTAGTTATGGCACCATTTCAAGCATCTCCAACTTAGCAATAATTTATAAAATAAAGAGGGCGTATCTCACAATTCTCAGTGATATCGATAACATTCCAAGCCGGACTCCCTCCAATATTACGGGTTCATGTGAACATCCATCTGCGGATAGGGGATGGATATGCCATTGGCATCAAACGCCAGTTTCACATTTTCGGTCAGATCAAATTTCACACCCCAATAGTCCGAACTTTTCACCCACGGACGCACATTGAAATTGACGCTGTTATCCCCCAGTTCGCCGACGGCGATCATGGGTTCAGGCTCTTTCAAAACCCTATCATCATCATTCAGGATCTTGCCGATCACCTCTTTAGCTTTAAGGAGGTCGTCTCCATAACCGATGCCAAACACCATATCGATCCTCCGGGTTGCTCTTGCCGAAAAATTGGTGATGGTGCCTCCATAGATGGCTCCATTGGGAACGATCACTTCCCGGTTGTCTGGCGTCCGAAACACGGAGCTGAATATATTGATTTTTTCAACCGTGCCGCTGGTTCCCCCCGCTTCCACATAATCACCGCCTTTGAAGGGCCGAAAGATAATCAACATGACACCGGCGGCGAAGTTCTGCAAAGAGCCCTGCAAAGCCAGACCCACTGCCAGACCCGCCGCGCCCATTAAAGCAATCAATGAAGTCGTGTCCACCCCCAGTTGATTGAGGGACGCGACGATAATGAACAAAAGGAGCACCGCATTTAAAATCGAACTGACAAAATGAATCAGAATTTCGTTCATCTTCGCTTTAGCGAGCCCCTTCTCGAGGAGAGAAACGATCAGTTTGGCCACGATTCGACCGACAATGAAAATAACCAGAGCAAACCCAATATTGATTCCCCACGGAATCAGGTAGGCATCGGTCAACTTTTGTAGATCCAAAGATTCAAACATTTTATTTTCTCCTCAAAAAATAAATGGGCCATTTCAAATCCACCGGTGAACTCCGACTCTCCAGGATGGAAAATCAGTCTTATAAAAGTTGTATAAACCGGTTATCTCCATATAAACATAAAAGCTAATTGAAAATTATGCTGATTATTTAGTGAACCATAAATATTTGTAATATAAAGGGTATTGAAAAATCCCTCTTTAGGCTGAAAATTTAAAATGAGGTAAAGTTTTTGTGAAAAATCCCGTTCTAATTTTCTCAACCTAAATATTACGTCTTATAACCTGAACTTAGTTTATTTACCTAAGTCCAAAAAAAGATAGGAAGTAATGAGCTCGATTAAAAATAAACGCGTACTTATAGTCGATGATAATGACCATTACATTAGGTTTTTTAGAGAGCATTTGCTTTTGCATAACTATGCTATTGCTGGTGAGGCAAAAAATTGCGAACAAGCGATAACGCTGTTCCAGTCTGAAAAACCGAACTTAATCTTGCTTGATTTTGAAATGCTAAATAAAAGTGGAATACATATTCTACAGGAAATCTTATCTATGGATTCCGATGCAATGGTCATCATGTTAAGTGGAAAAGGGAATGTAGAAACTATGCAACTATGCTTGGATTTGGGGGCCTACCACTTCATACGCAAGGACTATCCTTTAGAAACCATTTTTTCTGTGATTGATGAGTCATTGAAAACATATTCTGAAATGGAGAGCTAACGATAAAGCTCTCAGACATTTTGTCAGCCTTTCATACGATTGAAAAATTCAAATGGATTATCATGAAATTCTGTAAAAAACAGAAATATTGTAAGAACGTCCGTATTGTAAAATTTTATTTTTCAATCATATTTGTTAAGACTCATTGTTTTTTCCTGCCTACGACATTCCTTCGCTAGGGTTATCCCACAAATTATTGATCAAGATAACGCCACAAAATTCCGATGAGAATTATCAGGACGGGTTTGGCTGTCAGTCGTTTTCTTGACAAAACAACTACAGGGGTTATATTGATATAAGTAATTTTATTTCAATGGGTTAACTAAAATGTCTTCTATTTCGCCCACAAATATTCAACACATTCAGCAAATGGGGACGGCCACGGAAAAGTTACAGCATTCCCTGCAAAATATCCCCAATGCCGCCGGCCAACAGCATAAAGAAGAAACTAAAACCGCCGATGAAATCAAACGGTCCACGGTCCAGAATGCGGAAAATTCCAATCAATCCAATACCGTAAATAAAGATGGTACACCTCATAAACAAGCACGCAAAAAAAATAAGGACCGCCCTGAAGAAGACGAAAAAGATTCCACCCTTAAAAACAAGACCACCACGGCGGAAAATGGACAGAGGAGAACCATCAACCTGATCGTTTGATATTCCTTACTATTTTAAAGGTTCATAATCGCTGAACGTCTGACCACATCCCACCCCACTGAGGATGAGAAATTTTTCTTCTCAATTGGCGCAGTTTATTACCACGCCTCATGAAAACCCGGAGGATTCCTTGCAGATCGATCAAATTTCACCGACCTTTCTAAAAATCATTACCGGTGACGGCTCCTCAACATCACCACAGAAACTCATCGAACAACTCAAATTGGGTCAGCTTCTAAAAGGTCAAGTAGTGCAAATTTTCTCCGAAGGAACAAAAGCCCTGCTGAATCTTGAAGGCCAGAAAATTATCGTCCAGGGCGACCCCTCTTTTAAGAATGGACAGATAATCTCAGCCCGCGTGGAACAAATTTCTCCTGCGCCAGTGCTAAAAATCATCTCCCCGTCAGAATCCGGAGCGCCGTCCACAAAATCCGCAGGCGCAACGTATGCAACCGAAACACCCGTGGCCCAGGAAGGGACCATCCGGCTTTCATCGGGTAAGAGTTCCCCCATTTCCTATTTTTCAAAACACGACCTTGATTTTTTAAAAATCTCCCGGGGGCACACTTACCCAGCTTCCATAAAGCAGGTGGTTGATCCGGACAATGTAATGATCAAGCTTCAGAACCGGAACTTTATAGTTCATACAGTGAGCACAACCTCCCTGAAACCCGGTGATCAGATACCTGTTGTGGCAGAAAAGACCGCCAAAGGCATGTTTCACTTTTTCCAATCCAAAGGGGCGGTGATCCAAAGAGTGGATGCGGGAATGATAAAGCCCTATCTACCCGCCCAACAGCCCTTCGGGGAAATGATCAGCAAACTTTCAATCTTGACCCAGGAGGTGTTTTCCAACGCCGGCCTGTTAAAACTGGACTCGGAAACAATGGCCCGGATCAAGCAAACCCTGCAATTGCTTAGCCCGGGTGCAGGAAAAAATCCCGACGCCGGGTTGCTCAAAAATCAGGTGGATGCCTCTGGAATCAATTACGAAGCCAGGGTGAAACAGTTTTTCGAACAGGGGGTCAATCAGAGGAAGGCTGGGGAACTGGGTCTTGATCTTAAAGGCCAGTTGTTGGACATGATTCAAAAACTGGAGGACCAGGCCAATCAGGGGAAAGGATTTTCCGCAACCCAGTCCCAGACCCTGAAAGAACAGGCGCAGGGTTTTCGTCACGCCGTTGAGAATATTGAACTCAATCAACTCACCAATCACCTGGCGAAACAGGAAAACCAATCCCTGCTATTGCAAATTCCCAATCCCTACGGCCAGAGAAACCCTCCCATCAAACTGTATGTTCGCTCCAACGAAGACGAACATTCGGGCAATGGGGGGGACGGAAAGAAAACCCACAACCTGGTATTTTTTCTCGATCTTTCAGAGCTTGGAAACCTGAGAGTGGACAGTCAAATATCCCCATCCCGATTGTCCGTTAAAATAAAGGTGGAGAGCCGACCCATCGCCGATTTTATCGATTCAAGAATTGGCGAGTTAAATACTCGGTTGTCCGTACTGGGGTTTCAGGCCGATCTGACCTGCTGTGTGGAGGAAAAAATTGCAATGGACCTAGAAAATGAACTGCCCGCGATCCTGTTTCAGGATGAAGCCCGGCTGGTGGATGTCACCACATGAAAAGAAACCACCCGAATCGAACCAAATCCGCAGTTTCTCTTAGGTATAATTCCAGCGATGACTCGGCCCCGAAAGTCACGGCCAAGGGAAAAGGTTTGGTGGCCGAAAATATTATCGCGCTGGCCCACGAACACAATATCCCGGTCCAGCAGGACCCCGATCTGGTGGAGGTACTTTCCCAGGTCGACGTGAACCAGGAAATTCCCCCCACCGTTTACCAGGTTGTGGCGGAATTACTGGCATTTGTATACCAAATGAACAAAGACTATCCCAATCCCCGTTAATTCATTTACAACCAATAAGTTCCCAAATTCCAAAGGTTCTCGGCAAGAAACAAGGAATCAGCCAGCAAATATACTTGACTCCGATAAGAGGGTCTGTTATCTTTTTAAAATTAAAGGGTTTATCCCATTTTTGACTTCTTAAAGCGAGCCGATGAATTTTTTATTTGGCTCCTTTTTTTGCCCAAGCCCAATTACAGGACATTTCATCAGGTCGGCCTCTATTTTCCAAAGAAAAGGACGATTCATTTGGCAAACAGGTTCACATTCAAGTTTTTGATCCCGCTTGTTGCTCTTGTTTTCTTCACAAGCTTCTCCAGCTTGGCCAGCGCCAAAATTCCCAAAAACGTCCATACCCTTAACGAATACAATTTTTCGACGCCTCCGGGCCTGGAAACCCAGGTCGGCTTTTGGAAAAAAGTGTATTCAAAATACACCACCGAATACGCCATCATTCATGATGTTAAGGATTTGGGCATCATTTATGAAGCGGTCTATCTGGGCGATAAAACGATTTCCCGTCGGGCAAGAGACCGAAAATTAAAAAAGGTAAAAAACAAATATATTAAAATCCTCAGACGGCTGGCGAGCAAAAAGAATAAATCCATTCTAACCGGAGAAGAGAAACGAGTGCATGACTTGGTAAAGGGAGGGTTTTACCGGGCCGCCAAAAATATCCGTGCACAGATAGGGCAAAAGGACAGATTTGAAAGAGGCATTCATCGCTCCGGTCGCTACATCAAGCAAATCAGAAAAATTTTTAATGATTATGACCTGCCCGAGCAATTGAGCGCATTGCCCCATGTCGAATCGTCTTTCCATGAAGGCGCGTACTCAAGCGCCGGGGCTGCGGGTATCTGGCAATTCACACGCGGAACGGGAAGAATGTTCATGCGGGTGAGATATGACGTGGATGAACGGCGGGACCCCATTTTCTCAACTTATGCCGCGGCAAAATTACTCAAAAGCAATTTTGAACGTCTCCAAAGCTGGCCCCTGGCAATCACGGCCTATAACCACGGAACCCAGGGCATGCACCGGGCGAAACGAAAATATGGGGACAATCTTGTCAAGATTATTAAAAGCTATAAAAGCCGAACATTCGGTTTCGCCTCACGAAATTTTTACGCTGAATTCCTAGCCGCACTCCATGTATCCAGAAACGCAAAAAAATATTTTCCGAATGTCTCTCTCGCCAAACCTATAAACCAGATATCGTTTCGGTTTGACGACTATGTCCATATTTCTTCCGTAATAAAACATTTCGGCATGAGCCGAAAAGAAATTTCCAAATACAATCCCTCCCTCCGCAATCCTGTAATATCCGGACAAAAGAGGATTCCCCAGGGCTTTGTGTTTAAGACTCCGGTGGGCAGGGTGGCCAGTCTGGCTCCGCTCTACCAGAAGATTTCCAACTCGGAGAAATTCAACCGGCAAATTCGCTCAAAATATTATACTGTCCGCCGGGGCGACACCTTGTCCGGGCTGGCATTGCGGTTTGGAACTTCCGTTAGGAAATTGAAACAAAGAAACGGCATTGGCAGAAGAAACAGAATTTACGTTGGCAAGGTTCTGAAATTACCCGGAAAGAAATCCCGCAGAAGCAAAAACTCCTTTAGAGCCGTCAAGGCAAAAACCAGCACTAAAAATAAAGTGGCTTCCAGCAACGGGTCCTACAAAGTCAGAAGGCACGATAACCTGACCAAAATCGCCAAACGCTTTAACACCAACACCGCGAAACTGGCCCGGTTGAATGGAATTAAAAATCCAAACTCACTTTATCCGGGACAAACCCTGGTGGTGACTGAAGCCGTGGTTGTAGCCGAAGCTTCAAACACCATCGTCGATTCTGTGAGCGCTGAACCGACAAAAACTAAAGGCAAAAGTAAAGCTGCCAAAAATAATTTCAAGTCCAAAAAATCATCAACGATTTCTTCCGCCAAAAAAGAAAAATCGAACCCGATTCTCGCTAGGAAACCCGATATTTCACCAGGGGTTAAAATTCAACTGGCGAGCATGAACGCGCCGAAATACCGGATGAATACCAACCGCCCGGCGTTTCTGCCGGTGACGTTTAAATCAGAAAAACAGAAAGAATCCGGCATGGGAGAAATCACCGTCGATTTCGACGAGACCATCAGCCATTACGCCGAATGGGCCGAATTGTCTATTGGCCAGATCCGAAAGGTGAATAAACTTCGCCGCAGTTCGCGGATTCCGGTTCACGCAAAAATTAAGGTTCCATTCACCAAGACCGATACGGAAAAGTTTGAGGAGCGCAGACAGGAGTTTCATAAAGCCATCCAGGACGACTTTTTCAGTAACTACAATGTCAGTAAACTGGTGGTCCGAAAAGTTAAAAAAGGCGAAACCCTCTGGGAAATTTGCAATGACAATAACTTCATTCCGTTTTGGCTTTTGAGCAGTTACAATCCCGAAAAAGACATCCACACCCTCGCTCTTGGCGAACCCATCGTCATCCCCATCATCACCCCGATAAAGAACAAAGATTCCTGATAGTCAAGGTTTAACTTCCTTTACTTTTTGTCGAAAAAGTCCAAGGCAGTCTCGATCGCTTTTAAATGCGCCGTGACCCTGGTTTGCATTGGAAATCGCGTTGCTGTTTCCAGCGTCAAGCAGGTTCGGGTTCCCTTTGACAGCGAATAAAATGCCATCGGCCACCAGTCCATGTCTTCATCAAGACCACTCCTTTCAATGACACCCTCACTTGCAGACATTCCGTCTATTTCCGAGTCTAAATTGATCGGCATGACTGTTTTGACATTATTCAGGATGGCTGGAATCAGGGCAGACTGAACATCGTCCAAACTTGAGTGAAAAAAATAATAGCCTGAACTGTCAACGTCTTCATGCAGTTCGATGGTCAGGTCAAAGGGTGATATAAATAGCTTTTGCGCCAGAGCAACTTCAATCGGCGGGGAAGGGGTTTTAAACTTTCTATTGAGGTCCATATCTTCGTGATTGGAGCGGGTGTTACTTTCATAGCCAAAGGGATTGATGCAGGGGACCACAGTCATTTCCCAATCCTGTAAAAATTTTTGACACTCCTTCCTCTCAATAAAGGAACAAATTGTTTCCACCCCGGCGGGTTCATCGCCGTGAATACCTGCGGAAATCAGGACTCGTTTTTCATTGCCTTCCCCAAAAACGATTTTCTCAATGGGATGGGATGAGGTGGAGCCGGTGACATCCCCTACATGAACCCATTTCCCGGCACCTTCCAGTGAATTCTTCAGGCGCGACAAAATTTCAGAATAATTACGAATGGGTATTTCGCTCATGGTCGGTAAAAATGGGGAGAGTGCTTTTTAAAAGGATTTTTCAGAGTATTCGCATTCCTTACTGATAACACAGGATCCGCAGGAATAATTTTTTGCCTTGCACACATAACGCCCATGCAGGATCAAATATGAATGGGCCATCTTTTTCCATTTTTTTGGCGTGACCTCAATCAGCCGGGATTCTGTTTCCAGGACTGTTTTTCCCGGAGCCAACCCGGTTCGGCAAGCGACCCGGTACACATGCGTATCCACCGCGATGGTGGGTTCGCCAAAACCTTCGTTCAAAACCACGCTGGCCGTTTTCCTGCCGACTCCAGGAAGTTTTTCCAGGGATTTACGTGTTCCCGGAACCTCACCGTCAAATTCATCGATAAGGATTTTGCAGGTGCGAATAATATTCTTTGCTTTGGTCGGAGCCAATCCGATGGTTTTTATGAGGGACAGCAGGCTCACCTCACCGCAGTCCAGAAGTTTCTGCGGCGTCGGGTATAGCTCAAATAATTTACCGGTCGCCTTATTCACCGATTTATCTGTGGCCTGGGCGCTGAGGATAACCGATATCAGCAATTCAAAATTATTTTTAAAATGCAGCTCCGAATTTGCATTGCCAATGCTTTCACTTAATTTTTTATAGATCCGGTTGATCGTTTTAGCGTCCAAAGGAAGGGCAGTTTTCTGATATGTAGCGAGTTGTTATTCGAAGCAAAGAAACTATGAAAATTTATTTGGCTTTTTTAGGAACCGAGCGGGCGCAACGCACTCCCACCCAATAATCTTCCGTGGGGTCGGACATTCCCTCATAGCGTACGGTCACATGGATAAAGTCTTCATCGTCCAACCAGGAACCTCCCCGTATAGCACGCCAGCTGTTTCTTTTCGGGCCTTTCGGGTTGTCCACCGGGCTATCCTTGTAGTAGTCGTGGGAGTACCAGTCGGCAGTCCATTCCCAGACACTTCCCATCATGTCGTGCAGCCCCCAGGCATTGGGTTTTTTCTTACCCACAGGTGAAAGTTTGCGATGGGAATTGCCTCCATACCAGAGAAAATCCCGGTCGATGCCATTTCCCCAGGGGTTATCCGCTTGAGAACCTGCGCGGGCGGCATATTCCCATTCCGCCTCGGTCGGCAGCCGATTTCCTGTTTTGGAGCAATAGTTCCGGGCCTCCGGCCAATCCAATTCTGAAACGGGCAGGGCGGGGCCTTTGATCGGGGAATTATTGTATCCCATTACAGCCTCCCAGCTTTTCTGGTCCACTTCGTATTTGGACAGATAAAAACTATCGAGGCAGACTTTATGAGCGGGTTTTTCCCGTTCGTTGTACCAGCCCATTTTGTATTCGAACGTCTTGTCAGTCCCCATCATGAAACAACCGCCGGGGATCAATACCATCCCCTTTGGAGTTTCACCGGCCACGGAGGCCGGGGGGCAGGCCCATACCATTAAAATTGCAAGCAAACCAAAAATATATTTTTTCATAAAAGTAATTCTACTTTCCAAAATTTGAAGGGTCAACCCCTCAATTCCATTCGACAAACAAGATCCATGGAGCAATTATTTTCTAGCGATAGCTCTGCACACAACTTTTACTAAAATTTGGCAATAATATTAAATTCAAAATGAAGATTTGACGATTTCGGTCGATAAATATCCCAAGAGAGGAGAACATTTTGAAGCTAATCCTGCAAAAATTCCGGTTTCTTTTATTTTTCATTATCGGAATTCCCATTTTTCTGTTTCATTCTCATAGAGCTGACGCCGGCGACCATAAAAACCGTCTCTCGATCATGCCCCTGGAAAACCCGGCAGGATGGGCAGCCACCTACCATCCTGGGAAAATCATTGCTGAAATGCTCCAGCAATCTTTTGCGGGTCAGGAAATTTTTCATCTGGCTCCCGCTCCCAAAAGTCCCAGACTCCAACAAATCAAAAAGAAAGCCTCTGGCGGCAAAATGCATTCCGGGGGAACGCAACTCAATCATCCCATTCAATATATTTTAGCGGGCAAAATCCTGCATTTCACACCCGGCCAGCCGCCTTCGCGGGCGCAAATAATACTGAATGTGGGAGATGCCCTGAAACAGCGGGCGGTTATAGACATCGAACTGGAACTCACCAACCACCATTTGCAAACATCGATTGCCAAAAGGAAATTCCGCATCAATTCCATTGCCGGAACCGTTCCCTACAGCCTCGACGCGTCCAAAGTGGATTTTTATTCGCCCAAGTTTCAAAACAGCTCTATCGGCAAAGCTTTGCTCGACCTCAACCGGCAGGTCCATGCCTTTATGATGATGAATCTCTATCCATTACCCCTGGAAGCAGAGGTGACTTCCGTTAATCAGGATAAAAAAGAAGTCGTCATCAATGTGGGCCGGGTCGATGGAATTGATTTTGGTGAATTGTTCAATGTGTATTCGGTGACCCTGAACTATAAAGACCCCTTCACTCAGATGGATTTGGGAAGCGGCTTCACCCGGCGAGGCGTTATTCGAGTGAAAGACGTGCATGAAGGGTTTTCGATAGCCGCCATCGAGGCGGGGCAGGGTTTTGAAACGGGTGAACTGGTACGGTCCCGGACAACCAACCCCGTCCCGTTGGATCCAGGACCCGGCGGCCAGAATGAAGAAACGCCGTGGTGGGAGCCTCCTGAAAATTATTCCCCGGCAGAATAACCCTTCGCTAAGCTACAGGCTTCCCCTCGCCGTACTCCTGCAGGGTGGTGATCGTCAATTCCTTCGCTTTCAACGATTTTAAAGCCTTTAAGTAAGCGAAAGCGCCTGCCATGGTGGTGCAGTAGGGAATGTTTTGGTTCAGGGAGGCGCGTCTCAGGGAAAGAGAATTCTTAATGGCCTTTTCGCCAAAAACCGTGCTGATCATGAGAGACATCTCATTACTCCTGATGGCTTCAAATATTTCCGGGGAATCCTTTTCCACCCGCCGAACTTTGCTGTCATTCAATCCATTTTCGGATAAAAACTCGAATGTGCCCGGTGTGGCTAAAATATCATATCCCATTTCTAAAAACTCATTCACCGCTCTGAGGGCTGCAGGCTTGTCGTCCTCCTTGATCCCGATGAACACGGTCCCTTCAAGGGCCAGTTTGATCCCCGTGGCCATTTGAGACTTTGCAAAGGCGCCTCCAAAAGTGAAATCGATTCCCATCACTTCGCCGGTCGATTTCATTTCCGGCCCCAAAAGCACGTCCACCTCGGTGAATTTATTGAAAGGAAATACGGATTCCTTGACGGCAATGTGCGAGATGGTTATTTCTTCCAGAAATCCAAGTTCCTTCAGGGATTTTCCCGCCATCACACGGGCCGCCAGCTTGGCCAGCGGGACCCCCTTCGCCTTACTCACAAAGGGGATGGTTCGGGACGCACGAGGATTCACCTCGATGAGATAAACCGTTTCACCTTTGACGGCAAACTGAATATTGACCAATCCTATGACATTGAGTTCTCTGGCCAGGGCTTTGGTCTGCTTTCTGATTTCGTCCAGCACCGATTCCGGTATGGAAAACGTCGGCATGGAGCAGGCACTGTCACCAGAGTGAATACCCGCCTCCTCGATATGCTCCATGACCCCGCCGATCACCACATCTGTTCCGTCGGAGATGGCGTCGACATCGATCTCGGTGGCATTTTCAAGAAAATCGTCGATTAGGATCGGATGCTCCGGCGATGCCTTGACCGCATGATGCATATAATAATCCAGGCGCTCCTTCGAATGGACGATTTCCATCGCCCGGCCGCCAAGAACGTAGGATGGCCGCACCACAACCGGGTAGCCAATGCCGTCTGCAATGCGCTCTGCTTCCTCAAAGGAAGTGGCGGTACCATTTTTTGGCTGCTTTAATTGCAATTTATCGATCACGTCCTGAAATAATTTTCGATCTTCCGCCCGGTCGATATCCACCGGGCTGGTCCCGATGATGGGAACCCCCGCCTCCTTCAACGCCAAGGCAAGTTTCAGGGGAGTCTGACCGCCGAATTGAACAATGACCCCGGTGGGTTTCTCCACCCTGACAATGTTCATGACATCCTCAAAGGTCAGAGGCTCAAAATACAGCCGGTCGGAAGTGTCATAATCCGTACTGACTGTTTCCGGATTACAATTGACCATGATGGTTTCGAAACCGTCCTCCTTCAAGGCAAACGAAGCATGGACACAGCAATAGTCGAACTCGATTCCCTGCCCGATGCGATTGGGGCCGCCGCCGAGAATAATAATTTTATTCTTATCGCTGGGGTTCGATTCGCATTCGCTTTCGTAGGTGGAATATAAATACGGCGTGTGCGCTTCAAACTCGGCACCGCAGGTGTCCACCCGCTTGAAAACCGGATGGAGTCCGGCCGCACGCCGCCGCTCGGCAATGTGCGCTTCGGAGCGTTTCCACAGGGTTGCCAGATATTTGTCCGAAAAACCCATTATTTTAGCTTTCTTCAGCAATTCATCGCTGGACTTGTCCAGAGGCCCCGCATCTATCAGCTCATGTTCCAGATCAATGAGCTCACCCATATTATATAGGAACCAGGGGTCGATCCTGGTCAACTCAAAGATCCGCTCCTGGGTGATCCCCCGCCTCAAGGCGGCGAAAATATGCCAGATTCGATCCCAATAGGGAAAGCGAAGGTGCTTTTCAATTTCGGCAATCTGCTGATCTTTTGAAGCCCCCCCCTGATTCATATCAAAATGGAAAATTTCTTCCAGACCGGAAATTCCAATTTCCAGCGACCGCAGAGATTTTTGCAACGCTTCCTTGAACGTTCGACCGATGGACATCACTTCCCCAACGGATTTCATCTGGGTGGTCAAAACGGGCGAGGCCTCGGTGAATTTCTCAAAAGTGAATCGGGGGATTTTCACCACACAGTAATCCAGCGTGGGCTCAAAGGATGCGGGGGTTACTTTGGTGATATCGTTGCGGATTTCATCCAGGGTATAACCTATCGCCAGTTTCGCGGCAATTTTGGCAATGGGAAACCCGGTCGCCTTAGATGCCAGCGCGGAACTTCTCGACACCCTGGGGTTCATCTCAATGACGATCATGTCGCCATTTTCAGGATTGAGAGCGAACTGGATATTCGACCCCCCGGTTTCCACGCCAATTTCACGGATGATGTCTATCGCGGCGTTTCGCATCCGCTGATATTCTTTATCCGTCAGCGTTTGCGCGGGTGCCACGGTGATGCTGTCGCCGGTGTGGACGCCCATCGGGTCAAAATTTTCTATGGAACAGACAATCACCACGTTGTCTTTGATGTCCCGCATCACTTCAAGTTCGTACTCTTTCCAGCCCAGCAGGGATTTTTCAATCAAAACTTGAGTGTTCGGGCTGGCGTGCAGACCTTTCAGGATCAACCGCTCAAAATCATCTTCCGAATAGGCGATACTGCCTCCCGTTCCCCCCAGGGTAAACGAAGGCCGAATGATGGCTGGGAATCCGGTTTCCCTGACCAAGCGCCACGCGGTTTCCAGATCATTTGCATGACCGCTGGGCGGCACATCCAGCCCGATGCGATGCATTGCCTTTTTGAAGAGATTACGGTCTTCCGCCATATGAATGGCATTCACATCCGCGCCGATCAATTCCACGCCGTATTTTTCCAGCACGCCGTTTTCGGCCACGGCCAATGCGGTGTTCAACCCGGTTTGCCCCCCCATGGTCGGCAACAGTGCGTCCGGTCGATCCCGCTCAATGATCATTTCCAACACCTTGGGAGTGACGGGTTCGATATAAGTTTTGTCCGCAAATTCGGGGTCGGTCATGATGGTTGCGGGATTGCTGTTGACCAGGATGACTTCGTAACCCTCCTCCTTCAACGCCTTACACGCCTGGGTGCCGGAATAGTCAAATTCACAACCCTGTCCGATGATAATGGGACCAGCCCCTATCAGTAGAATTTTCTTTATATCTGTACGTTTAGGCATTAATTGCAGTAGATATCGTGAAGATCGATCTGGCGGGAACGCTCCCACTTGATATTCATGTAGCTCAACCGTTGCAATAACTGGTTGGACAATTCGTTGATTTCACGTTTAATATTTTGCACTTCCAATATTTCTTTTTCAGCTTCCATGGTGGATTTCTGCTGGACAAACCCAGCACGGGCATTCTTTAATTCTTCAATTTTTTCCTTCAGTAACTGGGATTTATCCGGAGAGGTGGATTTTTGATTTTTCACTTCCAGCTTTTCAATTTCCCCGGCATTCTTATCCAATTTTGAATCGAAATCTTTTAATTGGGAATTATATTTTTTTAATTGTTTTAAATAACCTTCCCGGACGAAATTTATTTTTTTGATCTCACCTTTAATAAATTTTTCTACTTCACGGGGATGAAAGCAGAAGTTACCGGTAAAAAAATATTTTCCCTCCAGAAACACGATCCTTCCTTCAAACAAATCATTTTTTTGAAAAAGCAGTTTTCCTTCCAATTCAATCACGTTGTACTTTTTGTCATCGAGAAGATTCAACACCACCACCTCGCCGTCGCGTATCTTTTTAACAACAAACAGGCCATGAAAATTTTCGGCAAACTTCTTCACATTTTTTAATTCGTCGGGCAATCCATGATCATCACTTTTACGGATCAGTATTTCCAAAGGAGTTTCGCCTTTCCCCGGAATTGTTCGATCGAATATAAACCATTCCAGGAACAATCCCATCCGCGCTTCGTAAGATTTGTCATCTTCGTAGATTTCACCGGCCAGCTTTTGATAATCACGCTTGGCCTCTAAAATTTCGTTGGAATCGTGATCCTGAGTGATCTTTTGAACCAGAAGATCGAATTTTTCCTTCAAGATTCATTTCCTTTCATAATATGTAGAAACTCCTGAAACAAGTGGTCCGAATCTTGCGGACCGGGTGCGGCCTCAGGATGATATTGCACCGAAAATGCAGGGAATTGTTTATGCCGAATGCCCTCAACCGTCTGGTCATTGAGATTGATCGAAGTCACCTCAACGTCATCCGATACGGATTTATCATCAACCGCAAACCCATGATTCTGCGCGGTGATTTCCACTTTCCGGGTTCCGAGGTCCATCACAGGTTGATTGCCTCCATGATGCCCAAACCTCAGTTTGAATGTTTTTCCGCCCAAGGCAAGGGTCAATATTTGATGGCCCAGACAAATTCCGAAGAGGGGAACCTGCCCGATCAGGCGCTTGATATTTTCCACCGCATAGGGGACGCCTTCAGGGTCGCCGGGACCGTTGGATAAAAATACTCCGTCCGGCTTAAGGGCCAGCGCTTCCTCGGCGCTGGTTGAGGCAGGAACCACATGGACACGGCAACCGGCCTCGGCCAGCCTTTTCAAAATATTTCTTTTGACCCCAAAGTCATAGGCCACCACGGAAAACTTTTCACCATTCGTTATTTTTCCAATGGGTTTTTCCCCAAGGCTGGGCCCGGGAGTTTCCCAGAGGTAGGGTTCCTTACAGGTCACTTCCTTAACCATATCCTGCCCGACCAGCCCGATTGATTTTTTCGCTCGTTCCACCAACACTTCCGGGTCGGATTCATTTGTAGAAAGCACCGCCTGTTGCGCACCGGCCTCCCGGATGTGGCGGGTCAACGCTCGGGTGTCGATCCCCTGGATGCCGATGACGCCATATTCTTTTAAAAACTGATCCAGGGTGCCCTCGGAACGCCAGTTGCTGGGTATCCCGCTCAATTCTTTAATGATGAATCCTTTCAGAAAAGGCCGCTCCGATTCAAAATCTTCCCGATTGACCCCGTAATTACCGATGAGAGGATAGGTCATGATGACCATTTGACCGCAGTAGGAAGGGTCGGTCAAAATCTCCTGATAGCCGGACATGCTGGTGTTGAATACAACTTCCCCCTCGACTTCGCCGCTCGCCCCAAAGGCTTCGCCTTCAAATATTTTTCCATCGGCCAGCGCCAGGATGGCTTTCATCATTCAGCCTTAAATTGAAGTTTAATTAGAGGGTGCGGAAAACACCGTTTTACCCGCCACCAAGGTTTTAATCACTTTCCCCTTCACCTTCCATCCGTTGAATGGAGAGTTTTTGCTTTTGGATTTGAATTGCTGAACGTCGATCTCGTACTCCGCTTTGGGATCAAAAATCACGATGTCCGCGATGTCGCCGACGCCCAGCGCCCCCCGGTCGAGATTAAAAATTTCCGCCGGGCGGGAAGTGAGTTTTTCAATCATTTTAGACATTGAAAAAACTTTTTCGTCCACCAGCCGTAGCGTCAGGGGGAGGGCGGTCTCCAGGCCCACGATTCCAAAACACGCGCGATTGAATTCCACCTGTTTGTCGATCAGATCGTGCGGTGCATGATCCGTGGCGATGATGTCTATGGTATCGTCCCTCAATCCTTCCTTAATAGCTTCAATATCCGATTTACACCTCAGAGGAGGGCTCATCTTGGCATTGGGATCATAATCCTTCACCGCTTCATCGGTCAGAGCAAAATGATGCGGCGCCACTTCGCAGGTCACCTCCAATCCCTTGGCCTTGGCCTGCCGAACCAGATCTACCGAAAGGCCGCTGCTGATATGGGCCACATGCAGTCTACCGCCGGTTTTTGGCAACAGGGAAATATCCCGGTACACCATGATGTCTTCCGCTTCCGTGGGCATGCCTTTCAAGCCCAGTGCCGTGGAAATAAAACCTTCATTCATACAGCCGTCTTCGGTCAGGTCCAGCATCTCACTGTGTTGAATACAGGGCAATCCGAACATTTTGCTGTATTCCAGCGCCCGACGCATCAACTCGCTGTTCATCACCGGACGACCGTCGTCCGAAAAACCCACCACCCCGGCATCTTTCAGGTCGCCCATCTCAGAGAGCCGCTCGCCCTTCAACCCCTGGGTGATCGCTCCGATGGGATAAACGTTGACGATGCCTGTCTCTTTGGCTTTGCGCAGGATGAATTCCGTGACCGAACGGGTGTCGTTGACCGGGTCGGTGTTGGGCATGGTCGCGACCGACGTGAATCCTCCGGCGGCGGCGGATTGACACCCCGTCTCAATGGTTTCTTTATACTCATGGCCCGGCTCACGAAAATGCACGTGCA
Source organism: Nitrospinaceae bacterium (assembly GCA_029261595.1). Classification (GTDB taxonomy): domain Bacteria; phylum Nitrospinota; class Nitrospinia; order Nitrospinales; family VA-1; genus JADFGI01. The sequence goes on along the minus strand of JAJDAZ010000056.1, from coordinate 131,187 downwards.
TGTCTATGAAGCCTGGAGCAACGATCAGACCCTTTGCGTCAATTATTTCGGCGCCTTCAATATCCTTTGCGGATAATTCTCCTGATTTCTCAACCGACAGGACTTTTCTTTTTTCAATGACAAGATCATACAGACCCTCCCGCTTATTGGCAGGGTCGATGAGCTGCCCCCCCTTAATTAAGATCTTCATGACCGCCTCCCAAAAGGAGATATAGAAGCGCCATTCTCACGGCGACCCCGTTGGTAACTTGATTCAATATCAAAGAATGTTCCCCTTCCATAACATCCAGGGCAATTTCTATTCCCCGGTTAACCGGCCCTGGATGGATGATCAATACATCGTCTCTGGCATTTTTCAGCGTTTCGGTGGTCAGACAAAACAGGTTGGAATATTCCCGCAGGCTGGCGAGGTTGTATTGGTTCTGCCGTTCCAGTTGAATCCTGAGAACCATAATGACATCCACATCCCGAATGGCTTTTTCGAGATCGTATTCAACCTTCACACCTAGATGGGAGATTTCAACAGGCATCAGGGTCGGGGGGCCGACCACGGTCACTTCCATCCCCAGAGTTTTCATGGCGAATATGTTAGATCGAACCACCCGGCTGTGCATGATGTCTCCGATGATCGCCACTTTCAATCCTTCAAATGACTCTTTTCGCATATGCTCCCGAATGGTCAACAGGTCCAGCAGAGCCTGAGTGGGATGTTCGTGGGAACCGTCTCCGGCGTTGATGACAGGGCAGTCCACAAATTGCGTCAGGAGATTCGCCGCACCTGCGCTGGCGTGCCGGATGACGAGAATATCCGGGTTCATCGCTTCCAGGTTGCGGGCGCTGTCGATGAGGTTTTCGCCTTTGACCGCACTGCTGGTCGATCCGCTGATATTGATGACATCGGCGCTCAAGCGTTTGCCTGCAATTTCAAAAGAGGTGCGGGTGCGGGTGCTGGGTTCGAAAAACAGGTTGATGACCGTTCGTCCGCGCAGGGTGGGGACCTTTTTAATTTGACGGGTGGATATTTCTTTAAAGGAATCGGCGGCGTCCAATATGGTGGTGATATCTTCCCGGCTCATGTCGCGGGTTCCCAGAATGTGTTTCACACTGAGGGGCATGGTTTCCGTCATGACGTTTGATCGATCACGATGACTTGATCCTCACCGTCATCATCTTCCTTTAATTTGACCTTGACTCTCATTGCTTTGGAAGTTGGAATATTTTTGCCGACATAATCCGGGCGAATGGGCAACTCCCGGTGACCCCGGTCGATCAATACCGCCAGCTGGATCGAGGCAGGCCGACCAAAATCCATGAGCGCATCGAACGCCGCCCGGATGGTTCTGCCGGTGAACAACACATCGTCGCACAAAATCACGTCTTTACCTTCTATGGAAAATGCAATTTCCGTGGCCTTCAATTGCGGTGGATTTTTTCCGGACCCTAAATCGTCCCGGTAAAGCGTGATGTCCAACATTCCAAGGTCCACCTGAACATTTTCGATCGCTTTGATTTTTTCCTGCAGGCGTTTCGAAAGTGTGACCCCGCGCGTGCGAATGCCGACCAGAACCAGATTCTCCGCGCCCTGATTTTTCTCGAGGATTTCGTGGGCAATCCGGGTGATGGCGCGTGATATATCGTTTGAGTTCAGGACGACGGAATTCATGGATATTTTATTTAATTATGGAACTGGAAAGGTGAATATCAGCGGGAGGGTAAAAAAATACCTCCTACAGGATAAACCCGTTCAGGAGGCAGGTTGAATGCAACTTGAGCCATTCATCTGGAGTCTCCCTTAGCAGTCTCACAGGACCGCGTTAAAAGGTTTTATTCTTTTTTCAGCTTAATCAATGAAGTGCATGAAGTCAAGAAAAATAGGGGTATGGATTCGAGGCACATTGGGTTTAATATGCGAATGACAAGCAATACAATTTTTATCAATGAGGGACGATTTTTTACGCCTCTTTAACCGGGACAAAACATGGTCCGAATCAACAAAGTTTATACCAAAGCAGGGGATAAGGGGGAAACTTCCCTGGCGCAGGGCAAGAGAATTTTCAAGGACCATCCCAGGGTCAATGCCTATGGGACCATCGACGAGTTGAACAGCCTGGTGGGGATTGTCCGGTGTTTTAACCTGAAAAAATCCGATTCCGTCCGCCGGGATAAATTCGAATCGATCTTGCAGACCATCCAACAGAGGTTGTTCGACGTTGGGAGCATTCTGGCAACCGACCCAACGTCCGACCGTAAAAATCTTCCTGCATTAACGGAACAAAACGTGACCTGGTTGGAAGAGGTGATCGACGCCATGAACGAGGAATTGTCTCCTCTCAACAGTTTCGTGTTGCCGGGGGGAAGTCCCGTCAACGCATTTTTGCATCAGTGCAGGACGGTTTGCCGAAGGGCGGAACGGGAAATCGTAACCCTGAGCCGGGAGGAAGAAATCGAATCCAATCTAATCGCCTACGTTAATAGATTGTCTGACGCCTTATTCGTGTTCAGCCGCTGGACGGCGTCCACCATGAATGAGGACGAGTTCCTGTGGGAACCGGGAAAAAGTGACCCAGATGATTGGATGTGGGGAGCAAAAATTAAATAATTCGTTTAGAATTATTTTTATGGCTTCGTTTGAGTACTTCGAGAAACTCATCAACATCAGCTTTAGCAAGATCATTGAAGGGATATAGTTTACTTGAAAGCCACTTGACACTTACTGCGTTTACAAACCCTTGCAAAACTTCAAAATACTTATTATCCAGGTCTTCAGGAAACGATCCCAAAGTAGTGTTATCCATTAGGACTTCCAAATCATTATGAGCCAAAATCTTGTTTCGCGCCGAGCTAAGACGCTGAAATAGTTCAGTAAGTTCCCCAGCTAATTTCCTTATTCGAGCATCTTCCTCATCCAAATCACCAAAACGCAATATATAATCAATTGTAAGATTAATGGAATTTCCTTGGATCGCAGGATCATGAAGCTTGCAGATCTGCAGAAGTGCATATTCTTGGGTAATTGTTGACAACCTCGATGTAAAGTATTTCGCTTTAGCTATAGTGTTTTCAGTATCGTTGTTCTCATCGAAGAGAACCTTGTGCGTAACCCATACCTCATATACCCAATTACAAAGTTCGCAGAACTTGAGCGCTGAATCTTTGGATATGGCATTCATATTTTCAGGTGAGCTATTTAGTTGATTTTGCATTTTCATTGTTGTGTGCAAAAAATTTAACGGCCTTCCACCAGCCAATTGCGAAAAATACCGGGGTGGAAATCATGGACAGGCCGATTACCCCCTTAAAAGTCTGATTTAAATCCATCAAATACCTACTTTCTATTCCAAATATTTCCCGAGAAATTGGTCCTCCTAGGAAATATGTAAAAATGATAACAGGCCATAAAGAAAACTTAAGGGCATAGATCAGCCTTGTCCTAGGTTTCCATTTATGCATTACTAGGCTCCGCAGTAATAATGGGATTGCTACGCCAATAGCAACAGATGTATACCCGTGTACTTCTGCGAAAAGTCTCAGGTCACTCATGAAGATATTCCTCTTCATTCATTTATTTTAATACATACCTACTTCGCCCGGTTACCTTTCCAGGAAAGGACCACATCGCCTTTGCGGATTTTCAGCTGACAGCCGAGGCGCATTCCGGCTTCTAGGTCTTCCTCTAAAAGATAATCCTTTTCCTCCTCGGTGATGCGGGACACGTTGCTCATTCCCTCAAGCACGGTCAGTTCACAGACCCCGCAGGTTCCTTCGGTGCATCCGAAAGATAGGGACACATCCACTTCATCACAAAAATCGATCAGAGGCGTTCCATCTTCCACCTCGTGAACGACATTGTCGGGTTTGAAATTGATTTTGGCCATACGTATTCTATCTCCTCACAGAAACCGCAAACGGGTTTCAAATTTATAGTGTTGGGTTATTTATTATAGCCCCTGTTCCTTCAGGGCAAGAACCATTTCCCGTTGTTCCTCGGATAATTCTTTGGGAAATTTTATCAGGACTCGCACCAGTTGATCGCCTTTTTGACCGCCTGCCCCATGGGCAACCCCCAGGCCCTTTAATCTGAGTTTGGAATGGCTCTGGGTCCCGGCGGGAATTTTAAGGTTTTTGGGGCCGGTCAGGGTGGGGACTTCCTTGACCGCGCCCAGAAGAGCATCGGTCAGGCTGATTTCCTGGTCTGCCACGATATCATTGCCTTCCCTGTGAAAAACCGGATGCGGCTCGACCTTTATTTTAATATAGATATCGCCAGCTTTGCCGCCAAACCGGCTGGGATAGCCTTTGCCGCGCAGGCGCAACTTTTTTCCATTGCCAATGCCGGGTGGAATCTTGACCGTGGTCTCCTCGCGTTTCCCGGTCCCCTGAATCACGATTCTCTTTTCAGCTCCCAGTGCGGCCTCCTCAAAAGTGACGGGCAGACTGGTCTCCAGGTCTTCTCCCTTTGTGGATTGCGGCCTGCCGCCTTGTTGCCCGCCGAAAGTATCACCAAAAGATTGACCAAACCCTCCGCCGCCGGAGAACATCTCGTGAATGGACTGAAACGGATCTGCGCCTTTTCCAGGTCGAAAACCAAAATTCTGAAAAATCTCATCGGCGTTGAAATTACGGAAAATATCTTCCTGGGAAAACTTTTGCTTGAATCCATCGGCGCCAAAACGGTCGTATTGTTTTCTTTTCTCGGTATCGCTCAGAACCGCGTAGGCTTCGGAGATTTTTTTAAACTGGTCCTCTGCCTTGGGATTATCCTTATTGCGGTCCGGATGGTATTTCATCGCCATTTTACGATAGGCCTTCTTTATTTGATCCTCTGAAGCCTGGCGGTCTATGCCCAAAAGGGAATAATAATCGTCCATTATTTCCTAACTTATTGATTTTTAAAGGGTTTTACGGTAAACTAATTGAAGTCACCGATATTATTTTATAATTTAACTTAAATGAAAAATTATTTCACTATTTCCCTGCTCGGCGGATTGATATTTTCGTCAGTGGCATGCTCCACCCCCCCTTCAAAAGCCATTGAGAAAAAAAATTATCGTTCCGTTGAAATGTACGTGTGGAGTCCTCCGGACGAACGCGAGCTTGGTTTACGTAAAACGCGTCAGGATACGCTGGACAGTATTTCCCGTGATCTGGAAATTCTATCTTTTATAAATCAGGGAATCGATCAGCAAACCACGGTTTTCGTTTCCAAGTTGAAGCAAATCGATAATAATTCGAAAGAGTTTGAAACCGACTTTAAGAGGCGGATTCAATTTAAAAAAATACAACAGCATCAATTGAAACAGGAACTGGCCAAACTCCATCTTGATCAAAAATTATTGAAAGCCCGAATCACCACCCTCGCGTCCATGAGGCCCCGTCCCAAAGCAAAAATATATCCTCGAAAGGTTTACACGGCGGGCATTCAATTATTAAAAAATGGACAGCTGAAACAAAGCATGCATAAATTCAATCTGGCATTGAAAAATAATCCTCCTGTGGACTTAAGGGACAACATCCATTTCGGATTGGCCACAGCCTATTATAAGTTAAGAAAATATTCCAAGGCCATCAAACAGTTGGACGCCATCCGAAAACATTATCCCAAAGGCGATAAATGGTATATGTCGCATGTGATGCTGGGAATGATTCACAATCAAAAAGGCGATAAAAGCCGCGCGATATATATTTTGAATGAAGCCTTAAAGAAGAAGCCACCGCAAAACATCCAAAAAATGATCGACCTCATGTTAGAAAAAATCCAGGGAGAACCTCTGCATGTCACAAGTTGACGAGAAAGCGCCCGAGTTAGCCGTAGAAACCTGGGTGCAGGGTGTTCCTTCCACGATCGCCGGGGAAAGGGGAAAGGTCATTTTAATCGAAGTGTTTCAGGTGAATTGCCCCGGTTGTTTCATTCACGGGTTTCCTGAAGTGATCGATATCCACAACAAATACCAGGGCCAGCCTCTGGTGGTTTGGGGATTGGCAACCGCTTTTGAGGATTTCGATAAAAACAATATGAAAAACCTGACCACCCTTCTAAAATCAGGGGAGGTGACTGGAGACACCCTGGAAGCAATGACCCGTTCCGGGCTATTGAACTTCAACCGACTGGAATATCCTATTTCGTTCCCAGTGGCAATGGACAAGCTGGAGACGAACCAGGACGGCGCCTCCGAAGAAAATATTCAAAAAATTATCAAGCGCGATATTGAAACCTACGATTCTCTTCCTGAAAAGACTCAGGAAATGATCGTCCAACAGATAAAAACTTATCTGAAACAAAAAGTGTATTCCGCACAAACGTTCGAGACCTATGATTTGCGCGGCACTCCCTCAACGATTCTTATCGATAAAAACGGAATTCTCAGGTATAAAATCTTTGGTACGGGACAGGGTTTGGAAGAAAAGGTAAAACTTTTGCTGGAAGAGTGATGGTTTCGGTTGACAACGCAACGAATAAAATTATAATTTATTAACAACATAATTTTTCAGGAGCGAACCTGTTCCTGAATCTTGGTGGCAACCAAAGAGATACCGGGCCTTTTTAAAGACCCGGTATTTTTTTTTGCCCTCAACTTATTCCGCCTTGTTGATCGCTCGTTTATTTAAATGATCTTAATTTAATAATTCCCAGACTGCCCTATGGATGTGGTGAAGGCTTTAAAAAAATTCCGATGAATTTTAAGTATATTTTGCATCCGTTACCATAATATTCAAAATAAGAATGAATCCCAAAACTTCAGATAAGGACCGTGGACCATGCTGAAATTCAAACAAATAATTGAAAAAATTGACCAACTGGAAGAGGCAAACATCCTGCTTGCGGCTTTGGAGTTGCAGGTCTTCTCTATCCTGGATAAAAATCTTTTATCCGCCAAGGCCACCGCAAAAAAAGCCGGGAGCAGTCCCCATGAAACGGAAGCGCTGCTCAATGCCCTGGTGGCCATGGGGGCATTGGGTAAAAAAGGCGCCTTGTTTAAAAACACCTCCGAAACCTACAAGCACCTGTGCGAAACCAGTCCGCATTATAAAAAAGGCTTTGTCCGGCTCCGCCACGAAAATCGGGACGAGTGGGCCGGCTTGCTGGAGATCCTGAGAAATGGCCGCGATCTGTCCCAGTTTGAAGGGGAGGATGATCCCGAATTCAGAAGATTATTCACCCATGCCATGCACGAACGCAGCGAATTGTATGCTGGCAAGGTTGCAGAAATTGTCGCCCGAAAACCGGTCGGGCGTCTGATCGACCTCGGCGGAGGGCCCGGTTCGTACAGCGAGGCTATCCTGAATAAAGATAAAAAAGCGACCGCCACATTATTCGATCGAAAAGCCACCCTTGAAGTGGCTGGGGAAATTCTAGCTCCCTCAAAAACATTCCCAAGGTTCGAGTTTTTGGAGGGCGACCTTTTTCAAACGGACTACGGAAAAAACTTCGACACCATTTTATTTTCCAACATTCTTCACATATACAATCCGAAAGAAAATAAAGCCCTGTTCAAAAAAATCCACCGCTCCCTGGTAAAGGGCGGGCGGTTCATTCTTCTGGACCTTTTCCTCAGCGAGAACATGACCCAACCCTACAGCGCCGCTTTATTTTCCCTGACCATGCTGATGTTCACTGCTACGGGAAAAACCTACTCGTTTAATGAAACAGAGGCATTACTGAAAGCGACGGGATTCGGCTCTTTCAAAAGAATTCCATTAACGGAGGGCTCCAGCCTGATTGAAGCAATCAGGAAGTGAGTGCGGGCGAATCACCGGACCGCAGAAAAATACAACAGTTCCCAGGTGACATAAACCCCTTGATCGGTGGAGAAGTTTTCATCATAGGTGCGAATCAATTTCCTCAAACCTCCAGATTTGAGCATGGGAAACGGCGCCGCCCCGATCTGCTGTAAATTTCGGATAAGGGCCCGGGTGCTCGGGAAAAAACTTTTTCGAAACTCTACATAAGATTCCTTCAACGTCAATCCCGCCTGCCCAATCATCGCTTCCCATTGCTCCTGTGAAAAAAGTTTTGCCGGACTTTCCATGCACGCTGTTTCCCGGAATTCTTTCAGGGTTCCCGGCCCAAACGTGCTGAAAATCAATTTGCCCCCTGCATTCAGGTATTTGACAAGATGGTCTAAAGAATGTTCTGGCTCCACAAACCACTGAAAGACAGCATTGGCGGCTATTAGATCCGTGGGAAGAAATGCGACCTTTTCGGCGTTACCAATGATAATTCGGGTATTTTCAGGAAGGGTTCTATTCTCCTGCAACTGCTCCATCATGCCTGGCGAAATGTCGTTGAGGATCAATTGCCGAACCGGTTGCGCCAGAAGGTGACGGGTGAACAACCCTGTGCCGCACCCCAGTTCGGTAACGCAATCGGGCAAGTGTTCAGGCAACATCGAAGCCAGCCGTTCCGCCATGGTCTTTTGCAGTTGCGCGTGCCGGTCGTAGCTTTTGGCGTATTTGGAAAAACTTTTTATGATGCGGTCTTCATTGTCCATTGGAAATGGTATTTAATAATTTTGCGAGCCGTTTCAATAGCGGTCCCGGCTCATGACCCGCATCAGGAATAATTTCCAACTGGGGCAGGTGACATTTCAACTCCTCCCCATCCAGAAAAGCATCCTTTTCCCCGACTGCGGCAATATATTTTTGCAAATCAATTTCAGGAACCGGAGCCTTTTGCAGAAACTCCAGTCCCCTCAACAATATCTGGTTTTCGGGAAGCTTTTTCAACCCGTCCTCGGAAATTTGAATCCCCGCATCTTCATAAAACTCCCGCAAAGGGGAGGGGTCGTTCGGATTTCTTTTCAATAAACGAATCAGATATTTCAATTTCGTCTCCGGCGTCTTCCCCCCACGCTTCCGTTCCAGGGTAAATGCCAGAACCGGAGCCAACACCGCCTTGATCGAGGCTTTCGGCAAAAATTCCTGATGGGTCATGAGCCACAGACTTCCCAGAGAATAGCCCAGATACAAATCCGCCGGTGCGTTTTTTAACAGACGCTCCGCTTCCCTTGGGTCGCCGGGATAGGAGGGATACAGGACGTTGATTCTTGCACCAGGGAAACACTTTTCTATCTGGCCGAAAAACCACTCTGGCGGCAGAGCCCACCCGGAGATGGCGGTGAGGGTCAACGATTTTTCCATTGCATCAATAGATCGAAAAATTGATCCAGTTGCGATTCGGACACTTGCGAGTGCAAAGAAACCCGGATTCGCGAGGTTCCGCGCGGGACCGTCGGCGGACGCACTGCGCCAACCAGTATTCCATGATCTAAAAAATGATCGCGCAATTCCAGTGTCTCGCTTGCGTCACCCACCATAACCGGAACGATGGGGGAATCAAAATCGTTTGTTTCGAACCCGGTTTCACCCAAACGCCGGCGAAATTGTTTGGACAGGGTCCTGAGGGCTTCGCGTTGGTCCCTGTCGTTTCGAATCACCTCGATGGCCGAAGACGCGGCCCCGACCTGGGCAGGAGTTAGAAAAGTGGAATAGATATACTCCCCTGCAACGTTGGTGAGGGTCTGAACAATTTCCTCGCAGGACGTCAGGACATAAGCTCCGGCGCTTGCGAGAGCCTTTCCAAACGTGCCGACCAGAATATCCACCCCGCCCCAAACTCCCATTTCTTCCGCCAATCCCTCGCCTGTTTGGCCATAATTCCCTGTACCGTGCGCTTCATCCAAAATGAGAACGAAGGGTATTTTGCGCTTGAGATCGACCAGGCGTTGCAGGTCGGGATAATCTCCATCCATGCTGAACACACTTTCAGTCACCACAAACAACGTTTCATATTTGCTTTTGTTCTTTTGCAGTAATTCTTCCAGATGATCCAGATCGATGTGGTTATAACGTTTGAAGCGGGCCTGCCCTTGCGCCAGAGCCTGGGCGATGGAGTGATGAATCAACCGGTCGGCGAGAACCAGATCGTTCTTCCCCGGCAAATGTTTCATCACCGCCTGATTGGCAAGAAAGCCCGTATTGAACAACATCCCGTAAGGTTTTTGCTTCCAGTGGAGAAGTTTATCCAGAAGCGCTTGGTGGCAGGGAAGAAACCCGGAAAGCAGGGGAGACGCGCCACTGCCGGTGCCAAATTCTTCCATTGCCAGCCTTGCTCCATTTTGCACCTCAGGGTGTCGCCGCAATTGGAAATAATCATTGCCGGACAAATTCAACGAACAATTTTGAAAAACCCGGGTCTCGCGAAACAGGTTTTCTTCTTTGAGGCGGTCCAGTTTATTTTTCAATCGTTGTTCAAATGAATGGATCAATGATGTAACAACGCTCAAGAGGTTTTAAATAAATGAATTTTTGAATTATGTTATAAAAACAGGATCAAGTCAAAATCAACCCTTTGAAACGGAAGATCATGGCAAGTATCGAAGACACGGGGAAAGTATGGTTTAAGGGAAAGTTTGGCCCGGAGTACGCTATTCGGGTGGGGGATAAAGTTTTCGTACCGGGAAAGAAAGAAAACGATATCGTGGATTGCCACGTCGAGGATGATACTTTATGGGCCGATTTACAGGACAACAAGGCCGGCAAACGAACAGGCCGCCGCTTTCCTCTGAATTTACCGGCCACCACCCCCGCCACGTTGTTCAACGGATTTGAAAACACCAAACATGCCGACGTGATGGTGGTGACCCACCAAGACAAGGGTGTGGAAGAATTTACCGTCTCCGGGGAAGATTACCGCCTGGAAGCCATTTCGGATATGGCCCCGGATACTTTTTTGCAGTGGCTCAAAGACAAAGGGTGGGGCAACAACGAAGCGGACTAATTGGTAATTTTACGCACCAATCTTGCGGACTGAAATTCTTCTTTATCCTTGGGGACATATTCGGTGGTTCCCTTGCGCAGGTTCAGCGTCAAAACTTGATCCTCGTCATTCACTTCACTGGTCCAGATTTTGTAGCCGCAACCGGGAGCAAAATTTGAGTGAATGTGAATTTCCTTCCCCTTGTAGTCCATCACCTTCATCTCCGGATCATATAATCCAAGGGCTTCCTCCTGCGTGGGTAGACGCCAGTTGCTGTGGCCGCCGGCGTACACTGAATTCATCAACGTGACATACGCATTGGCCGCCGGCCAGTTTCTCCAGGAGCCGAGATCGAGATACGAATCTTTGGGCAACCATTCGATTTGTTTTTCCGTGTCGGTGAGGATACCGTCGGGGTTTTCGCGAAACCTGTCATTCATGGCTATCTTTCGTCCAGAAATTATTAGGGGATTAAAGTTTCGCAGGTTAGCACTTTTAATTTTCCCCTTCAACGGTTTTTAAAAATTCCGCATGCAGAAACCGGGTCATCGTCCCCGGCCCGCTTTCCCCGATGGTCCGGTCATCGGCAATTCGCACAGGCAATATTTCGATGCGGGAATTGGTGAGGAAAACTTCCTCGGCGCAGTAAATATCTTCTGCGGTGAAAGACTTCAAAGCCACCGGGATTCCACTTTGATCGGCAACATCCAACACCGCCTGACGGGTGATGCCAGGCAGAATGTGGCCGTCAATGCCGGGGGTCATCAGGGTTCCTCCCTTCACAATAAATACATTGCTCGTGGTCCCCTCGGTAATATAACCCCGATCATCCACCATGACTCCTTCCACCGACAGATTTCGACGGGCCTGTTCCCGAATGAGCACATTTGAAAGATAGTTGCAGGATTTGATGGACCTTCCCAGGCCACCGACCTTTTGCGCCGTCGCAGGGAACAGGGAAATTTTGACTCCCTGTTCGTACCATTCCTTAGGCAAGTCTTCCACCGGTCGCACAATAATGACCAGAGTGGGAGGTATTTCAGGATCGACGTGAAACCCCGAATGCTGCTCTCCCCTGGAAACCGTCAAACGAACCATGCAGTCGGGTTGTCCGTTTCTTTCCAGGGTATCGCAAATCGCGGATTTGATTTCTCCCACGGTGAGGGGGATTTTGATATAAATCAGATCCAGAGATTGCAACAGCCTTTCCAGATGCGCGTCCATTCTATAAATAACGCCATGGTAGGAGCGCATGGTTTCAAACAAACCGTCGCCATAATTAAAACCCCGATCAACCACGGAAACACGGGCCGAAGAAAGAGGCATGAACAACCCATTCAGAAATACCTTAGGCTCCGCCATGATCATCGGCTTTCAGTATTTGGGTGGGATAGAACCTGAATCATCGCTTCCGCCTTATCGAGGGTCTCCTGGTATTCTCTTTCGGGATTGGAGTCCGCCACAATTCCGCCGCCGACATTGAAACAGGCTTTGCCGTTTTGAACGAGAATGGAGCGGATGATGATATTCAAATCCATGTATCCGGAAAATCCGATATACCCGAAAGAGCCGCAGTAGGGGCCACGGGTTTGAGTCTCCAACTCGTTAATGATCTCCATGCACCGGACTTTCGGGCACCCGGTAATGGTTCCGCCGGGAAAAACCGCGCGCAGGATATCTTTTACGGAAACCTCTGATTTCAGCTCTCCCTTTATATTGGAAACGATATGACTCACGTGCGAATATTGTTCCAGGAACATGAGATCGGAAACGTGGACGCTTCCGGTTTTACAGATTCGGCCCAGGTCATTGCGTTCCAGATCAACCAGCATCAAATGCTCCGCGCGTTCCTTTTCATTGAGCAATAACTCCGCTGAGAGCGATTTATCCGTTGCAGGATCGCGGCTTCGGGGACGGGTTCCGGCGATGGGACGGGTCTCGACACAGGAATTTTCAACTTTGACCAACCGTTCCGGCGAGGAGCTGACAATCGCGAAACCGTTTAATTTTAAATATCCTGAAAAGGGCGAGGGATTCACCGACCGGAGACGCAGGAACAAATCAAACGGGTCGCCCTGATACGAAGTTTCGAATCTTTGCGAAAGGTTGGCCTGATAAATATCCCCCTCTTCGATGTAAGTTTTGGCCCGCTTGACGCAATCCACATACTCTTTCCGGCTCATATTGGAATGAAGTCCATTGCTGGTATTTTTTATCCCGTTGGAGGGGGGATGGGCGCTGTCTGAATGTGCGGAAAATTTTTCCAGGCGGGTCCAGAAGCGTTGGACTTCTTCCACCAGGGCGGAATAATCACCCGGCCCTTCGTCGGATACGATAAATTTTAAAACCTCGTCTTTGTGGTCATACACCACCAGTCGGTCCACCTGAATCAGGTATAGATCGGGAATGCCCAATCCATCGTCTTTTCGCAGAGGAAGGTTTTCAAAAAACCCCGCCAACTCGTACCCTAGGACCCCGGCCCAACCTCCCCAGAAATGCGGAATGTATTCGACGGTTTTTATTTCATCATCGAAATTCAGCCGGTTCAAACCTTCCAAAGGGTCCAACTCACGGCCTTCGGGAACACCGTCATCCAATAAGAATGCTTTGTCGTTTTGAAGGCGGATCGATTTTGCGTTGGACACTCCCATGAATGAATAGCGGGAGGTCGCCTCAGGCCCTTTTCCGCTTTCGAACAAAAACGATTCGTCTGCGTCCTTAAACAACTCCCGATACAACAGGGAAGGGGACAGGTTTGGAATCGCTTTGACGCCACATACGGGAACCCGCTTGGAGATTTTTGACAGCTCAGAAAATTCTTTTCGATCGGGCAGGATGCGCATTTGTTTATAAAGTGAAATATTATTCGTACCGCAAGGCGTCGATGGGATTCATATTTGCCGCTTTATTGGCGGGGTAATAACCAAAGAAAATTCCTATTCCAACGGAAAAACCAAATGCCAGTAGAATGGACTCTAGAGAAACCACGGTGTCCCACCCTCCCATTTTTGACACGGTTTTTGCGATCACCAGACCCAGGCCGATCCCTATTCCGCCGCCTAAAAAACTCATCAGGACCGACTCAATGAGAAACTGTTCCATGATCTCTCTCTTTTTCGCGCCAATGGCCTTGCGGATGCCGATTTCCCGCGTGCGTTCGGTGACGGATACAAGCATGATGTTCATGATGCCGATGCCACCGACCATTAACGATATTGCCGCCACCCCGCCCAAAAGATAGGTGAACGTCTTTGCCGCATCCCCCCAGCTGTTCAGCCATTGCGCCGAATTTTGTACATGAAAGTCACTGTCCTCCCCCTCCCTGATGTTATGTCTGAGGCGGAGCAGTCGATCGATATCTTCCTTGATAGCTTCAAGGTCCTCGATTTTGGCCGCCTGAACATCAATGGATTGCACGTGGTCCATTCCGAACAAACGTTTCTGCGCCGTGGTCACCGGAATAAACACCTGATCGTCGGGATCGTACCAACTGAGCGCTCCCTTGGCTTCCATGACCCCAATGATCAAATAATTTTTTCCATCAACCTTTAGGGTCTCACCCACGGGGTTGTCAATGCTTTCCCCAAAAAGATTTTTTACCACGGTCGCGCCCAAAACGACGACTTGCCTGGAAGTGATTATTTCATCGCTATTAAAAAAACGTCCCCGGTCAATGGTAAAATTCGCCAGCCGACTGTAATCTTCGTCGGCACCTCTTACCGTTGTATTGGTGTTTTTACTGGAATATTTAAGTTGCGCGGATTTATAAACCTGTGCCGCGACTCCTGTTATCAGGGGAACGCCTGACTCAATGGCCCGTGCGTCTTTCAGGGTCAGCGTGACCACCCGGTCGCCGGAGACATGACGCTTTTTCTTACGACCCGGTTTTACAGAAATAATATTGGTTCCGAATTTAGATATGGTGCTCAGGGTGGATTTTTTAGCACCTTCACCAATGGCAATCATCGAGATGACCGAAGCCACGCCAATGATGATCCCAAGTGTCGTCAAAAACGTGCGCAGTTTGTTGGCGATCAGACTGCGCAAGGCCATTTTGAACAGGTCCCAAATCAGCATCAGGAAGTCATCTCCGCGATCACCGCATTTTTAATGATTCTTCCATCGCGCATCAACAATATGTGGCGGGCGTATTGAGCGATTTCTTTTTCATGCGTGACCAACAGGACCATCACCCCGTCCCGATTCAACTGGGTGAATATATTCATGATCTCCTCTCCCGTCTTGGAATCCAGGTTGCCGGTGGGTTCATCGGCCAGGATGAGGGAAGGTTGGTTCACAATAGCGCGGGCGATGGCCACCCGTTGTCTTTCTCCCCCGGAAAGCTCCGCCGGATTGTGCCGGGCGCGTTCTGCCAGACCCACACGGTCCAGAGCTGACATTGCTTTCCTGGAGGCGTCAGGCACTCTCCCGTATAAAAGGGGGAGTTCGATATTTTCCAAAGCCGATGCCCTGGGCAAAAGATTGAAATTCTGAAACACGAAACCAATCCGCTTGTTTCGAACGACCGCCAGTTGATCTGGCTTCAGATCCTGAATGTCATGGCCTTCCAGCCGATACGTCCCTGAAGTGGGAAGATCAAGACATCCCAGAAGATTCATCAAAGTGGATTTTCCACTCCCGGACGGCCCCATGATGGCAACAAAATCTCCACGCGCAAACGAGAACGTGGCATTTTTTAAAGCCGACACCTCCACGTTGCCCAATTGATAGGTCTTGCATAAGTTCAATACGTCGATCACCAGTGAACCATTACCCAGAAAGGATTGATATTTGGCGTTGGTTGATTATCTCAGTGAGGCAGGCCAGGAGGCAAGGAGAAACAATTTTTGGCCATTTGATGAAATCTTAATAATCCCATTCCATTTTGACTCCCACCCGGGACTGCGATTCCGCGCCGATATCGCTTTCTACGGTGACGTTGGGGGTGACTTCATACTCGATGACCGCCGAACTGGAATTATTCAGCAGATCCTGCTTCACCCCGACATAAACGCCATCGGCAACATAACTGCCTGCTTCTACCCCTGGCCCCGCGTCTTCGCCGGATAATTTCAACGTGTCCAACCCCAGGGAACCTCGGACTTTGTCCATGAAACCGGGGCCCTCGCCGCCGAGCCCGGCCAGTTGCGCGGCAGAATTCGCCAGTTGCACAGCTTCCAGAGGGGTCATGGCGCCGGCGCTTTTATCGAATAATAAGTTGGCAAGAATTTCGTCCTGCGGCATTTCCGGACTGGAGCTCAATTTGATTTTAGGATTGGACACGGCGCCCAGCACGTCTACCAGAATGGTGATTTTCTTGGTTGGGATTTCGGCTTTAAAATCGAGATCCGGCTCTCTATCGGGCACCCCGTCAAAACCCACCACCCCCTGTTTGAATTTCACTTTGCGGCTCAATATTTCCAATGTCCCGCGCCGCATTTTAAACGATCCATCCACACTGGGACTGTTCGAGGACCCGGTGACCTGAAGGTCACCTTCCAATTCTGCATCCAGGCCGCGCCCCCGAACAAAAATTTCACCCGGCGCTTTTATTTTTAAATCGAGACCGAGTTCAAAGGCCTTTTCTTCTTTTTCGGCAGGTTCAATTTTGATGTCCCCTTTTGCCTTTGTTTCATCGGCCTCCTCCACATCCAGGACAACCACACTGGGCGGCAGGGTATTGGGCACATAGATATTCGCCCGGTCAATTTCAATCACCCCCTTCAGAAAGGCCGAATCCAACGGACCCTTCAGTTGCAGGTCACTCGATATTTGAGCTGTGACCACATCGATCGCCACAAGTTGGGCCGATTGGGTGTTTAACTTTAAGTCCGCTTCAAAATTATTTTCTGTGGTTTTAGAAACGGTTCCAGTGGCTGAAAGCGTCCCGTCTTTTGGCGTATTGGCAACCAGTCGAACGATTTTGATATGGTTTTGATCGAATGTTGATTTCAATTCGATGGCGTTCAAGGTGGTGCCCAGTTTCAAATTTTCAAACTTGCCGTCCTGCATATTCAAATGTCCCGCCAGTTCGGGTTGCTCCAGATCCCCTCCCACCTGAACATTTAGATCCAGTTTTCCCTGGACCTGGTTTCCCGAGGCCATCAGCATATTGTTTAAGATATCCAGATCCACCTTCCCTTCTGCGGTGGCTTTTAAGGGGGCTTTGGCCGGAACCTTGATTTCTGCGGTTTGCTGATCCATGACGAGCGGCAGTTCACCGTTTACTTTAAAATCCCCCACAGAAGGTTGGGTCAATAGAAAGTTGATATTTGCCAGATTCCCGTCCCATGCCCCATCCAAATTTGCAGAGGCCGGGGACAAACCTTTTTTGCTGACTTCAGCAACCGTCAGGTCATTCACCGTAAAATTAAGATTTCCTTTCGGGTCATCCTTATTCGCGGAGAAAACCGCTTTTCCATTTAAAATGCCGCCCATTCCCAATCCGGGTTGAACCTGATTCACCAGATCCAGAGGAAACTTTTCCACCGAGACATCTGCAAACATTCCAGCCAGATTCTTTTTGAATCCCGAGGTAATCAAACCGTCATTTATGTTCAATACGAGTTTTTCCAATTCGACATCGGAACCGGAAATTTTTAAGAGAGCAGGCTCTGTCAATTTAAAAAAAATGTCACCCACGGCTCCGGAGAGGGCATTCATTGCCAATTGGGTGGTGCCTTCCCCCAGGGTCAATATTCCGGCAGTCGCGAGTTTTCCTGTAGGCCCTTCATTGGGAGTTGCCCTGGCGCTGAGATTAAACCTGGTTTCCTGAAGGGACCCCTCGATCGTCATCACCAGATTCTCCAAAGTGGCATCGTGGTGGCTCGCTCCAGAGATATTGAGCTGGCTTGTAATTTTTGGTTCCGTCAAGGCATGGGTCACCACTCCGGCCAATTGAAGCGTTTCCACCGACAGGGGAGATTCGCCCGCTAAAGTAAATTCTTTAACCTGTGTGGAAAAGTTTACGGTCTGTCCCGAATCTTCTAAAAATTTGACTTCAAACCGGGAATCGCCCGAAAGCTGATGAGAAAGAAGAGCGTTGATGGATGCGTAATCATGAATCTGTCCCTTCAAAACTCCGCTCAAAGACAGGGGTTTTAAATTCACCACCAAATCGCCGAGTATTTCAGAACCCAGGCCGAGAATCTTAATTTTTTTAAAGGCCAGGCGATCGTCCGCCTGCATGACAAAATCAGTTGACGTGGACGCTTCCAGATCGTTAAGCCTTACTTTGGTCGCCAGATTTCCTGAAGGGTTTTTCAACAAATTCCTCACGGTCAAATCTAGCCGGGCCTCCTCGACCCGAAGACCGTCAATTATCAGGTGCTTGCTTTCAATTTTGGTGGCCACCGCAGGGTCGTTCAGATTTCCGTTGGCTTTTCCCCAAATGTCCA
The DNA here is from genome assembly GCA_029261595.1 of Nitrospinaceae bacterium. GTDB lineage: Bacteria > Nitrospinota > Nitrospinia > Nitrospinales > VA-1 > JADFGI01. The sequence continues at coordinate 113,034 of JAJDAZ010000056.1, read as the reverse complement.
ATTGACCGGACAGGTTTTTATTGGCAATTTCGGATAATTCAGCCAGCCGGGGAAAATGGATATACCAATCGGAGTCCAACTTTTTATCCGTAGTTACAATGGCATTGATGACTCCTGAAACCTGCGCTCCGCTGAATTTAATTTCCTCGGCCTTTATCAAACCGGAGGGTTGCCTGAGAACCTCTCCTGTCAGAATGACCTGATCGCCAATAATCGCCTGGACCTCAGGGAACTCCGTTTCAAGATTCTTAACCACCGAGGAAATTTTGGCCTGCACCGTTTGACCAAACTCCTGCGCGACAATTTCCAGCCCCACATTAAAATTTCCCGCCATTTTCGTTTTGGCAATTTCTGAAAATCCTGAAATATCCTGGGAAAAAATATCCACCTTGATGTTGGTCTGCTTTCCCCACTGATTGAGTTGACCCTTTAAAGCCACCGTTAAATTTTCTATGGAAGTTTCAAATTCTTTCAGATCGATTTGCTCCTGTTCCAGGTGGACCGCCGCCATAAGCTTCCATTGCAATTTATCAGGGATGAGTTGTTGAATGACCGGGTCGGGCCCTTTCGGTTGTAAAACAAAGCCGTTGGAATTGACATTAAGCTTCACTCCCTTTTTATCGAAAGGCCGGTCCGGGGAAATTTTTATATTTGTGTATACCGACGGAATGAAGAACTCATCCTGGAAAATGGAATCGGCTTCAAGGGTCAAACCAATTTCCGGCTTATCCATCAAACCTTCGATCGCTCCGGAAACTTTCATTGACTTCCAGCCCAGACCGGGAACCAGGGATTGGAAAAGTTGATATTTTCCGGGCGTCAGGCTGTATTCAAGATCTATTGTTTCATCCTGCATATGGACATCGCCATGAATATCAAAATGAAACGCTGAATTGGCGATATCAAAAGTTTCAATATTTATTACCTTGGTCGAGTCGAAATTAAGCCTGGTACTTAAAATCACCGCATCGTTTAATAATTCCCGATATGCCGGATCAACCAGGGGAGCAAAATCTCCACTCATCAATAATTCCAGGCTGTACTTTTCATCGGCTGCCATCCTGATTTGGGCAGTTCCATCCATGTTGACTGATTTTCCGGCATGAAAATCAAACTGGCTGACCCAGTTCTCCAGACTGCCTTCCCCTTTGATACTGGCTGACATCTCTGGAAGTTCGGGTATTTTAAGCAAACGAACCAGGACGCCGCCTGCGGGTTCCTCTGCATTGAGATTCAGCGCCAGCTTTTTACTCGGCGGAATGAAAGAAGCCTCCAAGCGGACCGAGCCAGGAGTCTGGTCGATTCGATGGGCATCAAGAACCAGCGACAATCCTTTTGAAAGGCCCAAATAGGCCATCCGGCTTTCAAACGAAAGTTCGATGTCCTCTCCCAGAACCTTGTCCGCAAGGTGAATTTTTTGCGCCCCCAGATGATCGACTTCCACCGTAACGGGCAATAATGGAAACCCACCACTTTTTTCCTGAGGAGGCTCTTCCTGGGGTGATCTCTCCGTCAAAGGCTTACGCAACAGGTCAATCGTTTGAAAAGAAATTTCGCGGATTTTGATCCGGCCATTCAGCAGATCCCAGGGATTCCAGCGGGTTTCCAATCGGTCGATTTTGAGCCAAAGCCCCTGGGAGTCGGAAACCAGGATATCTGTCAAAGTGAGCGATGAGGGAAACTGGCCCTCCAGAGATCCTATTTTCAGTTTTTGGTCTGCGCTTTCCGACCCGCTTTCTATTAACCGGACCAGTTGCTCTTTCCCTGAAGGGGTTTGTAAAATTTCAAAACCACTCCAGACGGCATACACAGCCAGGAAAAGAAAAAGCCCGGCGGCTATCGCAATGATTTTAAGAATACGCTTCATTTCATTTCCTTAAAACGCCTGACCGATGCTGATATAAAAAGCCAGAGGATCATCATTGTCGCGGCGGTTGAGCGGGACGGCCAAATCCAACCTTAAAGGACCAAACGCGGTGTAGTATCGGACGCCCAGGCCGGCCCCCCATTGCAGTTCCTCATCGAATTTTGGCACTTCATTATCATAGACATTGCCCCCATCGATAAAGGGGACCAGACCAAAATCTTTATATCGGATGCGAATCTCCGCGCCGACCTCGATCACGCTCCTTCCCCCCACCGGGTCATCACTGCTGTCCAGTGGTCCGACGTTCTGGAAGGCGTAACCACGCACCGATCCGCCGCCTCCTGAAAAATAGCGTTTGTCCGCAGGAATATCCTCGGTCGAGGACCCGACGATACTTCCAAGCAACACCCTTCCCGCTAACACCACCGAACCGTCTTCCGTGACTTTGTAATAACCGCGACTTCCAAGTTTCAGCCGGGTAAAATTCTCCCCCGGCCCGACCGCCGTGTAGTAGGGGGTGACGTTGAATTCATTCCTGAACCCATTTTTTGGGTCCAGTAAATCCTTGGTCGTGTCATGTTTCAATGAAACGGGAAATCCAAACAAGGTGAATTCTTCCGTGCCGTCAGTATCTTCAATGGAGGAGTATTCCCCGGTGACACCTGCGGTGAATGATAATGTCCTGGTTAAAGGCCGGCTTATCCCCAGAGAGCCCGAAATGGCCTGACGTTCGAACGCATCGGGATTTTCATTGACCAGTTCCGCATTGAACAACAGATTCTGCTTTCGGGACAGAAAATCGGGTTTCTGAAAATCAAGGCCAATTTTTTGATCGATATTGCTGATTTCGTTTTCCCCGATGCGGGCCAGCCGACCGGTCACTTTCAGCTTTTCGCCGCGACCGAAAAAATTGCGGTGGCCCCAGAAGGCATTCAAGCCTATCCCTTCCGTGGTGGAATAGTCGCCTCCGAAACCAAAAAATCGAAATTTTCTTTCCTCGACTTTGAGTTTGACAGGAAGGGTGTGCGATTCATGGTTCTCTCCGGTTTCTGTTTGTTCGGGAATGCCGACCTTGATGGAGGAAAAAAGATTGAGGCCTGAAAGGTCCGAGCGAAAACCTTCCAGAATGGCCGGGTCATATTTATCCCCCATTTGCCATTGCATTCGATTGTAAATAAAATCCTCTTTGACCTCCTCCAAACCCTCAATGGATAGGTCCCCCAACAGGACGGCGGGTCCGGGAATCAATGTCAGGAAAACATCCATCGTGTGTGTTTTACGATTGAGTATGAGCCTGCGTTTCCCCATTTTTCCATAAGGATAACCGGCGCGTTTGGTCCGGGCGATCAATTCACTCTCGGCATCGAGCACCGATTGCCCTTGTGCCGGTTCTCCCGGTTTTATGGCAGGTGACAATTTTTCCAATCCAGGTTGGTCCGTCCCGGTGAGTTGAATTTTGTCGAAGCGGTAAAGCGTTCCGGCAGAAACGATAATTACGACTTTGGAAGATTCTTTTTTTGCAATCTGGCTGGGAAGTACATTCTTAATGGATCGTCCATCAATTTCTATGCGTATGCTCCCTGAATAGTACCCAAATGATTTTAAAACGTTCACCAAACGTTCTTCATCAGAGCGGCCCCGGTGAATCAGTACGGAGGGATTCGAGAGGGGTTTTTCTTCCAATTGCACCAGGTTGGAGGAAGCTTTGAGGGTGTTGACAAATTCATCATCATTGTCGACCCCCTCGACATTGACTTCATAGGAAAATTCCTGGCTGAAGGCGGGGGAGGGGAGCAAACATCCCAGAAGAATCATCCAGGCCAAAAAACAAGGAAACGGAAAGCGAATAAAATTTCGTATCAAAAATTTCAAATCTGCATGCTCTGATAGTTAATAACATTTATAACCACCTCAACCCAGCCTATTACTATTTTGACCGGATCATCCAGAGAATTTTCTTCACTGCGGAGCTTTTTTCATTCTTTTTCCCCGCTTCCGCCAGCAGTTTTTCCCAGTCGCCCAAAATGACTTTCTGGCCTTCCTCCAATCCTGCAAGGATCTGGGTGTGGATAGGGTTTTCTATTCCAATTTCAACCGGAATTTTAATGGGTTTGCCGCTCTCCAGTATCACCACATAAAAACCTGTGTCATTCTTTCTCATGGCGCCCCTGGAAACATAAAGCGTGTCTTTTGCCGAGGCGGTCACGATTTCGATATTGGAGGACATCATGGGTTTTAAAATATTTCTTCCAGCCCCATGAACTTCGATTTTCACTTTAAAAATGGTGATACTGTTTTCAACTTTCCCCTGGGGGGCGATGCGCCGAACTTTCCCCTGAAAGGTCTTACTCGGAAAAGCATCTGCTGTGATCGTAACCGTCTGGTCCAATTGGACAGAGCCGATGTCCGTCTCGTCCACATCGGCGATGATAAACAAACGGGACATATCGGCAAGAGTCATCAGGGCCGTTCCGCCACTGACATTTGAAATACCCGAAGCGATGATCTGGCCTTCCTCAATCAATTTTTCAATAATCACCCCCGTTATGGGAGCAAAGATTTCAGTTTCATCCAACCGTTCCTGAGCCTCGTCCAGAGCGATATTCGCCCTCTCCACTTCCGCTTTTGCCAATTCGATTTCATTTTTTTTCATGGTGATATCGTGGACGGAATCGATGACCACCTGGACCTGGGCCTTTGACTGAACCAGGTTTTCTTTGTTCACCCTATACGCGGTTTTGGCTCTGTCCAGGGTCTCCCGGGCGGCAAATTTTTTCTCGAACAGATCTTTCTGCCGGCTCAGCTGGTCTTCTGATTCTTCCAGGCTGGCCTGTGCCGACTCCACGGAAGACCTGGCCTTTTGAAGGTCCGTTTCATATTTTGTTTCCTGCAATAGCAGGGCGGTTTTGGCTTTCATCATTTTAGCCATGCTGCTGGATTTTTCGGCGTTTGCTTTGGCAACATTTCTTTTTTCGTCCGATTCATCCAGTTGAAGCAAAAGCGTGCCTTTTTTCACCCGGTCGCCTTCATCAAACGGAAACTTTAAAACTTCACCACTGGCTTTGGATTTCACTTCCACTTTAAAATTTGGCTCAACGATTCCAGTCGCAGAAATTTTTACCGTTAAATCGCCACGCAGAACTTCCGTGCTTTTAAATTCTGCAATGGGGTCCGTCTCATTATTTTTTTGGTTGGACGATACGAGATACGCGAGAATTAGAAGAGTGGAGATCCCAACGAAAATGAGGGGTTTTTTCATGAATCGGTATCAATATCGGTAGACATTTTAACGTTATTCGCATCCAGCGTCGTGGCCATCACCTGTTTCAACCTGATCCTTGATTTGCTGTAGTCGATGAGCGCCCGGATTTCATTGGTCTGCTCCTCTACCAGATCTTCCTGGAACTCCAGGACATTGAAACTGGTGGACAGGCCCACTTCCAATTTTTTCTCTTCCGCATTTAATTTTTCTTCCGCCAGTTTCCGCGCCACACGTGAGGCTTGCACCCGCTTGGTCTCTGTCTTGATTTGACGAACGGCTTCTCTCACTTCAACGACGATCTTTTTTTCAAGATCCTTGATATCCAGTAAGGTCTGGGCAACCTGAAGCCGGGATGCTGTGAGCCTGCTTTTTGCGGAACGGTTCCCCAGGGGATAACTCATCTTGAGACCCACTTCCCACTGGTAATAATCCCTGGAACCCAAATTCGAAATCGTGTCGTCATAACCGCCTCCAAAACGACTGGTCCCCGTTACAGTTCCTGACGTGATGGGGACCGCATCCCCGCTGATTCCATTCAAGCCCAGACTGCCAAACAGATCCAGGGTGGGAAAGACCTGGTTTTCATTGTATTTTGCCTGAATATTGTCGTTTGCCAGTTTGGTTTTGCGCGCCAGGTAATCGGGACGCTTTTTAAGCGCGGTTATTATCGCTTCGTTCAGCTCAATTTCTTTTTCCGGTTGAAGCATAGGTTTTTCAGCCGGCCTCACTTTTTTCAGGCCATCGGTCGAATCAAACTGGATGTTCAGTAAATTTTTTAAATTGTCCTCGTTGTCCTGGATCAAATCCTGAGCCTGAAGGAGCAATTCTTCGCGGGAAGCCACTTCCGACTGCGCCTGAAGAATCTCAAGAGGAGCGACGGTTCCAACTTCCACTTGAGCCCGAACCCTTTCCTCCAGATCCTGCGCGCGTTTCAGGGACTTCTGTTTTACATTCAGGTCCTCGATGCTGAAAACAAGCTCCCAGTAAACGTTTTGCACATCGGTGATGGTGTCAATGACCGTGCTTTCAAAATCAAAGTCCGAAATATCAAGGTCATTATTGGCGATATAAATATTTCGCTTATTGTTATCGATGCCGAAATTTTTGAGCAGGGGCTGGCTGGCGGACAGAAGCAGTTCCGAGGAGTACTTGGGGTTCAACCCGGCGAAATTGGAATTGGTCTTGTTTCTATTGTTATTAAAATTGATTTCATATTCTCCGCCGGTGATCACCTTTTGATTGAGCGACAGGTCCCAGTCATAATCTCTATTTTGAGCCTTATCGGGCGAAGCGAACGCGCTGGACACCTGATTCGTCTTTTCGATAGTGGAAAGCTCAAGGTTGATGGTGGGATCGAATTCAGATTTCCGGTCGGTGATATCTTGTTCCCGAATTTTTGAATTGAACTCCTCAACGGCAATAGAGACATTATTATTCAACGCTCTCTCGACCACCTCCCTCAATGTGAGCACCAGATCATTGGATGCGGAAGGGGAGGGGGGTGCCGATTCTATCGCCCGCAAGTTGGGAACCGAACCCAATATTATTAATAGTGCGATGATCAAAATTACCGGAACCCGCAATTTGTGTGACATAACGCTTCCTTTTTCGAAATAAAATCTTCCTGTACCACACACAGGCAGAACCGGAAGAAAAGCTGTTTTTATGAGCTCCCGCGCCTTTCCGACGGCTCTCCCGATCCAGGGTCCCAGGGCCATCGGGGTTAAAAACCACACGCGGTCAACAAAATCTTCTGTCAAAATTTGTAGATATTTTTTATTGTAACTAATTTTTTAATTTGGATAAAGTCCTATTTTTCAATTAATTTGGCTTTGGATGAGAAATTAATTTAATAAAACTGAAAGATTTAACTTGATAAAATTACATTAACAGTCTAACATTTACATTAAGGTTTCATACAAAATTGATAGAAGGCCATTTGCAGGCCATTTCAATATTCAAAAAAAGTTTTCAATACACCGAGTGTTAATCAATATATAAATATTTTCCAGGAAACTATCATGTCCCGAGTAACAGCCGCAGATATACTGAAAGTCGTTCCCATCACAAGAAAAACCCTTTGGTTGTGGCAGAAGAAATATAAATTTTTTCCAGACCCTGTAAAGGAAGCGCATCCGGGAGGGAAGGGGATCGTGGGTTATTATCCGGCCTGGGTGGAAGAGCGTTGCAAGAAAGTTTATGCCCTGCAAAAAAAGGGCTACACCATAAGCATGATCAAAGAAATTCTACAATCTGAAGAGGAGAGTCAATCGGCCCGAAAAATCTTGATCGTGGATGATGAGAAAAAGTTTTCCAATCTTCTGAAAAAGTTTTTTGAAAAAAATAATTTCATTGCCGAGATGGCTTTTGACGGTTGGGACGCAGGCTTGAAAGCGGCCCAGTTCATGCCTTCGATCATTATTCTTGATATTGCTCTGCCGGGAATAAACGGAATGGAGGTCTGCAAAAACTTAAAAGAAAATCCCAAAACAACCAACATCAAGGTCATCGCAATTTCAGGCGATTTGCGGCATTCAGAAAAAATAATCCTTGATGCGGGGGCCGACATCTATTTCACCAAGCCGGTGGATTTCGACACGCTTCTCACCGTCTCCAACGAGTTTGTCGGCCAGGTGGAGGGGACCTGATCTCAGGGCTAGCACTGGAACTCTTCAACGGATATCATTTCCCCCCCCCTTCTTACAGTGTTATATTCAAAGGAAAATATAAGGATAAACCAGGCCGGTTTCTGTCCCCTTAAACCTGCCGACCCCGATTATTGAGTCCCGCCCTCACAGGCTGACGCTTGCGGCTGAGTCGTTCATTATGATATAAGGTTACAGAAATTTTTTAACCATTCATTTTACTGGATTTAACGATATGGAAGGCACAACAACAGCCACTGATGAAATCAGCAAGCTGGAGGAAATTGCCCTGGAAATCAGGCGAACCAGTTTGCGAACGATTCACAGGGCGGGTTCGGGCCATCCCGGGGGAAGTCTTTCCTCGGCAGACATTGTAACGGATCTGTTTTTTGGCGGCGTGTTGAAATACGACCCCAAGAACCCCAATGATCCGGACCGGGACCGGTTTCTTCTCAGTAAGGGTCATGCATCGGGATTGTATTTCACAACCCTGGCCAAAGCAGGGTTTTTCCCCGAAAAAGAATTGGAAAGTTATCGCAAGATCAACAGCCCCTTATTCCTTTCCGGTCACGCGCATCCCAAAACCCCCGGCGTTGAAATTGCCTCTGGAAGTCTGGGGCAGGGGTTGAGTGTCGCCCATGGGATCGCTCTCGGAGCCCGGCTGGACAAAAGAAATTATAAAGTTTATGTCATTCTGGGTGACGGCGAACTTCAGGAAGGACAGATCTGGGAAGCGGCCATGTCCGCCGCCAAGTTTAAATCTACAAATTTAATCGCCATCGTTGATTACAATAAAGTCTGCCAGGATAACATCACCAAAGATTTAAAAGATTTGGAGCCACTGGAAGACAAATGGCGAGCCTTTGGCTGGGACACTTACCGAATCGACGGCCATAATATGCAGGAAATCCATCAAACCCTGAAAATTCCGCCGCATCCTGATAAACCCAGGGTCATCATTGCGGATACTATTAAAGGAAAAGGGGTCAGTTTCATGGAAGGGCAGACCGGCTGGCATGGGGTGGCGCCTTCTGACGAAGATTTAGCCAAAGCCTTGAAGGAGTTGCAATGAAAGACGGTGCCACAAGAGACGGGTATGGAGCGGCCTTGATTGAATTAGGCGCTTCCAATCCCGATGTCGTTGTTCTCGACTCAGGAGTGAGCGATAGTTCCCGAACGAAACCTTTTGGTAAGGAATATCCCGAGCGTTTCTTCAATATGGGAATCAGCGAAGGGGACATGGTTTGCACAGCTGCGGGCCTTGCCACGACGGGAAAAATTCCATTCGCAACCACGTTCGCCTGTTTCCTGCTGGGCCGTTCCATGGACCAGATCCTGGTGAGCGTGGCGTACTCCAACACCAATGTGAAGCTTGCGGGAACCCATTCCGGCATCGCGGTTGGCGAAGATGGCCCCTCGGCGCAAATGATCGTGGACATGGCATACACCCGGGCAATCCCGAATATGATTGTGGTCCAGCCTGCGGATTGGGAGGAAGCACGTCAGGCCACCCACGTTTTGGCGGACTATAAAGGTCCGGCATATTTGAGACTGGGACGGGGAAAGCTAAAAGGCCTGTACGACGCATCACACAAATTTGAAATAGGGAAGGGTCATGTCCTGAAAAAGGGCAAGAATGTAGTGATATTTGCAACCGGCGGCCTGGTCCAGGAAAGTTTGCAAGCCATGGAGGCGTTACAAAAGGAAAATATCACACCGACCCTGGTCAACATTTCGACCATCAAACCCATCGATTCCGATTTAATCATAAAGTTGGCTAGAGAAAACGGCGCGGTGATCACTGCGGAAGATCACAACAAATATGGCGGATTAGGCGACGCGGTGGGAGAGGTTCTTCTCGAAAACAATATCCACGTCCCATTCAAAAAAGTCGCTGTTCAGGATCAATTTGCGGAGACGGGAACCGCAGCTCAACTTTATGAAAAATACGGATTGTCAGCAAACCATGTTGCCAAGGCTGTGAAAGAAATTCTCCAACAAAAATAATCGTAAGTCCTGCCAGAATTTTTTCAATACGTATTTGCATTGACCACCCATCGTAAAACGATAAGCTGAGTTTTCAATTTGGCACCCACCAAAAGAATTGGACCCTCCAAGCGTGTGATTATTATCCTGAACCACACCATTTGAAGGGACTTTCTATATGACCAAGATGCAAAAGATTCCCCATATAACACTCGTCAAACGTAAGTATTCGTCACGCAGCACCCTGAGCAAGCGCAAAAAAGACACTCCCTGCCGTACTTGACATAATATATGTTATGGGAACTTATTATAAGAGTCGGAATTTAACCTGGATCGAACTCATTGCATGTGTGGAATTGCCGGTTTAATCGATTTCAGTAACGATGGCCTGCCGGGACACGAAAACCATTCCGGCAAAGTCCTGCGCATCATGCTGGATCGCCTGCGCCATCGCGGTCCCGATGATCGGGGTGAAGAAAAGTTTACGGCGGATCACTGCCCCACGGTTTACCTCGGACATCAAAGGCTTTCGATCATCGACCTCAGCAAAATGGGCCATCAACCGATGGCCAATGATTCCCGTCGCCTGTGGATTTCCACCAACAGTGAAATATATAATTTCAAGGAAATCAGAGAACAACTGAAAAGCAAAAATTATATTTTTCGCTCCAACTCCGACACCGAAGTCTTACTGAAAGCCTATGAAGAATGGGGAGTCGATTGCCTGGAAAAGCTTCGAGGCATGTTCGCGTTTGCGATCTGGGATTCACGTAAAAAAGTTCTTTTTCTGGCACGGGACCGGCTTGGAATAAAACCCCTTTACTACTTTTCCAGTACCGATTGCTTCCTTTTTGCTTCCGAAGCCCGCGCTCTCGCCGCCACCGGAATCCCCGAAGGCTCGCTCAACCCAACCGGATTGTTTAATTTTTTATCGTTCGGGAGTTTATCTGCGCCGGACACCCTCTGGGAAAATATAAAGGAACTCATGCCGGGGCATTACCTTCTGGTCACCCCGGAAACTCAGCAGATCAAAAAATACTGGGACCCCCGGTCGTCCCAGGAAATTACGCCAGAATCCTGCCATGATCTGCTAAAAAACACCCTCAAGGAATCGGTCAATTTCAGGCAGATCAGCGATGTTTCTCTGGGGGCTTTTCTGAGCGGCGGCATCGACTCAAGCGCCGTGGTCTCTCTCATGGATCAGGAAACGGACCGTCCAGTGGAAACATTATCGGTGGTATTCAAGGAACCCGATTACGACGAATCCATATATTCAGATAAGGTTGCGCAACAAATAGGAACCAGGCACCGCACCCTGGAGATTGCCGAATCAGACCTCATCGCCTCCCTGCCGCAAGCCATTGGAGCCATGGACCAACCCACAGTGGATGGAATCAATACCTTTCTGATATCAAAATGCGCCCGGGAAATCGGGTGGAAGGTTGCCCTGTCCGGAGTAGGGGGGGACGAATTGTTCGGCGGCTATGACTCGTTTCAAATGGCCCCAAAATTATCCGGGATGGAAAAATGGTTGAACGCCCTGCCCCGGTCCTGGCGCTCTCACATGGGTAAAAATTTAAAACGGTTTTTGCCCGCATCGGACCGGAACACCAAGCTCGTCCACTTTATCAGCGGACAAAAATCCGGGAGTCATCCTTATTTTTTGATGCGAGCGCTGTTCTGTGAGGACCGTGTGCGGAGTCTATTTCAAGACAAAAGTTGCCTCGATCAGGAAATCATTAAACATCTTGAAAGAACCAAAAAGGAAACCGATACTTTAAGTGCCCTTCCTCCCCAGAAGCAAATATCCTATCTGGAATTGACGCATTACCTTGCCAACACGCTCCTGCGCGACACCGATACGATGAGCATGGCGCATGGGCTGGAAATCCGGGTGCCGCTGATTGACCACCGCCTAGTGGAACTGATGTTTTCCATGCCCGCTGAAATTCAGTTTGCCGGACCGCCGAAAAAGTCCCTGCTGGTGCGGTCCCTACCGTCTTCTCTGCCGTCTGACGTGGTGCACAGAAAAAAAATGGGTTTCACTTTGCCTTTTGAACATTGGATACGAAACGATTTGAGGATGGAGGTGGAATCGGTTTTGCGGGAACCGGTGGCGCCGGTGTCCGATTTTATCGATGAATCTCAGGTCACTCAGGTGTGGGAGGATTTTTTGGCTGGACGAACGTCCTGGTCGCGGCCCTGGGCGCTCTACACGCTGAAAAAATGGTTTTTTCTCAATTTTCCGCAAAACTGACGGGCTGATCCCTCCCCGTTAACGGGGAGGGAAGAAAAATTCAGCACAATTTAACTTTGTCCGCCTGGTCGGCGTTCAATCAGGTCACTCTGCCGGAACGCTGGCGGGTACATGCGAACAATTGGCGCAGGCGTGGCCCTGCTCTCGTCCGCACATGATGCAGGTCTGGATCTCTCCACTGGGCCTGATCGCCCCTCCGCAATGATTACAGCTGGATGCAGGGTTGGACGGGCTCTTTACCGGCTTGCGCAAATTGTTACGCCGGTTGTTGATCAAAAGCTTGCTTCGGGAAATATTCACGTACATTTAAATACCCCTTTTATATATCAAAACTTGAATTTATCGTTTAGGAAAAATTTTAAACCGCAAAAACAATCCTTTATTGCGTTTGCTAATGCGTATGATGTATCTAAGTTTAAAAAGTTTTAAAAAAATCAAAAAAAAGATGGTGGATGCCTGATCGGTGAGAAGTTTGAATCTCGGAGGAAGGGTCAAAACGGAGAGTCAGCGCGTCAGAGTCTGGCCATGACGCCCTTGTTGACGGTTTCCATGCGGGCGGTATCGAACAAAATTTCAACCAGTTTCATGGCAAATTCCATGGCGGTACCGGGGCTTCGGCTGGTGATAAAATTTCCATCCACCACCACCCGGTTATCGGAATAGAGAACGCCGTCCAGTTGATCTTTAACCGACGGATGACTGGTCAGAGTAATGCTTTTAAGCAAACCGACGGATTGCAGGACCACCGGGGCGGCGCAGATAGCGGCGATTTTTTTATGGGCCCGGTGCATTTTTAACAAAATAGTCTTGACGCGCTCGTCTTTTTGCAGATTGGAAGTTCCCGGCTGTCCCCCCGGCAGAACCACCATATCGAATTCATCCGGGTCCACATCGTTCAGTCGGCTGTCGGGAACCAGGTCGATGCCGCGCGATCCCTGAAGAGTCCCGTCTTCTGTTCCGGCCAGTGTCACCCTGGCCCCTGCGCGACGAAGGATATCCACCACCGTGACGGTTTCAATTTCTTCAAAACCAGGAGCCAAAATTACCAGAACTTTTTTCATAATGCCTTTATCTTCCCGCAAGACAGGGTCTGCCGGTTCCTGTCAATTATTGTTCAGGGCCGATGGTACTATCGGAAAATATCGAAAACAAGACAGAATACCTGAACCAGGAAGATTGGTGACCCGAATTTGGATAATCGAACTTGTTTAGGTTATTTCCAGGTGATAATATTTTTTGGGTAAGCGAAGCCAAATTAAGGCCTTATAATGGAAATATGCAAACTATAGAACGAGCCCCCGATTTCCCCCGGCAAATCCAGAAAATGTTTGGCGCGGTTGCGCCAAAATACGATTTTCTCAATCGCCTGCTCAGTGCCGGGCGGGATCAACACTGGAGGCAGGCCGCAGTCAACCTGCTCTCCCCGCAACGTGGCGAACGATATCTGGATATCGCCACCGGGACAGCAGACATTGCCCTGGAAATCGCCTCTCGCTATCCGTCCGAACTCAAAGTGATGGGGATTGACTTCAGCGGCCCCATGTTGGAACTCGGTCAAAAAAAAATCAGGGAAAAAAACCGGCAGCAAACCATCAGCCTACAAAAGGGTTGCGGAGAGTCCCTCCCCTTTGCCGATGCAAGTTTTCATGGCGGGATTTCAGCTTTCGGTCTGCGTAATTTTTCCGATCCCAAACGGGCTCTTACTGAAATGCATCGTGTGTTAAAACCCAATGGCCGAGCAGTGATTCTCGAATTTTCCCATCCCTCCAACCCGGTTCTGGGATGGGGTTATCTGTTTTATTTTCACTTTTTGTTGCCGCAGGTGGGGAAATATTTTTCACAGCATGAATCCGCCTATAATTATCTTCCCCAATCAGTGGCAAAATTCCCAATGCGCAAAGAGCTGGCGCTCCTTATGGAAGAATCCGGATTCCAGCGCGTAACGCATCAGGATCTGACCTATGGCATTGTCACCCTTTATCAGGGCATAAAAAATGGGTGAACCACGCAGAAATAATCTTTTCCCCCTGAAGGCAATTCTGGTCCTTGCCCTGCTTTTCCTTGGCACGGAATATTTTCTGGGGCGGTTTCAGATTTTCGATGTTTCCCTGCCAACATTTGAGACCACCGACCAAAATGAATTTACCGAACGGCAGGATTATAAAAACATTCTTGAACTGCAGAAAGCGTTCGTAAGGAATGCCAAGCTCATCAAACCCACCGTCGTCAGCATCAATAAAGTGCTGGATAATGCCGAACCGGCAGTCTGGCCGGATTCCCCGTCTCACCCCTCCAAGCCCTGGTATTTTTCCCTGAAGGAATGGGTGTTCAACACCGTGGCCAAAAAGCGGTATCGAATCGAGAATGTCGGGTCCGGAGTCATCCTCAATTCGAAAGGATACATTTTAACCAACCACCATGTCATCAAGGATATTGATAAAGTCATGGTGCGGATGTCGGAAGGCAAGGACCATTTTGCCGATTTGGTGGGAAGCGATCCCTTGTCGGATCTTGCTGTGTTAAAGTTTTCCACCCTGAGAAGCGTGCCCTCCCCTGCCTTCGCAAAATCACAGGATATGGGCGTTGGGGATTGGGTGATGGCCATCGGCAATCCCTATGGCCTGGAGGGCACCGTGACGGTCGGGGTGATCAGTGGTAAAGGCCGAACCAACCTGGGAATCGCCACTTATGAAAATTTTATTCAGACCGACGCATCCATCAACCCCGGCAACAGCGGCGGCCCCCTGATAAACCTGGATGGCGAGGTCATCGGCATCAATACGGCGGTGGCTCAGATCGGGTCCGGGGTGGGGTTCGCCATCCCCATAGAAATGGCAATGCGCATTGCCACCCAGCTCATCAATGCGGGGGAAGTGGAGCGAGGCTGGCTCGGCATAGGCATCCAATCGTTGACGGCTAAACTGGCCACGTCCTTCAATTTGAAATCCACTGCAGGAGGTGTGCTGGTCAACAGCGTCGACCAAAAAACTCCTGCCGAAAATGGCGGAATCGTGAGGGGCGACATCATTGTTCTATTTGATGGCAAGAAGGTTGCCAGTTCAAATAAGTTTCAGCAAATGGTGGCAGACACCACCATCGGAAAAACCGTATCCATCAAGGTGATTCGTGACGGCGAGGAAAAACACCTGAAGGTGATCATCGGAAAACTTGATTCCTGACCAACGTACCGCCGAAACCATAATTGAGGTTCGATGGAAATATTTCGAGACGAATCCATTTCTTTGCCAGCTTTTCTCTCCGCGTGGCGGGGCCCCTACCCCGCGACCACCTCAAAACCCGCTTCATCAATTTTGGCGGAAATCGTTTTTAAATCCGTTTGACTGGCCTCGAAGTCTACCGTCACCGCTTTTTTCTCCAGGTTCACCTGCACTCTTGAAACCCCCGGCATTCCCTCTACCGCCTGGGTAATTGTTTGCACGCAATGATCGCAACTCATTCCCATGACTTTGAGCACTTTACTTTCCATACCGCTTCTCCTCAGTAAATTTTAATGTCTCTCCTCACATTGCCAATCAGTCCAAAATAATTTTGCCCCTGAATTCCACCCAGTTTTGAAAACAAACTGAATTGACAAATATAGTCATAAACTGTTCAAAATAGTATGAATTTTCGCAACATCCCCACCCCCCCCAAACAACCAAATATCCCCCAACTCCTTATTTCTAAAAGATTTATGGGTTTGGCACAAACTTTGCCTTATAACCTATTGAAATATAACGATAAACAGGAGGTACGGGTCATGTTTTATGATGTAAAAGTTCTGAGTCCGGATGGCACTATGAAAAAAGTGATTACCAGAAACGAGTTGGCCACCACCCATTGGGATAACTTCCGCAAATCCGAGGAATCTCTTTCACTGCAAACGTCTGAGAGACGCAAAATTCCGCAATGGATAAAAGAAACTTTAGATTTACAATTCCCGGATTATAGCGAATCCAGGTACACGGATTAACAAAAATAATTTTGCAGATTACATGATTTCCTGAGATTCGTTCAGGGAAGGGATTTCTCCACCTTAGGGATCACCGGTGGGTTGGAGTCTCATGCCTAAATCTCAAGGGAAGAATCACCCCTGCTCCCTGGGTGGGCGGTGCTATGAAAACCTTTGCCCGCCTTCACCGTTCTGACGCCTCGCCTGACCAGGACAAAACGCCCCCACAAAATAAAAACTTCTGAGTAAGCAATAAGATAAATTTATAAGGGAATTTTCTCAGGAAAAGAGGCCAAAGCACAAGACCCGCTTGAGAGGCGGGGGAGTATCCGACCTCACAAGCGGGTCCGCTAACGGGAGGTAACTCATTGTTTTTATATTACCATATAATTATCGGTAAAGCAATATTAATCAAGTGCCCCGGTTTTTCGGCAAATGACCCCGCAGGAAAAAATTTTAGAAAATAAATCGGCCCTTTCCGCAATTCGCCGGTTATTTTTCCCCAAAAAAGCCGGATAAACCATGTTTTCCATAATATTCTGATTTTTCAATGATTTATTTGTCGAAAACACTCAAGAATCTTCCATAAAAACCGCAAATTTATACATGGGTCAATCAGGAAGATTGATCAACAGGTTACTCAATTTTTCAGGAATTGAGGCAATTCAGAAACCTGTAGCGATATCAATTTCAGGGAGGAAATCCATCTTGTCTTACTTCAGCTTTATCTCTCCGCACCGCCAGAAATTTCCTCGCTTGCACCAAACAGCCAAGCCCGGACAGCATTGGATTCACCCATCAAGGGGTAAAAATCTTTTTGGATGTGATTCCAACCGGAACAACTGGTCTGGCCCAATGACACTCCCTTATATCATTCCACCACTTGGAATCAGATGCCCGAATTAGACCCCACAAATAAAATAACCCGGACCGACGCCGCCAAAAAACCGCCTGCCAGGCCCGTCACCCCTCCCCTGACGCAAGCCGAAGCTCCGTCTCCCAGCGATCGCGTGACCCTATCGCATAAGCCGGGTCCGTCTTCCCCGGTTACCGGCGAGGCCAAACCGCCCGGGCAGATTCGGGATCAACTGGTCAGTAAATTTCGCGATATTCTTGAGCAGGGAACCTATCAGATAAAAGCCGATGAAATTGCAAAAAAAATGGTCCAGAAAATTCAGGATGAAAAAGACAAAACCATTATCTAACGGCTCCATTCCACCAGGAAATTTTTTTCACAAAACTCTTAGTTGGGTCAGTCGAGGAAAGTTCCCAGTTTCCGGCAGTTTTTCTTCCCATCGTTTGCCCATTTTATTTATTCTTAAATCCAGTTTTTCCAGCTTGTTGAGTACCTGGGTTTTAGCCAGCGATTCCATCCCAAGACGCGTGATCAAGTTGCTCCTGAGGTCCAATTCCTTTAAATTTGAAAATATAGCCGAATGGGCAATAGCGTCCAATCCCACGTCCCCGAAACCGTTTTTGCGCAGGTCCAGAACTTCAAGCTGTTGCAGGCTGGTCTGCTGACTCAAATAAATCACCTCCAATGCGGTGATTTCCATGGCCACCAGTTTTAATACTTTTGGATTTAATTGAATACGGGCCGCGACAAACTTATCAAATAACGATAACGAACGGTTCGGGTTTGGCCTCAGCTTTGCGTCAATCGCCGCGTTGACCTTATCGATTCCTCCTTTGGTGGAATAAAATATTTCAAGGATTTTATCTGTGTTCAGCTCTTCATCATCCATAACTGAGTGACTCCGTTATCATTCTGTCCGTTGAAAGTTTCCACCTGCCGCTTATTCTGAAAATGCATTATAGCTTGGTTTTTGATTTCCAATTGAGTATACATCTGCCTTTTTGACCTTCCTTTGCTTTCACACATTTCCCCTAATCCTGCCTCAGGACTATTTATAGGCCTTTTCAGCAGGACGCTTGAACCCACCAAAGAGACCCCTTGAGCGTGTAAGCGGTTGGGTTTTACCGGAAAACGTCGGAATGGCGAAGATCTAATATTTCTCAATAAGATCGTGACCTGATCTTAACAAAATCGTGACAAAACACTGGCATTTTGAATAAACGAATTCTGTGCAATTTCAACACATCTGCTCATAAACAGATGATCAATTGGATCGATTTTTTTGCAAACCAAACAGTGAATAGCCCTGTGAAAAATATTTTTCCAGTATTAAATTTTATTTCTGTTCTGATTCTTATAACTCTGATTTCAATCGCCACAGAAATCCGGGTGCCTACAGATTACCAGGACAATGTAGAAGAAGATGTGGGCTTGATATCCCATGCACCCAAAAATCAGAAGCTTCTTTTTCAATACAGAACCCTAGGACTTATAAAAGTCAACCACTCCACTGACCCGTCAAGTCCATTTTTCATTAACGAAAGAAATTCTTTTACTCCCCTCCAAGTTGCCCAGGTGGATCACCAACCCGATCATCCTTCTAAAAACTTGAAAGTTGACGCAAAATTAATTTTCAATGGGGCAAAAGTTTGTAAAGAGTGCCACGAAAGGGAGTTTAATATTTGGCAACGTACCAGGCACTACACTTCCTTTCGCACCGCGCACAGGGAACCCGGGGATTCCGCCAAACCCTCCCCGAAAAGGATTCTAAAGGCCGTGGGTGGGGCCAGACGCATGAAAAAAAATAAAACTTGTATCCTTTGCCATTACACCATGGTGCAGGAACATGCTGCGGCTAAACCAATGGCTAAATCCGGGACTTCCTGCGAGAGTTGCCACGGCGCTTCCTCGGAATGGCTGACTCTCCACGACAACTATGGTGGAGAAGGCATAAACCGGATGAATGAAACTCCGGCCCATAAAGAACTAAGAATCAAGAAGTCAGCCGAGGCAGGCCTCATTTGGCCAGACAGGAAATACCAGGTGGCAGAAAATTGCATGACCTGCCACGGGTTGGCGCATCCTGACCTCACGGGCGACGTATTGGCAAAAATGCTGGGAGCCGGTCATCCGATCAACCCGGATTTTGAAGTACTGAAATACTCCCAGGGGACCCTTCGGCACCGATACACCCCGGAAGAACCGGAAACCAACAAGGTAATGACTGAAGCGGAAAAAGCGGAGTTGTTTGTGATCGGTCATGCGGCGGCGCTGGTTTCCGCAAAGCAGGCCATGTCAAAATCAAATGAATCGAAATACACCCATGCCCAGAATAAACGTGCGGAAAATGCAAAAGCCGTTCTTGAACTTATAAAAGATATTCCCGAAGCAAAATATTTGATGGCATCGGCCAGCCGAGGAAATGCCCTCAAACTGGCAAACACCATCGGCGGTATGGATCTGTCAGGAAAGTTGGGTTCAAAGTTACCGGCTGAACCCGTCTATAAGTAAATCTATCCATTTATAGCCTCTCCCCCACCTCTCATCCAGATTCATTTCACGCACACATTGCGATTAAAATTTCCACCCGTCGCTTAATCCGGCATCTCATTATTGCTTGGTTTTTAATTTCCATTTCGGTATACTCTTTGTCCCTCCGATGATTGGGAGCAATTGGAGGGTCCCCTTCGAGTCTTCTTACTCATCTCCTGATCACAAGATCTTTGCATGACCGTCCTGAAAATTCTATTCAAACGATTTCTATCTGTCATCTTTGACATTTTTCCTCTTTTATTAGTCATCTTCATTTTTCAGACCTTCGTCATTCAGAAACCGTTTCCTCACCTGGAACAGACCATCATGGGAATCGGTCTGGTCATCATCGGCTTGTTTCTCTTTATCATGGGTCTTGAAAATGCTTTATTTCCTCTTGGGGAAGGAATAGCCAATCAATTCGCGCAAAAGGGAAATGTGTTCTGGCTCCTGCTGTTTGGATTCACCCTGGGTTTTTCAACCACCATCGCAGAACCCGCCCTGACCATCATTGCCAGTAAAGCGGGGAACCTGGCCGCCGACTCTGGATCGATTTCATCGGATGACTCCTCAATTTCATTTTTTGTTTACGGTTTACGCCTGACCGTCGCCAGTGCGGTTGGGCTGGCAACTGCCATTGGGGTGCTAAGAATCATCAAAGGATGGCCGTTGATCTGGTTTATTCTCACGGGATATGGATTGATCGTGCTCACCACCTATTTTGCCCCGGAACAGATCATAGGTATCGCCTATGACTCCGGCGGGATCACGACATCCACCATCACCGTTCCCCTCGTGACTGCGCTGGGGATCGGCCTTGCAGTCGCCATCAAGGGCAGAAACCCCATGTCTGATGGCTTCGGCCTGATCGCCCTGGCGAGTCTCACCCCTATATTATTTGTTCTGCTATATGGCATGTTTGCTCTAGGAGTTTCATGATGTCCCAGGAAACCGGCCTGTTAGAACTTCTTCAGACTTCTTTAAAAAGCACCCTGATTGATATTTTGCCCATTCTGCTGGTTCTTCTTTTTTTCCAAGCCATAATTCTCCGGAAGAAAATCCCACACCTCAAACAGATTTTGTTCGGTCTTTTTCTGGTGGTGATTGGACTGGCTATTTTTATCGTTGGATTAGAAGAATGTGTTTTCCCGATTGGAACCAGAATGGCAGAGCAATTGACGGACCCCATGTTTCTTACCAAAGGCAATGAAGAAGCCGCCAGTTCATTTTTATCGTCAGGTCCGGTCGACCCTTCTCTTTTTACCTGGATTTACATTTTTGCCTTCACCATTGGATTTTCCACCACGCTTGCGGAACCTGCTTTGATCGCTGTATCAATCAAAGCCAGAGAGATGTCTACGGGAGCGGTTTCAGAATGGGGACTACGGGTCGCCGTGGCATTTGGAGTGGGATTCGGAGTGACGCTTGGAGCCTACCGAATTATCATGGGAACCCCTCTGTATCTTTACATCGCGTTCGGCTACTTGTTTCTAATTATCCAAACCGTGTTTGCGCCCAAGACAATCGTTCCCCTGGCTTATGATACCGGAGGGGTGACCACATCCACCGTCACCGTCCCCGTTCTTGCCGCATTGGGAATCGGGCTGGCGTCAAATGTTCCGGGCCGATCTCCAATTATGGACGGTTTTGGGCTCATTGCATTTGCATCCCTTTTCCCTATCATCGCAGTTTTGGCCTATGCTATGATCGGCCAGTGGCTTGACAATCGTTCCCTAAGGTCAAAATAATGTTTAATTTTGTTAAAGGAAATCAACCCAATGCGTTTTAAAGTTATTCTTGCTTTGGTCAACGACGATTATCAGGAAGAAGTCATCAATGCGGCCAAAAAAGCGGGCGCTACCGGAGTCACGATTTTAAATGCCCGGGGAGAAGGGATTCACGAGCACAAATCCTTTTTTGGTTTGACGATGGAAGCGCAAAAAGACATGCTCCTATTTCTGGTTGAAGATTTTAAATCCAGCGACATCATGGACGCTATTCACAAGGCCGGGCATCTCGATGAAAAAGGCAACGGAATTGCTTTTTCCTGGGTCGTTGACCGCGCCATCGGATTGGAAAGTCAGCTTCCAACGATGGAAAAAGACGCAAAGCAAAATTATTTTTAGGAGATTTTGATGACAAACTACCAATCGGTTCGGGACATTATGATGGCTGATTTTTTACAAATTGAAGGCATCACCAAAGTTTCGGAGGCTTTGGAGATGATGAACCAGAAAAATTTTAATGCCATCCTCATAGAGCCAAGATCCGAGATGGATGTCTATGGAATCATGACGCGCAGAGACATTGCCCGGAAAGTCATTGGACACAGACGAAAACTCCATGAAACCCATGTTTACGAAATCATGACCAAGCCGGTTCTCAGCGTTCCGCCAAACATGCCCCTGCCCTACGCCGCAAGGCATTTAACCAATTTCAAAGTATCCTACGCCACGGTGCTGGAGAATGATGCAGTGATCGGAATGATTTCACTCAACGGGATTGTCAAGCATTGGGATCAAGGGTAAGCTGATTTAAGTAGAGAATCTCATAAATAGTGGTCTGGATAGGAAATTATAATGTTAAATATAAAGTCTAGTTTGTTAGTATTTCTAGTCATCGTTTTATTATTTCTGGTAAATGCACCGCAATTATTTTCCCACGAGTCGAAAAATAATAACCACCATGAAATTTTATCGAGCCCACAGGATCCTGATTTTAGGGATGGGATCCGAAAGGTGGAGCATAAGGCCGGCGGACACGATATCCTTGACCTTGATAATGGCGAGAATCCGGGAATTTGTCCTCAACAGAGAAACACGCCTCAAGCGCCAGAAGCGTTCCAGGGAATGACCAACCCTCTCGATCCCACACCTGAAAACCTGAGAGCCGGGGAGACGTTGTTTAAAATCGATGCGCGTCCCACGGCCTGTAAGGTATGTCACGGATTCGATGGCGATGGGCTGGGCATTATTTTTGAGCGATTGCAACCCAAGCCTCGTAATTTCACCTGTTACTACACGATGGAAGATATCTCGGACGGTCAGATTTATTGGATCGTCAAAAATGGATCTCCGGGGACCCCGATGCCGTCTTTCGGGGCGTTAAGCGACAAACAGGTGTGGCAGTTGGTTCTCTACATTCGCCAGTTCGCAAAAAAATAAAACCTTAAATTAAACAAAAAGTTTCCAGCCCGTTCCCAAAAAGGCATGATGGCCCCAGGCTCAATTCGCTGGACTGTCAACCGCAGATTTGTCGTCAGCCTTTTTTGAGGGAGCTTCCGGTGCGACTGTCCCAAATCACCTTATCGGGGCTGGAGACATGTTTTGCATGGGCTATCCAATAATCCCACTTGGCCTCTATCTTCAAAATTTTCACGCATTCGTCGATGCCATGCGACCCTGCCATATGGGAATACAATTGGTTTAAATCTTTAATAAAGGTGTCCTGTTCGGATTTATATCTGTCCTGAGCTTCCGCAATATTCGCCAGAGTGTTTTCCGCGACCGTATCATAGGCAAACGATATTTTTTGAGTGTGTTGAAAATCAATGAAATAATTGATATAGATCCAGAAAGCAAAAGGAAATACCGCTAAAATCCAGACCCCCAGTTTCAGAGCTTTTTTATCCGTAAAAATCCCTCCGAAAACCAGAATAAATCCGGCAATGAGAGAGTATAAAGAGGCATCTGAATAATATTTCGCTGGCCGAACTTTCTCGCCGCAGGGTCCACCCGGCTCAGCCGTCACCATTTGCATGGAAGCAAATGTTCCCATGGCAACAAGGTTCGGATTTCCCCAGGCTGGGGCGTCAAATTTTATGAAGAGAACCCCGGTGAATAATACAAAAAGGGTGAAAGTGGCGAGGATTTGTTTTAGCATGTGAAAAATTAATTTTTATATAAAATATCGTCTGAATAATGAAAGCGTATTATAGACGTTGTTTTTATTATTAAAAGGTTTTCTTCCACCTTACGAGAATTTAACAGAACGTACCGAAATGAATAAAGAAACGAGATTTGTAGATCAGAATAATGGCATGGTCCTGGATAATGAGTCCGGTCTGATCTGGGCCAGAGAGGACTCCTGGGCCATCGAGCAGGATTGGCTGACCTTCCAGGAAGCGTTGAGCTTTGTGGATGATTTGAATAAAAAAGATTATCTGGGGTTTCACGACTGGCGCATCGCGGAGAGAGAAGAAATCGAAAAACTATATTCTCCCGAAAGCATGATTATCGGGAGATCGAAACAGGAACTTCACCTCGACCCCGCATTTGCTCCGGGCGGCGGCAATAGCTCCTGGTGCCTTCCCTTTGACCAGCAGGCGGCGTTCTATTTTAATTATGCCAGCGGGATTGCGCAGGGATTCGATCAGGATTTTTCTCAAGGATACATTCGCCCGGTTCGCCTCTACCCGGACCCGTAACACGGGTAGGAAATGTTGGGCTACACCTTCAAAGGGCATGAAGGCAAAGGGGAAATATCACACGCTCATGAGCCATGGAAAAACCAATACCCATTATCTGCTAATATTGGGGTCCAGCGGCTACGCTGGCTGGACGCTTCGTTTGAAGCAGGAGACAAGCTTGGGCATATTCTGCTCCGGATGAATGACCTGGGAAATTTCGATGAAATCCATTTCGTGGATGATAGACGCCAATTGATACCGTTCCCGGTCAACGTCTTCTTCATTCCCCAGATACTGGCAAAGTGCGGTTCGCAAGGCGTCCCACTCCAGAAATAGAAAAAACTGATCGTCGGGATCGTCCAGCCTCAGGGTTTGAGTCAATTCGCTAAAATCGAGGGCCAGAATTGCCTGGATTGTTTTTCCCGAACAATATTGCTGATAACTTGTACCGCCGCCGATTTCCTTGGAGCAGGTGATTTTGGCAAAGTCGAAGTCCAACAAACGTTCTTCGAGATCGAGTTTGATCTTTACTACGGATGATGTGTCTTTACAGGGCACGCGGAATCCTCAAAATCATTTTTGATCTTTTAACAGTGTATCACCAAAGCCCTTGTCTTCAGGAAAAATAGTCACTCCTGGAAAAATGTCAGGACATATTTTCCTGAAAATTCATGCTGATATCCACCGCCGGGGCGGAATGGGTCAGGGCGCCCACCGACACATAGTCAATTCCGGTTCCTGACAGTTCATCAAGACGTTCGAGGGTGATGGAACCGGAGACTTCAACTTTTACTTTACGGTCGATTATTTTTACAGCTTGCCGGATCATCTCGGTTTCCATATTGTCCAACATGATGATATCCACTCCGACGGACAGGGCTTCCTCCACTTCCTTAAGATTAGTGGTTTCCACTTCGATGGAATATTTTTGAGCCAGTTTTTCCCGGATTCGTTGCACAGCAGAAGCTATATCACCCGCCGCTTTAATGTGGTTGTCCTTTATCATCACCGCATCAAATAATCCGAAGCGATGGTTTTCCCCACCGCCGCATTTTACCGCGTATTTCTCGAACGTTCTCAAACCCGCTGTGGTTTTACGCGTATCCAGAACTTTGACAGGACGGGCACGTTTTACAAACTTAGTTGCCAGGGTGGCGATGCCGCTCAGTTTTTGCAGAATGTTCAAAGCCGTCCGCTCGCCTTCCAGCAAAGCCATCCCCTTCCCCCGGACTTTCATTATCACGTCACCTGCTGACACTTCCTCGCTGTCCCGGTGACAATTTCCCGGAAAGGTGCAGGAGGCATCCAGCATGGAAAATACCCGTCGAAATATTTCCGTTCCACACAGCGTTAGAGTATCTTTTGCCAATACCTCGGCTTCCCAGATGGTGCTGTCATCCAGAATATTTCGGGTGGTGATGTCCCCGGTACCCAGATCCTCATCCAGCGCGCGTTTGATCAGGGCGTCGATTTGCTCTTGGGTGATTGATTCGTTCAAAGAGTTTTACCTCATGCAGGGGGGAAAATTATGAAAGTTTATTTTAAATCAAAAATATTGAATATGTTTTAATATATTTCAAGTTCAATTGAAAGTTTGCCTTCTGGTATTCTCTTATCGTTCAAATTTTTTACAATATTTTTCAATAAAGCAGTTCAAATCATGAAAACACTCACTTTACCCTCCGCCCTCGACATAGAAATTCTCCCTCCTAAGGGGTCTATATCGAATCGTTTCTCCAGTACAGATGAGAACCAACCGGAGCAAAAAATTCGCTTAAAGGACCCGGAAACCGGACAGGTCTGGGGATTCGTGGTGGTTGACAACACCGTGCGCGGCCCGGGGCTGGGCGGAATTCGCATGGCACAGGATGTAACTCTTCTGGAAGTGTCCCGCCTGGCGCGCGCCATGACTTTAAAAAACAGTGCGGCCTGTTTGCCTCTGGGGGGAGGCAAATCTGGATTGGCGGTGGACCCGCGCTTTTTCCACGAGCATCCATCTCTTAAGGAGGAATTGATAAGTCTATTTGCGGAAGCTCTTTATAAAATTGACACCTATATCTCAGCACCGGATATGGGGACCAATGAAATCGACGTGCAACAGATTTACGAAAAAATATCGGAAAAGCTGGGGACCCGTCATCACAGGCGCGGCGGAGCGGGAAGGCCTCCTGAAAAGGGCGGCATCCCGATCGACGACTGGGGCCTCACGGCCCACGGGTTGTTCATTGCCGCGAAAACTATGGAAAATCTGGCTGGCGGCTTCCCCGTCAAAAACGCCCGTGTGGTAATACAAGGCTACGGCAATGTGGGTTCCTGGACCGCGACCAAATTGCAACAAGCCGGAGCCGTGATCGTCGGAGCCTCGGACATTCATTCGGCGTTGTGGAACCCCAGTGGCCTCTATGTCGATGAGTTAAACCGCATCCGAAAAAATCCTCTGGGGCTTCAGGAGTACACCGGTCCGTTAGACAAGCGATTCGGACCGGAAAAACTGGACTGGCTCCTGGAGGCACCCTGCGAGATTCTGGTACCCGCCGCGCGTCCCGATTGCATCAACGCAAAAAATGCCGATCGCCTCGACTGTAAAATGATTCTCCAGGGCGCTAACACACCATCCAACAAAATGACGGAATATTACCTGCAAAATCGGAGAGGCATTCTTTCCTTATCGGATTTTATCGTTAATGTGGGTGGGGTGATCGGTTGCGCGCTGGAATTGAAGATGACAGCTGACCGGGAATTTAAGGCTGACACCTTAATAAAAGGACCGAAAAATTATCTGGAAGAATTAATCGAAAATACCGTCTCCAAAAATGTCTCAGAGGTCCACAACCGAATGACAACACAAAAGCAAAAGAATATCATTTTTCGGGACGAAGCCTTGAAGCTTGCAGAAGAACGGTTGAACTCTGAATCTAATAAAGAATGGTTGTGATTGGCCCGTTTCATTTTCGCAGTAACTGTTAATCATCGCCCAAAAGAATCCTCTCTCCCGTTCCCGAAGAGAATAGAAGAGAGGATCTTTCCACACCTCCCCAGGTATTGCGCCTGGAGAAACTGTAGATCAAAACGAAAAATAAATTTTGGCATTAGTGAATAAAACGCTCAATTAACATGCTTATTTTTGAATAATGCATAAATCGGGCACCATCCCACCAACCCCGAAAACAATAGAACCAGGCCGATGATTATTAGAACAATTCCCCAGATTCCTGTCATTGCAATGCCAATCGCAAACAAAAAAACACCGAGGGTTATTCTTGCTCTTCGATCATCATTACTTTCGTTTACCTTAATAGAAGTCATGATCCAATCCACCCCGAAATTAAAATATTCTTTGACCCTCAATCTCAACTAAACAATTAATAGTTTGTTTTATAAAATAAATGTGGGACGAATAACCACTTTTGTCCACACTTTAGCCAACATATTTTTGCGATTTCAGTACTTTGAAAAAGGGATTTATATGAAAAATATTGGAGGAATGAAAAATTCGGGGAATATAATGGCAGGTCAAAAATCTTATTCGGATTGCTGATATATTTCTTTTAAAACTTTATCCGCTCCCATGGCCAGAACTTCTTTTCCCAACTCACGACCCAATTTTTTCGCTTCGATCTTGGGTCCTGCGATGGAGCTTTGAAAAATAGTATTTCCGTCGAGACTTGCAACGAGACCGTTAAGAGATATATTTTCTTCGTTATCCCCTAATGTTGCATGCGCCCCAATGGGCACCTGGCACCCACCTTCCAGCACATCGACGAAAGAACGCTCCGCATCCAGCGCAAAATGGGTTTCTTCATGGTCTAGGGCCATGATAGCCTCGCATACATTCGGATCATACGCCCTGGTTTCGATGCCAACGGCCCCCTGCCCCATCGCCGGCAAAATGATGCCTGCTGGAATCACCTCGGTGATTTTATCCGCCCACCCCATCCGACGCAGACCGGCGGCGGCGAGTATGATCGCGTCCAGCCCTTCTGTGTCGAGCTTTTTCAGGCGCGTGTCGATGTTGCCTCGAAGGGGAACAATCTCCAGATCCGGACGGTATTTCAATAATTGTGAACTACGGCGCAAACTCCCTGTGCCCACCTTGGCGTTTTTCGGCAATTCATCCAGTTTTATATTGTCCCGTGAAATGAGCGCGTCAAACGGATTTTCCCGCTCGGTGATCACCGAGATCTCAAGCTCATAGGGAAGCTTCATCGGCACGTCCTTCATACTGTGGACAGCGATATCCACTTCCCGGCGCATCAGGGCTTCCTCAATTTCCTTGACGAACAACCCCTTGCCGCCGATCTTTGTCAGGGGAACGTCCTGTATCTTGTCCCCAGAGGTCTTGATGATTTTGATCTCCACCTGCAAATCAGAATGCAGTTCTTCCAGCTGGGATTTGATCCAGTTCGCCTGCCAAAGGGCCAAGCCACTGCCCCGGCTTCCTATGATGAGTTTTTCCAGGTCCATTCAGTCGTCCAGGTGAAAAAGGTGCCGGATGGTCTTCAAGTACACATGCCCTTCCTGGGACTGGGTCTGCTTCTTGAGATTGATGGTGGGTTTGTGAAAAATTTTATTGAGGATCGATTGGGTCATCAGAGTGAGGGTGTTTTTATCTTCTTCCGAAAGCGGGCCCATTTTATTCAACGCTTTTTCCAGCTCGTTTTTTCGGATGCTCTCCGCACGATTGCGAATTTCCACTATGGTGGGAACCGCGTCGAGAGAAACCACCCAGTTGTTGAACTTGGTGACCTCGTTCGAAATGAGCTCCATTGCGGTCTCCGCTTCTTTTTCCCGCTCCTTGACATTGGCGCTCACCACACTTTGCAAATCGTCTATATCGTACAGGTAGACACTGTCGAGGTCGTTGACTTCCGGTTCGATATCCCTTGGCACTGCGATGTCGATAAAAAATATCGGTTTGTTTTTTCTCTGATGGATGGCGTGTTCCACCATGTCTTTTTTGATTATAAATTTCGGTGAGGCCGTGGAAGTGATGACGATGTCGGCTTTGTGCATCTCTTCCTTGAACATGTCAAAATCAAGGGCGCATCCATTCAGGGTCTTGGCCAGGGCTTCCGCCCGCTCGTAGGTGCGGCTACAGACGTAGACCGTTTTGACACCGTAATTGATGAGGTTTTTGGCCGCAAGCTCCGCCATTTCCCCTGTGCCCACCAGCATGACGGAACGGTTTTCCAGGTCCTCGAATATTTTTCGTGCCAGCTCCACCGCTGCGCTACTGATGGAAACTCCGCGCTCGGCGATGCCCGTTTCCTCCCGCACCTTTTTAGCGACGTTGAAGGCCTTTTCAAACAACTGATTCAACACCATGCCCGTGGATCGAAGCGACCGTGCCAGGCTGTAGGCGTCTTTCACTTGACCCAGAATCTGGGCCTCGCCCAGCACCATGGAATCTAAACTTGACGAGACGCGGAACAGATGCTCGACGGCATGTTCCCCCTGGAAACTGTAAAAATAATTGTCCAGATCACCGACGGGAATATTGTGGTAATCGCAGATGAAATCTTTGAGGAGCGAGATTCCCTTAGATGTGTCGCGGACGCGGGCGTAAATTTCCACGCGGTTGCAGGTGGAAAGGATGATGTTCTCAATCACTTCCGGGTGGCTGACCAGACGTTCCAGCGAGGCTTCGATTTCGCCCGCAGAAAATGCCAGACGCTCACGGATTTCCACCGGCGTCATCTTGTGGTTCACACCCACCAGAACTAAATTTGGATCGGCCATGAATTAAACGTGTAAAAAATAAGTTAGTACCACCATCACAAATCCAACAATCGCCCCTTGCGCGGCTTTCTTCCCGCGAATGCCTGAAAACATCCGGCCAAAAAATATCACTCCATAAATAACCCAGACAATCACCAGCGGCCACGTCTTGGTGATGTCCCACGCAAGCACCGGCATGTCCATCTTGGCTTTCCAAAGCGGACCCGTCATGAACCCAAGCGTGAACAGGGGAAACCCGATGGTGATGACCTTGTCGTTCAGCTTATCAAGAACTTCCAGCGAAGGCATGCGAAAATACATGATGCCCAGCTTCTTCGATTTGACCTGATTTTCCTGGATAAGATACATGATGGCGGCGGCAAAAGCGATGGTGAAGGCCGCGTATCCCATCACCGAAAGCGTGCGGTGCAGGGTCAGCCAAAACGGCTGGGACTCCCGAACAAAAGCCACGTCCTTGGATAGAAACGCCGAAAATAGAACTGCAAGAAACGCCAGCGGCAAGACGAAAGCCCCTAAGTCTTTGATTTTAAAATTCCACTCCGTCAGAAAATAGACCACCACGATCAGCCAGGCGAAGAACATGCCGATCTCAAAAGAGGTGGTGTAAGGGCCGTGGCCCGTTTCCATCGAGCGCAGACCGAGCCAGACCGTATGGGCCAATAAACCCGCCCCGACCGTCGCCGTGGCGATGGTGGACACGACCGGCTTGCGGTAAACCAGGTAAACGAAATATCCCAATGAAGCGCCCAGATAACTGAACAGGGAAATATTAAATACGATTTTTTCCATAAAACGGGATCGGCGAGAACCTAGCACTCATGAAATCAAGGGAAAACAGACCGGTAAGGTCTTCAAATAGAGAAGCTTATGGTAACATTTTGACTTGGAGGATTCAACGGGGGAGTATGTACCGATTTCTTCCAGCTCGGTTCGAGAATAACAAAAATACAAAAACTAGCAAGCTACAGGAGGAATTGTTGAAACAATTCGCTTGTCTCCCCACCTAGCAACCTCGTTCTCCATGACTAAACGTAAACCATTTTTGAAATCAAAAACAAAAACCGGCCCAATAAACATGGGCCGGCGATAAACTAGGAAGTATTTTTAATACAGTGAAATAAAGTTTAAATACCCTATCAAAGGGAAGAAAAAAATTAATAACCTCTCTTAATATGATGCCTTTTTATCGAAAGAATAAATTGTAAGTGGGCGCTTTAAGTGAGTCAGATAAACTCCCTCCGATTTTAGGTTTTTCACACTCCACTGTTGTATCGGTTATTGCTGTACAATCGGCGTCTACCTCATCGGCTTTACAGCTATCAGCTACAGGGCCTGGACTTTTTTTTCTGCAATTACTGTATTTTCCGCCATCGAATTTTTTACAACAATGTGTCCCAACTCCATCACCCGAAGTATTATTATTAATTTGTTTAAATACAACACCATTTGATTTTCCCGAGCTGTCGTCACCCTTTGAGTATCTTTGTTCTGAAGTATTAGTTGATTGCTGACCGAAACTAAGTGTAGGTAAAAGAAAAAGCATGATTGCCAAGAATACAATTTTCATCATTGACTCCCTTGTTAGTGTTGAACCTATTAGAAGATGAATTTTTATCGGGGACAACTCTATTTCTTTTTTCGGAATGCTTCAATTTCTTTAAAAT
The DNA here is from genome assembly GCA_029261595.1 of Nitrospinaceae bacterium. Lineage (GTDB taxonomy): Bacteria > Nitrospinota > Nitrospinia > Nitrospinales > VA-1 > JADFGI01. Next base: position 81,866 of record JAJDAZ010000056.1, on the reverse strand, counting down.
ATAATTTTCTGTTGTAGTCGGAAGGTATGTCAAGAGGTGGTAGTTGTCAATAAAGTTAAAGGTCTTCCTCCTTCAAACCATTGTTTTAGGATACGAAAAAATATTTTTCGGAGGGACCGGCAGAACTTTCTGAACCCAGTCGAAGTCTCAAGTCCCCTGTTTGTCGCGCAGGACTTCCTTGAGTTCGACCATGAACTCATTGACGTCTTTGAAGGAGCGGTACACGGAGGCGAAACGGACGTAGGCGACGTCGTCCAGGTGGTAAATTTCCTTGACGACTTTTTCGCCGACAGCGACGGCGGAGATTTCCTTTTCTCCCTGATCCACAAAATACTGCTCCACCCGGTCCACCAGGGCTTCGATTTTTTCGATGCTGATGGGACGTTTCTGGCAGGCTTTTTTCACGCCGTCGAGAATTTTTTCCCGGTTGAACTCTTCTCTTCGGCCATCTTTTTTGACGATGAACGGCAGGGATTTTTCCAAACGCTCGTAGGTGGTGAACCGGTCCTTGCAACTGAGGCATTCTCTGCGCCGCCGGATGATGTCGCCCTCCTTGTTGGTGCGGGAGTCGATCACCTTGTTTTCCATATTAGCGCAGGCGGGACATTTCACTAGTATTTACCGGTCAGTTGGTAATTCAAGGGGAACTGTTCGCACAACTCGCGCACTTTTTTCTGGGTTTGTTTGTGGAAATCCGAGTCCTCGACACGTTCCAGCGTTTGCATGATCATGTCTCCGATCAAGGCCATTTCTTTTTCCTTCATGCCGCGTGTGGTGAGCGCTGGCGTGCCGATGCGAATGCCGGAAGTGACGAACGGACTGCGCGTTTCAAAAGGAACGGTGTTTTTGTTGACGGTGATTCCGGCCTGCTCCAGGGCTTCCTCTGCGGCCTTGCCCGTAATGTCCTGTTTTCTGAGATCGACCAATAGAAGATGGGTGTCGGTTCCACCGCTGACCATTTTGAAACCGTTGTCGGATAAATGTTTGCCCAGAAACTGCGCGTTGGTCACGACCTGCTTTTGATAAGTAACGAAATCCTCGCTCAACGCTTCCTTGAAGGCCACGGCTTTGGCGGCGATCACGTGCATGAGCGGTCCGCCCTGAATGCCGGGGAAAATTTTCTTGTTGACCTCTTTGGCGAATTCCTCGCGGCAAAGGATCATCCCGCCACGCGGCCCGCGCAGGGTTTTGTGCGTGGTGGTGGTCACGAACTCTGAGTAGGGGACCGGCGAAGGGTAAAGTCCTGTTGCAACCAGGCCCGCCGGATGCGCGATGTCGGTCATGATCTTTGCTCCGACTTCATCGGCGATCTCACGGAACTTAACCGCGTCGATCACCCGTGGATACGCGCTGGCCCCGACAACGATCATCTTGGGCTTATGCTCCCTGGCTAGCTTGGCGACTTCTTCATAGTCGATCAGTTCGGTTTCCTTGTTCACCCCATAGGGCACGACGTTATAGGTGTAGCCGGAAAAATTGACCGGACATCCGTGGGTGAGGTGACCGCCATGCGAGAGGTTCATTCCCATGATGGTGTCGCCCGGTTTCACCGCGACGTGGTACACCGCCATGTTGGCCTGCGAGCCGGAATGCGGCTGGACGTTGGCGTGCTCGGCGCCGAATATTTTTTTGGCCCGTTCAATGGCCAGGGTTTCCACGACATCGACAAACTCACAACCGCCGTAATAGCGTTTTCCCGGATAGCCTTCGGCGTATTTATTGGTCATGACGGAACCCTGGGCATCCATAACCTCGGGGCTGACGAAGTTTTCTGACGCGATCATTTCAAGGGTGAACTGCTCCCGTTCGGTTTCGTTATGGATTGCATTCGCAACCTCTGGATCAAATTCCGTAAGCGACAATTTATATATCTCCTTTGGTTTCTAATTTCCTGTCAATATCTTCGATTTTATCCAATCGTTTTTGGTGCCGCCCGCCCTCGAAGGGAGTGTTCAGCCAGGTGTCCACAATCTCCTCGGCTAACCCTTTTCCGATGACGCGCCCCCCCATGATGAGGATGTTGGAATCATTATGTTCACGGCACATTTTAGCCGTGTACAAATCTGAACATAACGTCCCCCGGATTCCCGGAAAACGGTTCACAACAATGGACATGCCGACGCCCGTCCCGCAAATCACGATTCCCCGGTCCACTTTCTTTTCCTGGATGGCTTTGGCGATGCTGATACCGTAATCGGGATAGTCCACGCGGTCGCTATTGACTGGGCCGAAGTCCTGCAACTTCACACCCTTTTTTTGCAAAAAGGCGATGATGCTTTCTTTAAGCTCAAATCCCGCATGATCGGAGGCGATGGCTAATTTTTCCATGGTTCGGCCTTATATGTATTGAATCAATATCGTTCTTTTCCAGGGAAATCCTTAAAAAAACTCGCCAATAAAGGATTCTGTGATCTGGAGTGGAAGATCGGGTTAATCAAGAACAGGCACACTCTGAATTAACAACCATTGTAGTTCTTTACGCGATAGTAAATAAAGACCCTATTTTTGTCAACCGCTAGTACCCCATGGTTTCACAGGAAATAGCCTGATAGCGCAAAACTTCCTTTGGAGGTTTAGAGATTGATAATAGGATGCTATGGCCTTACAATGCTGTTGGAATAAAACATTATTTTGGCCAGATAGAATGTGGAAAAACGTCTTCATAGAATCGTGCATTCTTTCCGCTTTAATATTCGGCGGAATCTATTTTAATGCCGCTCATCTGAAAAAAGAAATTTCCAATGCCCAGGAAAGCTTCCATGAAGAATCCGCGGATAAGTTTGTCTGGACCCACGTCAGCGGCATGGGAATCCCGAGCGCCAAAAAGGAAAATGAAAAGCCGACCCAACCCCATATTAGTGGAAACAGCCCCCAGGTCTCGCCCGTCTCGCCAATTTCAGGTAGGAACCAGCCTCCCCTGACTTTTTCAAAATAATCCCCTCATCCCGGAACGGGGGCTCCAAAACTTGAGGATTCAAGGTGCTATTCAAAAAGGTTGAAAGCTCTGAAGAAGCCCTGAGTTTTAAATTTGTCCTTAAAATTACATTCCTATATTTTTTCGTGGTATTTCCCACGATTCATTTTTTTCTGCGCGGGCATTCCTGGATCCCTCAATACGGCTACGTCCTGTACTTTTCCGGGATATTTGCTTATGTTCTGGGGGTCAAAAAAATCCCGCTGAACAAACTGGGGTTTTCCTGCCAGCACTTATGCAATCATTTGCTGATCGGCCTGATCCTTGGAGGAATGCTCGTGTCCGCCCTGCCCCTTTTGGACACGCTGATTTCTATAACCGGCCTCGGACAGAACGAACTGTTCTCGGAAGCCGCCAACCGGCGCAACGCTGACGATTGGAACAATTTACATCCATTGGAGCTGGCGGCCAGGGTTTTGATATTTCCCCTGCTGACGCAATTCTTTTTTACAGGCTTGATCTATTCAGGTCTGGAAAGAAAGTACAGCCCTTTATTGGCCATTTATGGGGCGGGGATTCTTTTCACCCTAGGCCACTTCAAACTGAATCTGGGGCTATTGATCCTGGGAATCATCACGGCCTTTTTACATCGGTTGACCGGAACGCTTTATGCTTCCATCCTTTTTCACATGGGTTGCGCACTTTCGGGAATCCTGCTTTTGTATATTTATCCCCGGCTAATAACAATTTTGGTCTTTCTTTTCTAAGCTCGGTCATTTTTCCTTCACCCTGGCAGAAACTCCATCACAACTCTTTTGGCGTCTTTTAAAATAGAATGGCCATCCCCTACCAGAAGTGTTTCGAAATCATGCCCCAACAATTTTCCCAGGCTTACCTGGGCTTTTTGAATATTCGCGTATTTTTCTGCCGGCAGGAGATTCACTTTTCCTGGAACCTTGCCGATCAGCGCGTCACCAACCATCAAAGTCTCTATATCCGGGAATAGGAACGCACATTCCCCTGGCGATTTCTGATCGTCCAGATGAATGACCTGCAAACCGCAAGGTCCGGTGTCTCCATCCGTAAATGTTTTATCTGGAGAAAACTCTAATAGAGATCCATCTTTTTCATGAATACAAATGGGAGCGGAAAATTTTTCTTTAAGGGCCAGACTCATCCGGTCATGATGAACATTGGTCAGAAAAATTCCTTGGAGCGGACAGTCGCTGTTTTTCGATATCAGGGCAGACAATTCACTCAATCCCGCTTCATCCAGCTCAGGTGGGTCGATGAGGACGGATTCCCCCTGCCGGGCAATATAATAACCATTAAAATTCAGTTGTTTTTCTTCGGAAAATTCTGACCAGGTAAAAATATCCGGGACTATTTCGTGAATTTTGGACATGGTGATTCCTTTATCATTTAATTTTGTAATAAACAGAAATTCGAGATTTTCAACCCTCCCCTTCTTTCAATACCAACACCAACGGATGCATCCACAACAGGTTTCCCTTGGGAACGAGAATCATTTGATCCTGCTCCACCAAACCCTTCAAATAAATTGTTTCATGAGTTGACTCCGCAATAGGGGATACCAGGCTCCCCGGAATATGAAGCGGGGTCGGTGCCATGAAGCTTTTTCTTTTGGGTCTCAGGCTTTCCGGGGAAACCGCGTTTTTCTCGCTGGCAGGAATTTCATTTTTAACCACTTTTCGCACCAGCGGAACATCGCCTTTCCTCCCAATGGAATAAATATTCTTGAAAGCCGGTGCGCTGTCGCTTTGAGAAAAAATAGCCACCATGCCCGGCTTCAATAGCGGAGACATCGAATCATCTTCCATCTCCACGCCGTAACACCCTTCTGCATGCTCCTGACCCTTCACAGAGATGGTGAGAAAAGAAGCCCACGGCGCACCACTTTCTTCCCACGGCCACGGGGGAGCGGTCGTTGAAAATTTCATTAAGGGAATCGAGACGATCTTGTCTTCTGTCATTAAAAAACCCGGATAAAAATTATTCTGCCAACCATAAAAAAACTCTGTATATTTTAGAAGGTGGCTTCCAAAAATTTCAATCTCCGGAATTCATTCACCCTCAAGGAGTCGAGTTGCCAGTTTACACCCCTGAATTATGCATTTTCCAAATTAGTTCCATCCTTAACAACCGTTCACCCGGATTGGAGGACTGTAGTTAAATGAGCGAACCCGTTCTGAAGAAAGCATTGAAAACCTTGTATAGCCTCACCACCATGGGAATTAAACTTGGCCTTGATAACACCAGTCGCCTGCTCGACCACTTTGGCAACCCTCAATTAACCACCCCGACCATTCATATCGCAGGAACCAACGGAAAAGGTTCCACAGCGGCGTTCACAGAATCTATTTTACGCACTTCCGGCAAAAAGGTGGGTTTATACACCTCCCCTCACCTGCTCAACTTTAATGAGCGTATCCAAATAAATCGCACCCCCATATCTGATGATGAATTGACGAAATTGATCTTCCGGGTCCAGGAAAAGGTGGAGCGGTACAACATCCCCGTTACTTTTTTTGAATTCACCACGGTCATGGCATTTTTACATTTCTTCGAAAGCAAAACCGATTGGAATGTCATCGAGGTGGGAATGGGAGGGCGGCTGGATTCTACCAATTTGTGCAAGGTGGAAGCGTCCATTATCACCTCGATCGGGATGGACCACACTCAGTATCTGGGCAATAATCTGCAACAGATCGCATACGAAAAGGCCTGTATTATCAAGGATTTCGGTATGGTTTTTGCTCATATTGAAGATAAGGGCGCTTTGAATGTCGTGAAACAGGTTGCCAGGGACCGATCCGCCAGGCTGAAATTATTGGGAAAAGATTTTAATGCGGAGTTTAATGCGGTCACCCCAGGGGGACAAACCTTCGACTTTTCCTTTGGAAATTTCCATATGAAGGAGGTTGAAATCCCTTTAATAGGCAGGCATCAGGTCTTAAACGCCGGTCTGGCTCTGGCGGCTTGCCACAAACTGCGCCCAAAGGGAATAAAACCGAAGCCCTCTGTTTTCCAGAAAAGTCTGGAATCAACCTGCTGGGAAGGCCGCATGGAAGTGGTTTCCAGGGACCCCACCGTTGTGATGGACAGCGCCCACAACCCTGACGGAGTCAGAAGTTTGACGCATACTTTGCGCGAATATTTCCGGTTCAATCGTTGCCTGATGGTGATTGGAATGATGGAAGACAAAGACGTGGATGAAATGTTGAAATTATTTTCAGAAATTGGGGACCATTTTATTCTGGTAAAACTCGACCGGGAACGATGCATCGATCCGGCATATCTGGCAAAGCAACTGACAGGTCTTCAAAAACCCGTTGAAATTATTCCTGACATTCCATATGCTCTGGAAACAGCAAAAAAATCCTCCAATCCCGACGACCTCATTTGCATTGCCGGTTCCATATTCACGGTTTCCGAGGCCAAACAATTTCTGGCAAATGACCCTGTTGCTTAGAACAGCTCTCTTTCTATGGATGGCCATCCTTCCTGCCGGTATTGGCTTTGCCGAGACCGTTCCAAGCGCCGATCCCGCATCAAAAAGCAAAAAAGAGATCACCATCAGCGCCGATCACATGGTCCAGGAAGGAGGTTCGGATGTCGTCCGGGCCTGGGGCAACGTGGTCATCAATTTGGAAGACCGGGTCCTGAAAGCGGACAAAGTAAGAATAAATAATAAAACGGGGATGGGGGAAGCCAAGGGTCATGTTCTGATGACTTCAAAAGACGGGACCTTGATCAAAGCGGAACGAAGCCTTTTCAATATGAAAAGTAAAAAAGGCAAAGCCTTTGATGTCATAGGAAAATTCAAAGGTCAGGACAAACAAAAACGCCCGCTGAATTATTATTTTAAGGGAAAGGAAATAAAAAGAATCTCGCCGGTTCAATACCGGTTAAAAGATTCCTGGCTTTCGACATGCTCAGGGAAAGTTCCCGATTGGTCGTTTGAGGCAGAAAACCTGGATGTTATCAAAGAAGACCGTGCCTTATTCTCCCATGGAGTGTTTAAAGTCAGAAATTTTCCCATCCTTTATATGCCCCTGGGGTACCTCCCTATCAACAAAGAACGCAAAAGTGGGTTCCTGATTCCCAAAGTGGGTTCCAGCAATACCGATGGCTTTAGCTTCAAGCCCATCTATTATTGGGTCATTAACGAGTGGTCAGACGCCACGGTAGGAGTCGAATACCTTGAGAAACGAGGCGTCCGGCCCGACATCGAATACCGCTACACTCCCAGCAAACACACCAGTGGAAAGTTCAAGGGTAAAGTTTTGGATGACCGGTCTACAGGAGGCATATTTTACAAGGTCGACTGGAAGCACGAGCAGGTTTTTAAAAATAATGCTCGCTTTAAGGGCAAACTCGATCTGGAGAGTGAGGACAATTTCAGTAAGACCTTCGAGGACGATACCAATCTGAGAACGAGACGCAATACGGATTCATTCGCTTCCTTGAATAAAAGCTGGTCCAACAGCACCCTGGACGCCCTCATCCGCTTCCGGGACAGTACCGAGGACACCAGGGACGACACATTCGCGCAATTGCCTCAGATCACGTTTCAGCATCAAAGGCAACCTCTTGGACAAAGCTCCTTTTTATTCAACCAGGAAACGAGTTACACCTCTTTCCTGCTGGATTTGAACACGGACCCGGTGGTGGACGACCAGTTTCAGGTTCATCGGTTCGATTTTCATCCACAGATTTCCCGGCCCATCCCCCTGGCTCCCTGGTTGACCTTCACACCAACGGTTGGATTGCGGGAAACCGTTTACAGTGACGGTTTGGAACCAGGCGCCCCCGATAATAAGCGAACCGATTTCTTCACGCGTGAGTTATTCGATATCAATGGAGCCCTGGAAGGTCCAAAAATCAACAGGATTTTTGTTGTCGACGGAAAGAACAAGACTAAAATCAAACATGTCATTGAACCCCGTCTTTCTTATGATTTTATTCCCGAAATTGACAGAGCCGATCGGGATAAAATTCGCATCATTGACGAAATCGACTCTGTTGAATCAACCAATAAAGTCACTTATTCTCTGACGCAAAGACTTTTGAAAAAGGTCGGACGTCAAACCGAAAATCCCCAGACCAATGAGATCTTGCGGTTTGCGATCAGCCAGAGTTACGACTTTGACAAAGAGAAACGGGTATTATCTTCCACAAATAAAAACAGAGCCCTTTCCGACCTGAGGTTTGATCTGGATAGCCGGCTCACCAATGCATTATTGCTCAATATGGATGCAACCTTTGATGTTTACGACTCCCAAATGGAAACCGTCAACTTTGAGGTCGGGTTAAAACCTGTGAGCGATCTGTCCTTCTATGTAGAAAGAAGGTTTATCCGAAGCGAATCAACTTTTCTTCTGGGGTCCATTTACTGGGCCTTTAAAAAAGGCTGGCAATTTCAGGTGTCGACGCGATATGACGAATTGACGGAAACGTTTAGGGAAAATGACGTGAGCCTGCTGTATGACAATCCGTGTGAATGCTGGGGATTTTCCGCCGACTTTATCAGCAGGGACATCATTACCGGCGGAACCCGTAAACAAGAAAATAAATTCCTGTTCACTCTCACCCTGCGCGGAATAGGAACAGAAGGCGTCGGTGAAGAAAATCTTTCTCACATTCATCGCAGGTTTTAATTAATTACCGGGAAAACTCAATGACCGTTTCAGAACAACTGGCCAAAATCGCCCTGCAAATTGGGGCCATCCGCCTTGACACAGAAAATCCTTTCACCTGGGCATCGGGATATCGCATGCCCGTATATAATGACAACCGCCTGCTGCTTGGAAATGCCGATCATCGCCTGTTAATCGCCCAGGGATTTCAAAAAGTACTGAAAGAAAATAAGGTTGCAACGGATGTGGTTGCCGGAACCGCCACGGCCGGGATTCCTCCCGCCACCACCCTGGCGGACCTTATAAAAGTGCCGTTGATCTATGTTCGCTCGGCACCCAAAGCCCATGGCATGCATAATCAGATCGAAGGCGTTCTTCAGGAGGGACAACGGGTCATTGTCATCGAAGACCTGGTGTCTACAGGTGGGAGCGCCCTCAATGCCGTCGAGGCGATACGATCATCCGGAGGTAAAGTTGACCATTGTTTTTGCATCTTCACCTATGGATTCCAGGAAGCTGAAGATGAGTTTGCCAAATCCGATTGCCAGTTACACGCCCTGCTCACATTGGAGCAACTCATCGATTTCGGAGCTGAATCGGGAGCCCTGACGGAGGCGCAAATCGCCCTTCTGAGACCCTGGCAGAAGGCTCCCTTTGAATGGGGGGACCGCTATGGATTTCCCCGGAAAGAAAAATAACTCCTTGATAATTCTTGAATAATTATTTTAGTCCTGGACCCAACCCATTTAGCTACCAAAAGACACATAATGATTGACAGTTCATTCGTTTGCTAATAATATGACCGATTCATATTGGCGGGATGGTTGTATCCTAGGGCCGAAATGAAATACAACGCTTATAAATGACCTGGCCCGGAGTTCAGGTTTCGGATTTTTTCCTTTTAAGAGAAATTATGGAGGTTTTTTAGGATGGGCCAAATAAAAGTAGGGCCGATTGGATTATTACCCGCTTCCGCCGCTTCGATGGGGGTCTTTCAACCCGAACAAGGCAGTGGCTACGAATTGGTTGAAGGGGAACACGTCCCGGAGGATGAAGCGTTTAAAAAGGCGGCGCGTGAACTATTGACCCTTAGAAACCCCACTCTGTTTCCGGGTCCTATGCTCTTATGGGGATGGAACGATGAAGCCATGCATAAGGCCGAGTTGGCCATGGATCTGGTCAAGGAAGTACCGGGCATGAATGTCATTCCAATGCCTGACTACCGCCCGATCTATCCTAAAATTGACCCTGAAGCTGTGATCAACCCGTGTCATCCCAACTTGACGATTCAGCACAATAAAATCCACACTTGTATTCTTATTGGTGTGCACTGTCATTTCGCCAACATTACTTTGAAAATGATTCGTGCAAATACAAACTGCTACACCATGGCCTTTTGTCAATACGATGGGCATGAAGATGCGCTTATATCCGTCAGAGATGTGGACGGCGCAAAAATCGAGAAAATGACCCAGGCCATTAAGGATGCGAAAAAAAATGGGGTTGAACCTTGGGGGCTGACCGCCGATGGAAAAGCAGAATTAGAAGAAATTGCCGAGGGAAAAGCCAAAAGGGCTGAGCTAACCAAAGATAATGTGAGCTTGTTTATGGGCGATTTGGAGCAAGGTCTGGACGATAACGCCGAATAAAGATCATTGTAGCGCAAACCGGTTCCGCCTGTCGGAACTGCGTGTTTAAAATTTAAGATTGCGGCGCCCTTCCAAAGCCGCATTCCGGAAAATCTCTAACCCGTTTCAATTAAACCCTGAAACGGGTTTTTTTCTGCCGTTTTTCACTCCAAAATTATCCGAATACCAAATTAAATTAATTTATTTTAACTTTTACATTGAATATTGCTTTAAATTGCCTTAATCTAGTCATATCGTTGATTATTAAGGTTTAATTTGGTTATATTTTTGGGAAATTTTTCTCAAAATATATATACATTTACTTTCTATTTTTAAAAGTTTATACCTTATACAGAATTCAGGCTATTTTAAGGTCTTAGCCAGGAAATAATAAAATTTACCCAATCAATAATTAAGGAGGGTTTAACGTGCGTGCAATGGTAATTGATGATTCAAGAGCCATTCGGCTGATCCTTGGAAAAATGCTCAAGGAGCTTGGCTTTGATGTGATTGACGCCGAGAACGGAGCCGTGGCAATAGACCGACTGAAAGCATCCGAGAAGGTGGACATCGCTCTGGTGGATTGGAACATGCCGGAAATGAATGGCTACGAATTCGTATGCGCGGTACGAAAGGAAGAAGCCTACAAAGATCTCCCCCTGATGATGGTCACGACGGAAACAGAAATGTCTCAGGTGGTCAAAGCATTGGAAGCTGGCGCAAATGAATACGTGATGAAGCCCTTTACAAAAGAAATGATAACCGAAAAGCTCACCCTTATGGGAATGGCTGTTAGTTAAATCATCAAAGGGTCGAATTTCCCTCTTAAAATAGAAATTTAACGGTCGATGCTCAATACAAGGCTACTATTATGACGATCAGCACCAACGACTTTCAATATATCAGCAAATTGGTTCAGGACCTTTCCGCCATTGTTCTGGAAACGGGAAAGGAATACCTGGTCGAATCGCGAATCCTGCCTCTAGCCAAAAAAGAGGGTTATGAGTCTATTGAGGAACTGGTAAAAAATTTGAAAACTGGTCCAAAAAATGGCCTCAGCACCAAGGTCGTCGATGCGATGACAACCAATGAAACATCCTTTTTCCGGGATATTCACCCTTTTGAAACCCTGAAAAAGCACATTATTCCAGACTTGATAAAAAAGCGGGAAACAACCAAGGAATTGAATATCTGGACGGGAGCCAGTTCCAGCGGGCAGGAACCCTACACGTTTGCGATGGTATTGAGGGATAATTTTCCTCAATTGAAGACCTGGAAAATAAATTATATCTCCAGTGACATTTCCCACGAAATGCTCGACCGGTGTCGAAAGGGAATATACAGTCAGCTTGAAATTAACCGGGGTCTGCCGGCAACGTTGATGGTCAAATATTTTGAACGGCACGGTACAGAATGGCAGGTTAAGGAAGATCTACGCAACATGATCGATTTTCGTTATCTCAATTTATGCGAAAAATGGCCTCTAATGCCAAAGATGGATCTGGTCCTTTTGCGAAACGTATTGATTTATTTTGACGTCGATATGAAAAAGAAAATTCTGAAACAGATTCAGGACCTGTTAAAACCTGACGGCTACCTGTTTTTAGGGGCCGCAGAAACCACTTTAAATTTAAACGAAGATTTTCAGCGGATGGATTATAAACAATCCGGATGTTATCGAATTCGAGAGGGATAACAATCATGCAATTTATAGAAAAAGAAATCTGCGATTATACGGAAAGTATCTGGAAGTCTATCCTGTCTCTGGAGGCGAAACCTGCTGAAAATGGTTCCGCAAATACCAATAATAATTACGCGCTGGCCGGGTGTATTCAGATCACAGGGGCCTGGAGTGGAACGGTGACCGTGGACTACCCCATGTCCCTTGCCAAACAGGTGGCCTCCATCATGTTTGACCTGCACGGCGAACCTGTCGGTATCGAGATGTTACAGGACGCTCTGGGAGAATTGACTAATATGACTGGAGGCAACATCAAGTCTTTACTTCCGGAACCCTGCTTTCTTTCCTTACCCGCAGTAGCCGTGACAGAGAGTGCCATGCGGATTCCCGGAAGCGAATTGGTCAGCAAGGTTACTTTTCAATGCAACGGAGAAAACTTTCAAGTGTCGTTATTAAAGAAAGTGGACGAAAAATAAACTGAATTGATAGATTTTTACCATACCACCTTAATATTCCAATTATTTTTCAGAGGATATCATGCAGTTTTTTGAAGAGGAAATTGAAGAGTATGCAAAGTTCGCCTGGTCCACTTTGAATTTAGAAGTCACCTCCTCCAAAGAACCATTCGATATAAATTCCGAGAATTCAATAACTGCAAATATTCAGATCAACGGAAAATGGCAGGGCGTCGTTGCGCTGATGATAGGCCACGACCTCGCCCAGCAACTGGCTGTTAAAATGTTCTCTATGGAACCGGGACAAGTTTCAGATGAAGAAGTAAATGATGCGCTCTCGGAAATGATAAATATAATTGGCGGAAACCTGAAATCCCTTCTTCCCCAACCCAATCAGTTATCTTTGCCCTTGGTCGATTTACAAGGAAACGGTCTGCAATTTCCTTTCACAGAACAACTTTCCCAGGTCGTGTTCGATTGTATGGGGAAAAAGTTTATGGTCACCATACACCAGTCCTCAGACAATAAACTGCAAGTTCAGCCATCCGAAGGGGAAACCACTCAGGCCTCGTAGGAAAGATTATATTTATGTCATTGAAAGCAAAAATGCACGGGGCTCAACAACAATCTGCACTTGACCAAGACGTCACTATTGATAACGTCTTCTATTTTGGAAAGTCATAAGTTTCAATTAGTAGATACGAAATTCCTGCACAACCCCAATGGCGCGGGCAACCATTGTCACTGCTCCACCATCCTGGAAACCCAAACGGGAAGTCTTTTAGTGGCCTGGTACGCCTACCCCGATCAAGAACATGTGGGAGCCAGTCTGGCACTCATCCGGTATTCAAAAACCAAAAATAAATGGCTACCCTCCCGGACCATTCTTCCCAAAAGTGAATTTTCCAGAGGAAATCCCGTGCTGTTTCAGGTACCGGACGGTAAAGTCTTGCTCTTATATGTCGTATTAAAAGGAATTTATTGGTCCGATGCCATTCTCGAAGGCGCCTGGTCGGAGGATGAAGGGGAAACGTGGACCCAGCCGGTCCAGTTGAGTAAGAAACCGGGTCTGATGGTCCGCCATTCTCCTGTAATTTTAGAAAACCAATCGCTTCTTTTGCCCGCTTACGACGAAAAAACTCGTCGGACGGTCCTGATGACCGCTCCGCCCCCCTATCAAAACTGGACAGAGACTTATCGTTTTTCAGACTTGGAATTGATTCAACCGGTTTTAGTCCGGGAGAAAGGTGACCGTTTGTCTTTATTTTTTCGTCCCTGCGATTCTCCACGCCTGATCTGGAGAAGCCATTCCAGTGACAATGGAAATTCCTGGACCATTCCCATGCGCACTACGTTGCCCAATCCCTTAAGCGGAGTCGCGGCATTCGTGGCCAATGACAGCACCTCATTGGTCTACAATCATACAGAACACCACCAGAGGTTCCCTTTGAGTCTATCCACCACCCACGATGGCGGAACCACCTGGGGAAATCCCTGGCATTTTGAACCGGTTGAAAATGAAGTTTCCTATCCTTCATTCATAGCGGGAAAGGATGGGAAAATCCATGGCGTATATACTTATAATCGCCGGATGATCAAATATGTTTCAATGGCGGCCAGGTTTTAGAACCATGAAAAATATCGCGGATTTTAAAAATCGTCATGAAGGCAAGCGTTTATTCATCCTGGCCTCCGGGCCCTCTTTGAGCGACCTGGACCTTTTCCCATTGTCAAGAAGGATGGTGATGGGTCTGAACCGGTCCTTTCTCATTTTCCCGGAGACCTATTACCATTGCACCATGGACTATCGTTTGTTTGAGGAGTTTGAAACGGATCTGAAAAAAACCCGCCACCTTTTCACCCTTGAAGAACGTCCGTGGGGGACACCGATAAAACTTCTGGGCGCGGAGGGATTTAGCTGGGATCTGGAAAAAGGCATTTATTCAGGATACACGATCGCGTATATAGCCATGCAAATCGCAGTTTATATGGGGTTCAAAGAAATTTTCTACCTTGGGCTGGATTTAAAAAACAGTAGCAAGGACACCCATTTCTTCGGCTACGATTACCGGTCAAAAAATCATGAAACCACAGAGTTCCCGAAAATGATAAAAATGCTGGAATATGGAGCGGAGGAGTTGTCGAATACCGGGGTTAATCTATTCAATTGCAGTCCGGTTTCCCAACTGGAAGGTTTCTCAAAAGTCAGCTACGAATACGCCATTTCATTGTAGGCGATACCATTAAGGGATTAAATCCCCAAACGAAATCAATCTAATCCCGCCGTTTTAGCCCTAAATGATTATGAATCTCCTCCTCGACCACATCATGAGAAGCGCTGGAATTATGCATGACCAGATTTTGCAGGTATTCATAACTATCCAGGTCAATCTTTGTAAACTCAATGGCCATTTGGGATTCAAAGGACCGGGTCACCCGCCCTTTGACATTGATATTTATACCATTATCCCCATTCCCAAGAAGAATGTGAACCGCGCAATCCGTGTTCTCGGGAAGCATCTCGTCTGAAAAGAAACTGATCCCCTTCATGCTCAAATCTATGGTCTTATCCGTCTTGATAGCCACCTTCCCCACTTCTACCTCGACCTTGACATGAATCGGAATCCGCGTAAATTCTCGTAAATTTTGAACGACGTTTTTGCTCATGGGGTTTCCTTTGATTGAAATTTAGCTTGTATTTAGTATAAGGGATACCTGAATCAAAAAAAAGCTTTTTCACCAAAAATTCTCTAATAAATCATTGATTTTATTAAGGTTTTTGATGTAACTCCGCCAAATTCAATTTTTTTCCGAATTCACGATAATTATAATTCCCTGACCTTGACAACGGGAAAACTCAGTCTTATCCGATAATCAAGGCCGATCGTCATAAAACCGGCAATTTTTAGATTATTTAAGGCACTCCAAACATTCAGTTTTTATGGTTTTCCCCTGGCTACCGGAGAGGAAACCATAGCCGATACAAACGCATACTATTAGAGATCCTATTAAAATATTGAAAGGAATGGCTCATGGGTAAAATCGTAGGCATTGATCTGGGAACCACCAATTCTGTGGTGGCCGTCATGGAAGGAAACGAACCAAAAGTAATCCTCAATGAAGAGGGAAGCCGGACGACACCTTCCGTGGTCGGTTTTACCAAAGAAGGTGAGATTCTCGTCGGGCAGGTTGCCAAACGCCAGGCCATCGCCAATCCGACCAACACCATATTTTCAGTCAAACGCTTCATGGGGCGTTCTTTCGATGAAGTTTCGGAAGAAATGAAAATGGTTCCCTACAATGTGGTCAAGGGAACCAAAAACGATGTCCTCATTGATGCGGGCAGTAAAAAGTACACGCCGCCGGAAATATCCGCAATGATCCTGCAAAAACTTAAAAAATCAGCGGAAGCTTATTTGGGTGAGCCGGTAACGGAAGCCGTTATTACCGTTCCCGCATATTTTAACGATACCCAGAGACAGGCGACCAAAGACGCCGGGAAAATCGCCGGCCTTGAAGTCAAACGCATCATCAACGAGCCGACCGCGTCCGCTCTCGCTTACGGTCTGGACAAGGAAAAAGATCACATGATCGCCGTGTACGACTTTGGTGGCGGTACGTTCGATATTTCCATTCTGGAAGTCGGAGACAACGTGGTCGAAGTAAAAGCCACCAATGGCGATACCCATCTGGGTGGAGACAACCTGGATCATCGCGTCATCGACTGGCTGGTCGCGGAATTTAAAAAAGACCAGGGCATTGATCTGTCGAAAGACAATATGGCCCTGCAAAGACTCAAGGAAGCCGCTGAAAAAGCCAAAATGGAATTGTCCACCACCAACGAAACCGACATTAATCTACCTTTCGTCACGGCCGATGCATCAGGCCCCAAGCATTTGAATATCAAACTGACGCGGGCGAAGTTCGAATCCATGGTCGATGACCTGATCGAAAGATCGCACGGCCCCTGTAACAAAGCACTGGCAGACGCTGGCCTGGACGCAAGCAAGATTCATGAAGCGGTTCTGGTTGGCGGGTCCACTCGTATTCCCAAGGTTCAACAACTGGTTAAGGATCTGTTCGGAAAAGAACCGCATCGCGGGGTCAACCCGGATGAAGTTGTGGCCCTTGGCGCCGCGGTTCAGGCCGGAGTTCTTTCCGGCGATGTTAAAGACATTTTATTGCTCGACGTGACCCCCCTGTCACTGGGTATCGAAACCCTTGGCGGCGTGACCACCAAGTTGATCGAACGCAACACGACTATTCCCACGCGCAAAAGCGAAACTTTTTCCACCGCTTCGGACAATCAACCGAGTGTGGAGATCAACGTTTTGCAGGGCGAAAGGGAAATGTCCAAAGACAATCGTTCCCTCGGCAAATTCCATCTCGATGGAATTCCACCGGCACCCAGAGGCATGCCGCAGGTTGAAGTGACGTTTGATATCGACGCCAATGGCATCATCAACGTGACCGCCAAGGACAAGGGCACCAACAAGGAGCAAAAAATCACCATCACCGACTCCACCGGGCTGTCCGATGCCGATATCGAGAATATGGTCAAAGACGCGGAAGCCAATGCGGAGACAGACAAAAAGCGGCGTGAAACCATTGACGTCAAAAATCAGCTGGATTCTCTTATTTATTCCACGGAAAAAACCATCAAGGAAAACAAGGAAAAGCTGAAAGAGGAAGACGTTAAAACCGCCGAGGAAACCGTCGAAGAGGCCAAGAAACATCTCGAAGCCGAAATCGAACCGATGAAAGAGCAGATTGAAAAACTCAATCAGGTGGCTCACTCACTGGCCCAGACCATTTATGCTCAAACCGAGCAAAAAGGGCCGGAAGGTTCCGATGGGCCTTCGGAAGGTTCGGAAGGTGGCGGCGGTGGCGATCAAGAGCCCAAACCGGATGAAGATGTCGTCGACGCTGAATTTGAAGACATTGGTAAAAAATAGGTCACAGGCTGGAACGTATTGAGAAGGGGGTTTTCTTCCCCGTCACCCTGTTCGTGTCAAGGCACAGGGTGATGGCGGGAAACCCCTGTTCTTTTCTCTTATGTCCCCATGAAACCGGAACCCGGTTCAACCAAACTGCAAAAGGTCCAATATGACAGAAGCCAAATCCGACGACAGAAAACAACAGGAAAAATCCAAGATTAATGTGGTGGACCGCCGCCATTGGGTGGACGCTGATGATGACGCCGAAGGGACTGATCAGGAAAGCCTGGATGAGCGGGTGCCTTCTTTCGTCGAGAAATTAAAAAAGGACGCGGAAGATAAGGATGAACGGCTCAAAGAATATATCAACGCCTATAAGGAAAAAAACGCACAGACGGATGAACTGAGAGTCAGGCTTCAACGCGAAAACGAAACCCGGCTCGATCAATTCAAAGCCAATTTATTTGCCCGCCTGGTTCCCATTCTCGATAATCTGCAACGGGCGGAGGATTCCGCAAAAGCCTCCAGCGATTTTGAAAGCTTGAAACAGGGCATCAATCTGGTCATCAATCAGTTTGTCCGGGAACTGAAAGACAACGAAGTACAGGTGATTGAGACGGAAGGATTGAAATTCGACCCAAAAGTCCATGAAGCGTTCATGGTCACGGACACAGACGATCCAGAACAGGACAATCAGATCCTTGAGGAACTGGAGCAAGGTTATTTGTTTAAAGAAAAATTGATCAAAGCCGCTAAAGTTAAAGTTGCAAAATTAAAACAGTAATGCGTATCATGCCATCGCGTTGCAGGCCGGCCCAGGGCTGGATCAAATATTGACGTACGATTAGTTTATGGCAGACCAAATCCGGTTTTGTGCCATATATTTATCTTCCTGACATTTCTCCCCCGCTTTGCGGGCAACTCTTACGAAGGACTCCATGACCAAGCGCGATTATTACGAAATTCTGGGCCTTTCCCGAAACGCGTCTGAATCCGAATTAAAAAAATCTTACCGCCAGCTGGCTCTCAAATACCATCCCGACAAAAATGACGGCGATCCCGAGGCGGAAGAAAAATTCAAGGAAGCCGCTGAAGCCTATGAGGTCCTGAAAGACCCGAACAAGCGACAGACCTACGATCAATTTGGCCATGAAGGATTGAAAAAATCCGGTTTTTCCGGCCATCAGGGGTTTGAGGACATTTTCTCCTCTTTTGGTGA
Organism: Nitrospinaceae bacterium; assembly: GCA_029261595.1. Lineage (GTDB taxonomy): Bacteria > Nitrospinota > Nitrospinia > Nitrospinales > VA-1 > JADFGI01. The sequence continues at coordinate 63,372 of JAJDAZ010000056.1, read as the reverse complement.
TATTTTCGGGGATTTTTTTGGCGGCGGCGGACGCTCTTCAACCGGCGCGGACCTTCGGCTCGACCTCAGCGTTTCTTTTGTTGAGGCGGCTTTTGGGACGCATAAGGAAATGGATATTTCCAAGCATGACGCCTGCAAACCCTGTCAAGGCTCGGGAGCCAAATCGGGATATCCTCCGAAACCCTGCTCCACCTGCCGGGGAACGGGCCATGTGGTTCGCTCTCAGGGATTCTTCAGCGTGAACAGCCCCTGCCCTTCCTGTCATGGGGCCGGACAGATCATAACCCACCCCTGTGGCGAATGCCGTGGAGACGGCCGGGTTCTGAAAAAAAAGAAAGTCTCGATCAACATTCCAGCAGGCGTGGATGACGGTTCCCGGCTTCGATTGCGTGGTGAAGGAGAATCGGGGCCTGGCGGAATGCCTCCTGGAGATCTATACGTCTTTATCCACATGGAAGCGCATGAATACTTTCATCGGGAGGGATACGATATCCATTGCCGCCTGCCTTTAACCTTTTCCCAGGCGGCGCTGGGAGCGGACATAGAAGTTCCCTTGCTGGACGAGGATAAAACCCAGGTGATTGCCGTCAAGGCAGGGGTGCAGTCAGGTGATAATTTGAAAATCGGCGGAGGCGGAATTCCGCAATTGCGGGGTCATGGCCGGGGCGACCTGATCGTTCATCTCTCGGTGGTGACACCAAAACATTTGAACAAACAACAAAAAGCCCTCTTAAAGGAACTTGCTGAACTGGATGGCACCCCCGTTAAGGATACGCTAAAAGGATTCTTCCAGAAGTTAATGCCTTAACATTCATCCAGTAGGTTTCAATCCAACTATCGCGCACAAAAAAAGCCGACCTGAAACCAGGCCGGCTTTTCTGTTATAACGTTCAATCAGCCACAGTTAACGCTGATAGGAATCGTACCGGTATTGGTAATTTTGACTTCACCACTGATATCCCCAAGGGAATCGCCACGGCTGAAATTATTCTGGCCGTTTAAGGTGATAGATTTTCGTCCCATGGAATGTTTATTAGCCATACCAACTTTTCTCTCACCTTCCATACCATGATTGTCACCAGGTCCTATGCTGATGGGAATGGTGGTGTAGTTGGAAGATTTCCAGATCACAGCATTGCCGTTTGTTCTGTCTGCCCCACTACCACTGCCATCAACAGCCAAAGTGATGGAGCCGGCATTTTTACAGCTGGTGGATTGACCGGGTGCGATCGATCCGGCAAAAGCTGAAGCTGCAAAACAAAAAATAGAAACGGATACAATTAATACTAGTGCGAGTTTTTTCATGAGTATTTCCTCCCTTACCCTGGTTTAAAAAGGTCTACACGAAACTGAATCGAAAAATATATTTGCAAGATGCCGTAGGTGGAGCCACCTCCTCTCGAATCATTGACACCTTAATTTGCGTATATTTGTAAGAATAAAACCTTAAAAGGTATTAACAGCTATTTAATGTCCTGATCTTTCGCAACCTACTCCAAGCTACAGAATGGCTAGATTATACTTAGGAATCCATTCATGTCAATGAATTTTTCCTATTTCGCGTAGGCAATATCTCACCTTTTTTGATAGGCATATTCCTACAGTTTCTAGCCTGTCTCTTATAACGGAAAAGAGCCCTGGAGAAAAAGTGAAAACGAAATGCAAAAGATTTCATTCATTTTCCCGAAAGAAAATTATATAATAACTTAAAGGTATATTTTTCAATTAGTAACTTTATGATTTAAGGCTGAAATTCAGTGAATTCTGATGTTCATTATGGGTTGTTCACGCACTTTTTCAAACCGGTAATTTGGACTATTTGATGACAAAACAGGCCCCAACCAACTCGCTCTGGCAAAAAACTTCCGCATTTGTGCTGGGAGGAAACCCTAAAAAGCGGTTCAAAAAATTTATTTTCCTGATTTTTATTGGTCTGGCTACCAGTATTCTTACAATCAAGACCGGAATTCGTCTGACTCCGGAAAGTTTCAGGGATTTTGTGCTGTCCCTTGGAATCGCAGGACCCATCATTTTCATATCGGTCTTCATTGTCAGGCCGGTGTTCCTGATTCCTTCGATTGCTCTGTTTGTTGGGGGCGGGTTGGCTTTCGGACCGGTCTGGGGTCCCTTATACGCATCGGCGGGGGCGGCGATGGGCGGCACGGTGGGGTTCTGGATAGCCCGCAAACTGGGCCATGATTTTGTAAAAAGTAAACTGAAGTTCGGCGCCGACGTCATAGACAACACCAAATTCAATTTTTCGGTCGTCTGGCTGTTGAGCCTGATCCCGGTGATGCCGGTCACGGTGATCAATTACGGGGCCGGTTTGTCCCCCATGAAATTCAAAAGCTATCTCGTCGCCCATGTTCTTGGGATGACGCCGCGCGCCTTTGCCTACGGCTATTTTGGCAGTACCCTCCTGGAAATCGGTTCTCCGCGATTCCGGTGGGCCATGCTGATCCTGATCCTGTTCAGTGGAATAACGGTTTTTTACCGCTGGAAAAAGGTTAAGGCTTTATCTAGGGTCAGCAAGGTATTCATCTGATGAAAATTTTTTCGTCGGGGTGGGCGATCATTTCTGACTAACCGTCTCATTATGCAAAACCGATCCATCGGAAATCATCATTGGCTCATCATTCGCGGTCAATTTTATCTTCCCCTTCAATTGAACCGCCTTGCCAAATCGAACGTCCCCTTCCACCTCCAGGGATTCTAAATCCAGCAGACCGGGGACGGAAGGAATCCGTTCCTGAAAATCCTTGAGGTCCGTGAAATGCCCGCCCAGTTTTACCGGAGGGAGTTCTGCTTGTTTTCGATCCGGGTTGCGGATCAGGCGTCCCTTGTTCAAAACAAAAAGATCGGATTGCACCAAAAGGAGATCGTCGGTTTTTTTAACCGGCAAAAACCGTTCTCTTGAGACCGTCACCCCGACCGCCCCCGGAAAACACTCCACAGCGGACCCGATGGCGGTTTCCAACTGCACAATATTTTTTCCGCCAAGGGCCTTCCGGTTAACGATCACATTCAGGTCCAGCGGCCCTTTCTCCAATTGCGCCCTGAGATGCCACAGATTGATCCAGATATTATTTGTATTGAAAACTTTAAATTTTCGCTGACTGCAAAACTCGTCTTTATGTTCTTCCGGAACGCTGGCGATTTCCAGTAACTTTACCTGATCGCCCTCCTGGTAAAGGGTGCCGCCTTTCACATCGGCGGGGGTCTTGGGTGTCATTTCGATCAGGAAAGGGATATCGTTTTCCAGCATATGATGCAGAATGCCGGGGTCGATCACCGCGCCCAAATTGTCTGCATTGGCAACGAACAACACCTCCCTGCCCTGTTCCAATAAACGATCGAGAAACCCCATCTCAAAAATGCAGGCATAAAAATCGCCGTGTCCCGGCGGGTACCAGGCCTCCCGGCCAAACTCTTCCTCCGAAAGAGGCTGGCAGGAGTCTTCCAGCAGACGGGGAAACCGGTTTTGCTGGAAAGTTTTTATATTCAACCGATCGTGATACTTTTCAATGACCTTTTGTGTTGCCTCGTAGGTGTAAAAACTGTTCATCAGGATCAAAGGAACCTGAACCCCAAAATCTCTTTCCACTTCACACAATTGATCGACAATGAGGTCCAGAAAGGATTTGCCCTCCCGGACAATTATAGTCGATTTGGGCGATTGACAGCCCATGCTCGTACCCAGCCCGCCGTTCAACTTGCACACCGAGACTTTTGAAAGATCCTCTTTAATTGCTTTGACATCAGGGGTTTTTAACGCCGCGTAGGGAATTAAAAAATTTTCATCCGGGCTTTTTGCCGCGTCCCAATCCTTGATGTTCTGGGGGCCCGCGCAAAATTTTTCGCAAAGCCTGAGAAAATTCTTCCGGGTTGAGTCTTCGAGGGGAAAATCGGCAAGAGCATTCGCAATTTTGGCCAGCATCATGTTTCAGAACCCCATTTAATATTCTGCATCTAATTAATTATTAATCCGGGCGAGGAATCCGGCCCGGCTTGATGGATGTGGTAATATATACAAAAATCGTGAAAGTTGAAACCCACATCCACCGGTAATCATGATATTTTTCCATTCCTTCAGCCCATGCTCGTTTTAAAAAAAAATATCTATGAAAACTTCGGAACAGCCTCACTGACCCCATCATCCAACCCTAATCTAGACCCCTACAATTTTATTTTCAAAACCCTCATTTCGGACCGCGATCTTTTTCTGGGCCTGGGACAGGTCAACCCGGAGGAGGGTCAGGAACGTTTCAAGATATTTTTCCCCAACGCTTCCCGGTTTGGAACCATCAAGATAGTGAACATGATTTCCAAACGGTTGCTGGAAAGCCTGGTGGTTCCCGACAAATGGTTTCAGCTGAACGCCTACCATTTTTGCTACCTGTACGACAGTCTTTATGGGTTCACCGAGGAATACAGTTATGAAAGTCCGGAACAACGAAAAAATATGTTCCCGGAATTGAATGGCGAATCCATCGATCTGAATGATTTCATGGACAACTATTTTTTAGACACCTCTTTTCTGATTGACCCGGAACGATTCAACCATATGGATTCTCAGGGAAAAAAGGACCTGGGTTTGACCGACCCTTGTTTATTTGGAGTGATCAACCGGCTGGTTCCGGCTGAGGAGGAGATCGGCCTCAAGGAAATTGAAAATCCTTATATATAAAATGAAAGACTGGAAATGCCCCCCTACATGGGAAAACCCGAAGCCAATCCAGGGAGTATTGTACGGCGTGAGCAAGCTCGCCCTCCGCGAAGGAGGAAAGTTTTTTGAAATTTCACCAGTTAAGGCATAAAATAAGACTTAATGGATAAGGTTAATTTTACATCTCCATCAAGGCCATGTTGATCTTCAAGAACAACATATACGATCCCAAAGAAACAGGATTTGCCGGATTTTCCCGGTCCCCCGACCCGGATTACGACTCCTGGTTCGATCCCAGGCATTTCGTTGAAGTGGCTTTGTCTGAGGAGGATGAGATTATTTCCTTCATCGAAAAACAACCGCAACAATACTGGGGCGAAGACTCGCAAAAATTTTATCCCAGGGCCAGTCAAATCGGGAACCTGATCATTCTTGACAAGATATTAAAAATCCTGCAAAAGGGATTGGCAGATAAAAACGTCTGGTACCACATGAATACCTATCATTTTTGTTTTCTCTACGATGTTCTGGCTCGCCACGCCTTCAACTACAATCACGACAACCGGGAAGAACGTTTGAACACGCTTCCTGAGCTTAAAGGGAAGCCCATCCAGATTGAGCTGTTTGTGCGGAATTACTTTTACAACACAGTCTTCCTTTTGGATGAAGACAAGTTCGATGCACTTTCCAGGGAAGAAAAATTAAAACGCGGGTTCGATTGCCCCTGCCAGTTTGGAGTCGTTCACGGGCTGATTCCCACTGAAGAAGAAATGGCCCTCAAAGTATCCAGAGACTATCCCTACTCCATTTACGTTTAAACCAGCAAACCATTTTCTTTCAATTTCTACTTTTAAATTTCTATATAATAGAAATTGACTGTCCCATTACCCCAAGAGCCTGGAGAAAGATTTTTGAAAAAAATCCTGACTGCGGCACAAATGCAGGCCATAGACCGATGCGCGATTGAAGAATACGGAATCCCCGGCGCGCTCCTCATGGAGAACGCGGGCCGGCAATCTGTGGAAACTTTGAAACGAAAATTCCCCGATCTTGCCACCCAAAAAATCGTGGTTTTCGCGGGCAAGGGCAACAACGGCGGCGACGGCTTTGTGATGGCCCGTCACCTCTTGAACATGGGGGCGGACGTATGCGTCTTTCTGCTTGGGAAAATTGCGGATTTGAAAGCAGACGCCAAACTCAATGCCGGGATCGCACAAAAAACCGGTGTGGAAACACATGAGATCGACGCCGCTAATTTTAAATCCTTCGACCACCGCCTTCGCCACTCGGACCTCGTCATCGACGCCGTTTTTGGCACGGGGCTGTCCAAACCCGCCACCGGTTTTTATGCGGAAGTTTTCGAGAAAATAAACCACCTGCAAAAGTTTGTTGTTTCCGTAGACATTCCATCCGGAGTGGACTCGGACTCCGGAAACCTGATCGGGCCCCATGTCCGGGCCGATCTCACCCTCGCGTTGGCCATGCTCAAGCGGTGCCACGCCACCTATCCGTCCGCAGGCGTCATGGGAGACATTGCAGTGATCGATATCGGCATCCCGCCAAAAGCCGTTGCCGCGCAGTCCATTTCTGTCGAGATGGTGGAGCCAGCAGATATTACCGCCTGGTTCCCCGAAAGAACGAGCCATTCGCACAAAGGCGATTATGGCCATGTCCTGGTCATTGCCGGATCGACGGGCAAAGGAGGAGCGGCTGGTCTCACGGCTTTGGGAGCCCTTAGGGCCGGATGCGGCCTGGTCACCCTGGCCCTCCCTGAAAGTTGTCAAAAGGCCGTGGAATTCAATCCGCTGGAAGTGATGACGATCGCCCTACCGGAAACAAAGAATGGGACTCTGTCAATACGGGCAAAGGATCTGTTGATAGAACAGATGCAGGGGAAATCAGCGGTGGCAGTCGGACCGGGACTATCCACCGATCCGGAGACCGTCCAGCTATTGCAGGAATTTCTCCCCACAGTAAACATCCCCCTGGTCATCGATGCCGATGCGGTGAATTGTCTGGCGCAATGCGGCGGCCTCAAAACTTTAAATTTTTCTGACGCCATCCTGACCCCCCATCCCAAGGAAATGTCCCGGATATCCGGCTTAAGCACTGAGGAAATTCAAGCCAATCGAATTGAATCGGCTTCCCGTTTCGCCCATGAAAACGGCGTCACACTCGTTCTCAAAGGAGCCCGGTCCCTCAGCGCATTTCCCGATGGATCTGTGTGTGTCAACCCCACCGGAAACCCTGGAATGGCCACCGCAGGCTCCGGCGATGTTCTGACCGGAATCATTGCAGGACTCATCGGGCAAGGGTTTAAAACCCGGTCAGCGGTCATTGCCGGAGTTTACCTGCACGGTCTGGCGGGGGATATCTATGTCGAGGAAAAAGGAGCGGAAATCAGCCTGATCGCGGGTGATCTGCTGGACAATCTACCCGAAAGCCTGAAAAGGGTTCTGCCCGGATGAAGCATCATTGATTATGGACACTCTAACGACAAAAACCCCAGAAGAAACAATGATTTGGGGTGAAACTCTTGGCAAATCACTTGTACCGGGTGACATCGTCCTTTTATTCGGGGACCTTGGAGCGGGGAAAACCACCCTCACCCATGGCATCTGCAAAGGCCTGGGCCTCCCTGAGGGAGAATACATCCGGAGCCCTACTTTCACCCTGATAAACGAATATCAAGGGAAATTCCCTATCTATCATATTGACCTCTACCGCATGGAAAACCTGGAGGAAATGGAAGCCCTGGGCCTCGAAGAAGTCCTTTTTGGGAATGGGGTTTCTATCGTCGAATGGTCTGAAAAACTGTTCCCTGTTGACAGCCCTCAGGGGCCCCTGTTCGGAATTGACGCGAGAATCGAAATTCGGATAACCTATGAGAATGAATTTCAGCGAAAATTTACGATCCAACCGGTCGGGCTCCCGGCCCGGTCCTTCCCGGATTTTTCTTTACAATGATACCGGATTATGTCATCATTTAAATCTTGGTATGCCAATTGCATGTTCCCATAATTAATTATTTTTCAATTGATTAATGGTTGATAATGTCCGTAAAATACTCCTGGTTCTGGTAGTTGGCATCCTCGGATTGTCCGGTTACTATTTTTTTGTTCAAAGCAATATTCCGGTTGAAAAGATTGCGCTGAAAGCTTTGGATGCCGGAATAGATATCGAGATAGAGAATTTCAAAGTCGTGCACGAGTTGGGCGAGGGAGAAAAATGGGAATTGTCGGCTGACCTGGCCCAGGTCGATCAGGAAAAAGATTTGACCCTGCTGACCAACGTCGAGTTGATTATAAGGCAGGAAGATAAACAGAAACTCTGGGTGGTTGCGGACTCTGGCAGTATTCTCAATGGAAACAAGGACATTCAATTGGAAGGCCATGTGAAAATGATTGGAAATTCTAAGAGCGTTGGTGAAAGAGTCGGGGAAAAAAAACCGGAAGCAGAAAAATAATCTTATTGCATCCAGCTAATGTCTAGACTTAAGCACATATTTTACATTGTGATTCTTTTTCTGAGTTTTGGGTTCGTGGGCCCGGAATCAGGAACTTCCCAGGGTCTTCTGAATAAAAATACTCAAGATAATGAAGGCAAACCCGTTGAAATCAATTCGGACAGAATGCGCTCTGAAGATGGCGGGAAAAAAATCATTTTTTCCGGCAACGTGATCGGCACCTGGGGAGATTTGACCATCAACTCGGATATATTGGAAATTTATAATTCAGAGAAAACCGAAAATCAAACCGATGAAATTGTCGCCATCGGCAATGTGTTCATCACCAAGGAAAAAAAGCGCGCCAAGGGCGACCGGGCGGTCTATCTGGATAAACTCCAAAAAATAATTCTCACAGGAAAACCACACGCAACGGCCTGGGAAGAGAAAAATATCATTGAAGGCCAGGAAATGATATTCCTGCTGGAACAAGACAGGTTCGTGGTCAATGATAGGGTCCGGATGAAACTTTTTCCAAAAAAAAAACCAAAACAAACCCAGGCCAAAAAAAAAGACGATAAGAAAGACAAAAATAAAGTCTGGGTCGATGCGAAGAAATAATATTCCTCCTAAAAGATTAAACTTTTGAAGTGCCAGGTTTAAAAGCGATAAATTTAGTCAAGTCTTATAGAAAACGACAAGTCGTTAAAGAAGTTTCGATCAATGTTGAACGGGGAGAAACAGTCGGGTTGCTGGGGCCGAACGGCGCAGGGAAGACCACCACTTTTTATATGGTGGTCGGGCTCACACGGCCGGAAAAGGGACAGGTTCTGCTGAACAATGAAGATGTGACCCATTTCCCCATGCATTTACGGGCTTCCAAGGGAATGAGCTATCTTCCCCAGGAACCGTCGGTCTTCCGGAAATTGACCGTAGAAGATAATATTATCGCGGTCCTGGAAACTCAGAATCTGACCAGTTTTGACAGGAAAAAACGCGCGCGGGCATTACTGAGAGAACTAAACATTCTCCACATAAAAGATTCAAAAGCCTACACCCTTTCCGGGGGAGAGCGCAGGCGAGTTGAAATAAGCAGGGCTTTGGCGACATCGCCGATTTTTATTCTGCTGGACGAACCGTTTGCAGGCATTGACCCCATTGCGGTCGCAGACATTCAATCCATCATTTCCCATCTAAAGGACCGTGGAATCGGGGTATTGATCACCGACCACAACGTTCGGGAAACTTTGAGCATCACCGACCGAGCCTATGTCATCAACGAGGGCGAGATCATCGCTTCGGGATTACCTTCCGAAGTGGCGCAGGACGAAAATGTGAAAAAGATTTATCTCGGAGAACAATTTTCCTTTTAGGGCGGAGCTTAATTTTATGGCAATGGATTTACGACTGAACTTAAAGTTGGGCCAAAAGCTGGTGATGACTCCCATGCTTCAACAGGCCATCAAGTTACTTCCGATGGCCCGGCTGGAACTGGCTCAGATGGTGAGGCAGGAGATCACCGAAAACCCGGTTTTGGAAGAATTGCTGGAAGAGGAAGATGAGGAAGAGTTCAATCACGAATCCGCCGAAAAAACCCCTGAGAAGGAAGCCTCTGAAGATTTTAATGAAACAGCGCAGGACGCTTCTCCCCCGGATCCGGATATCGACTGGGAAAGCCACTTCCAGAACAATATCGACCAGGGAAGCTCCATAGAGAATTACGCCGAAAAACCCCCGATCGAAGCCACCTACAAGAAGGAACCTTCGTTACACGATCACCTGCAATGGCAACTGGATCTCACGGTAAACTCGGAACTGGAAAATTTTATCGGCCAGTGCATTATCGGCAATATTCAAAACGACGGCTATCTATGCGCCGATCTTGAGGAAATCGCCGAAATCGCCCAGGTGTCCGAGGAGGACGTTCTCAGGGTTTTAAAAGTAATTCAGACCTTTGAGCCTTTGGGGGTGGCCGCACGTTGCCTTAAGGAGTGCCTGATGGTCCAGGCCAAGGCTCTTCCCGAATCCAACCCTCTGGTGGAAACCCTCATAGAAAACTATCTCGACCAATTGGAAGAAAGGTATTTACATAAAATCGCCGGTAAACTGAAAATTAATGTAGAGAAAGTCCTGGAAGCCGTAAAACAGATTCGTGAATTCTGCCCCAAGCCCGGTTCCGCTTTTAACAGTGAAGGCATTGATTATGTCACCCCCGACCTGACGGTGGTTAAAACCGAGGAAGGGTATGACATTGCCTTAAATGACGAGGGCGTTCCAAAAATCCGCATCAATCCCTTTTATCAGAATCTGTTGAACAAAACCCAGGAAGGGCAAACCAAAGAATACCTTGAGAACAAATACCGCTCCGCCTTGTGGTTGATCAAAAGTATCGACCAGCGCCGACAAACCATTTTCAAGGTGGGCAAAAGCATCATCAAATTACAGCAGGAGTTCCTGGAAAAGGGACTGGCCTATCTCAAGCCGATGGTATTAAAGGACGTGGCGCGCGACATCGAAATGCATGAATCCACCGTGAGCCGGATCACCACCAATAAATACATAGACACTCCTCAGGGCATATTTGAGCTTAAATTCTTTTTCCATAGCGGAATAAAATCCTATATGGGGACCAATCTTTCCTCGGTCCGGGTAAGAAATATGATAAAAGAGGTGGTTGCCGACGAAGATCCGAAGAAACCGTTGACCGACGACGAGATGGTCCAGGCGCTCATGCGCAAAAACGCCAAAATTGCGCGAAGGACCATTACAAAATACCGAAAAGAGCTAAATATCCCGCCCGCCAGTAAAAGAAAAAAAATATTTTGACTACACGCCTATTCCCTGCTTAAATCCTCTTCACTATCTAGTTAAATAGAAGGCCCTGTCTGAAAAGTTTGAATTTTGATACTCAGGAGTGAACCCATGAAATTGACCGTTACTGGAAGAAATATTGAAATCACAGATGCCATCAACGACCATCTGCAAAACAAGATGCAAAAAACCATTCAGGGCCTGGGTGAAAAAGCCGACGTTCATGTCGCACTTTCCGTTGAAAAACACAGGCACTTTGCAGAAATCACTGTCAAAACAAAAGGGTTTACCGTGCATAGCGAAGAAGAAACCAATGACCTTTATACCGCCATGGACAACGCTTTAGTCAAAATCGAAAAACAATTGCGCAAACATAAGGACCGGGCGAAAGATATAAGAATCAAGCAGGCCGCCGCCGAAAAAAACAAACTATACGAATAAAGCGTCCACCCCATTCACTTCTAAAAAAGTAAGACCCGTCTCATGAAAATAAGCGAGATTCTTAAAAAGGATTTCATCATCGCCAATTTAACCGGAAAAGACAAAGCCAGTGTTCTTTTAGAATTGACCGATTTCCTGGAAAAAAATGGAGCCATTAAAGATAAAGAGGCTCTCCATTCAGCACTCATAGACCGAGAAAAACTGGGCAGTACCGGAATCGGGGAAAACGTTGCCATTCCACACGCGAAGTCAGAACAAATCGACCAGATACTGACCCTGTTCGGACGATCCAGGGAAGGGATCGAGTTCGACTCTCTCGACAAAAAACCCGTGCATTATGTCTGTCTGGTGGTGGCACCGACCCATTCAACGGGCCATCATTTGAAGGCCCTGGCGCGAATCGCCAGACTTCTGAAAAACAAGGACCTGCGCGACAACATCCTGAAGTCTCAGGATGAAAATGAAATATACACCCATCTGCTGGATGAGGATGCCAAATTTATCTGAATCAGATTTGTACCAACCTTCGAAAAAAATCCGGAGCCTGCCAGAAGTCTCGCGGTGGAGGGAAACCAATGATTCCTGACATTCCCATCGAACGAATCCATAAAACCCGGCGGGGCGCCGGTTTTCCAGAGGTCCATTCAAGTGCTTAAGGGAATATCATTATCCAAGGGAGTGGCCATCGGGAAAGTTTACCTTCTCGACAGCTCCAAGTTCTGCATTCTCAAGCAAAAACTGGATGCAGGAAAAGTGGATGATGAAATCAAGCGATTCCGGCAAGCCATCGAAAAATCCAAAAAGCAGTTGCAGGAGATCAAACAACGGGCCAGCAAAGTAGCGGACAAGTACGCCGTCATTCTAGACACCTACACCCTCCTGCTGGAAGACGAAGTCATCGTCAATGACACCATTGAAAACATAAAAATTAATAAGTTGAATGCGGAATGGGCTTTGACTGAAACTTTGGGCAAGTTCACCAAGCTCTTCAACAATATGAATGACGACTACCTGAAAGGCAAGCAGGACGACCTGGACCTGGTGGTCCATGGAATCATCCGCAACCTGATCGGTCACAGTCAGGAAAAACTTTCCGAAATAGACGAACCGGTGATTCTGGTTTCTCACACCTTAAGCCCGTCCGATACCATGGCGATGCCGAAAAACCTGGTATTGGGGATGGCCACTGAAGTGGGAGGCAAAACTTCACACGTTGCCATTTTCGCCTCGGCATTGGGAACGCCGCTGGTCAGCGGTGTCAAGGACCTGACCGCTAAAGTGAACACCGGAGAACAAATAATAATCGACGCCATCGACGGTCACGTCATCATCAACCCGTCAGACGAACAGCTCAAACATTATCGGAAAAAGCAGGATAATTACCGCAGTTATGAGCAGAAACTCCTGGAAAACATCCATCAACCGGCGAAAACACTGGATGGGACTCATGTTAAACTCATGGCCAATATCGAATCGCCCGACGAGTTAAAATCCCTAAGAAAATTCGGCGCCGAAGGAATCGGACTTTACCGGACCGAGTTTCTCTATCTTATGTCGAAAACCCCTCCCACAGAAAATGAGTTATACGAAAACTTTAAAAAACTGGCGCAGGGAATAGAACCGTTGCCCGTTGTCATCCGTACTCTGGACATTGGTATGGATAAGCAAATTGAAGGTATAGAGGGCGAGCCTGAGAATAACCCGGCATTGGGACTCCGGGGAATCCGTTTGTCGCTGTCGGACCCAGGGGTCTTTATTCATCAGCTAAAAGCCATACTGCGGGCAAGCCTGTACGGGGATATCCGGATTCTCTACCCAATGATTTCTTCTGTGGAAGAATTCGTCGAAGCCAATGAACTTCTGCAAACTGCCAAAGACGACCTGAAAAAACAGCAAATCCCGTTCAAGGAGGATATCCTTGTAGGCGCCATGGTGGAAACTCCGGCGGCGGCGATTTGCGTCGAACATTTGCTCGAAGTCGCCGACTTCATCAGCGTCGGGACCAATGACCTGATCCAATACCTGCTGGCGGTGGACCGCACCAATGAAAGTATGGCGTCGCTGTATCAGCCATTTCATCCTGCAGTTCTTAAAACGTTGAAGGGGATCTTCAAGGCCGGGCAGGATTCCGGAAAAGAAGTGTCCATCTGTGGAGAAATGGGGGGAGACCCGCTGGCGACGGCGGTTCTTCTGGGATTGGGGAATCAAGGAGAACTAAGCATGGAGGTTCACTCCATTCCAAAAGTAAAAAAAATTATCCGGAAAATCAGCCTGGAAGAGTCAAAGCAAATCGCGGATCATGCACTCAGTCTCACATCCACAGAAAAAATCAACAGCTTTATATTATCGGAAATGCAAACGAGGTTTCCTTCCGATTTTGACCGTGACACGACGTTTGAGGAAAAGTTTCTACCCGTAGAAAACCAGATTTGATTGGTATCAGTTTTTTTGATTTGCCAAATCCGCGGCCCTGCCGTAAAACAATTTTTAACCGGTGCTCCAATAGCTAGTGGCAGTGGGGAAAAACTAAAAAAAAATCCATCAGCATTTAAAATTTAATATCATTCATTCCCAGAGGACATTTTAATGAACAAAGGCGAATTTCTTTTCACATCAGAATCGGTTTCTGAAGGCCACCCGGATAAAGTCGCAGACCAGATTTCAGACGCAATTCTCGATGAAGTACTCACAAACGACCCCAATGCGCGCGTGGCGTGCGAAACGATGGTAACCACGGGTTATGCCGTCGTAGCCGGTGAAATATCCACCGACTGCTATATTGAGGTTCCCAAAATAGTCCGCAATACCATCCAGGAAATCGGTTACAGCCATTCCAATATGGGGTTCGATTTTGAAACCTGCGGAGTTCTTGTATCGTTTGACCAGCAATCAAAAGATATCGCCCAAGGGGTGGACAGGGTCAAGTCCGAGCAGGGAGCGGGGGACCAAGGCATGATGTTTGGTTACGCTTCCAATGAGACTAAAGAGCTCATGCCCATGCCCATCATGTACGCCCACAAACTAGTGAAAAAACTGGCTGAACTCCGAAAAAAAGGAACCCTGCCCTATTTGCGGCCAGACAGCAAATCCCAGGTATCCGTGCGCTATAAAAATAATAAACCGGTGGGCATTGAAACGGTGGTTATTTCCAGCCAGCATGATTCCGAAGTAAAAAACAAGCAATTGCGCAGTGAGATAACCGAAAGCGTTATCAACAAAGTGATCCCGGAAAAATTTCGGGAAAAGAAAATGAAGATTCATATCAACCCCACCGGGCGATTCGTGGTGGGAGGCCCGCATGGGGACTGTGGCCTGACGGGAAGAAAAATCATCGTCGATACCTACGGCGGATTCTCGCGTCATGGCGGCGGCGCCTTTTCCGGCAAGGACCCCTCCAAAGTGGATCGTTCCGCCGCTTACATGGCACGCTACATCGCAAAGAACCTGGTGGCGGCGAAAATCGCCGACCGGGCCGAAGTTCAGCTGGCCTACGCCATTGGTGTCGTGGACCCCGTTTCCATCTTTGTCGAAACGTTCGGAACCTGCAAAGTCAATCCCGATATTCTGGAAGATTTGATCCGCTCACATTTTCGATTAAAGCCTGCCGGTATTACGGAATCATTGGATTTGCTGAAGCCGCGCTATAGGAACACCGCCGCGTATGGCCATTTTGGCAGAACCGAAAAAGAGTTCACCTGGGAAAAAACCGACAAAGCGGCGGCCCTGAAAAAAGATGCCGGGTTGTAATAAAACCTGAACCAACCCATATTCACATTTCGCAAGAAACTGGTTTTATAATAGAGCAATGATGATTTGAAAGATGCCTTGCGTGCCTGCAAAGCGATAGGGGAACAACGGTCATAGAAACCCACGATTTTTTTCTAATTCTACTGATCATCCTTCTAACCGCCCGGGTATTCGCGGAGCTGGCCTTGAAGCTCAATGCGCCCTCTGTCATAGGCGAGTTGCTGGCAGGAGTGGTATTAGGGCCGAGCCTACTGGGCTGGATCGAACCCATTGAAGCGGTCAAGCTCATGGCGGAAATCGGTATCATCCTGCTTCTGTTCGAGGTAGGTTTGGAGACCGATCCCCGGCGATTGGTGCGGGCAGGCCCAAAGTCATTAGTGGTGGCTCTGGCAGGTTTTGGTTTTCCACTCCTGCTGGGGTTCAGCGTAGGATATTGGGTATTCAAACTCTCGTTGCTGACATCCCTCTTTGTTGGCGGAACGCTCACAGCAACCAGTATTGGGGTCACCGCCCGCGTGCTCACCGACCTCAAACGCCACCACGCCCCGGAGGGCCAGGTAATATTGGGCGCAGCGATTCTGGATGATGTTATGGGCGTCGTCCTGCTGGCACTGCTTTATGAATTCTCCATTGGCGGCGGTGTGACCCTGGGAAATGCCGGCAAGGTAATTATGTTCGTGGGGGCTTTCTTCATCCTCGCCCCCATCGCGGCCAAGCTGATGTCCGCTATCATCAAGCACATCAATACGACCACAGAGATTCCCGGCCTGATTCCCACAACGATCGTCTCCCTGGTGCTTTTCTTCGCCTGGCTGGCCCATTCTATGGGGGCCCCGGAGTTGCTGGGTGGTTTCGCGGCAGGTCTGGCTTTATCGAGGCGTTTCTTTTTACCATTCGGCACAGCATTGCATGCAGACCCCTCCTTCGCCGAGCACATTGAGACAGAAATGAAGCCGATCATCCACTTGTTCACGCCAATTTTCTTTGTAATGGTCGGCCTGTCATTGAACCTGCGCGAGATCGATTGGAGTTCCCCATTTATTTGGGTCTTTTCAATGGCACTCATGATTGTCGCGATTGTCGGAAAACTGGCAGGGCCCTGGCTCATCCGCGAACCTTGGCCAACCCGATGGATCATAGGCACCGCCATGATTCCGCGCGGTGAAGTGGGGCTCATCTTCGCGGAATTGGGACGGGGAAGCGGTATCCTCAATAACGAGGTTTATGCCGGTATGGTTGTGGTGATCGCTTTAACGACGATATTGTCGCCCTTTGCCATGAAAAGACTTTACAGTTTGCTTCCTCCCCCTCTGATGTAGAAATTGGCAGAACCGAAAAAGAGTTCACCTGGGAAAAAACCGACAAAGCGGCGGCCTTGAAAAAAGATGCCGGGCTGTAAAACGAGTTAGGTTATAAAAGGGAGGTTGCCCGTCCCAATCATTTGAAACGGTCAAAGGCTTTTTCGGTCACGGAAATATCGAGGAATTCCAATTCCTCTTTAGCCACGTCGGACAAGGTGCCGGTTATCCAGAGTTCAATCT
The DNA here is from genome assembly GCA_029261595.1 of Nitrospinaceae bacterium. GTDB lineage: Bacteria > Nitrospinota > Nitrospinia > Nitrospinales > VA-1 > JADFGI01. Next base: position 46,721 of record JAJDAZ010000056.1, on the reverse strand, counting down.
TTCGGTTCGGGTCCACTCGTTTATTGGCCCTGGCCAATTGAGTGATCCATTCCGCCGCAGAACGTGACCAAACTCCATAGTCCACAAGCAGGGCCATGACCAGTTTGTTGTCCTTCGTGACCGCCATCGGCATTCCACGGGTCGGGCCGATGACAATTTTTCTTAGGGGAGTGATGTTCTCATGGTACTCCCTGAGAAGTTCTGCTATTCGTTGAAACAGGAAAGCATCTTCTATCGATGCTGCGGTGTTGGCGCGGTAAATAAATTTATCGATGTCCCTGGTTCCCTCCATCCCGTAAAGCGCTTCCACCAGGATCGTTTCATGCCTGGGGGAGTAGTAAGGATGTTCCAGAAACTTTTTTATCAAAATCTCCCTGGATACCATCTTTTGAAGTTTTTTCCGGTTTAATTTGCGAAGATCTTCCGGCGCATAATCCCGCACGACCTCGTTCATTCGCGACGAAGTTTCGGTGAGGCTCAAAAACCTGACGGGTGTCATCGCCAGCGACACGGTAAACCCCCCGCTGAAAATCGCCCATGACACCCGGTTCAATTCGCTTTGCAGAGTTTGATTGGTTGAATACACATCGACTCCCAGCCGGTAGGCCAGTTGGCGTTTGTCTTCGGAAAAGCCCACCAATTCTTCCCCCACATTGTCTTCCACTTCCTCCCGGTTTCCCTGGACCATTTCCCCGACCCGGGTCATGTAACGCCACAAACCCTTAGGCACGCTCGTCACCGTATCCACAGGGCTGGTCACGAGATTTTTCGCAAAGGAGAATGGAGCGGTCGCGGCATTTTTTACGGCTTTGCCGAATTCATCCGTCTGTTTGATTTTATCCAAAACCGCCAGGGCGTGTACCTCCTGCACCCGTTTGCGGAGGAAGTCATCGCCCTGCACATCCATAATGAAATATTTTGTATTGATCCGATAGCTGTTGGTGAATCCAAAAGTATCTATGTCCTCATCCACCCGGTGATACTTGCTTTTGAACAGTTTGGGTGGCAAATATTCGCTGGCATCAAGGAGAGGAGGATTTTCATAGTCGGAGCCACTTTCCTCAGTGACCCTTGGCTTGGACAAAGTATCAAAAACGGACGTGTCGAGATCCGACACGGCAAAGGCCGGTGTCCAGCCGGCGGGCAATACAAAAAGACAGACCAGCGCCCCTATTCCTACTATCTTAAAATCAATGTTATTTTCTGACATGGGTCTCTCAAATCGAAAGTAATGAAAAACTTCTCCAATAAAAACCAGGCCGCATTATATCAACTGCCGATCAAATTACCTCCCTTTCCTTCGTCACCACAATCCTCTGAGACCCGTCAACGGTTCCAGTCGATGGAGCCTACGCCTTACGGCCGGTGACCAGATGCGCACAGCCGGCATAAACCGATTCTGAATGCACCACCGACAACCCCGCCTCTTCCATCTCCTCGCACATTTCCGCAAAACCGAACGCATGCCAATGGTCCGCTTTCAATTGTTTTTCAATAAATCTCAAACCGAGCAAGTAGGTAAATGGGTATAACACCAGGGCTCTTGCCCAGGCAGACAAAATTCCGTTTCGCTCCCTCGCCCATTGCACGCTTTCTCCGATGATTTTGATGGCAGAGTATTCCCTGGATGGGTTGACGATCACCATCAACCCACGGGGTTTCAGGGTTTCCACCAAACCGGACAATATTTTTTTCCGGCTCTCACGATCGGCTATGGTATAAAGCGAAAAATGCGCCGTGATGATATCCACAGACCCCTTCTTTACCGACAGAGGATGCGTGAAATCAGCCTGGAACAAAGCCGTTCCCCAGTCCCTGTGTTTTTCGGCCTTTTTCTGGGCCCGGACCAGCCCTGAGAGTTGAATATCTGTCCCCAGATACTTCAATCCGAATGCCAGTTGATCTTCCATACAGTCGATCAAAACTCCGGAGCCACACCCGACATCCAGAAGCACCTGGCCTTTTTTCACCGGCACACTCTGGACACACCGGCGCGCCGACTCCCAATAGGCTTCAGGAGTCAACAGGTCGTACAATTTGGATTGAAACCCAAACCGCCAATAATTCAACTGATAAAATTTATCAAACATTCTTCCATTTCACTCTGTTTACTCAAAGCGCCTTGTGTCTGGTTTTGCAACTGAATATAATACGGGAAGTTTGAAATGGTTCCAATAAGGAGAAAGTTTAATGGCTAAAAAACCATTTATCAACAAATACGGGTTCGTAGAATACCCTTTTTTGCATGATAAGCGTAAAGAAGAAAACTGGTGGTTTTATAATTTGCTGGAAGATTTTTTAAAACTGCGGTCACGGCAGAAATATGGACCGGTGTACGACAAGGAACTTATGAAAAAAGATATGCTGGGATTCCTGCATGAGACCAACTTAAAATTTTTTGTATTACTTCCATCAGGAATGGGAATGGAATTTAAATTGGTCGGGAAATTTATGACAACGGAGTTGATCGAAATAGAAGACCCGGTTCCTTTTATCGCAGAAAATTATGGCGGCGGAAAATTTAAGGTAAATATTTACTACGAAGGAACCTACGCGGGTACGCAAAACTATAAAACCCACGGGGACCCCAAGTGGGTGGAAATCGAGGACGACGGCCTCACGGGTTAAACCCGATTTTCCTGCCGCGCGTAAAGCGCCTCGCCACTAAAGCTCCTCTTCCGGGTTGATGGGTTTTTGAATCGTGGGAATCTTGAATTTCAGGGACGCCGGCAAGGCGGAAGCTTCTTTCCCATAAATTTTCTTCTTATTCTGATCGAACCCGACGTAAATTTTTTCATCTTTAACCCGCACAGGATAGACCCCGCATTTCATTTCCGGGTTCTGCATGCTGTTGCCGGTTTTCAATTCGAATCGCCATTCGTGATTCGGGCAGACCACAATCCCTTCCTGCACCCGCCCTTCCCCTAAAGGTCCGCCTTTATGCGGGCACTTGTTAGCCACTGCAAAATATTCTTTTTTATAATTGAAAACGGCAATCTCCTGATCCCCCACCAACACAATGGCGGATTTGCCGATTGGAAGATCCTCGGTATTAAGCACCTTGATAAACTTGATCATAATTGAATGTCCTCACCGGAACAGGGGTTGTTTGATTAGAGGACTATTCTAGCGATAATTAGGATCAAGACCAAAAGGAATATGGCCGGGAAGGAATTTTTCGGGTTTGGCGTGTTTTGGGAATGACGAATGGGCAGGCCGGTCAGATCCTTTCCTGCCACGATCGCGCCCGTGGGGTCGCCCAACTCCCCTCTCCAGATAGATGGAAACATCCAGCGGGACGACGGTTTCGCCGCCGTCACTTGCGGGCCGGGCGTTGACGTCGGCGCCGTTGGCGATCAGCACCCTGGCGATATCCGCATGCCCCGCCCGAATGGCCAGGTTCAGCGGTGTAACCCCCTGAACGTCCCGGTCATCCACATCCGCCCCGTTTTCGATCAATAGCCTCACCAGTTCCACATCGCCGGCAAAGGTGGCCTCATGAAGCGGCGAAGCCTGTACTGTATTTGCAAAAACAAAACTTGCCAGAAACAGGATGCTTCCCACAAAAATGCCTTTAATAAAATTGCTCGATACCATCGATCCTCATCTCCTTAGAAGGCTTTGGCGGAACACCGCAGTGCCCTGTTTCAATACTATAGGCTTCGTGTCACAGAATCGTCATGATCCCGTCACAAACTCCTGTCCAATGATTGGCCAGAAAATTTCAAGGAAAATGAAGCCTCCCGGTTTTTTTTAAACCGAAACATAGCCTTGACCGAATCTCAACATCCCTCCAGCAATATGAATCCATCAGAAAACGATATCAACTTCCAGGATTCAGAGTGCAATGAGAATATCCGAATGTTTTACAGCGTTAAATGTGGGGCCCGATTCCCAGTGGAATGAAGTGAAGAGGTCCTATCATTTCCTGGCCAAGAAATACCATCCGGATATTCACCCCGGCAAACCCGGCCTGACCACAAGGTTCCGGCAAATCTCCGAGGCCTACAAAACCCTGGAAAAGCGGCACAAATTCAACTTACAAAAAAACGCGCACCGTAAGGCCGCCAATAAACCAAGAAACATATTTGCAGAAAAACCCGGCATGGCAGAATCTCAGGCTCCCCAGACGGCCATGCCTTTAGGAAAAAAGCCCACCCCGATGTTTACGGCCAGCAAAACTCACTCAATAGAAAATGCTGAGAGCCGAATCAGGGGGGTGGGCGCAACCTTATTTGAAATGGAGAGAAAATTGTTTCTCCTGGACATCCGAAAAGATATATTTTTGAAAAAACGACTGCCGTCCCACTCCAATGTCGTCCGGGTGAAAAAAGGCAATGAAAGTTTTCAGGTGAGAGTTCCGCCGGGGCCCTGGACCCAGATGTTCATCCGCGTACCCGAAAAAGGCAACAAAAGCATGTTCTCCAAAAGACGCGGGGATCTGCTTTTGAATATTCATGTGCCGGAAAGCGAATCACCCAGGCCCGCTCCCGCAACCTACTATTACAAAGTCCGCATTCCAAAGCAGGCCATCGGAACCGATAAAGTCTGGACGCTCAAGTCCGCCACCGGACCGATCAAATTCACGCTTCCAAACAATGCCCAGGACGGTCAGAAACTCACCCTGAAAGCCAACCGGAATGCAACCGGCCCCTCCTGCGCCAGCCACATCATGACCCTGGATTTGGTTTAAGACCGGAAAAGGATGGAAAAGGTTTAAATCCCTCCTCACCTCAATCCTCTCCTCCGTCAGTCTGAGGCTGTGGTATTTTACCATTGCCTTCATGCCACACAGGGGTATGTCGAAGGAGGAGGGAGGTAAATCATGTCACCGCAAAGGCGCAAAGAACGCAGAGAAATAAAAGGTCAAATAAATCCCTCGCTCCTTCAGGACGAACACCCGCGGGATGACAGGTTGGGTGAAGGATTAAATAAAATATTCCCTCTCCCTCATGGGAGTACCCGTACCGGGCATGAGGGATAATGTTAAATACCACAAGGTTAGGTGAGGGTGGTTGAAAATTTTATGCCAGGCCTTGGCTTGTGTTATTCGACCACTGCCTTCATGCCCAGAAGGGGCATGTTATTTTCCACCTTGGAGAATAGCTTCCCGAATCATATCTTTAGCGGGTACCCCGCCCGGAACGCCATCGTTATCGTAGATTCTGCATTTCATGCCAAAGTCGGTTGCCGACCGAGCCTCCATCTCAATATCCTGCCCGTCCACCCGGATGGAAGGCGAACCCAGAAACCGATATTCTAAAGCCGACGCCTCGGACTCCACAAGAATGGTTTCCACCTTGTCCGTGATATTTTCATCATCCAACACCTGCTGAAGAAGTGACAACGCGGGCTGAAAGCTCGGGCAACCTGATGAATACAACAACTGTATTTTCATTCTGCCCCCTCCACCCTCTCGCAGGTGTAAGTATCATCCTCCGACCAGGTGACTTTTATATAATCCGGTAATATTGTATCTCGGTCAATATTCGCAGATTGTATTTGTTCACAAGTTAGGTTTTTTGCCCAGCTAAGGTCCGCCTTATGGAGATTCGCTCCAGTTAGGTCTGCTTGGACGATGGGTACATCAATCCCCTGATTCAATAAATGACACGCGGTAAAATGCTGGAAAAGGTGAAAACTTCTCCTTAGTATTCTGGCCAGACATCACGGCGGAGACAGGCTTTATTTTTTATTGGGAAGATAAAGTCGAGGAAAAGGACTGGCTGGAAAAAAAGATCTTGCTGTCAGAAGAAGATAAATTAGCGGAACCCAATAAGGCTATAAACTTTTGTTTCGAAATTCCATTAGGTGTTTCAAAGACCTCCGGAGAAAGTTTATTAATAAAATCCTCAAGTTTCTCAAGAATTTCCCTGGCAATGTAAGAAGTCTCCCATTCGGTTTTTTTCTCTCTTGACCTTCTCCAAGTCAAGTGACTTAGGTAATTATTTATTTCCGGATTAACCTCGAGCCTTTTTTCGTCAGGATCATCTTTTGAAGTGACGGAACCTTCAGGGAAAGAAAGGTTATATTTTATTATATTATCCCCAAATTCACAGGCAGCAATTAAATCTTTTTTTTGTGGGGGTGAAGTTAAAAATTCAATTAAAATTCTCGCATGCAAAAGGAAGGTTTCCAGGTAAACATTATATTCGATGGGACTATCGGGAGTCGTTGTCAGATTTTTATTAAATATTCCAACAAACATTTCAATTTCATACAGCAACCTTTTTAATCCAGCCTTCTTTTCCTCAAGAGATTTCATTTTCGTAGGATTCACTTTGAGATTTCCAAAAATAGAAAATAAATGTTTATGCCAAATCATTATACCATCCCGACTATGCATACTTGTTAGCCTTACCATAATTATATTTTCTTTTTAAAATTCGGAGCACGGTGGTCCTTACGGGTGCCGGATTTTGATTTGTGATACAGTTTGCGTACACCCTCGCGGACAAATCCAGCAAAGATAAAAACGATTAAAAGCTATGTTAATGTCTTGAAGTAACTGAAAATATAAGGCTTACTTGGAAGGCAGGATGGTCAAGAACTGGTTAAAATTAAGTATTCTCCACCCAATCGACAATGACGTAATCCATCCAGCGGTTGTCGCCCAGAGGGGTTGATTTTGAGGTCAGGTATCCCATGTGGCCGCCCCGGTCGGGGAACAGGGTGTTGACGTAGCCATTCCCGCAGAGTCCGTCAAAAACGCCGGGGGGGATGAAAGGATCGTCTTTGGAGCAGAGGATATTGGTGGGCACATCGATGGACTCGATAAACTGTTTTGAACTGCTCTTCCGGTAATATTCTTCCACATCTTTGAACCCCGCCACAGGCGCGGTGTAGACGGTATCAAAATCCCAGATATTCTTGAATTTTCCCTCTGGCTGTACCGCTTCGGGAAAACATTCGGCCAGCGCCTGGCATTGGCGGCGGATCAATCGCATATAGTAGCGGTTGAATATTGCAGAGCCTTTTCCATTGCAAAGCAGTTGGCTGGCGGTTTTCAGGTCGATGGGTGGATTGACGGCAAAGGCGCCGTGAATGTTTTTGGGAAGCGTTCTCCCCTCCCCCAGATATTTCAACAACACATTGCCGCTCAGTGAAAACCCCACAATGAGAAGCGATCGTTTGGAATGCCGTTTGACGATGTAATTCACCATCTTATCCAGATCCTCGCTCGACCCGCCATTCCACAGGTTTTCGCTCAACCCGATTCCGGGGCCGCTTCCGCGCTGGTTCATCATGAACACCCCGAAATCCCGTTTCCAGAGCTTTAAGGCAATGCGCCGCATGTATCCCGATTCGGAACACCCGCCCATGCCATGCGCCATCAGGATGATGGGGCTCTTGTTGTTTTTGTTTTCAAGCTCCAGGGAGATCATCGCGGACCGCGGACCCACGGGAATTTTATGCATTTTTCTTGGGGGAAGGACGGCCTCGCCGGGGAACTGGGAGCCCAGAATGGTCTGGACCACGCCTCCACGGTACAGCCAGTGCGGGTGGAATGGGATCAATGAATCGTTCATGACAGGAAAATGCGCTCCTCAACCGGCCCGGCTGACAAAGGGTGGAATTTTTTACTGTTATCGGTATCTTATTCAAAAGTAATCCAGGATGCAAACGGGCGGTTGGCCGGATTTGTTTTGCATATCTGTTGACAGCCCATCACCTGGATTGCTAGATTATTGATTCCAATATCCCATTTATTTTCCAAGAGATAAAATGATCCAATCACGCATCACCAAAAATTCGACCCTGAAAGCCTTTGGGTTCCTTTCGGCGTTTTTTATAGCAGGGGTTCTGCTTTCCGGCCCTTCCGAGGCCAGGGCACCCATGGATGCCAGCGAGCATTATCAAAAAGGCATTCGTTTGAGTCAGATCAAAGACTGGCCGGATGCCGCCGCAGAGTTCCGCCAAGCCATTGAACTGAACCCGAAATTCGCTCTGGCCCATGCCAATCTGGGCGTTGCGATGAGCCAGATGAAAAAGCATAAAGAGGCCCTTCTGCAGTTTGAGGAAGCGTTACGGCATGGATACGATCACGCGTTTTTGCGTTACAACCGCGGGGTTTCTTTCACTCGTCTGGGTTTGCTTGAAGAAGCGGAAAAGGAGTTTGCGCTGGCGCTGAAAAAAGATTCGCGCATGTCCAAAGCCAGATACGACCTAGGCATCGTCTATATTCTCCAGGAACGTTTTGATAAGGCGAGAGAGCAGGTTCACCATCTTTATGGTAAAAATGAGAAGCTATCCAAAAAACTTTTTGAGCAAATTCCGGGGAAGTATAAAGTCGCCGAAGTGAATGACGGCGGCGCACTCACCGGGCGGGTGACATTGACGGGACCGGTCCCGCGCGCCCGGTCGTTTCATTTGATCCATGCTCCCAACATTGAATTCTGCTCACGCATTTCCGATGGCAAGGGTCACCGGATTCTGCGGGACTTCACCGTTTCGGAGAACTCAGGACTCAAAGATACGGTCATCGCCATTCAGGGTGTCAAAAAAGGCAAGGCTTTCCCCACCCAGATGCAGACGTTTAATATTGACCGCTGTCATTCGGACAAATATGTGATCGGGGTACACAATGGCGAAAACATTCTTTTGGAAAATAAAGACCCCATCCGCCATGAAATCGTCACGTATGAGATTGACACCGAGTCTTATGTCAAACAAAAAAGCAACAAGGCCATCATCAAGCGATCCAGTCAGGTTCGCTCAGCATTTGTCAGTAAGAACACCGAGGAGTTTCTGATCAAGTGCAACCTCCACCCTTTCCTGCAGACACGCGGCTTCATGGTGGAAAATCCATATTACGCCATTTCGGACGAAGATGGGAATTTCACACTCGAAGATGTCCCGCCCGGAACCTACGAGATTCTGGCATGGCACCCGTTCATCCCGACGCTGAAGGGGACCGTCACTGTCGAGGAAGGGAAAGTCTCAACCATCGATTTTGAATTCAATGAAGCGGATCAAAGGCGAAAACTGTATCACGACGACATTGAAGGATACCGATTCAACACCTGGTACGACAGTAAGGAAAAGTTTTACGGAGGCCCGCGGATAGACGATCCGGTGGAAATCCTGCAGAAGTTTTAAGCGGGAAAAATTCTTTATCCCGCTTGCCGGATCACCATTGCTTTATGGTTTTCCCGTCGGAAAAATCTTTTGGCGGCCAACTCGGCCCCTGCGTGGTTGAAATATCTTCCAATGTTCACCCGGTACCATGCCCCCCCGTTCCCCGGAATCTTCGTTTTTTCTATGAAGGCGGGGTATCCCTTTTTTTCCAGTATGCCTTTCACCTCCTGAGAGCGTTGCAACTGCTTAAAAGCGCTGACTTGCACGACATAGGATTCGAACTTTGGCAGAGATGTCTTCACATATTTTATCGGTTGCACCCGGTTTGGTTTTACAGTCTCAAGGGCGGTCAGGGTTTTCAGCAATCGTCCGGGCTTCGGTTTTACCGCGATCTTTTTCGGTTGCATTTTTTCCCTGAGGATGGGGATGTTGGCCACCTGCACTGGTTTCGGGGTTGGTTTGAAAGTTTTTCGTTGAATCACCCTCACGGCTTTTTGCGGTTTGGAATCCTCCGTGGGAGGGGTCGCGACTTTCAAACGGACTTGGACAATCTTCGCAGGGAAAACAGGAGCCGTTGGTTTTCCGGGATTCTTTTTCTCGACCCGCGCCTTGTCCACTCGGGTTGGCGGGGCCTCATAATTTCTAATGATCTTTCCGTTCAAGTCCACCATTTTGCTCAGAGAAGGATCATTCAGGACCCGAAAAAAACTGTACTGATCGCTGGATAAACCTCCTGTACGGTGGGAAGCCTTCCGTTTGGAATAAAAAGACTTGGTTTTGACGGCGCTGATTTTCTTGGGAACCTGATGAGCTTCCGAATTGAACAGAGGAAAACCGCCCCCTATTTCAGTTTCGGCCAGAACATAACCCGCTCCCACGGTGCTACTCAAAATTAGAATTATGATTAATTTTCGTATCATATTCCAAGGATCTCGCTTTTCTTAATTGTTCAAATCAGCAATTTTTACAGCATTCACATTTTTTCCGGAGCGGAAATGCCCATGAGGGCCAATCCATTGCGTATGGTGATCCGCAAACAGTGCAAAAGAAATAACCGCGCAAGAGTCAGGGATTCGTTTTCCGTGACCACTCGATGTTTGTTGTAGTAGCTGTGAAACACCGCCACCAGATCGTGCAGGTAGTGGGAAATGCGGTGTACCTCCTTGGCCAACGCGCTTTTTTCAACCACCTCGGTGAACGCCAGGATATTTTTGATGAGCGCAAACTCCTCATCTTCAACCAGCGGCGTCAAGTCCACATCTGAAACTTCAGGAACCTTGACCCCTTGATTTTGCGCCGTGAGAAACACATTGCAGATACGGGCATGGGCATACTGAATATAAAAGACCGGATTCTCAGGGGTCTCTTTTTTCGCCAGTTCCAGATCGAAATCCAGGTGGCTGTCGCAACTGCGCGACAGGAAAAAATACCGCGCCGCATCGACGCCCACTTCGTCCACCACTTCTTTCAACGTGACAAATTCTCCGGACCGGGTGGACATCGCAACCTTCTCCCCTCCCCGTTTCAATGACACAAATTGCACAAGAAGGGCTTTGAACACATCGCGGTCATAGCCCAGCGCCTGCATCACCGCCTGCATGCGCGGCACGTAGCCATGATGGTCGGCGCCAAAAAGATCGATCAGATGTTCGAACCCACGGTTGATCTTGTTTTGATGGTAGGCAATGTCCGAGCAAAAGTACGTCTGGTCGCCATTTTGTTTGACGATCACCCGGTCCTTGTCGTCCTGAAAAGCCGAGGACTTCAGCCATACGGCTCCATCTTTGTCATACACGTACCCTTTGTCCCGTAGCCAGGCCAAAGCATTTTCAACGGAGGCATCGTCATAAAGCGTCTTTTCACTGAACCAGCCGTCAAACTCCACACGAAAATCTTTGAGATCTTTTTTGATCCCCTCCAAAACCCAATGCGCCGCAACCTGCCGGAAAAAAGGCAGCGCCTCCTCTTCGGGTTTATCCAAATACTCTGCGCCGTGCTTTTCGATTATTTCCCCGGCTATGTCCTTGATATAGTCCCCCTGATAATGATCCTCGGGAAATTCCACCGATTTTTGATGGATCTCCTGATAACGCAATAAGGTGGATCGCCCCAGAATATTCATCTGGTTGCCCACGTCGTTGACGTAATATTCGGACTTGATATCAAACCCGGCTTTTTGGAGGATATTGCACAGGGTGTTTCCTACCGCCGCTCCTCGACCATGCCCCACATGGAGGGGGCCCGTCGGATTGGCGCTAACGTATTCCACCAGAACTTTTTGCCCTTTGCCCACGGTCGAACTGCCGAAATCCTCACCGGATTCAGCGACCTTCAGGAGTCTGCTGATGAAAAAAGACGGCGTCATTTTCAGGTTGATGAACCCCGGACCCGCCATGTCCACCCGCTCGACCTGCCCTCCTCCATTTTTGAGGTATTTGCAGATCACTTCTGCGATCGCTCTCGGGTTTTTCCGTTCCGGCTTGGCAAGCGTCATCGCGAGATTCGTGGAAAAATCCCCCATTTTAGGGTCCTTGGGTTTTTCAATGACGATTTCAGGCGACTCGGCAATTTCAAGCTCCCCATTATTTTTGGCTTTGTCGAGAGCTGACAAGACGAGTTGTTCAATGACGTGCTTCATGCAATTACAGTTTTCCTAAATTTAAGAAAAGAAATAGCGCCAGACGGTCTGAACCGAAGTTTACGGTAAAATTTCTTTAAGGAAGAAAGGGTGAAGAATTTTCAGGGTTATCAGTCTGAGCGATGACGGACAGCTTCCACCTTGCTTTCCATCTCCTCTTCCAGGACTTTTTTTTCATCCACAAAATGACGCCTGAGTTCTTCAGATACCGACTCCATTTCTTCCGGAGGCGTTCTCAGCGACAATTTGTTCAAACGGTCCTGGAGAGTTACATCCTTATCCGCAATCCTTGCCTTGTACTCTTTGCGGATTTCATTGATTTCCTTTTTCTTTCGCTCGTCCAGCTTTTTTTTGCCTTTGAGCTCCGGAACCAGTTTGTCAGACTTTTCAAGACTGAGTTCCCAGGCGCTCTTTAAACCCGACATATCCTTCCTCCACCAAAGTAAGAATATTAAGTGACCTGATTATAAACCAAAGCCCCCATCAGATACAATCGGAAATATTTGAAATATAGGCCCATAACTCATTTTATTTCAACAATTTATAGACTACATTTACTTTTTAGGTAATTTTAAAATAAAGATTTTCCGGCCGCACGGTTCATCTAAGGTATAGAAAAACCTGGCTCAATTGATCTTATAATCGTGAAACCGGAAAATATAGGACTGGAGGACCCGGTCCTCTGTTTTAAGAACCTGGCTCATTTTGCCCACAAGCCAGAATTTACCCGTTCGGCGATAAACATACTCGGTCGTTTCCTCGTATTCCATTTCACCGGCCCGGAATTTGGACCGGCTTTCGGCAACCATCCACTTGCCATCCTGGCGGGTGTATCGAATATCGCTCACGATTTTAAATGGAGCGTTTTTTCGTTCTATCCTGAATTTCCATACTTTTTTCTGCTCGAGATCGACCATCAAACCGTATTTTCTAATGTCTGAACTTGTGTTTTGGGCGGAAAACTCCAGCAACCTTTTTTGTTTGCTGGCAACCTTTACCTGCCCCTTATAACCCGCCATTTTTTCAACAAGGGTTTTAGGAATCACCACTTCCTTGTAATTTTCCAGCATCCTCAACAATTCAGTCTTTCGTTCTTTAGAAACATCAATGGATTTACCCGCCAACTGAAAAGCGCTTTTTGAAATCCCCTGGCTCTTTTCCCAATTAAATACAATCGGAGGATTTTTTAAATACATCCCGCTGTCCGTGGTCACATCGAGTTGTTCCCATTCCATGTGGACGGAAAGTTTTTTGAGGCCCTGGTTCTGAGGAAAATAATATTGCGCGTCCAGATCCTCAAGGATCTGCTTAGTCTTTTCCAGGCTAAACGCGGGAGAGGGAAATACAAGGAGGGAAAAAACGAGCGATAGAAAGAGGAGATATCTGGATTTTATCTCTCTCTTCACAATCGCGGCGAAAAAATTATTCTTAAAGAGTGTTTGCGCAAATATTGGTTGCGATATCCACACTCTGCAGATCACAATTTATTTTTCAAGGAGGTCAGCGCCTGAATAGAGTCCGGGCTGTCCCACACCCTGGCCCCGGAGGCGAACCCTTTCAATTTTCCCTCCGGACCAATAAGATAGGTCGTCGGAAGTCCCATAATAAAATAATGCCTTCTGACTTTCTGGTCGGGGTCCCATAAAACCGGAAACGTCAGTTTATATTCCCTGGCATACTTTTGAATCCGGTCGAAATTCTTACGGTCAATGGCGATCGCCACAACCTCCACCCCTTGACTGGAGAGTGCGTCATAAAGCCTTTGCATCGACGGCAATTCCTCTTTGCAGGCTTCGCACCAAGTGGCCCAGAAATTCAGTAGAATCGGCTTGCCGCGAAAGTCCTCCAGATTCACCATTTCCCCGTGGATATTTTGCAGGGAAAAGTTAGGGGCCGACCGTTCCGTCCGGGGTTTGGAGATGCCCATATTTTCAAACGCTTGTTGATGCGCCCAAACAGACGATCCCAACAGACCCACGAACAACGCGGCCATTAATACGGTGACTTTAAAAAAGTTTCTCATTTTCATACGGGTTCTCCTATCGGGCATTTCGATGCAGGTAACTTTTTATAATCTTCTTTTCTTCAGCAGGAAACGCAATTCCTTTTTTTTGCATATGCGATTCCATCAAAACTAAATAATGATCCCATTCCGCCGGAGTGTGCCGTGCCGGGTGGGGCCATGAATGGCAAACCGTGCATCTTTTCATGTAAAGATCGACGTCCGGCGTTCCGGCCTCCGGCAATTGTCCTCCACCACAGGCCATCATGGTGGAGGTGATCAAAGCTAAAACAATATTCTTCAAACGAAACAAAGCCACATTCATACTAGAATCCCAATTCCTTGGGCGGTTTGAATCCCTTATGGCGACGGCTTTTCTTGGTTGGCAGCTCCACATAGTAAGTTGCCTGAATCATATAGTCCTGCCGCAACTGCGGTCCGTTCAAATCCTGATAAATCGGCATGGTCGCGATCAATTCCAGAACGTGCAGAGGAATCGGCTGGAACTGAAAACCAAAGCTCACCGCCATCTGGTGGCCACCGTAATTATCCGGGTCGTTCAAGGGACTGATGAAACCGCCACTCGGACTAAAACCCACATGGCCTTCTCCGTTGACACGTTGTGCGAAAGGCTCATCACTGTACTTTCCTTCGTACCAGTAATTCAATTCCGTGAGCAACACCGCTTTGGGATGAACCTGCCGCATCAAATACAAGTCATAGCGAAGTTCCTGACCACGATGGTACCCCTGGTCATTATCATAAAGATGCCCTTCCCACTTGAAGTTTGCCCCGTACCACCAGGGGTCATTGGAGCCCTGCAAAGTCACTCCGAGGACCGGGTCCACGGTTCCGCTTCCGGTCTGCATTCTGAAAGGGAGAATGGTTCCATTCTGGCCCGGAACAGGGTTTCGGGAAAATTCCTTGTCGATACTTCCTGTGGGCAGAGACACGCCAAACATCACCGACGCCTGTTTGGTGGGAGCCAGTTCATCATCCTTAAAAACCCGGTATTTTCCCAGCAAAGTGAGGTCAGTTATCCCGTGTGAAAACATGGTGAAGCCGCTTTTCCCTCCAGCCGCCGTTGTCAGGGCACTGTTGAACTTCATATCCATGTCATTACGAACATACCCGAGCATCGCCATCCCGGAGAAATTATCCGTGAACGAGTAGGCGACCGAAGCCATGGTCATGTAAGTCCGCATTTCCTCTGGCACCGCCGCAAACTTCGTAACTGAGTCGGGAACACCCAGAAGGCTAGAGGTTTTTAGATCGCTTGTTCCATCCCGCAAGGGGCCCATCTCCATATACATCTGGCTCAACTTGAAGCGGAATTCGTGCGTTTCCGGAATTCCTCCACCGGGGATATTGAGCGGCATATTCCCGCCACAGTGGGCGCAACACAGGCCCACGAATGCCTGAGACAGGGGCACAAAAATTAGAAAACAAATATTGGCAATAAACAGGGACAACAAATTCTTTTTAAACATGATGGTTCCTTAAATTGATCGAACTGAAAAACAGTTTCATTCATTCTTAAAATCCCGTAGGGAAATAGCCAGTGGTGAAAAAGGCCAGGACAAAAGAAAACAAGCCTTCTATAAAAATCACTTCAGCAAAACTACGGGTTGTAAATAATTAAACGAGGAATGAATTATTACGATCTGGGGGGATCGTCGATCGACTCAGGAAAGAGCTGTAGAAAAATTTCGGAGGAAACAAAAATGTTTTCAGCGCTCATAATTGCAGGGAGAGGAGCAACTGCTGAAAACAAAAAATGACTCTTATTGGGATTTGGAATCGGGGGAACCGATCCATTGGGACCGCCGCCACAATCTGCGGCCAGGCGAACCTGCCTATCCCCGTTTTTATTTTTTATATGAGGACAAACCTGACCCGCGTGAAAATGCTTTTTTAACAGACAATGAACGGACGATGTTGCTGATTTTCCCTGGAATGGGGAATCTGAGGTCACCTCATGATGATGATGAGAAACAGAAGCACCCGCAGTACAAACCCCTGTCAGGATAAATACGCAAAAAAACAATAAAATGTGTATGAGTTTTTTCACTAACAAAGCCACATGTAAAAGCATAAAAAGTGTGATCTATGTCATATTATCCAAGGATTAAACAGGGATCAACAAAAAAGGTTTAATTCGTCAAAGGGTGTCTGGAAGATAAAATCCGATTATTCATTTAATAACAATATTTTCAATCAGTTAATCAAATTCCATAATCTTCCCCTATTGTTTTGGCCGGGGCCATTTGCTATCCTTTCAGGTCATGAACCCCTCATCCAAAAGATCTGACATGTTGCAGGAATTAAAAAACTACCTGCTGTTTTTGAAAGACTATGGATACACAGAAATCCCTCAACAAATCGAGCTGAACTTGAGTCCCCCCAAAAAAACCAGCAAAACTCATACATCGCCGTCCAAACAAAATAACCCTGACCTTTTACAGGCCGTGCAGGACGAACTTGGCGATTGCACCCGGTGCAAACTGAGCGAAGGACGCAATAAAATTGTTTTTGGATCCGGCAACCCGAACGCCGATCTGGTTTTTGTGGGCGAAGGACCCGGAAAAGATGAGGACGAGCAAGGCTTCCCCTTTGTTGGCAGGGCGGGGAAAAAACTCACGGAAATCATTGAAAAGGGCATGGGGTTGAACCGGGAGCAGGACACCTACATCTGTAATATCGTCAAATGCCGTCCCCCTGGCAACCGCGACCCGGAAGCCGAGGAAATATCAGCCTGCAAACCTTTTCTGCTGAAACAATTGGAAGTGATTCGCCCCAAGGTGATCGTAGCGCTCGGCAAACCCGCGTCGTCCACGCTTCTCGGACGAAGTGTCCCCATCACCAAAGAACGCGGAACCTGGCACGAGTTTGAGGGAATTAAATTGATGCTGACCTTTCATCCCGCTTACCTGCTCCGATTCTATACTGTGGAAAACCGTAAAGCCGTGCATGAGGACATGAAAAAAGTCCTGGAGGTTTTGGGAAAATGATACCTGCTCAGGAATCCATCGCCCGCCTGTCCAGAAATATTGAAAGCGTTATTATTGGAAAACCGGAAGCCGTGAAATTTGCCATCATCGCTCTCATGGCCAAAGGGCATTTGTTGATCGAAGACGTTCCGGGGGTGGGCAAAACGTCTCTCGCCAAGGCCTTGGCAAAATCTCTTGACCTGGATTTTCGCAGAATCCAGTTCACCAACGATATTTTACCTTCGGACATCACCGGCGTTTCCATTTACGATCAGGAAGAAAAACGCTTCCATTTTCAAAAAGGGCCCTTGTTCTCCAATATTGTCCTGGCCGATGAAATCAATCGCTCCACGCCACGGACTCAAAGCGCCCTTCTGGAAGCAATGAATGAAAAACAGGTATCTGTAGACAACACCACCTACACTCTCGAAAATCCGTTCATGGTCATCGCCACGCAAAACCCCACCGAAAGCCACGGAGCCTATCCCCTGCCGGAATCGCAGTTGGACCGGTTCATGATGTTCATTTCGATGGGCTATCCGTCCATGGAAGACGAACGCTGGCTCCTCACCCGCAATCCATCGCGCAGGAACCTGGCGGACCTGGCACCGGTTCTTGCCAGGGAGGATTTGTTGAATATTCAAAACCAGGTCGAGGCAGTGAACATCGAACCCATTCTGGCGGATTACATATTGACCCTTCTTAACGAAACCCGGAATTCAAATCATCTGGAGTTGGGAGTGAGCCCCAGAGGAGGTTTGACCCTTCAACAGGCGGCACGGGCTTCTGCCTTATTCCATGGACGAGACTACTGCATTCCCGATGATATCAAGGAGCTCGCAGTTCCCGTGCTGGCTCACCGCGTGATTCCCAAGTCTCATCACCGTCAACCAAGCCAGCGTGCGCGAGACACCACCGCTATTATCACCGACATCCTGAATAACATAGAAGTACCGGTATAACGGGATAACGATTTTTTTATTTTAGAGAGAAGCATGGTGAAAAACAATTGTACAAAAACTAAAACTCTCTCTAAACCGGTCTTCACCCTTAAAACTTCCAATCGGTCGTTTCAGGTTACGAGAGAAGGCGCAGGCTTCATTCTCCTGATATTTGCTGTCGGCATCGGCGCGATTTATTCAGGCAGTAATTTACTGTACCTGATTCTGGCGATGTGTCTCAGCTTTGTCATCGTTTCCGGAGTTCTCTCGGAACTGGTCCTGCAAAAAATTTCTATTAAAAGCTCCCTTCCACCGACCATTTATGCAGGGGATGCTTTTTCGATTTCCCTCGGCATTTCTAACGGAAAAAAGTACTTCTCCTCATATTCACTGAGCATCACCATGAAGTTGAATGGCCCCGCCCGGCTGGAAGAAAACCCCGCCATTTATCTCTTCCACATGCCGCCTGGCGCTGCCGTAGAAAAAACCTTGATCGTGAAGGCTGTGAAAAGAGGATTATTGCGTATTAATGAGATTCAAATATCCACAGGTTTTCCATTTGGGCTTTTTTATAAAACAAGAAATATCCAGACCCACGATGAAACCATCGTTTTCCCGAAAATCCAGCCGGTCAATTTACCGTCGCTTTCCTTTCCCTCGGCGGAAGAGGGACAAGGAGCCGTCCACATTCAGGGTAAGGAAATAGTTGCGCTCAGGGAATACAGCGAAGGGGATCCGTTGAATGCGGTGCACTGGAAATCTTCCGCCAAAACAGGCCATCTCAGGGTCAAGGAATTCATGACAGCCGGAGACCAGTCCTTCACGCTGTTTTTGAATCTCAACGATCCACAAACCAATCGACAGGTGCCGGATGCGATACTCGAAGAAAGAATCGGTGAAGCGGCCTCTTTGGCCTATAATCTAATCCGCCGGGGAAATGAGGTGAGCTTAAAAACAGAAGATCGTGTTCAATTTCCTTTTGGCAATACCGAGACACACCTGGAGCGCATCATGAAATTCCTTGCTCTCATTGGATTAAGAAAACAGGAGAACTGAACCCCAATGGAAGATCACCGGACAATCATAGGCGTCATTGGTTCAGGAAGTTTACCATTCACGGAGCTTTCTGTCCCTTTGGGCATTTGGCTCGCCGAGAAAGGATTTGACCTGATCAACGGTGGCGGTCAGGGAGTGATGGCCGAGGTGGCAAAGGGCTTCGTTCAAGTCGAAAACAGGAAGGGGCGAGTGATCGGGATCATTCCTTCGCTGGAACATTACACCACCTCCGACCAGCGAGCCGGTTACCAACCGCCTCCCGGCTATCCCAATGCGTTCTCGGATATTGTGATCCGCACCCATCTTCCGTTTGTCGGCCCAGAAGGCAAAGAAACCGCCAGCAGGAACCACATCATCATTCTCTCAAGCGATTTAATCATTGCCCTGCCCGGAAGTGCGGGAACCCGGACCGAAATCGAGCTGGCAATCGAATACGGTAAACCTTTGATTGTCATCAGCCAGGACGGGGAATGGGATGAATTCGCCCAGGATGCCATTTTGGTCCACAACGTTCAAGCCGCCGTCGAGCAATTGATGGAATGGATGCGGGAGGAGTGAGTTGCAGGATAAAATTATTTCGCTCGCCAGGACTTGCCTTCAATGAGCAGTTCCTTGATTTGGGCTTTTCCATTCGGCGTCACCATAACCACGATGCTTCCCTTGTCTGACCTCACATCTTTGTCGAGCCGTTTCGCTTCGGATTCGGGCACATAAAAACGTTCGATCCCCCCTTCAAATCGATTTCGGTTACAAATTCCCTTGATGAAAAGTTTGCAGGCCGCAGGTTTTTTTAAATGAAACCGCTTGGGCTCCAGACAGATATAACCAGGAGCCTTCCCCTTGACGTTTGCACAAATATTTTTGACGTCATATTCAACCGTATAGGTCAGGTAATGACCGGCAAGCAGGTCCCTTGGGTCATACCCAGTTATCCGCAGTTGAACTTCTTTCCCCAAGGTCAGTTGGTATTTTTTATGAACGGTGAGTAGCATCAAAACAACAATCGGAATTATCAAGGCCGTCACCAATGCTTTTTTGGATTGCATGGGATCAAATTTCCTCCGCCCATTGCGCCAGGTTATTTCGGTATTTATTCCAGCAAACAACCAATCCTATTATCATCACCCCGGATGCTATCAATCCCAGGCCGGTGGTCGCCAGTCCCCCTAAAGCTTGAAAATAAAGAACAACAAAACGAAGGCCAATTAAAAATAAAAAAATCTGAAAAACCTTCTGGTTTTTAGCGTTAGCGAAATATATCGCGGTCAACCCAAGTATTGTGATCGTGAAACCGGCATAGATCACGCTGGATTTAATGTCCAACCAAGGTAAATGAAACGAGACTAAGAATAGGGCCAGTATCCACAAAAGAATTTTTCTTTGTGAGGGTTGGAATGATGAACTCATGAAAATACCGGCAGCAACCAGCACGGCGATGATATATGTAGGCAGGTAACTGAGGTAAATGGTTTTATTATCAATATTGATGGAGCTTTCCAATAGGACGAGTGCACAGATTCCAGTCAAAAATATCCAGCCAATGAAAGCCTGCATCATTCTGGATTCAGAGAAAAATTGCTGACTCAACAAAGCAAACAGGGCACTCAACAGAGGCAACAGCATGAAAACCGCAATCTCATTTTTTCCAAATAAGGATTGTAGAAAAGATGCATCGATTAACATCGTTGAAAGGCCGATGAGAAACCCGGACACCCAAAGAAAGGAGCTGAAAGATCGCTTGGAAATAAGAGCCATGCCCAAGGTAATCATTGACCAAAGAAGCAGGGCTTCATAAATTTTGCCGCCAGTATGGTAAATTTGGGAAATCAATCCGATAGAGGCGAGGCAGAGAATCAAATACAGAACCAGCAAAACTTCAAGGAGGATGCGTCGCCCCGAGTCCCAACTCTTATAAATCCAAAAAGCATTGCCGCACAGCAAAAAAAAGTCGGTTCCCAGTTTTACAACATCGGAGATCGATTGCCAGTTCGCGGCGATAAGGGAAATAACGCCAATGCCAATTGTGAACGCTCCCAATATCAGGAAACTGTAAACTATCCATGAACTGCTAGAAGTTTTTTCTTCATGCTGGAGAATTGAGCGCGCCTGATCCCGACTGATAATTTCCAGGGAAACCCAATCCTGGAGCTTTTTTTCAAGCCGAGGCATGAGCGAGGTAGGATAATGCGCATTTGGAAATCACGATTATAATTCCGTCTTAGTGGGCTCAATATTTTAAAGACAGGGAATTCACGCAAACTTTAAACCAACAAGCCAATCATTATTCGATAAAACCTATATCAAAATTTCAGAATACAGCCTTGGCTCATTAGAAACAGAATTTTTTCTTAGACAATTTAAAACATCCTGCTTCTCATCGTCCTATCTGCTGTTCCGCTAGTTCCCGAACATCATCATAAAATTTTTTGATGGGAAGTTTTTCCCGGCGGGCGATTTTTTTGCAGTCTTCGTATTCAGGAGAAATTTTCAAAACGTTTCCATCCAGCGACCCCACCTTAACTTTGACCGGGCCATAAGAGGTTTTCACAGTTTGAATTTCCCGGTCGAGCGTGATCCGATTGACCTCATAACAGCGCACGCCGAAGGTGGATGTTTCCGTCAAAAGAACTTCTGCGATTTGTTCCTTCTTCTCAGCGGGAGTCATGACGGAAAGCGTCACCGCCGGGCGGTTTTTTTTCATGATAACCGGGGTGAAGGTGACATCCACCGCTCCGGATTTAAATAACAAATCCATGACATGCTCATAAAATTCCGGGTTCATGTCATCGATATTGGTCTCCACCATCGTCATGGAATTGGTTTCACCCTCCCCTGCTATTTCGCCCAGAATGACTCGTAGCATATTTGGAGATTTTTCCACCACATGATCACCAGCGCCATATCCAGATTTCAGTACTTTCATCCTGGGGAGGTTGGAAAATTTTTCCGCAAAGAACCCGATCATTCCGGCTCCAGTGGGCGTGACCAGTTCCTTTTTGATCCCTGTGGAAAAACAGGGAATGCCTTCCAGCAATCTGAGGGTGGCGGGCGCCGGAACCGGCAGGGTGCCGTGCGCGCACTCGACAAAGCCCTCGCCGACATTGAGCGGCGAGGAGATCACCCGCTGAACATCAAGCAGTTCCATCCCCAGAACGCCACCGACAATATCGACGATGGAATCGACCGCGCCCACTTCATGAAAATGGACTTTATCCATGCTGGTGTGGTGGACCTTCGCTTCAGCTTTGGCGATGCGTTTGAAAATTTCGACGGCGCTTTTTTTTACTTTCGGGGATAATTCTGAATCACTGATGAGGGTTTTGATGTCCTTGAAATTTCTGGAATGCGGGCGTCTGACGGGCTTCACCGCCACATCGACCTTGACGCCGCTGATGAGGCCGCGTTTGACGATTTGGGATTTTATTTCGTAACCCTTCGACAAACCCAGAGTCTTGAGCCCTTCGCGGATTTTTTTAAGGTCCACCCCCAGATCGACCAGGGCGCCTAAAATCATGTCCCCGCTGATTCCTGAATAGCAATCAAAATAGGCGATGCGCATGGACTTGGGAGTGACGGACGCCATGCTATTTGAAGGAATTGGCGAATAGGGCCTGAATGGCTTGTTTTCCGTCGTCGTTCAAAAAGCGGGTGCCTGTGCCGGCAAAATGTTTCTTCCGGATTTTTACAGACTTCTGCTCTTTCCACTTGTCGGTTTTCCAGGTGAACCAGGCGTTCTTTTCCTGGTCAAAAACATGCAGAGGCTTGTTGCATATTTTAGCAAATTCTGCGCCCCACCCGGTGCCGCCTTTTACCGTGTCATCCTCCAGAATTTTTCCCACCACAAACACTTCTTCGGCATGATTGATCTGATGCCAGATGCTTTGAAGAACTTTACGAAATAAGGGACCGGCAGTGTAAGTCCGGTTCATCAATTTGGAAACATAAGAGAGACTGACATCGCCCTTCGTCAGTTCTTCGGAAGTCAAAAACCGCACACCCCGTTTTCTGGCGGTCTTATGGCCATCGAAGGTAAAGTTAACCTCTTCCATCCCACAGGATTCGGCCTGCTGGCCAAATTCAGCTTCCGCCCCGTTAACGCCGCCACTGAATAAAATACAGTCCTGGCTTTTCATCAAATATGCGTCCTCCTGTATAAAAGGGTTGAGGTAATTTGAGCTAAAAATTCAATAATTTTAAAACAACTTAGTTAAAATTCCAGAGAGTTGCAAGAAAATACGGCATCTAAAGAAAGGGTGAGGTTGGCCTCTGGCCTCGTTGGAACGAATTCGGTGGGATTATTTGTTTGCCGGGACGTCTGATTTGAATTTTTTAAAAAACCGTCCCAAAATTCCCCTTTTCTTTACCTTATTGAAATGAGTGGTCACAAGGGTTTCCATAGGCGTGGATTTTTTCTGATGCTCGTCAATGAACAGGTCAATGAGTATATGACAGGAATGGCATCCACCCCCGGCTTCACAGGCCTCGGTTACTTCTTCAATGGTTTTCAAATTTTTGGATTCGATGCAGGATCGAATCGTCGATTCACACACCTGATAGCACTGGCAGATGGTTTCGTCCGTTTCAATATCAGTTTTTTTCATAAAAAATGGATCGAATTCTCAGGCTCAACGAGGGCTTAATTTTGATAATTATTATCATTATTGTAAAAAAATGAAGTTGCTTTGTCCATTAATATTTCGGCATCAGGGAGGACAAAATGCGATTTCCCGATTTTCACGCTCTTTGTTAACCACTATTTATTAAGTTTTAACGATTCTCCTTGTAATAAAAAGGAACTTTTGGGGAATCGAAATCCCCTTCATCAAATTTTTCGTTTATATGCTCCGGTAGCATGTTGCTCATTTTTTCGTGGATCGATGTATGCAGTAATTTAAAGCCAGCATTGTCGTTTACCGAACCTAGAAAGTTCTCTACATCTTCAAGGCTCCGATAATGCAACGGCTGATGAAAAAAGCTTTGAAACTCTTGCAAAGTTGAGAACAGATACATTAAATCTTTTAAATTAACTTCAACCGTTTCTTTTGGATCGATAGACTCGAAACCATAGGTCGCTATTTCTTCCAGGTTATTGGTGGTTTCCATATTCACTTGATGTCTCACTGAAACGTAAAGCAATGAATTCATTTGTCGCTAATGGCCACAGAATGAGTTTGCTTTCTCGAATCCACCGCAGATACATTTTGACGGTCCAAATAACCCTCCATCTCGCCACTCGCAATCTGCTCTCCTGCCTTTGGGGTGGTTGCCACCGCTTTTAATACCCGAAACGCAACAGATATTTTTCTTACGTTTACTGGGAATGGGAACGGAATGCTTTAACCAGCATTCTGGCTTATCCCCATGACGGGTATTGGGTCTGACGTATGTCCATGCCATGCATTTACTTTGATTATTGCATTTTTTCTGGCACAGTGCGGGGTCAGCCCGGGAAAGAACGACATCATCTTTGTTATAGTCATTGCCGAGCAGGTTGGTGTTATTCAGCATATTTCCGCTTATTCCTGGTTCCATTTCCCCGCCACCGCCTGCATCCGCTAAAAAGGATTTGCCAAAGTTTTTTGGATAAATATACCATTCATGCACCTTTCTTGCGGGACCGGAAACCCAGAAGATCTCTGAAATAGCACCGACCCTGGGGCGAACTTTACTGGCCCTTGCGGAGACCCGGTTTTTGCCCTGTGGTAACCACCGCCTTAATTCCAGTTTTTGGTTGGGAAGAACCGTGGCTTCATTCTCAATCTTCATACTCGATCCTGAGGTCGCCTCAATGGTCAGGGTCGCGTCGGTATTATTATGGATAATCAATGTGCCTCCCCTTGCATACGATTTATACGCTTGGGCCGACACAAAACCCGATTGAAAGCTGAATAGCAAAACTGTGATAAGTAGGACTTTAAAAAATCTCATTTTTCCCCTCCTTATGATGTCGTTGAGCCCGCTTAATCCGCTCTACACTTTATAATCTTTGGCCGACCCAGGATGACAACATTTTGATGCTATAAAATAAGCCCGTTCATATTGTTTAATTTAAAGAGCAGGTTATTAAATAAGACGTTAATTTTTTCCGTTTTATTCCACATATTCAGAATATTGGCGGTATTCAATGGGAAAAGAGCGTCCCTGAGAAGAACCTGTTTTAAAGATTATTCATTATTAAAATTGAATTATTGGGCGTAGAAGGAATGAATTGCGGATTGGAATTTTCAGAGGGACGAAAAAAATGGGGGATGATTGATTTTTTGCGGCGAAAAATGGTGATGAACAAGGGTTTTCCTCATCCACCACCTTCATAGGATCTGGGGGTTAATGTTCCTGCTATTCCGGGAACCCTGTAAACTCCATATCTGGACAACTATTCTGAGGATAAGTCGGGAGGAAGCACTACATCACGGGAGTCCTTCATCTCTACTGGAGTGTCCCGCAACGTTCCCTGCTGAGAGTTCTCCGGTTTTTGGCAATCCCATCCCAGGTTGGACAGGTCCTCCACGAACACGGCCATTTTTTTCTCGCAGAAACCAACTTCATTCGCGGCCCGCCAAAGCACCTGCCCCATGGCCGACTCTTCGGAATTTTTGTAATAATGAACTTCACAGGGCACCTGTCTATCCTGTTCAAAGTATTGGATCTGGACGCTCCGTTCCTGTTTCCCGCTTTTGCACAGGGACTTGTCTCCAGGGCGCACGGATTCCACACCGAAGGCTTCCGTTAATAAACCAAAGGACATAAAAAAGATAATTACCAGGGCTGGAAAAATTTTTCGAATCAGGTTCATTGTTTTCATCCTCTCAATCTGATCGGAAAGTTAAATGGGATGATACCGCCCATTCAGGCTAATTTCTGAGTTCTAAGGATTGTGATAGGTGAGGGCCTTGTCCAGGGATCCCATCGGAAACCGGGGACAGTCATCATGATTCCCTTTCGCCCAGGCAATGATCGACTCCTGGACATTATCGTAACCGTTTAATACTCCGTATATCGTCAGTTTGGTTTTTTCGGTGGACATCGCTTCTATATCCGCCAACAGGACAAAATAGCCACCGTCGGGCATCGGACCGAATGATTTGCTATCCAGTTGCACGAAAGTTTCCCCCGTCGTTTCACTGGTTTGCAGGGAATCGGTCCGGTACCTTATGGACTTTACTTTTGGACCGTGCTCTTGGGCCGAAGGCATGGTGACGGTGACCTCAAAGCATCTTTCCGCGTTGATTTGGACGGCATTGTACGCCTGGGAAAAAGGCCGCGTTATTTCATGTTCCGCCATTATTATCATGGAGGGCCCCGATCGGACTTCTTCTCTCAATTCCTCCACGCTCTGGGGCGGAACCGTGGTGGCGCATCCGGCAATTGTGCCAGCTAATATTAAAATTAAAATTGCCCTCATAATTTTACTTCCGCTCCATATAGATGCACGAAAGGCCCTGCCATCAACGATCCGGCAGAAAATCACATGCTCATTTTCGTAAAGAGTATCAATATTCCAGGGAGTTTGCTCACTATAATTAAGCAATTTGGATGCCAATTCTAATCCCTTGAATTTCCCCCACTTATGATTGAAGCGATCTCAAACCTTTGCAGTTTTTATCGATTTTTCAGACACTTTTATAATAAATCAGACATCTTGGGCTAAAATTCTCCCTTCTCCAGCGACCCTATTGCCTAAGATCATCGGATTTCACCGCTTTTTGAGGAGTTCAACTGGTATTTCGGTGGGTCTGCACTGTTTTAAACCGGTCAGGGGGTGTGCGACCGGTTGGGCATGTCGTTTCTTTTATAGACGTGAGCCTTTCCAATGACCTTGACCAATGAATAATCGGCCTGGAGCGTTTCATCAAGCATTTTTCTTGCTTCATGTCTATTTCTCAGGTAGTAGATTTCCTTCTTTCTAACAATGAACCGTGGTTTTTTTCCAAGCAACTCGGTCATTTCACTGGCCACAGAAGCCTGTGGGTTCCTCCTGACCACCTTTAACAGAAATTCTCTTTGAATGTTCGAGGGGTGGGTGACGATCCTGGTCAATGACTTGGTATCCGTAAACCAGTGGGCGATGTGAAAATCCATCAAATACATCGGTTCTTTCTCCGGGTTTTCTTGGCGAAGGTAAACCCCAAGTTCGTAACCGGTTCCCGATGATAAGGGTAGATTATTTTTCAATCTGTCCGCCAGTTTTACGTAATGGACATACAGGGAACGCTTTTTCGATTGCCAGGCGGACGTTGAATTGATGAGGGAATATATTAAAATTACAGCGACCGCGAGTCTGGAAATATGCCGGCTCAAATAGACATAGAATTGTCCAGCGATTAAGGCCAAAAAACCGGTCAGGTGGATCAAATAATGAGAGAACCCCCCACCGCTATTGATGATCGAGAAAATTGTGGCCAGGAAAAAGGTGGTCATAAAAATCAACCCCTGCTTATGGGATCTTGAATATGATTTCCAGTAAATCACATTGACACCGACCCCTCCCAGGAAACCCAACCACAGCACGCCATTTTCATTTTCAAACCCCTTGCCCAACATGTAAAGCAGGGAGCTCAGGGCAGAACGTTTGGAGTTAGAGTACTGCCAGGGCGCTGTCACCAACGAATCAAACAAAATTTGTGAATACCCGTTGATCACGTAAGGAAGACTGACCAGGACAATAGGAATGAGCCCACCCAATATGTACATCGAAATGGGTCGAACAGGAGACTCCTTGCCACGGACCGCCTGAACCATGAAAAAAATCCCCATCCCAACCGAAAGATAGGCGAGACTCATCGTTACCAGGGTGGCCAAAGAGATTAATAACCCTATGATGAAATACGATTTTGTGTCTCTCTTACCCGTCACTCCGATGGCCACCGCACCCATTAAAGGAACCGACGCAATGATCTCCGGCAGAAGATTCTGACTTCCAAATCCATAGGAATAGAATAAAACACAGAATACCGCCGCGAGGATCCCAGTGGGTTTTCCCCAGAAATGTTTTCCTGTTTGCAGCGTGATGTAGGCCGTCACGGCCACCAAAACCGCTGCGCCGATTCGGATGCCAATGATAGTTTTTCCGAATAACCAACTCAAAAAGGCAAAGGGAACAAACGCCAGCGGGGGCTTGTTGTCCCAGAGCTCTATATAGGGAAGGTTCCCATCGAGGATGCTCTGACCCATCAAGATGAATGTGTTTTCGTCCCAGTTGAAGGAATATTTAAAGAAAAATGGGAACCTGACAACCACAGCGAGGGATAACAATAGCAAAAAAGCCACGATATTCGATCGGCACTCAGACTTTTCAAACCCGCTTGAATTTTGCATTCTCATCCTGATAGATGGCGTGAAAGGAATGGATAGGTCACAGAATGGGTGAAAGCATAAAAGGGCTTACAAGAAAAACCTGTAAACCCTTTAAAGTTGGTAGCGGAGCAGGGACTTGAACCCCGGACCTCACGAAAATTCGAAAGAGTTTCTCTAAAAGTCTTTTCTTTCCAAAATAAGCGATGGAAATACCAAGAATTTTCAATAATATATTAAACTGATCCTAAGTGGTCATGATTAAAAACAATTGTTGTCGACTAGAGTTTATTTTCCTTTATACTTTTGTTTAAGGGTTTTCCAGTCAGGGGAATCAATCCATTTGGAAACCAAAGGTTTAACTTTTTCTGAACTTAACCACTCGCTCAGGAATCGTTCCTCGTCAGGAAAATTTAGATCCGATTTTAATTGTTTAACTTTAATCTTTGAAGATGATCTTAAAATTTCTTCATCATAAAGCGAAAGATATAAATCTAACTTATTTTTGTCATTCATGCTGGAATCTACCAACATTTTAGCTGCTACGATCAAAAAACCTTCAGGTTCTACAAGGCCTAATACCTCTAACCCATTTTTACGCTGATAATAATATAACGCAGTATTCAAGGCCAAGTCTCTTGAGAATTGTAATGCTTTAAAGTAATTGTTCTTGTTTCTGAACCTAACCAAATAACTTCTTTCATAAATCCTATCATCAGTTAGAACCTGCAAAACATCCGACATAATTTCATCGCGTAGATTATTTTCATCCGCAATTTGAATTAATTCTTCTCCAACATATGCGTGATATCCATCCCATTCTCCAAATGTGAAAATATTCCAAAAATCATTTGGCAATTTTTCTGGTTCATTACGAACAAAATCAATCAGTTTTTCTAAATATAGTTCCCCTTTTTCTTTATCATTTACCGCTTTAAAAAGTATGTAAAAAAGATTTCCTCTAGCTGTCATACTTTTTATAGTATCAATTTTTTTTAGCACCTCTTTTTCATACTCGGCCCCTCCATTCCTTACTAATAGAATAAGGCTCTCGGAAATATTGTTAAATGGATCAAGTTCTTCAATTTCTAAAAGTAAATTTATTTGAACAACTAATGGAGCTAAGCGGGCATTTTTTATTGCGATTTTTTGCTCTTCCTTGGCTTTCCTTTTAATATCTTCAATTTCCATACTGGTTTTTGCTACGACGCGTTTTTTTTCTTCCTCAATTTTCCTTCTAATATCTTCAACTTCTTTTGTTGTTTTCTCTTTTTCTTTTTTTATTAGGCTTTGAAGTCGTTTTAACTCCTCCTTCTCTTTTTTCGCCAGTTCCTTTTCTATATCCGCATTCGCTTTTTCCTTATCAGCAATTGACCGCGAATTTTTTGCTTTTTCTACCTCCATTCGTGTTTGTTCTTGAAGAGCAATAAGTTTCAATCCTTCAGATTTTAGTTTTAACTTAATATCCTCAAGGTTTGTTTTTTCAAGATCCAGCATTTCCTCAGTTTCATTAAATTTTCTTTTGGTTTCCTTTTTTTTAAATTCAAATTCTTTTATGTCTGCTTCTAAAACTTTAGTTTCAGCTTCAATTTTTAATTTTTCAGCTTCGGCTAATACTTTGGACATTTCAATTTGTGCTTTAGATAGGTTTTGTGCAGATTCAATGTATTTTTTTATTATATATCCCCCTGCACCTCCAATTGCTATCAGGAAGGAAATGAGTATCGTAAGGACTTTCGGGGAGTTCCAATTGGAAGGTTTATTCTCCAAGGATTTTTTGTAAAATTCTACTTCCTTAGAGAGTTTTTCTGTTTCGAATCTTTCTTCAGAAGGTAGCGGCAAAATGAATCCTCTATAAATTCAGAGGTTAAGAATCCATTAAAATTTAATAGCTTTCTGGCTAAAACAGCTAATTTTATTTTTTTTAAAGAAAATGGTAGCGGCGCAGGGACTTGAACCCCGGACCTCACGGATATGAGCCGTACGCTCTAACCAGCTGAGCTACACCGCCATTATTTTGATGGGCCATCGGCCCGATATGTAACTATTTGAATTGACTCAATTAGGAAGGAAAAATTCTACCTGTTTCCATTTTTTCTGTCAATAAAAACCATTTTAGCAAGATTTCAGGCCTTACCTTTCCACCGTCGAACGTCCTTCATATATTTTTCCCGGTCCATATCACGGTCCGGGGAAAAGATCTCGGTCAACGGCTGGGGAAATCGCTCGTCGCTGGTGTACCGCTCGGCCTTACCCTTCTCCACGCGATAAATATTTTTGAAAGTCCGGTATTGGGCCGCCACGCCGACAAAATCCCAGCTGGTTTTCTTCTCGATCAATTCATACAACTCCGAACAGCCAATGCCTTCATACACATTGATTTTTCCCAGGCTCTTTTTCTGGATGGCCGCATCCTCCCCACCAAAATCGATGCTCCAAATGTCCGACCCGTTTTCTCCAAACACTTCCAACTGATAAACGACTTTCCATTCCACCCATTTTTGTACGTTCTCATTTTCAACAAGCAGATCGACAAATTTGTTTTCGATGAATTCAGTTACGGCCTGCTTTTCTTTTTCCTGCTGAGAGGCATCCGTCGTCAAGGTCTTTAATGGAGAAACTTCCAGCACCGGTTTGAACTCGGCGAGATGCCCGTCATTTTCATGAACTCTGATAAAGTCAGATTCCTGCCGAAGAATTTTCACGCCCTCGGGCGTGATCTCGGCCACGTCGCCGGGAAAGTACGTACTGCTCTGGATTTCCGGACAGAAGTCGGACAGGTCTTTCAAAAACTGTTCCTGCGTGGTCGGGAACGAGTAACGGTTCAGAAACGCAAATTCGTCCTTGTAACGAAACCCCGCAGAACCGGGAACCGCGAACTTGGGCTTCAACGCCGCCGCCACCATTAGAAACGAATTGTATTCCTCAAAGGGCAATTCCAGTTCTTTATGAAAGCTAAAATTTCCTTCCAGCAACGGCAGGTAGCGGACATGCGCCATATCCAGCTGGCCATACAGTTGATGAATGTATTGAATGATTTTTGGGATGACGATGGTATCGACCTGATTCCATATCGTCACCTCGCCGTCGTGGATGAGCAGGCCGTGTTCGGGAAAATAATCCTGTTCGTTCAAAGAAGGCGTCGGCGTGAGGGTCAGGCCTTTGATCTCCATCGTTTCAAAATCGGCGACCACGCGCACATCTTTGAATTCCAGTTCCCTCAAAACCTCCAGCAGGATTTCGTCCTGCGGCGCCAGCACCACCACATCGGGCGCCAGGATTTTGGTGTTACGCGCCAGATGCGCCAACGTGCGGATGTCAAAATGATCCTGATGCCGGTGCGAAATGTTCAGGATATCGATCGGCGGGATCTTGCCCCGGTCGAGATCGATACTGGGGCAATGCACGTTGAGCTCTTCCCAGTGGGGCTGAAACAGCACCGGGTCGGAAATCAAAGTCGTGCCCTTCGATTGCACCAGAAGAGTGGCGTGTCCTATTAAAGTCGTTCGCATAGACGATTGAAAAACAGGCTGGCTGATAGTTGAGTAAAATTCGTCAAGCTACCGTAATACGCTGAATAACTCAAGGTTTTTTCCGGTCATTATGGAGAGGATGGTGGGCGGGGTTTTATTCCCGTCGGGATATTCGGGTTTTCCGTTGACATTACAAGGGGAACGCAGTCAAAATGATTCCCAAAATCACGGTATTAAAAAACTAATTTCTAACGGAACCCATCATGGAAGAAACCATACGCTTTGAAGAAGGCCAGCCCTGCCCGGTACATATCGAAGGCGACGGCGGCGGTCTGTCCTTTTCACCCAACGGAGACATGCTGTTGATCGGCCGGTTTCCCAACCCGTCCAAAGCCCAGATTGAAGCATGGACCGGCAAGTGGCGCGCCAAACTGTGCACCGAATCGGAATTTCCCTCCATCCCCATCTTCGCGGTGGGAAGCGAGGAATGGATTCTGGAAACTCCCTGCAACCCCACCCAGCAGGAAAAGGAAGCGCCGGGGTTTTGCGAAGCCCTTTACGCAAAAGAAGATCATGCCATGGCGGCGATTCTGGTGGACTCGATCACCAATACCATCGTCAAAATAACCACGGTTACTTTGGATGAAATGTTCATCGAGCGGCTGGTGCTGTCATGGAACCCCTTCCGCGGCCCGGCGGACGAATACAACAAAACCTTCACCCATGAACAATTCAGTGAGCGCGTCGCCAGCATTTTCAAAACCCGCACCCAAAAGGATATCTGGATGACTTCCTGGTAGGCGTTGGATCTATGGGATTGAAACAGAACTGCGGGGAAGTGTTTCAGGTTTGGGGGAATTTGGATGGTCGACACCCAATTACTTTTTTAAAACCGGAAATGTTTCCCAAATTTTGACAGTATTTCATTTTCTTCAAGTGGATGATTAGCATTTCTATTATGAAAGAAAGTTAATTCTTTTGTGTGTTGGTATAATATTGATATTGCGCTGATATATTTCTTTCTGTTTGTAAACAAGCCATTAGATCTTTTTACTTCTCTAAGCTCTCCATTTAGATTAGGTGCATATTCTCGAGGACCAAAACATATATTTTCTACGCATCCTGTAAAAGCAAAATCTTTAACAAAGAATTCGCGTGAATCATATAACACGACTACACATGGATACGAAAGCACCCCATATTCTTTGAACTGACCTTTTGTACTTTTAATACTATTCTCAATTCTTGTTGAGTCTATGCTGTAAGCTTCTTGTTTATCCATTTTTATATTTTTAATAATCTCTTTTTCTTTACTATTTTTTTCTAATTCTTTTATTTCCCAATAAGAGTCAATGCAACCAAGGTTTATTTTGTAATCAGGAGTGCGTGAACTTGCTTCAGGAATCCTCTCGTATATTATTCCTTTGTCCTTTAGCAAAGACTCAAATATTTCCTCTGATTTTGTCATTTTATTTTTAGATATAATGCTTTTAAAGGGGCAGTAAAAAGCGAGGCTTTTGCTGTCCCATCAACTTTCTGGCAAGCGTTGATAAATTTATTAAATGTTTTCAATCAATGTTTGGATGCCTCTCTTCATAGTCTTGTTGACGGCTCATACGCAGGAACCTGTCAATTGCAATTACACGCCATGCCACGGCTAAAATGGCTAAGACTATAGATACTGTGCCTGATGGCACCCAATCCAAAAATGAGCCGGTAATCTTAAACTCATACGCGACCAAGAACACTAGGGCACCATAAATGCAAAAATTGGATAGTGATCTGCATGTCTCGGTTCCAGAGATAAATTCCATATCTTCACGATTCATAGTTATTCAATCCTTGGAGAAATTTAACACCGGTATAGCCAAGGGCTAATGTCACTTTGGTCGTTTCCTCACGGGGAACCAATTGCGAGGGAGGCGGCAGAAAATCTTTCTCCCGCGTGAGCTTTCCAACAGGTTTATCTGAGGATGTCGTTTTCTTTTTCATAGTATTTAGTCCATAAATTCAAACAACCTCACTTCTCATATTCCGCGTCATCGAGGTCTTCCTCCTCATCCACTTCGACGATTTCCTCGACCTCTTCAAATTCCTCCTCTTCCTCCTCTTCTTCGATCTCTTCTTCTTCACGCTCGAATTCGGGATACTCCAGCTTGGTGAGGAATTCCGATTCTCCGAGGGCGTAGAACCCGTCGTCGGTGTAAACGTTGCCCTCTATATAGACCCGGAGCAGATTGCTCATGATTTCCGATTCGGCGATGGCGATCAACCCCTCGTCGGTCGCGCCGCAATGGTCGATCATCAAAATTTCCAGGTTCCTGAATATCTCCGCCTCGGCAATGAATTTCACTCCCGCATCCCCGATGGGATTGCGAGCCAGAGACAAAAGGGTGAGGTTCCCAAGGTGCGGCGATTCGGCTAAATGCCGGATACCTTCCCCGGTGATTTTATTCAGTTCGAGATAGAGTTTGGTCACGTTGGCCAGTTCTTCACAATTAGCCAGGACAGGACATTCCGTGTCTCCGATGCCGATCTTGCTGAGGTCGAGTATGGTTTTATCTTCATTCAAGTGGCGACGGATGCGATTGAGAATGAGAAATTCCGCCACCGCTTTTTTACCAACGTCCGTAATGGGATTGTCGGAGAATTCGATGGATTGCAATTCGGTGAACGCCGTGTTCTTGACAAGGTTCATGATACCTTCGTCGGTGATGCCGTTTTTGCGTATGTCCAGATATTCCAGTTTTGGCAGATTGGCGGTTTCGCCAAGATGTTTCATTCCTTCGTCGCCGATTTTATTTTCGGACATGCTCAAATTGGTTAAAATTTTAAAGCGGGACGATTCCGCAATATGACGAACGCCTTCGGGCCCGATTTCGTTCCACGCGATTCTAAGCGAAAGCAGGCTGTGGAGTCTCTCGGTATCGCAAAGGTACTTGACACCTTCGTCGCCGATTTTATTTTTGTACAGTTTGAGGGACTGCAGATTACCCAGATACTCGGAGCCGGCCAGATCCTTTGCAGCCTCCGGCCCCAGTTTATTGCCGCTCAAGGTCAGACGGGTGAGTTGCTTGATGGATTTCGATTTGACGAAAGCATTGACACCGGAGTCGCCCAGTTTGGTGAAGTTGAAATCAAGGATTTCATAATCACGGCTCAATTTGAAACCGTTGCGAATGATTCCTTCTATATTATAAAACTTTTTCATTAAACGCTCCTGACCGTCTTGCCTGAAAATTGGTTGATGCTTAACAAGGGTTTTATCATGGCAAGGACTTCAAAAAACGATGCATGCTGGCGAAATATTCACCATTTTCAGCCATCATCATATCGTTGTGCCCTACCCCCTCCAATAATGCCAGAGTTTTCAATTTTGATCCCGCCTGCAGGTGGTTCAACTCCGCCTCTTTGGATGAAATCAGGAAATCGTCTTCCCCGTGCATGATGAGCAACGGGCAAGTGACGTCTTTAATTTTCATACTGTTGTTGAACAAAGCATCTTCTTCCGGGGTGGTTCGATCGATTCGCAAGCCTCGACGTTCGACCAGAGGGATGGGGTCGGCGTAACCGCTCTCGATGACGCAGGAGGAAATATCGCGGTATTTCGAACACAATTCAATCGCCGAAGCGGCTCCGAGCGACCTCCCCATAACGCATACCTTCGATAGAAGTTTTCCGTTATCGCGGAGATATTTGTAAATAGCCCCTGCGTCTTCCAGACTGTTGCGAAGAGACGGAGAGCCACCGCT
This sequence comes from Nitrospinaceae bacterium, assembly GCA_029261595.1. Taxonomy (GTDB): domain Bacteria; phylum Nitrospinota; class Nitrospinia; order Nitrospinales; family VA-1; genus JADFGI01. The sequence continues at coordinate 11,500 of JAJDAZ010000056.1, read as the reverse complement.
TTTGCCGTAACCGCGATAGTCACATACGGTCATTTCCGCTCCAAGATTAGCAAACGCTTGAAAGATATCATCGTAGTCGGAGACGATTTCGCCATTGCCATGAAAAAACAGCAGACTGAAGCGGGCTTCGGGAGTAGGATGCTTTCGGCAATGCACGCGGACATTTTCTGCCACCTCGACGTAAATTTCCTCACAATCGGGAGGGCCGGGCAAGGGGTCCTGACGAGGAAAAAACAGGTTTTCGTTGAATTGTCGGGAGTCAAAAACGGAATTCATAAACCTTATTTTGGAATATGGATCGGGGTCATCCAATCCATTGATAAAATTAAACTTATTTTCTCAGCCCGAGAATTCGAAAATGATTGAAATATTATTCATTTTATGTAGAATTAATCGGTCCCAAACAGTTTTCATTTAAGACATTCGTCTAAATTTTGAACATCGTAACGCCTGTTATGATGCCATAGTGTAACTGATATAAACTTAAATAGAAGGTTAAATCAAATGTTGTTGGAAATTGAACCCATCGAAAAATTATTTCAGTCCCTCGAAAAAATTCATGCCGATGCGCGAAAAAATCTCGGCCGCGCTCTGACAGTCGTTGAAAAAAATCTTTTTTCCCATATGGAGGACACCGACTATTCCAAGTTGGAACGGGGGGTGTCAAACATATATTTGAACCCCGACCGAGTCGCCATGCAGGACGCAACAGCACAAATGGCCATTCTTCAGTTCATGTCAGCCAAAATGGCCAAGGTTGCCGCGCCGACCACGGTGCATTGCGATCATCTGATTCAAGCCTATACAGGCTCCATGGCGGATTTAAAAGCCGCTGAAGAAACGAATAAAGAAGTCTATGATTTTCTTCGTTCCGCCTCAATGAAATACGGCATGGGTTTCTGGAAACCCGGCTCCGGTATTATCCATCAGGTGGTTTATGAAAATTATGCCGTTCCAGGCACCATGCTGATCGGAACAGACTCCCACACTCCCAACGCCGGCGGCATGGGTACTATCGCCATTGGCGTGGGTGGCGCGGATGCGGTGGACGTCATGACCGGTCAGGAGTTCATGACGAAAATGCCGAAACTGATTGGCATCAAACTCACTGGCAAGTTGAATGGCTGGACCGCTTCCAAGGATATCATTTTGAAGGTCGCCACCATGCTGACCGTTAAAGGCGGCACCGGCAAGATCGTCGAATACTTCGGTGAAGGCGCACGTTCACTGAGCGCAACCGGTAAAGGCACCGTCACCAACATGGGTGCGGAAATCGGCGCAACCACCTCCACCTTCGGCTACGACGAAAGCATGGACCCCTACCTGCGCGCTACCGGCAGGGCTCCCATCGCCGATCTCTGTAAAAAATATGCTGAGTTCCTGAAGTCCGACCCGGAAGTAGAAGCCAATCCGGAGAAATATTATGATGAAGTTCATGAAATCGACCTTTCCACTCTGGAGCCGCACATCGTAGGACCGCACACTCCGGATCTTGGACGGCCTGTTTCAGCCATGAGCGGTGAAGTGGATGAAAAGGATTACCCTGAAAAACTTTCCGCCGCGCTGATTGGCTCCTGCACCAACTCAAGCTATGAAGACATGACCCGGGCCAACAGCCTGGTGCTACAAGCGAAAGAAGCGGGAATCAAGGTCAAGTCCAACTTCATGGTGACACCCGGCTCCGAGCAGGTTTATGAGACCATCAAGCGTGACGGAATGTTGCAGAACTTTGAAGATGTCGGCGCTGTCGTTCTGGCCAATGCCTGTGGTCCTTGTATCGGGCAATGGAAGCGGGACGACATCAAAAAGGGTGACAAAAACAGCATCCTGACCTCTTACAACCGCAACTTTGCCAAACGTAACGATGGCAATCCGGAGACTCTTGGTTTCATCAGCAGTCCTGAGTTGGTCGTGGCGATGGCGTTTGCCGGGTCCATGAAGTTCAACCCAATGACCGACACCTTAAAAGACAAGGACGGAAACGATTTCAAATTCAACCCTCCTACTGGAGATATCCTGCCTTCAAATGGATACGCTTCCAAAGATAGCGGGTACGAAGCGCCCACCATGTCGGGTGAGGTTGTTATCAACCCATCCAGCGAACGGCTGGCGTTTCTGAAACCTTTTCCCAAACAGGACCCGGTCAAGGATTATCAGGACCTGCCGGTTCTTCTCAAGGCCAAGGGAAAATGCACCACCGATCATATTTCCCAGGCCGGACCGTGGTTGAAGTTCCGCGGCCATCTGGACAATATCAGTAAAAATATGTTCCTCGGTGCAACCAACGCTTTCACCGATGAAACGGGAAGCGGCAACCATCCCACCAACAACGGAGAAAAAGGCGAACTCAATCAGATTGCCCGTAACTTAAAGGAGAATGGAATCGGTTGGGTGGCTTTTGGGGATGAGAATATTGGCGAAGGTTCGAGCCGGGAACATGCGGCCATGGAACCAAGGCACATGGGTGGACTGGCGTTTGTGGCCAAATCCTATGCGCGGATATTTGAGGCCAACCTCAAAAAGCAAGCGGTTCTGGCCTTCACCTTCGACAACAAAGATGATTTCAATAAGATTCAGGAACAGGACCGCGTCTCTTTCGCGGATCTGGATCAAATTGCGCCAGGCAAATCCGTCACCATGACCCTCAAACACGCAGACGGCTCTACGGAAAGCCTGACGGTCAATCATACCCTCAATGAAAAGGAAATAAACTGGTTCAAAGCAGGCTCGGCTCTAAATTTTGTCGGCCAGTCTAAATAGAACTTTTGTTGTTGATTTAAAAAGATGGAGTCAGACTCCATCGTGAATCTATAAAAAAGGCTTGCGGGATTAATAACCCCGCAAGCCTTTTTTTGTCATTAATTGTCACAGGATTTTTTAATTCACGAGGCCGCAATCAATGGCACGGGAAAAAACCCCATCCTTGCGGTCAAATTTTTTTCTGATCAATATTCCTATTGCAATTTCAGCAACCGGACATATATTTACGGAGTGGCTATATTTTGCAAACCCTACTAATAAGGACGGTTACCCAGACAATCCAACCAAACCAACAGCAGTAATCATTATTACTCATCTATCTGCACCTGTATCTCAAGCAATGCGGACTCATGACCACGAGGAGCCCAAATGAAGTCTGGTTTGTTCCAACGGGTTGAAAACGCCTTACAAGAAAGCGAAGAATTGACTCAGGCCATCCTGGACAACGCTTTCGATGCGATAATTTCAATGGATGCGGATGGGAAGGTAAGAAACTGGAACAAACGCGCAGAAACAATATTTGGCTGGTCCTCTTCAGAAATTATAGGAAAAACCCTTTCCGACACAGTCATCCCTCCCCGATACCGGGAATCGCACCAAAAAGGTCTGACGCGATTTCTTGAAACAGGAAAAACCAGCGTATTAAATCAGCAGATCGAAATTTTTGCTCTACACAAGGAAGGTTTCGAGTTCCCGGTCGAAATTTCAATTTCCGCCACTCCCTGGGATAACTCTTTCATATTTAATGGGATTATCCGTGACACCTCGGTCCGAAAAGAAGCGGAGGAGCGGGCGAAGCAGAAAACGGAAGAGTATGAAGTCATGCACGAAATCGCCAATGCACTTCATAACGCGGATTCGCTGGACATCATGTTACAAATGGCGATGAAGGCGATCACCGAATCCAAAGTTTTCAATTTTGAAAATGATGCTGGAATCTTTCTCGCACAAAATAAAAATAATAAGGTTCTAAAGCTCGTTGCCAGTATTGGAGAGTTTGCGCGAAACTTTTCCGCGATGGACCGGGGAATCCTCATTCAGGAAGACATGTTCGGGAGAAACTGCAACTCAGACGAATGGTCACTGAATAATTGCTGTTTGGTGGACCCTGGACAATCCGATAAGTTACATAAAGTTGAAAATAAAGGCCTTTACATTATTCCTCTCCAGGGGCGCAAGGAATTTGTCGGGCTTTTTATTCTTTTTTCCAGCAATGCCACGCCCTCTTATGAGCGGAATAAGAATATTCTCGAATCCATAGGGATATTGATCGCGAACGCTGTCAAACAACGCCATTGCGAAGTGGACTTGATAGAAAAAAATGCAGAAATGGCCGAAGCCAACTGTAAATTGGCGGAACTCAACGAACTCAAAAACAGGTTTCTCGGAATAGCGTCGCACGATCTCAGGAATCCGCTCTATCTGATAAAATCTTATAGCGAAATACTTAAAGATGACTTAAAGGGAAAGATCCATCCCAGCCAGCAACGCTTCCTGGAAAAGGTATTTGTGTCCAGCAATTACATGGAAAGCCTGCTGGATAACCTCCTGGATATTTCAAAAATCGAAAGCGGGAAATACAATCTCAATAAAAAAGAAGAAAGTCTCAACGCGATCACAAAAGACCAGATGACCCCTCATGAACTGATCGCGAAAAAAAAGAACATCGCCATAGTTTTGAAACTGGGAAAAATTCCAAGCGTTTATTGCGATCAAAATGCGATCATTCAAATCATGGGAAACTTTATTGGCAACGCCATCAAATTTTCTCCACCCGGCTCCACAATCACGGTCAAGACAGCCAAAGCAGGAAAAGTGGTTCGTTTTTCAGTGAAAGATGAAGGACCGGGGATATGTAAGCACGAACAAAATCTGTTGTTCAATGAATTTCAGACCCTGAGCACTCAACCTACGGGCGGAGAAAAATCGACCGGTTTGGGTCTGGCCATCGTAAAAAAGCTGGTCCATCTGCATGGAGGCAAAGTGGGCGTGAGCTGTAAGGAAGGCAAGGGAAGTGTATTCTATTTTGACTTGTTCCCCGAGAGTCCGTCACTGGCTGTGGGGCCGCCCACCGATAAAGTCCGGCGATTGACTCCCTCAAGGTCGATAAAAAACAGGTCTCATCCAACAAAAAGAAAAAAATCCCCTCCTTAATTTCCATCTTTTTTCCGGGCAAATTGAATCCAGCCTTTCTTTTTTCCATTTCGCCAGGTGATTTTCACCCATTCACCGTTACTTTTTATCAGCCAAACCCTGGTTCCCTGCGCCAGCCGGTTGCAAATCTCGCCGCCCGCTTTGAGATGAACGTAACAGGATTTTTCCAGAGTGATGACTTTTTCCATACCCGCATCAAGGTTTTTCGAACTGAAATTTAATGGATTTTTCTCCCTGATAGGTTCCATCTCGAATCAATTTAATCAACTCACCGGGGAGGGGTTGGCTACTTTCCTTTCGGCCATTGAGCACCGAAATATCCAGATCCAGTTTCCGGTCGCCCAATTCCTTTTCGGCAATGCTCTGAAAGGTGTCGCCTTTCTGGACCCGGTAAACATCGATATATTTCGGGGGTTCATTTTTTTTAATCTTGCCGCGCAATTTCCCGTTATAAACCATTCCTTTAATTTTAGAAAGATACATCTCACGTTTGTGAATCAAATCGCGATGCTTTCTTTGAACGGAATCGGCCATCAATCCGGCCTTGATGACGCGGTCTTTGGTGTCGGGATGAGACGCTTGGAAACTATGGTAGGATTGCCCCGTCATGATTTCCTGTCGGCGAAGATTTTTTAAAAATTTAACGATCCCCACCGGATGATACCCTGAATCAGATGCCGTCAACATTCCCTGAGCATCGGATTCCAGTTCCGCTTCCCTTCCGTAGCCAAGGTTGATCTGATTAAACATGGCCGAACTCAATACAAGCCATTGCCCTGCATTTTGAGGATTGGCAACCGCCGCTCCGATACTCAATATTTGCGCGCCAATGGAGCGCACCATCATCTTTGCACCATGGTGCAATGTCACGTGAGCGATCTCGTGCCCCATCACTCCCGCGAGTTCCGCCTCACTGTTCAACATCGCCAATAACCCTCGCGTCACATAGATGTATCCCCCTGGCAGAGCAAAGGCGTTTATTTCGGAACTGTCCACCAATCTAAAAAAATATCGCCTGAAAATTTTATCGGAAAGATTGGAAACCAGATTCTGCCCCACCTGGTTTATGTACAGTTGCAGGGGTTTGTCCTGATAAATCCCATATTGTTTGACAATCTGCTTGTCCGCCCCCTTGCCCATGGAGACTTCTTTTTCAGGTGAGATAAAAGGGACGGCAAGGCCGGGTCGCGGAAGGAAGGAAAAAACCCCGAAGGCGACGAGGGTCAAGACAATTAACTTAAAAAACTTTAAACGTCTTTTAAAAGACATGATCAAAAGTGATTTAGGGGATCAGGCTTTTCCGGACAGTTTGGCGATTTTGCGCCTCACGGAATCGATTTGTGGATGGTTCTGAAATTTATTTTCCATTTCCCGGAGGGTCGTCAGGGCATTTGGTTTATCCGTGCTCAATTCATAGCATCTGGCCAGGCCCATATACATATCGAATAAAGGGAGGCCGTTTTCATTGTTCACAACGGTTTTATAAAATTCGGCGGCCTTTTTATAATCCTGTTTCCCCTCATGGGAATAAGCCAAGCCGACTCTCGACAACTGGCCGGAAAGCACATTCTCGTCAAACCGGTCCGCGATGCCCGAATAAAGTCCGATGGCCTTGTCATACTTTTCGGCTTTGAAGTATTCCTCCGCCACCAGTAAACTGGCCCTGACTTTCTGGGGGCCCTCATTAAACTGAACCAATAATTTTTCCAACTCCCCGGCAACGTTTTCAGTTTTGTTGTCAGATTTTTCCTTATTGATTTGAACCATTTGGAAATACAGGTTTTCCATTCTCATGTCCTGCCTCTGCTGGTTGTAACGGTATCCTGCAAACAGGGCGAACAATAGAATCACGATTCCCACGGAAGTCAGCATTAAAGGCCCGTGATCGGACATATATGCCGTGACTTTCTGGGACGTGCTGAGAAACTGGTCCTCTCCCTTAAGAAGCTCTTTTCTGCTAACCTTTACACGTTTGGCCATATGGTCTAATATATTGGGGGGGAAAAATTTGACGGGTACGGGTCAAAACAAATTACGATTGAATGATTCAATTTAATCATAAAGAAAATGGACATACAAGGGCTTTTTCCCCCCGGCGTTCAATGGATTAGGGCTGTCAGGCACTTCAAATAACCGCTATTTTACGCTTCCCGGATCACCTTTTTAATTTCAATTTATCGGAAACTTTCCATGCAATCAGAAAATTTAGCAGTTATAGGCGCCGGGGCCTGGGGGACCGCCCTCGCCCTTCTGCTGGCGGAAAAAGGCCATGCGTTTCCTCTTTGGGTGTATGAGGAAGACCTCGCAGAAACCATACAGGCCAAACGGGAAAACACGCTGTTCCTGCCGGGGTTTTCCCTGCCGGAAAACATTCAACCCACACATTCCCTGCAACACGCGGTGGAGGGAAAATCAGCAATATTCCTGGTCGTGCCCACGCATGTGATGCGCGCCACCATAAAAAGCATCCGGCCTTTCTTGACGCCGGACTGTCTGATCATAAACGCCAGCAAGGGAATTGAAAACGAAACCCTCTGCACCGTTCACGAAATTCTAAAGCAGGAACTGGACCAAAGGCATCAGTTCGCTGTGATTTCCGGCCCGACCTTCGCTAAAGAAATTGCCGAAGGGCATCCCTCCGCCCTGGTGGCCGCAGGGGATACCCTGGAAACGGCGGAGCGGGTCAAGCAAATCATTTCCACGCCGAAATTAAAAGTTTTCACCAGTGACGATCCGCTGGGCGTGCAGATCGGAGGGGCCTTAAAAAATGTCATCGCCATTTCCACCGGAATTTGTGATGGCCTGGAACTTGGCTACAACCCACGGGCCGCCTTGATCTCCCGCGGCCTGGTGGAGATCACCCGCATCGGCACCCAGCAGGGAGCAAAACCCCAGACCTTTCTGGGACTGTCCGGAATGGGCGACCTGGTCCTCACCTGCACCGGGGACTTGAGCCGCAACCGCAACGTCGGCATCCAACTGGGCAAGGGTCATACGCTGGAAGAAATCACCCGAAACATGAAGGTGGTGGCGGAGGGCATTCGCACGGTAAAATCGGCCCATGAACTGAAAAATAAACTCAATATCAAGGCTTCGGTCATTGAAGAAACCTACCAGATCATCTATGAACAAAAGTCCCCGCAACAAGCACTGGCGGACCTCATGAAGGTGGAGATCGATACCGAGTTTTCGGGAGTCAGGGGATTAGTATGAAACGGGAAGAACTCAAAAAGGTTCTGACCGATCTATACCAGAAAAAAATCACTCCCGGACAGGGACTGGAAACTCTGAAAACCTTGCCCTATGAAAATCTTGATTTCGCCCGTTTGGACCACCACCGTCATTTGCGGAGCGGCCAGCCGGAAGCGATTTTTTCAGAAGGCAAAACAACGGATCAGCTTCTTGCCATCATCAGGAAAATGATCGCGGCCAAAAGCGATGTCCTGGCCACTAAACTCACGGCGGAAGTTTATAAAAAGTTAAAACCTAAATTATCCAAAAAGGCCGAATACCACCCCGCATCAAAAACGCTGGTGATCCGGCAGAAGAAAAAATCTCCGGGAGCCGGCCTGGTCGTCGTGGTCAGCGCAGGCACCTCCGACATCCCCATCGCGGAAGAAGCCGCGGTCACGGCGGAGTTATTTGGAAGCCAAGTAGAAACGATTTACGACATCGGCGTGGCGGGCATCCACCGCCTGCTGGACAATACAGACCGCCTTCGTAAAGCCCGTGTTGTGGTCGCGGTCGCGGGAATGGACGGGGCTCTGGCCAGTGTGGTCGGTGGATTGATCGAAAACCCGGTCATCGCCGTGCCCACCAGCGTGGGTTACGGAGCGTCCTTTAACGGGGTCGCCGCGCTTTTGACCATGCTCAACAGTTGCGCCCAGGGCGTGGCCACGGTCAATATCGATAACGGTTTCGGCGCGGGAAGCATGGCGCACCGAATTAACCTGTTAGGGGAACCGGATGCTCTTTGAGATGGCGGACCAGGGCCGCCATAGCTTCATCGGGATCGACCACCGGCGCGTAGCCAAAATCCTTTTTGGCCTTATCAATATTAAAATAATGTGACGTCGCCAACTGCGCCGCCACAAACCGCGTCATCGGCGGTTCCTTCTTGATCCGCAAAGCCCCATAGATCACTTCAAAAATAACCCCGACCCTTCGGGCCGTGCGATAAGAAACCGTTCTTTCAACAATGGGATAATCGAGAGCCAGCAAAAGATTGTCGATCCACTCCCACAAGACCACGGGCTCACCATCGCTGATAAAATAACATTGCCCCGCCACCGGGGAACCTGGCTCCAAAGCATCGCAGGCCTGAATGTGCGCGTGCGCGGCGTTTTCTACATGAATGATATCCACCTGATTCATGCCATCGCCCACACGGGCCAGACTTCCCTTCAACGCCCGGTTGATGATTCGAGGCACCAGATGCGGGTCGCCTATCCCCCAGATCAAATGCGGCCTGAGTGACACCGTGAACAAACCGTCTTTACCATTGGCTTCGATGACCAGCCGCTCCGCCTCGGCCTTGGTCTCAGGGTAATGACATAGATAGGTTTCAGGATACGGCGTGCTCTCGTCCACGTTTTCCAGATCGGACTCGCCAAACACCACACTGGGGGAACTGGTGAAAATCAATTTCTTCACACCATGTTCCCAGCAGGCTTCGATCACGTTTCGCGTGCCTTCCACGTTGATGCCGTGATATTTTTCGTAATTGCCCCAGACCCCCGGAATCGCCGCCGCATGAAACACCACGTCGCACCCTTTAATGGCCGAGGCGACACCTTCCCTGTCGCGAATGTCGAAGACGATGGATTCAATTCCGTTATCCAGGTGAGAATATTTTCTCCGCCCCAGAACGATGACCCGGTCGCCTCTTGCATGGAGCCTTTTAGCAATACAACTTCCCAGAAACCCACCGCCGCCTGTGACTAGAATACGCATATGAAATTACTTAGTAGTACAAGTTTTCAAACCTGAGCCGAAATATAATTTAAAGCCTATTGTTAATTCGCGTCATCGCGAGCCGCTGAAAGCGGCGCGGCTGTGATAGTCCACCTTTGCCTTCATGCCCCGAAGGGGTAGACCCAGAACTCTGGATTGCTTCGTCGCCGTTGGCTTCTCGCAATGACAATTAGCCATCACTAATTCAAAAAAAGGATATATTATCTCACAACTGTAAACCCAAGATTGGCTGAATTCCTTGGAAATTGGTGGTAAACTTTTCCGACAAACACGCCATTATAACCACGAATAAGGGAATCTACTTCACATGGCAAATCCCGAACACCTCAAAATCCTCGAACAAGGGGTCGCTTACTGGAACGAGTGGCGGGATAAAAACCCTGAAATTGATCCAGATTTAAGCTCAGCAGATTTCGTCGGGGAGAATCTCGGTGAGGCGAATTTTATCAAAGCAAACCTCATTGAGGCGGACTTCATTGGGGCGATTTCAGAGGGGCAGACCTAAGCGGAGCGGACCTCGGCTTGGCGAACCTTTATGATGCAAACCTTCACGGTTCAAATCTTAGTGGGGCTGTTCTTCAGGCCGCAAACCTTATTGAATCTAATTTCGATGAGGCGATTCTCACCGATGCCAACCTATGGGAAACACAAAGATCCAGATGGCAAATAAAGAATGTGATTTGCGAGCGAGCTTTTTGGGACGAGTTGGGTGAAGAAGCCATCGAATATGCCCCTGGGGAGTTTGAACGCGCTTACTCTGAAAAACCCAAAATCATTTTAAAATACCCCAAAGGAATATCCCAAGTGGAACATGCGATGCTTCCATTGGTGTTAGAAAGACTACAGGCTCAACACGAGGATTGCGTTCTAAATATCCGATCCATCTTGGATGAAGGCCACGGAGCTACCATCACCATCACGATTGAAGACAATGCCGACCGTGATCCCACAATCTTCCAAGAAGAAAAAAACGAAATAACCAAGCAATTGGAAGGTGTTCAAAAAAACCTGGAAATAGAAAGAAACCATAGCCGGATTGCGCAAAAACAAATTGAATCATTAAAAAGTGAAGTTTTTCATCTCACTCACCCGGAGTATGAAAGAACTGAACAGTTAACGGTGCTGTTCCTAGATATCAAACATTTTTCCCGAATGTCAGAAGATCAACAACAGGATGCGGTGACTATTTTAGGGAGCAACGCCTATGGTTTAGTTCAAAAGCATGATGGCAAATATGCCAATACCTGGGGTGATGCAATTGTTGTGGGTTTTGAAGACCCCAACTCAGGTCTTAAATTCGGCTGCAAATTGATTCAACATCTTAAACTGGATGAACTTAAGACACGAATCGGCATGAGCTATGGAAATTTTACTATTAAAAATGATCTATTGCAGGGTGGTTTAAACCCCAAAGGCGCGGCAATGAGTGAAGGGGCACGGTTGGAATCCTTCGCCGAGGAAGGTGAAGTCCTTATTTGGATAAGTAGAGAAAAGCGTTTACAGGTAAAGACTCGCTGGAGTGAAGAGTCATGGTTTCTCGGTTAAGATAAGTTATCGAATCTTAATCATTAAAGGAGAAACCAATGACTCAGTCTCAATACGTTATCAAAAG
>JAJDAZ010000055.1 GCA_029261595.1 Nitrospinaceae bacterium | reverse complement strand
TACATACCCAAATTACATGATATTGCAAACGGTAAACGCTGTGTGCTGATATCCGAACTTCCATGCATACAACAATACCGCCTACGGACTCATTCATCCACGGCTAAAGCCGTGGTGTTCTGTCTGCGACCGTATAAAATTACAAAGAAAATTAATGTTATCATTATGCATTTCTTCACCCACCTTTAATGTATTGATTATATACATTTTATTCTCCAAAAAATCCGGTTTTTTTCGTTCAGTGTATCGAAAAACTGAGCAATATCGGGCCATTTATGGGGATTACTTCTTAAAAACGAACTTATCCGATGTTCCGTTGGTATCCACAACGATGTCATCTCCATCGTCAAAATCTTCTTCCAGAATTTTCATGGATATCGGGTCCTGCAAATATTTCTGCACCGCCCTCTTTAAGGGTCTCGCTCCAAACACCGGGTCGTAACCCTTTTCCGCCAAGACATCCTTGACGGTTTCGGACAACTGCAAGGTCATTCGTTTCTCCACCAAACGTTTCCGCAAATCGGTCAGTTGAACCTCGACGATCTCTTTGATGCGTTCACGGCTCAAATTGCGAAATAACACAATGTCGTCAATCCGGTTGAGAAATTCGGGACGAAAATGATTTCGCAATTCCAAACGGACCGCTTCCTGAACTTTTTCGTATTCAGTTTCCCAGATCTCGACGGCCCCGTCATCGCTGGCGTTTTCCAGCCGGGCCGCTTCCAACCCAGCGTCCTGAATCAATTTGCCGCCGATGTTGGAGGTCATGAGAATGACCGTGTTCTTAAAATCCACCGTTTTGCCATGACCGTCGGTCAACCGGCCTTCATCAAGAATTTGCAGAAAAATATTAAATACGTCGGAATGGGCTTTCTCTATTTCATCAAACAAAACCACCGTATAGGGTTTGCGCCGAACCTGCTCGGTGAGATAGCCGCCTTCCTCATAGCCCACGTATCCTGGAGGTGCACCGATCAACCGCGCCACCGAATGTTTTTCCATGTATTCAGACATATCGATACGCACCATCGACTGTTCGTCATCAAACAGGAATTCCGCCAGCGACCGGGCCAGTTGGGTTTTTCCCACACCGGTCGGCCCCAGAAATAGAAAGGTGCCAATGGGGCGATTGGGTTCCTGCAACCCCGCACGTGCCCGTCGAATGGCGTTGGACACCAGGCGTACGGCGTCGTCCTGCCCCACCACGCGCTTCTTGAGAGTTTCCTCCATTTTTAAAAGACGCTGTTTTTCCGATTGCTGCATCCGCTCCACCGGGATGCCGGTCCAGCGGCAGATGATGTTGCAAATTTCTTCTTCCCCGACTTCTTCATTGAGAATTCGGCCTTCACTCTGAGCGTCCTTCAATCGTTTTTCAAGATCATTCGCCTCCGTCTGCAAACGCGGAAGCGTGCCATATTTAAATTCCGCGGCCTGCTCCAGATGCCCTTCCCTCTCGGCATTTCCCGCCTCCTGGCTGATCCGCTCGATTTCCTCCTGCAATTTTCTTTTTTCCTCGATTATTTTTTTCTCATCGGTCCATTGTTTCTTCATTGCAGAACAAACCATTTTCAAGGTTTCGATTTCTCCGCCGATCTCCTCCAGCCGCAATTTTGATTCTGTATCGTTTTCCTTTTTGAGAGCTTCCCGTTCGATTTCCAATTGCGTGATTTTTCTCTGGTAAGTATCTATTTCAGCCGGCATTGAATCGATCTGCATTCGGAGACTGGAAGCCGCTTCATCAATCAGGTCGATGGCTTTATCGGGAAGGAATCGATCGGCAATGTATCGATGAGACAAACGCGCTGCCGCCTGTATGGCCGCATCCTGAATGCGCACCCCGTGATGAATTTCGTATTTTCCTTTCAGTCCACGCAGGATTGAGATCGTGTCTTCCACGGTCGGTTCCCCGACCATCACAGGTTGGAACCTGCGCTCCAGCGCCGCGTCTTTTTCGATGTATTTTTTGTATTCTGTGAGCGTGGTGGCTCCAACGCAATGCAGTTCGCCTCTGGCCAGGGCGGGTTTGAGCATGTTGGAAGCGTCCATCGACCCTTCAGCGGAACCTGCCCCCACAAGGGTGTGCAGTTCATCGATGAAAAGAATGATCTCTCCTTCGCTGTGGCTGATCTCTTTTAGAACTGCCTTGAGACGATCTTCAAACTCGCCCCGGTATTTGGTCCCTGCCACCAGTTGACCGAGATCCATCATGAGGATGCGTTTGTCTTTAAGCCCTTCAGGAACGTCTTTATGGTGAATGCGTTGAGCCAGCCCTTCAACGATCGCGGTTTTACCCACGCCTGGCTCGCCGATGAGTACCGGATTATTTTTGGTTCTGCGGGAAAGAACCTGAATGACTCTGCGGATTTCTTCATCGCGCCCAATGACCGGGTCGAGTTTGTCGTTACGCGCCCTTTCTGTCATATCAATGCAAAATTTGTCAAGCACCTGGTATTTCGATTCGGGGTTCTGATCGGTGACGCGATGACTGCCCCGGATGGTCAGCAACGCCTTCAGTAAAGCATCGCGTGAAAGACCAAGGGATTTAAAAGTTTTTCCGGCGCTGGAATTGGCAATTTGGGCTACTGCCAGGAATATGTGCTCCGCGCTTAAAAACTCATCCTTCATTTTCCCGGCTTCTTCAAACCCTTTTTCCACCGCCCCCTTCAGGGTGGGAGAAATATACACCTGATTCGAACTGCCTGAAACTCGGGGAAAGTTTTTCCGGGTGCTTTCCAGTTCCGCTACCAGCCTTGCAGGGTCCACACCCACTTTCTTCACCAAAGCCGCGGGCAATCCCTCCACATCTTCCAACAGGCACAAGAGTAAATGCTCGCACTCTATCGCCTGATGGTTTTCTTTTTCCGCAAGGGATTGCGAAGCGCTGACAGCTTCCTGAAGTTTTATGGTCATCCGGTCAAATCGCATGAGGTATTCTCAAAAGGAAAAATAATATTTTGTTGCCTAAAAGGAGATAAGACCGGAAAACCGGAATGTCAAGCCAGGGGAGGAATGGGCGGTAATAGAGGGATTTTCAGGCCACGGAAGTGTGCCTGCATGGGAAGCCGGCGTTCAATGGCCCCGGCAACGCTTATTTGATCTTACATAGGTCGAAAAAAAATACCGGATCGTCATCAAATCAGGCCCTTTTCAGCAAGCCAGCGTTCGGCTTCAAGAGCGGCAGCACAGCCGGTTCCGGCGGCAGTGATCGCCTGACGATATTTTTGGTCGTGCACGTCCCCGGCTGCAAAAATTCCTTCCACGCTGGCTTCCTGCGTTCCGGGTTTTAAGTTGATATAACCTTTATCGTCCAGATCCAATTGATCCTTAAATACGCTGGTATTGGGAGTGTGACCGATGGCGTAAAAAATACCCGCGACTTCGACTTCTTTCACTTCATTGGATTTGACATTTTTGATTCTGGCGCCGGTGACGTAGTCCTCGCCCACCGCATCTTCAAAAACCGTGTCCCAGACGATTTCGAGCTTTTCATTCGCTAACGCCCGTTCCTGCATGATTTTCGATGCGCGCAATTCGTCCCTCCGGTGGACCATATAAACTTTCGAGCCAAACTTAGTCAGAAACGTGCCTTCCTCAACCGCAGTGTCGCCGCCGCCGATCACCATCAAAGGTTGATTACGGAACATGGGCAACGCGCCGTCACACACCGCGCAGGCGGACATGCCGTTGTTCCACATTTTTTCTTCATTGGGAACGCCCATCCTTTTTGCCGTCGCTCCGGTTGCGATGATCACCGAATTCGCCAGCACTTCCGTTTCATCCGACTTGATGCGAAAAGGCCGTTTGCTGAAATCGACCTCCACCACATCCTGCTGAACCATTCCCGTGCCGAAACGCTCGGCCTGCTTCCGAAACAACTGCATCAACTCCGGCCCTTCCACGCCTTCCGGGAATCCGGGATAATTTTCCACATCCGTGGTGGTGGTCAACTGTCCGCCCGCAGAACCGCCCATAACATAACCTTCATACATGAAGGGAGCGAGGTTCGCTCGGGCCGCATAAATTGCGGCTGTATGACCTGCGGGGCCGGAACCAATAATGACTACATTCTTGACATCTGACATTTACTATCAACCTTTCTATTTAGAAGGGGTCACACAACGGAACCCGACATCGCTGTACCGCAATTCCGGAGACCTTAAGACCCGGTCCGACGTCCTCAAATAATGACTGGGTGAATTCCACGATCCACCGCGAACAACTTTATCTTTACCGGACACAGGACCCACAGGGTTGATGGTCACGCCCTCGGTTTTCAAGGGACCATACCAGTCCAGCGTCCATTCATTTACATTTCCCATCATATCGTACAACCCATTTGAGCTGGGATTACGCCCGCTAACTTTTCTGGGCTTACCTTCTTTATACTTCTCGCCAAAATGGGCTTCCCCTGGATTATCTCCCTGAGCCGCGCGTTCCCATTCGGCCTCGGAAGGAAGTCGCCCTCCCCTCCATTTGCAAAATGCATTGGCATCTTCCCAGGTGACAAATACCACCGGCTGACCGGGTTGGTTAAATTCCTGCGGCCTGTCTCCGTGCAGAGCATTTGGGCCGCACTCTCCGTCTTCAAAACATTTCAGATAATCGGCGTTGGTCACTTCATGGGTGTCGATGTGATACGAGTCCAGCCGGACCTTGTGAGGAGTTTCGTCACTGCACCAATCCGAGTTTCCCTGTTCATCGGCGCAATAGGTGTCCCCCATCACGAACTCTCCAGCCTCAATCAACACTCTCCTATCCACTTGCGGTTCCGCAAAAAGGAGTTGCCCGCCATTGAGGAATAGGATGATTAAAAGAACCGCAGGGATTTTAATTTTCATTACTGCATTGTCCTTCATTCAGGCGCCAATATTCTGCATTATCGTATCCCGAACCCGGTTATAGTCCGCGGGAAGTTCAATCGCCGAGAAAGGAAACTCGGACTCCACGCCCTCCAATTCATTCAAATGGTATTTGGTCAAAAAATCCGTGAACTTCAGCCCGTTGGCCGTAGAAATCACCACTACCTTGTCGGAGGGCTTGAACACTCCGCGACCCGCCAGTTTTTCCGTGACCGCCAGCGCCACCGCTGTATGCGGGCAACATAATAGGCCGGTGCGGTTGGCTCTTCCTGCGGCATTGGCCAGTTCGCTTTCGCTGGCCTCTTCGACAATGCCGTCAAAAGCCTGAAGCACGCGCATGGCTTTTTTAACGCTGACCGGATCGCCGATCTGGATCGCCGATGCCAAAGTCGTTTCCGCCTGAATCGGGTTGAACTCTTTAAACCCTGTTTTAAAACTTCGGTATAAAGGATTGGCGCGTTCTGCCTGGGCGCACACCAGCCGGGGAAGCTTTGAGATGATGCCGAGATCGTGAAGCATCTGAAAACCTTTTCCCAATGCGCTGACGTTGCCCAAATTGCCGCCAGGGACGATGACAAAATCCGGCACCTCCCAGTTCAATTGCTGAACCAGTTCAAAGCTGATGGTTTTTTGTCCCTCGATTCTGAGAGAGTTCATCGAATTGGCGAGATAAATCTCGTCTTCAGCACATAATTTTTGCACAAGTTTCATGCAACCATCAAAATCGGTGTCCAGAGAAAGGGTCAACACCCCATGCGTGATCGGCTGAATCAACTGAGTGAGGGAAACTTTATCCTTGGGTAAAAACACGATGGCGGGAATCCCCGCAACAGCGCAATAAGCGGCCAGAGCGGCGGAGGTATCGCCGGTGGAAGCGCAGGCCACGGCGCGGATATTTTTACCACCGGCAATCATTTGTTTGACCATGGAAACAAGGACCGTCATACCAAGGTCTTTAAAAGAGCCTGTATGGGCCATTCCGCATTGCTTGATCCAGAGATCGTCAAGTCCCCACTGCTTGCCCAGCCGTTCCGCCCAGAAGAGGTTCGTGCCTCCCTCAAAGGTTGAAACCACATTGCTATTGTCTACATTGGGACAGACCAGTTCTTTTTTACCCCACACCGAACTGCCATAGGGCCAGTCGTTGGCGCGGTAACGCTCGACAAAAGTCGCTTTCCATTCGTCGCCGGATCGTTTCTTGAGCAGGTCCATGTCGTGCTGGACTTCCAGCAGTTCCCCGCAATCGGGACAGCGGTAAATTATCTCCGTGAGTTCGTATCGCCCCGAACAACCGTTGATGCACTGAAACCAGGCACGAAATTCCATGATTAATTTTCTACTCGAATCAAATTGGATTTTCCACAAACAACGTCTAAACGATCGATTTCGATTAAGGCGTCCTGAACGTTTTTCTCATTGGAACGATGCACCATCATCACCAGCGGCACGCCCTTGCCGTTATCGTCGCGGCCTCTTTGGATCATCGATTCGATACTGATCGAATGGTTGCCCAATATTCCAGAAATCTTTGCAAGAACTCCCGGCACATCTTTGACACGGAAGCGTAAAAAATATTCCGACTCGATCTCGTCCATGTTCTTGAGCGGAATAGGCGCCGTTTTCTGAAACGATTGCGCCGGAACGCGGGTTCCCGCACCCACCAGCGAATTGCGCACAATTTCCATGACATCCCCGACCACGGCGGACCCTGTTGGCAGTGACCCTGCCCCATGACCCACTAGGATATTCTCTTCCATCAAATCATCGCAAACCCGGATAGCATTCAGCACTCCATTCACGCTGGCCATCGGGTGGCCCACCGGAATCATGGCCGGGTGCACCCTGACGTCAATCGCCTGCCCGTCATATTTTGAAATGGCCAGCAGTTTGATCCGGTAGCCAAACTCCCCAGCGCATTCGATGTCTTCCGGAGTGATGCTTGTAATGCCCTCGACGGTGATCTCTTCCAGACTGATCGGCGCCCCATAGGCCAACCGGGTCAAGATCGCTATTTTATGAGCCGAATCCACGCCTTCAATGTCAAACGTCGGGTCCGCTTCAGCATATCCTTTTTCCTGCGCTTCCTGCAAGGCCGTTTGGAAGTCGCATTTTTCATCGGACATTTTGCTGAGAATGTAATTGGCCGTCCCGTTGACGATGCCCTCAATGGCACTGAACCGGTTAGCCGCAAACGCTTCGCGGATGGAACGAATGATGGGAATCGCTCCGCCGACTGCCGCCTCGAACCCGATACCCAATCCCTTTTCGTCTGCGGCGGAAAATATTTCCTCTCCATGTTTTGCCAGCAACGCCTTATTGGCGGTCACCACATGCTTGCCATTTTGAATGGCCTTCAGGACAAACGACCTTGCCGGTTCATATCCCCCGATCAACTCGATGACAATTTCAATTTCGGGATCGTCCAGAACCTCATCTACATTGGTGGTCAACACGCCACTCTCTACCCGAACCCCACGCTCGGTGGTGATATCCAGGTCGGCGATTTTACCGATGCAGGGGGAAGCCCCCAGCCTCTGCTGAATCACTTCCGCGTTTTCAGTGAGAATTTTGACCACGCCTGCGCCAATGGTCCCAAACCCTATCAAACCTATTTTAACGTTTTTCATTGATGAAAAAATTTCTCTAGTTATAAAATTTCCTTGATACCGCGAACAGCCTGCCGAATTCGATGCTCATTTTCCACCAGGGAAATTCGCACAAAGTGATCTCCGCCATCGCCAAATCCGATTCCCGGAGACACCGCAATTTTAGCTTTATCCAGAAGCAGTTTGGAAAATTCCAACGATCCCATCTTTTTATAGGCATCGGGAATTTCCGCCCACACGAACATAGTCGCTTTAGGCGGTTCCACATGCCAGCCGATGCGATTCAATCCCTCGCACAGCACGTCCCGGCGGCTCAAATAGGTCTGTCGTATCTCCTCCACGCAATCGCGCGGACCGTTTAGGGCAATGATGCCAGCGATCTGGATGGGTTGAAACATGCCATAGTCCTGATAACTTTTGACTCGGGCCAGAGCCTGAACGATGTCTTTATTACCCACGACAAAGCCGACCCGCCAGCCCGGCATATTATAACTTTTGGACAGGGTGAACAATTCCACGCCGACATCCTTGGCGCCTGGAACCTGCAGGAAACTTGGGGCCTTGTAATCGTCGAACACCAGATCAGCGTAGGCGAAATCATGAATCACGATTAAATCATGTTCTTTGGCAAAAGCCACAATCTTCTCAAAAAATTCAATTTCCACCACCGCAGTGGTCGGATTATGCGGAAAATTAATGATGATGGCTTTGGGCCTGGGCAACGTCCGGTTAAAAGTTTCCAGCAGGGCCGGAAAGAAATCGCTGTCCTTGCCTAAAGGAACCTGAATCACATCCCCATTGGCAAGAATAAATGCATACGTATGAATGGGATACGTGGGTGTCGGCACAAGAACCGAATCGCCGGGGCCGAGCAGGGCCAACGCCAAATGGGAAATCCCTTCCTTGGAGCCGATGGTGGCGATAGCCTCGGTCTCCGGGTCCAACTCCACCTGAAAATTTCTTTGATACCAGTCGGTGATCGCCTGCCGAAGTTTGGGGATTCCCTTCGACAATGAATAGCGGTGATTGGGCGCTTTTTGGGCGGCTTCGCACAATTTGTCCACAATATGCTTGGGCGTGGGCATATCCGGGTTGCCCATGCCAAAATCAATGATGTCATCTCCCCGGCGGCGGGCCTGAAGTTTCAGCTCATTGACAATGCCGAACACATAGGGCGGCAATCTTTTTATTCTGGAGAACTCTCTCATGAAGCAATCAGGATATTTTTGTTTGACGTGAATTCAGACAGGTCAAAATAGATCAACCCAGGACTGATTCCAGGCGGGGTATGAAGGTAAACTCCTTATTTTCAAAGCTTCCCGCCTGCTGGATGGGTAAGATAACATAATTTACTGGACCCGGCAAAGGTTATAAATTATATTGAATATATAGCAATTTCAATAGGTTATGTCAACTTTTCGGTTTTTCAACGCACTTTGGCGTAAATTTTTCGTGAGTTCCTCATGGGCGTCTCCTCTCCCTGAGTTTTGATCCGCTGGATGGATTACCATCTTTTGACAGAGAAATATCCACATCATGGAATTTTTAAATATCATAATTCTTAGTATCATCCAGGGTCTGACGGAATTTTTGCCCATTTCCAGTTCCGGGCATTTGATCCTGGCCCCTCTGGTTTTCAATTTTGAGGATCAGGGACTGGCCCTGGACGCCATCCTGCATTTGGGGACGCTACTAGCTATCATCATTTATTTCAGGGAAGACTTATCCAAACTGTTGTTCAGTTTGTTCGACCCAAAAGCCGACACAAAAACCCGAAAACTGGCCGTCAACATCCTTTTAGCCTCGATTCCGGCAGGAATGATCGGGTTGTTCGGAATGAGTTATATTGAAGCCCACGTCCGTGTTCCGCAATTCATTGCGCTCAACCTTTTGGTCTGGTCGCTGGTATTTTTAATTGCCGACAAAGGCTCAGCCAAAGAGAAAACTCCCAAAATAGACCTTTTCGATTTAAACCTGGGCCAGGTCATGTTGATCGGTTTCGCCCAGGCCATCGCCCTTCTGCCGGGAACTTCAAGGTCCGGCATCACCATAGCGGCAGGATTGTTCAGCAACCTTTCCCACACCACGGCGGCCCGGTTTTCCTTTCTATTGGGGACTCCCATCATCATGGCCGCAGGCATGCATTCCCTGGCTTCCTGGATTTCTCATCCTGAAGAACATCTGATTTACAATTATACCCAACTGGGAGTTGGGTTTTTGGTGAGTTTCGTGGTGGGTTACCTGTCGATCAAACTCCTTTTAACAATAGTTGCCCGTGTGGGCCTCATGCCTTTTATTGTTTACCGGGTCCTGCTCGCCGTCTTTATTCTGGGGTTTTTCCGGAATTAATCCGATCGGGGAGACCGGTGGTGACCCATCTTTTTCAGCCCAGCCCCAAGCCCTTCTAATCCTTACGAAATCATAAATGGGTTCTCTTCACTTTTTCCTATTCAGGAATTATTGTAAGGATCGATGAAGTATTCAGACAATAATTGAGTGCTCCCGCTACTGCTTAAAAATGGACGCCTTGTGAATTAAGTGGTCCCGTTTCAAGAGACATGATATTTTTTGAGAGATTCCGGGAAGGATAGCTCTCTCCCCCCACTTCCATTTAAGTCTGGAGTTTTATATGAAAAAAATCGCAATCGTAGGTTTGGAAAATTTAAAAGACCGGGAACCCGCCTACGCTTTGGTAGCCAACGTGGATTTAGTCATCGTTCGTTATGACAGCGACGTTTCGGTATTTTATGGACGGTGCCTGCATCGTGGAGCCTTATTGGCCGATGGACATATTGATGGCGATAACCTGATCTGCGGTGTCCACTATTGGGATTTCAGATACGACACAGGGGTCAGTGAATACAGCAATGAGGAGCGTTTACCAAAATTCACCTCCTGGATGGATCAGGGTCAGGTTTATGTGGATGAGGAGGAAATAGCCGCCTGGGAAAAGGACAACCCGCAACCTTTCGAGCGTGACGACTACTTAGGGTTATACGCCGACCATGAAGGAACGGATGTCGAACCGCACACGAATTACATTCAGAAACTGGCAAAGGAGGGTCTGTCAAAATTGGGCCATCATGGGCGAGTGGCCGCAATGGGGGTTCCCGGACAGGAACTTCCCCAATGGGAAGACATTCAATTCGTCACCGCGCAATTGGCAACCATGCCTTTGCTGGATGAGGAACCCGTAAGTACGGAAGTCATCATTGGCCCGAAGACCGGGAAACCTCTCAAACTGGAGATTCCCCTGTTCGTCTCGGACATGAGTTTCGGTGCGCTCTCAGAAGAAGCCAAGATAGCATTGGCAATGGGTGCGGAACGGGCCGGAACCGGCATTTGTAGCGGAGAAGGCGGCATGTTGCCAGAAGAGCAGGATGCCAACAACCGGTATTTTTATGAACTGGCTTCGGGGCGATTCGGATTCTCGATGGACAAAGTAAAACGGTGTCAGGCGTTTCATTTTAAAGGCGGACAAGGAGCCAAGACCGGAACCGGCGGCCATCTTCCAGGACACAAAGTAACCGGTAAAATTGCCGAGGTTCGCGGTTTGAATGAGGGCGAAGACGCCATTTCTCCGCCCCGCTTTCCGGATTGGACCGACATAAGTCCCGTCAAGGAATTTGCCTATAAGGTACGGGAAGAAACCGGAGGCATTCCGATCGGCTACAAACTTTCCGCCCAGCATATTGAAAAGGACATAGACGCCGCGTTGGAAGTGGGCGTGGACTACATCATACTCGACGGACGCGGCGGTGGAACAGGAGCCGCGCCTCTGCTTTTCAGGGATAATATTTCTGTCCCCACCATTCCCGCCCTGGCCCGAGCCAGACGGCACCTGGATAAACTGGAACGAAAAGACATCACGTTGGTCATCACCGGAGGACTCAGAATCCCGGCGGATTTCGTGAAGGCGCTCGCCTTGGGGGCCGATGCCATCGCTCTTTCAAACTCCGCTTTGCAAGCCATAGGATGTATTGGGATGCGTGCCTGCCACACCAATAACTGCCCGGTCGGGATCGCCACCCAGAAAGACCATCTCAGGCAAAGGATGATTGTCGAGGAGTCCGCCCAGCGTTTAGGGAATTTTTTTCAAGCGTCTGTGGAATTGATGAAGGTCATGGCGAGAGCCTGCGGCCATCGAAATTTCAGTGAATTTAATATCGAGGATCTGACGACCTGGAAAAAGGACATAGCTGAACTGACGGGAATTTCCTACGGCGGGATTCGATAAAATGTCCCTCGCCTAGAGGTTTTTAGGGCCTCGCGAAGCGTCAGGCCCAAGCTTCCACCCCGTGTAACGGGGTTAAAGGAACTCGCTGTGCGGCAGGTTGGTGTGGCCCATGAGATACTGGTCCACGCCACGGGCGGCTTCACGACCTTCGGCGATGGCCCAGACCACCAGTGATTGTCCACGGGTCATGTCTCCGGCAGTGAATACGCCTTTGACACTGGTCATTTTATTGGCGTCGCAGGACACATTGCCCCGTTCGTCGAGTTTGACATCCAACTCTTTGATCATGCCTTCGTGGATGGGGTGGACAAATCCCATAGCCAGCAAAACGAGCTCGACATCCATTTCAAAATCAGAGCCGGGGATTTCGATGATCGGTGGTCGGCCTGTTTTGGGGTCCGGATCGCCAAACTTTATTTTGACGCCATGCACTTTACGAACTTTCCCGTTTTCTCCGGAAAAGTATTTCGTCGAAACACAGAACTCGGTGATCTGTTCCTTGGCTTCCGCATGCGAGGAAGTCACCCGGTATACTTTTGGCCATTGCGGCCAGGGATTGTTTCCGTTTCGTTCTTCCGGCGGTTGCGGCAACAATTCAAATTGATGCACGGATTTCGCGCCCTGTCTTAAAGACGTGCCCAGGCAATCGGACCCGGTATCGCCGCCGCCGAGAATAAGAACATTTTTGTCTTTCGCGGTGATGGCAACTTCCTCAGGAACTGTGTCTCCTTCGTTGCGCTTGTTTTGCTGTGGGAGAAAATCCATGGCAAAGTGAACGCCGTCGAGCTCCCGCCCCTTTACCGGAAGGTCTCTTGGTTTCTGGGCTCCGCCACACAACACGACGGCGTCGAACTCCTTTTGCAGGTCCTTGATGGAACGGTCCACGCCCACATTGACATTGACCTCAAAAATAATTCCTTCGTCTTCCATCAGTTGAACGCGCCGTTGGACGATTGTCTTTTCCAGTTTGAAATGTGGAATGCCATACATCAACAATCCGCCGATGCGGTCGTCCTTTTCCAGCACCGTCACCAGATGGCCCGCCTGATTGAGTTGCGCGGCACAGGCCAGACCGGCAGGACCGGATCCCACAACCGCCACTTTTTTACCGGTGCGTTTCTCCGGCGGATTGGGTTTGATGACACCCATTTCAAACCCTTTATCCGAAATCTTTTTCTCGATTTTGCAAATGGTGACCGGAGGTTCGTTGATGCCCAGAACACAGGCCCCTTCACAGGGCGCGGGACAAATCCTGCCGGTGAACTCCGGAAAATTATTAGTTTTTAGAAGCATGGCCACCGCGTCCTCCCACTCGCCCCGGTACACCAGATCATTCCAGTCGGGGATCATGTTTCCCAATGGACAACCGGTACCACTCTGGCAAAACGGAACGCCGCAATCCATGCACCGGGCTCCCTGATCGCGAAACTTCTGCTCGGAAAATCCATCGTAAACTTCGCGGTGATCATTCAACCGTTCTTCAATCGTACGTTCAGGAGGGGTTTCCCGGTCGAACTCTATAAATCCTTTAATCGCGCCCATCAAGCAACCTCTTCAATCATTTGTTCTTCTACTTTTCGCTTGCGCTCTTCCAGAACCCTGCGATAGTCCCTTGGGTATACTTTGACAAACTTAGGCAGGGTAATGTCCCATTCATCCAGAATCTTTTTAGCCACAGAGCTTCGCGTACGCAGGTAATGTTCCTCGACCAGAGCTTTCAATTGTTTTACATCCTCATCCTCCACCACCGGCTCCAGATCCACTAATTCCTTATTGCAATGAATATCGAACTGATCATTTCGATCCAGAACATAAGCCAGCCCGCCGCTCATTCCGGCGGCAAAGTTTCTCCCGGTTTCGCCCAGGACCACGACAATCCCGCCGGTCATGTACTCACAGCCGTGATCTCCCACGCCTTCTACAACTGTTTTGGCACCACTGTTACGCACCGCAAAGCGTTCTCCGGCGATTCCACGGAAAAAAGCTTTACCCGAGATGGCACCATATAGAACGGTATTGCCGATGAGAATATTTTCTTCAGGAACAATCGGGGATTCTTTGGGTGGATAAACTATGATGGAGCCGCCGGACAAACCTTTTCCGACATAATCGTTGGCATCGCCTTCCAGATCGAAATTTACCCCCGGCGCCAGAAACGCCCCAAAACTCTGACCCGCCGAGCCTTTGAAATTGAAATCCAGAGTATCGGGCGGCAATCCCTTTTCTCCATATTTTTTGGAAATTCGATAACTCAACATCGCCCCTGTGGCACGATCGATATTGCCAATGGGGAAATTCGCATGCACCTGGTATTTGTGATCCAACCCCGGCTTGGCGGCTTCAATCAACTTGTGGTCCAGCGCACCGTCCAGGTCACAACTTAAATCCTGGGTTCGCACATTGCGAATGGCAACCGTTTTTGGAACATCCGGTTTGTAAAGAATATTGCTTACATCGATGCCCGTGGATTTCCAGTGATCCACCGCTTTATATCCTTCCAGCAGTTCCACATGCCCGATCAGGTCTTCAAATTTTTTGAACCCAAGGTCGGCCAAAATCTCCCGGACCTCTTCCGCAATAAAATTGAAATAATTGACCACCGCTTCCGGCTTCCCCTGGAATTTCTTTCTCAACTCCGGATCCTGGGTGGCGATTCCCACCGAGCAGGTATTCAAGTGGCATTTCCGCATCATGATGCAACCCATCGCCACCAGGGTGGTGGTGGAGAATCCGAACTCGTCCGCACCAAGCATTCCCCCAATGACCACATCCCGTCCGGTCTTCAGCTGGCCGTCCACCTGAACGCGAATCCGGCCCCTGAGATCATTCATCACCAGAATCTGCTGGGTTTCGGAAAGACCCAACTCCCAGGGCAGTCCCGCATACTTGATCGACGTTTGCGGTGACGCCCCCGTCCCGCCATCGAATCCGCTGATGAGCACCCCTTCGGCACGGGCCTTGGAAACGCCTGCGGCAATCGTCCCGACGCCCGCTTCGGCAACCAGCTTAACGCTCACAGCCGCATCCGGGTTGGCGTTATGCAGATCAAAAATCAGTTGTTGCAGATCTTCAATTGAATAAATATCGTGATGCGGGGGCGGAGAAATCAACGCCACTCCCGGTGTTGAATGGCGGATTTGAGCGATATATTCGCTCACTTTATGTCCCGGAAGCTGTCCCCCCTCCCCCGGTTTCGCTCCCTGGGCGATCTTGATCTGAATTTCATCTGCGTTGGCAAGATAAAAACTGTTGACGCCAAACCTTCCCGAAGCCACCTGTTTGATTTTACTTTTACGTGAGTCTCCATTTGGGTCCGGCGTGAACCGGACAGAATCCTCACCGCCCTCTCCCGTATTGCTTTTACCGCCAAGACGGTTCATGGCAATGGCCAGAGTCTCGTGCGCTTCACGCGAAATGGACCCGATCGACATGGCCCCCGTACAAAATCGTTTGGTGATCTTTTCTACCGGCTCCACTTCACTCAGAGGAATCGATTTTCTTTTTTTGAACTTGAAAAGTCCGCGCAAAGTGCATTGGCGGGTATTGACCTCGTCCATTTGTCGGGAATACTTTTTGAACAGCTGGTAGTCATTTGATTGGGTGGAGTGCTGAAGCATGGCAATGGCATTGGGGTTGAGCATGTGCTTCTCTTCTCCCCGACGCCAGGCATAGTTTCCGCCCAATTCCAGCGCCGATGAAATTTCATGCACCTTTTTCCAGGCCTTTTTATGCCGCATCAGGCTTTCTCTGGCAATCACCTCAAGCCCCGCCCCGCTCACCCTGGAAGGAGTTCCGGTAAAATATTGGTTCACCACATCCTCGGCCAGCCCGATCGCTTCAAATATCTGCGCTCCCCGATAACTCTGGATGGTGGAGATGCCCATTTTAGCGATGATCTTGAACAGACCTTTGCGCGTGGACTTGATGAAATTGTTGACTGCCGCCTGAGCTTCAATTTTATCGATATACAATCCTTTTCGACCGATATCCGCCGCAGTTTCGTAGGACAGGTAAGGGCAAATCGCTCCCGCGCCATAACCGATCAACAACGCCAGATGCTGCATTTCCCGCGCTTCTCCCGTTTCGACCACCAGCCCCACACGGGTGCGGGTCAACTCGCGCAGCAAATGATGATGCACCGCCCCGGTCGCGAGCAGGCTTGGGATGGGGACATTGTTCGCATCCATACCCCGGTCCGAAAGAATGAGAATCGTCGCGCCATCGTCTATCGCCTTGGAGGCATTTTTACAGAGTTCATCAAGGGCCTTCTTCAATGCGCCTCCGTCTTTATCTGCCGGGAACAGGATCGGCAGGACCGTGCTTTTCATGTCCGGTGCATACAGCCGCTTGATTTTTTCCAATTCCTCGACCGTCAACACAGGATGATGAATTTTAAGTTTCCGGCAATGCTCGGCAGATTCCGCCAGCAGGTTCCGCTCTTTCCCAAGGGTCACCTCCATCGACATCACGAGCTCTTCGCGAATGGAATCGATCGCCGGATTGGTCACCTGGGCAAACAATTGTTTGAAATACTGAAAACACAATTGCGGCTTTTCCGAGAGCACCGCAAGCGGCGTGTCGTTTCCCATCGAACCCGTCGCCTCCTGGCCCTGACCCACCATCGGGGACATCACAATTTTTATGTCCTCGGCGGTGTATCCGAAAGCCACCTGTCGCGTCAGCAAAGTTTGGTAATCCGGCTCGAAGGTAGCCCCGGTTTCAGGAAGAGCTTGCAGACTCACCTGCTTATCCCGGACCCACTGGGTGTAGGGCTGTTGCGTGGAAATCTCCGCCTTGATTTCTTCATCGGAAATGATCCGGCCTTCGCCGATATCGACCAGGAACATTTTTCCCGGTTGCAATCTTCCCTTATGGATAATGTCTTTTTCGGGAATGGGAAGAACCCCAACTTCCGAGGCCATGACAACCAGGTCGTCCTTGGTGACAATGTATCGAGAGGGTCTTAAGCCATTTCGATCAAGGACCGCGCCGATCACCCGGCCATCGGTGAAGGCGATGGAAGCCGGACCGTCCCAGGGTTCCATCATGGAAGCGTGATACTCGTAAAACCCGCGCTTGTCGTCATTCATGGTTTCATGCCCGCTCCAGGGTTCGGGGATCATCATCATCACCGAATGAGGCAGGGAGCGCCCAGTCTGCACCAACAATTCCAGCGCCTGATCAAAATCAGCGGAATCACTGCCGCCGGGAGCCAGCACCGGCAGAATTTTTTCAATGTCGTCATAGAGCGGCGACTCAAACATGGCTTGCCGGGCCTTCATCCAGTTCTGGTTTCCCCGAACGGTATTTATTTCTCCATTATGAGCAATGAACCGGAACGGTTGGGCACGGCCCCAGGAAGGAAAGGTGTTGGTGCTGTAGCGGGAATGCGCCAGTGCCAGCGCCGAATCCATTTCCGGGTCTTTAATATCGAGAAAATAGGTTTCCACCTGGGGGGCCATGAGCTGGCCCTTATATATGAAAGTCCGGCAGGACAGACTGCAAATATAGAAACTTTCATTGTCTTCATTATACCCTGCCGCCCGCACACCCTTAGCGACCTGCTTGCGCACCATAAACAGCTTGCGTTCAAACTCCGTGCAGTCCTTTATATCCTCACTGGCGCCAATAAACACTTGCCGGATATCAGGTTCGGCGCTCCGGGCCACATGACCGATGGAATCGCTATCGACCGGAACCTCCCGCCAGCCCAGTAGGGTCAGCCCCTCGCGGGCAACCGCGTCTTCAAGGATTTTAATGCATTTGTCGGCCTGGTAGTGTTTTGGCAGGAAGACCAGACCCGACGCATAGCGGCCCGGTTCCGGCAATTGAATGCCAATCTTGTTGCATTGGGACTTAAAAAACTTATGCGGTATCTGGATCAGCAGGCCCGCGCCGTCGCCTGTGAGCGGGTCGGCCCCGCTGGCACCCCGATGCTCCAGACGCTTGAGAATATTGAGGCCCTGAAGAACGATTTCGTGGGATTTCTCGCCCTTCATATGAACGACAAATCCTACGCCGCAACTGTCTTTTTCATAAGCAGGGTCGTACAACCCCTGCTTACCGGGTCTTTTAAATTGAGTCATATTCTAAAATGAAAATTGTTTTAGTTTCAACTCTCGCCAGGGGCGGAGGGCTTCAAGCTTTTGCTACCAGAGATTGATCTGCCTCGCAAAACTCCAAAAAGCAAATCAATGCAAATAAGATGCCTGTATGGTAAAATGAGATTTTACAGGAAAAACGCAAATTCTACTAAAAAGTGAGAGCTTTTCCACGCATATTATTGAAATATTTTTTCAATGCAAGACTTATTGACGTAGGGGAAAGCTCCATATCCTGACAAAATATTGGCGGTTGGGTTGGAAATCAACACATTTTTATTCAGGATTTTTAAAGAGGATGTCAGGAACGGCTACAATTTTCAACCCCTTTTAAATAATTTGTGATCAAGGTAAATTTACTTCTCTTGCCCTGAATCTTCGAGGGATAGATAGCCAACCTCTCCACGCGCCTTAAATTACTGTAATGTTATAAGAAATTCTGGTAAAAACAGGCGATGCAGTTTTATAGAATGGACATTTTTTAATCGATTACAGTTACACTGGACGACTGTAAATCTGTTTATATTTAAGGTGTAACAAATTGAGTTCGGTTAATAAAAACAGAATTACATTTTTATGGAGAATTAAATGATTGTCGAAGAGGTCATGGTCAAAAAAGTCATCACTATAAAGGGTGATGATACTTTGGACACCGCTCAGGCCCTGATGGTTGAAAATTCCATTCGCCACCTTCCGGTGGTAGATGGAAAAGAGCTCATTGGAATTCTTACTGAAAGTGATATTCGCGGCGCGTTTCTATCAGAAATCCATTTAAAATCGAACACCGCACCGCAACTGGACCCAAAAACCATGAAGGTCCGGGACCACATGACCCGCGAACCGTTGACGGTGTTCCCGGAAACCAATATTGAGGACGCGGCTTTATTGATTTACGAAAACAAAATCGGCTGTCTGCCGGTGGTCAGCGACAAAAAAATGGTGGGCATTGTATCCATCATGGATATTCTGGGTCTGTTCATCGACATGATGGGGATCATACATTCCAGTTCCCGGATTGATGTGGTGATGGGAAAGGACACCAAAAACTTCGACACCGTTTCCGGAATCTTCCACGATCACGGCATCAATATCATCAGCGTCGGCATGTCGCCGTTTAACAAAAGCAAGGACAAACGGGTCTATCTATTTCGCCTGGACCTGTGCGAGACCGGACCCCTGGTCAAAGCCATTGAGGAAGCGGGTTTCAAGGTAAAATCGGCGATCAGTTGATGGGGGTTGGTTTCTTATATTAGACATTGTATGGAGTTTTAAAAATAATATCAGGTCTTAGGAATTACGGTATGAACCATGTCAGATAGCTTGGAGCAGAAACTGCAGGTCGTGGAAAGACTAACTGCGCTTTTCAAGTTCGAAAGAATGGTATACCTGGGAGTAACTGTAATTTCTCTAATAATGCTTCTGACTAGCGGAGTTATGTTAATACTTGAAGGTAATGCTGGACCTGCAGAAATGACATTACTATTCGGGTCTTCCGGTTCAATTACTCTTACAGCCGGACGTCTACTTAATATGTGGAATGAAGCCTTAAAAAGGTTAATGCCCGAACCTGAGACCAATTGAGGTTTTTGTGGAAGATACTGAATACAAAAAACATCAAAAGGTTTCTTACATTAGCGCATTCCTTTCTTTGATTGGTTTTGTAATTATTGCAGGATCATTGGTATTTTCCTATTCCACGATCAAACAAAAAGAGAATAGGGTAAAAGAGCTAACTCGAATAGAACATCAGCTGACTCAAACAGTAAATGATCTAAACCTAAAGAAGCAAGGTCTAACTGTAGAGGAACAAAGACTACAACTCATAATAAAAAATCAAAAAAAACGCATTGAAGAAATGGAATTTGCGTCATCCCCAGAAGCCATCGTTATTCAGGGACAGAAAGTAAAGCTAGAAGGATTTTATTTCAAAAATACCTATCAATTATATGATTATATAGTCTGGTTACAAGTTCCTGTATTACTAAGGGATAAAATTACCCAGGTGCACTATTTTTTTGGAAACAAATCTATGAGTAAACAGAATAGATATGTAACAGAAAGTTCTAATGGTTTTAGTACTGCCTATAGGGGTTACAGTTGTCTAAAATCAGTAGATATCACCGTTCACTTTGAGGACGGTGATTTATTGGAGTTCATTTATGACCAATGCTTAGGAACACAAAAGATAAAAAGAAAACCATCACCTTAATATAAAGGAGTGAAATATCACAAAATGAATTCGGAAAAGCTCATCATATTTGACACGACATTAAGAGACGGGGAACAATGCCCAGGCGCCAGTTTGAACATCAAGGAAAAACTTGAAATCGCCCGGCAATTAGCCCTGCTCAAAGTGGACGTGATCGAAGCGGGCTTTCCGGCGGCGTCTCCCGGTGATTTTGAGTCGGTCAAACAGATCGCCAATGAAGTCCGGGGTTCCAGCGTGGCGGGGTTGGCCCGTGCTCTGGAAAAAGACATTGAAGCCAATGTCCGGGCCTTGGAAAAAGCCGAGTCGCCCAGAATTCATATATTTCTCTCGACGTCGAAATCGCATCGCGTGCACATGGTCAACAAGGCCAAGGAAGAAATCATTGAGATGGGGGTCAAGGCGATCCGCTTTGCAAAGAAATACTGCGACGACATTGAGTTTTCTCCGATGGATGCCACGCGCACGGAAAAGGATTTTCTGGTCGATGTGCTCACCGCCATGATCGACGCCGGCGCCGGGACGCTGAATATCCCGGACACGGTCGGCTACACCATACCGGGTGAGTTCTCTGACTTGATAAAATATTTAAAAGACAAGACTCCTGGAATCGACCAGGCCGTTATCAGCGTGCATTGCCATAACGATCTCGGCTTGGCCGTGGCCAATTCCCTGGCTGCCGTGCAGGCGGGAGCAAGGCAGGTGGAGTGCACCATCAACGGTATCGGCGAACGGGCTGGAAACGCGGCGATGGAGGAAATCGTCATGGCGCTCAAAACCCGCAAGGACTTTTTTGGCATCGACACACGAGTGGAAACCAAACACATCATGGCCTGCAGCAAACTGGTCAGCAGTTTGACGGGATTTTTCGTCCAGCGCAACAAGGCGGTGGTCGGAAAAAACGCGTTCGCGCATGAGTCGGGCATCCATCAGCACGGCTTTCTCAAAAAGAAGGACACGTTTGAGATCATGGACCCCAAGGATATCGGGGGCGATGATTCGGAACTGGTGATGGGGAAGCATTCGGGCCGCAACGCCCTCCAGCACAAATGCAAGGAGTTGGGGTTCGACCTGAGTCAGGAAGAGCTCGATTCGGTTTTCAAGGAATTTAAAATTCTCGCGGACGAGAAAAAGGAAATCTTTGAAGACGATATCCTCACCCTCATCCAGAAGCAGAGCTGGTCTCAGGGAAGCCTGAGTACTTATTCCTTAACCAGCGTCATGAGCCATTTTGAAACTGGAGGATCACCTGAAGGAACGGTCCAGTTGACCAGCCGCGACGGGGAATCGCACTCGGCCACCGCCAACGGCGACGGCCCGGTGGACGCGATCTTCAACGCCATCGACAAGGTCACCGGCATGTCCTGCAAGCTGTTGGAGTATCAAGTGATGTCTAAAACCCGCGGCAAGGACGCGCAGGGGGAAGTGACTGTGCAGGTGAGCCATGATAACCGTAAGGTTCTCGGCAAGGGCGCAGGAGTAAACACCATCGAGGCCAGCGCGTTCGCTTACGTCAACGCGGTCAATAAACTTTTGATCAACCCCAATAAGGCAGGCCCGGTCGAAGGCGGAGAAATTCCGGGGCCTTGATCTGCCATTTTATTTTATGGAAATTAAAGAAAAAGACACATTGTTCACCGAGACACCGGGGACGGAAAAGTTTGAGTTCAACGATTCCGTTGCCCGTGTGTTTGACGACATGCTGGAAAGAAGCGTTCCCATGTACCGGGAATGCCTTGAATCCACCGTTCAATGGTGCCTCCGGTTTGCAAAAGAAGGTTCGCATATTTACGATCTGGGTTGTTCCACTGGAACTTTTTTGGCCGGGCTCTCAAAACAATTTCCGGCCCACGCCGATATCCGCTTGATGGGGGTGGACAATTCCGCCCCGATGCTTAAAAAAGCGCGGCTGAAACTGGCATCTTCCCCCCTGCCCTGGAAACTGATCGAAGCGGATTTGCAGGATGACTTTTCTTTGACCAACGCCAGTGTCGTGGTGATGAATTACACGCTACAGTTCATTCCCCCAAACAGGCGCGTGGAAGTTGTCCGTAAAATTCTGGCGGGATTGAACCCCGGCGGGCTTTTACTGATGATCGAAAAAGTGAGCAGTGACAATCCCAAAATCGACCAGGCTTATACCGATTTCCATCATAAATTCAAGAAAACTCAGGGTTACTCGCAACTGGAAATCGCCCGAAAAAGAGAAGCTCTGGAAAACGTTTTGACCCCCTGGACCGTGGGTCAGAATATCAATCTGCTGATGGAGGCGGGTTTCCCCTCGGCGGAAATTTATTTTAAATGGAACAATTTTTCCGGGTTCGTTGCGTTGAAATAGCAACTAATGTATTCTTAGTGACTTATGGAGTAAGCGTTATGCCTAACTACGATCATTCTTGTAATAAGTGTAAAAAAAATTTCGTTGTGGAAATGAAAATCTCGGAAGTGGGCGAAAAAAAAATCACCTGCCCAAAATGCCAATCCGATGACGTGACCCGCAACGTCACCAACAATTCCTATAAGGGCGAGAGCATCAACCGCTATACCTGGGACAAATCGTAACCCTTTTCCAAATCGGAATTTTTATGCTGACCGAAGTCAAACCCCTGATAAAAAACAAAAAAGTCCCTGGCCGTATCGGGGAGCTGGTTGATTTTCCTCTGCAACGGGTGCACATCGAGCTGACCAACGTATGCAATTTTGATTGCACTTTTTGTCCTAAACAGGAAATGACGCGCAAGTATGAGTACATGGACTACGAACGCGTCTGCGGGATCATCGATCAGGTCGCCGAATACAATTTGGCTGAGAAAATCACCTTTCACGTGATGGGCGAACCGTTCATGCACCCGAGGTTTTTCGATATTCTGGATTACGCCGCGAAACTCGATGTCAAAACAGGCATCACCACCAACGGGACTTATCTTGACGAGGAAATGGCCGCCCGCCTGGAAAAAGTAACGGTTTCCCAACTGAATATTTCCCTGCAAACGCCGGATGAAGAATCTTATAAAACCCGCAAAGCCCGGCGCATGGAATTTGATGATTATCAAAAACGCATCCTGCAATTCATCGCCGCTTGTCTCCGGCATAAAAATCCACCGAAATTAAAAGTTCATTTTTTGAACACCCAGATCAAATCCGACGTTCCGGGGGAAGACTGGTCCCTTGGAACTATGAACGTCATCAACAACACGACTGAGTTGCGCAAAACTTTTGGGCGTTGGGCGAAGGAAGTCCATAAAATCTGTCCGCCCATGAGTCCAGAGGAAACCGCCGAGGTTGAAAAGCGGATTGAGAAATTATCCACGTTCAAATGGAATGTTGTGAAGGTCGCGCCCAATATTTTCTTCGAGACTTATATCCTCGACACCTGGGGAAACGCCTTCGTCGGCGACGGCGTCATCCCGACCAAGATTGGCTATTGCAGTGCCCTGACCGATCATTTCGCCATCCTGTGTAACGGCGACATGACCTATTGTTGCAAGGATTACAACGGCAATACCAAATCGGGCAACGTGTTTGAACGGCCCATAGTGGATATCCTGAATAATGAACACATCATTGCCGCAATCGAAGGTTTCAAAAACAATAAAGTCGTCCACCCCTATTGTCAGAAATGCCTGGGAGGAAGCACCCGGTTAAAGTCCATCGGCAACGCTCTGGGGTCGATCATCATCTGGAAATACCTAAAAAACTTCTTCTATAAAAAGACCTGATACCAAGATTCGGGATGTAGCGTAGCCTGGTAGCGCACTTCGTTCGGGACGAAGGGGCCGGAAGTTCAAATCTTCTCATCCCGACCAATAGTTTCAATGTGTTATTTAATCACCATAATCCCATTTCTCGCAAGGCTAGCGATTTAACTAGCCTTATCTTTTCCACCACTGGAAAATTTGAACCCCTAAAGCATTTTTTGCCAAAATTAAAACAAACTGATTCGTAATCAGTAGGTCGGCGGTTCAATTCCGCCCGCTGGCTCCAGTAAAACAAAGAGTTACAAGTCATCACGCAAGCCTTTTTTTATCGACTATGATAGAACTATGATAGTTCAAAACATCCACAGCCTCTCGTAACCTCTCTGGACTCAAGTGAGCATAGCGTTGAGTGGTCGTGACATCCTTATGTCCAGCCAGTTCTTTCACGGTATATATGTCCACACCGCTTTGAACCAGCTTCGAGCAAAAGTCGTGGCGCAAATCATGAAACCGATAACTTGAGTGCCCCGCTTTAATGCAAGCTTTCTTGAAAGCAGACGAAATTCCCCAATGCGTGTATGGCTTGCCGTCAGCCTTTGAAAACACATAAATGGACTTCAATGGACCCATCTTTTGTTGGTTTAACAAAATGTCCAGAGCCTCATTGTTTAATGGAATCCCAAGACTTTTTGAATTTTTCATCTCCTCAGCATCCAGAAAGACTACCTTTCTAGTCAAGTTCACTTGGTTCCATCTCAAATTTGCCAAGTCCGACAATCGCAAACCAGTGTTCTTTCCCAAAATCACGATGGGCTTCACCCAATCTGATAGATTTTCATAAATTTCCGAAAATTCTTCATTGGATCGGATGTAATATCGTTCAACAAACAATCCCCAAAGAAATCGAACCAATTTTCAGCATACCTTCGGTCATCACGTTGGGTACCTGGCTTTTTATTTGGCGTCACCTCATCCAAATATCTTTTGATTAATTCATCAAAAGTCCGACCCGTCGAGTTGGTTATTTCTAATGCAGTCCCATCTAAATATTGTGACTTGGTCTTGCAGTATATTTCTTCGGCAAACTTTTTATTCTTTACGCCTGTGGACTTTCTGATTTGCTTGCACTTGAATGAGAAACTCATCCACCAGACCTCACTGCCTTTTTGCTTGTAAATTGCCATTATTTACCTCCTTTCTCAGCATGGCTTGAGGCCCGGTTTTCCTTATGATGAATATTATCAAACCCAAAGGCCCCTATCAATTTCCTAAATTTTTCAATTTTTAAACTTTTTAAATTCTCCAGCATCAAGCCAACGTTCAATTAAGCATTTTCTAAAGCGAACGGTTTTGCCCGCCAACCGTAGGTGCGGTATTTTTCCTTGCCCAACCCACGAATAGACGGTTTTTGGGCTCACGGAAAGATACAACGCGACTTCTTCGACTGTGAGAAGGCTTTCTGGCATAAATTCCAACATTAAAAAAAACGATTATTAACACTGCGATTGAGATAAGTGGATTTTGAGCAAAAAAAAACCAGCCACCTATGGACATTCGCAAAACCTTTTGCAGAAATCCCATAAGAACCTGGTTTAAAAAACCGGTCTAATTATAGGAGCTCGTTAGAGCTCAATTACTTCTTGGCTACCTCATTATATAGTCTGCTGAACCGATAAAATTCAATTTTTATCGTCCAACCATTATGACATAAAAAGCCCAATTTGTCAATAAAAATTGGATGTTATTTTTCATCTTGGGCTTAAGTAAATAATGGGTTAAACGCTATCCGTGTTAGTTATGAGGGACCGCCTAAAATGTGAATTGGGAGGGGCCAAATCTTTAAAATTTCCTGCTCAAATGTGAGCGATGGCTTCCGGCGATACATTCTTGTTCATACCCCCCCTTTTTTTAAAGGAAAATTTGACAGAGAGTACCTCTTAGCTTGTTTTTTATATAATTACTTAATGATCTGACACCTGAAAAAATAGTCCGGATGTTAAAATCAGGGAAACCCAACGGTTTTGGACCCGCTTGACTACGAACGAAATTTCATGGAGTTAACATATCCTCCAATTAAATCGACCAGCAGAACCTGGGCTCACTAAATTCCTATGCTCTTTCTAGTTGGGATCCAACAGGGGTTGTACGAGTTCCAGAGTCTGTTGTGCAATCAGTGAGGCAATGTTTTTCTTGTCACCGACCACCCTTTGCTCGTTAATAACAGAAAGGTTTGCGTCCTGAAGGGTCAAGCGTACAATGATCTGTCCGCTCTCCTCCCGATAAGGTCCAGATACCTGATAGGATTTTGGATAAATATCACTATCAACATAGATGAGCTGAGATCTTCCCGTTTTTTTATCCGGTTGGGCTGCATTGATTAAGACTTCATTCACCACCCTGGACAGAGATAATTTCCGGTCGTTGAAATTTTTTGTATGAATCATGGAAGACCTCACAAAGACTGGTCGGTCATCTTGAACAACGATTCGCTCTAGATCTGCTTGCTCAAGCCGCCCGATATCAAAACTCCCACCTTTTTCGGGACTTGCATAAAGTGGCCTCTGAATACCGCCGATACCTTTGGCGAGAATTGGAACCTGATCAAGGCTGTACTCAAATAGCGGTACGATATCTACAAATTCTCCATTGCGCAAAGCGGCGCCTTGCATACCTCTAAGTAACGTCAGTGTTAAAAGCCCTTGCGAGAACCGACTGGACTCATAACTGACCTTGTCCGATGCTGATCCTGCAAGAATGTGAAACCCAGTTCTTCGATTTAATCGGTCTAGGGCTCGGATTTGGCTGCTGGGTATCGCTCGCTCTTTGGTAAATTCGCTGATGACCTGTCCTGCGCCACAGGTGTCAAAAATCACTACGCGTTTCTCAACAGGAATTTCGCGCAGTATTTCAGCAAACTCGTCCGATGAGATCGCGTCTCGTGTTCGGATTTTGGAGCTTGAGAGATTAAAGCTAGCTGCGGTACTGGTTAAATAATAATAGTCCTCTTTACCCCGATGAATGATGCCGTGACCAGAAAAATACAAAACGATTATATCATTCGGTGAAACCTCTTTGAGCCTATTTAACGCATTGAGGATGTTCCTCCGGGTGGGTAAGGTATTGGCGGCGTCACTATTAGTTGTGAGTAATGTGATATTAGTGTTGGCTTCTCCCAGTAGCCGGCCCGCGGCGATCTTGATCGCCGATCCGAAGTCCTCAGCGTCTTTTGCCGCATAGCTGAGATCCATCTTATCACCACGATAATCCGTCACACCAACGATTACGGCATGGAGCTTCGTTGTTTTATTTACTGGTTCATCCACGCCAAACCCTGCGAATTTAATTTCATTACCTCGACCGGCAATATAATCATCTTTCGCAAAAGCTCTCGCCGTAATACTATTAGTGGATCTCAGCCTTTTATCACCCTCAAGTTTTACCGTCAGATGCAGTTCCCCATCGACGACCTTTTTACCTTGGTTTGCGGATAACTCCCGGGCATTGGCGGTGAGTTCCCTGCCGTTAATTATCACTGGAACCTTGCCAATTCCATCGCCCTGATCTTTAATGACAATTTCGACCATGTTTTCATTGTCACTCGCAACGATTGTCACCTCTGGATAGGCCTTGGGCTTTTGCAGGGAGGAAACGTCTTGCAAGGGTTCAGGATTTGTGCCCAGATACTTAGCAATAATATTGGGCTCGTAGTATTCGTCCCTGAGTTGATCAAGCGTATAGATCCTATCCTGATAGACCCAAATGAAGGAGTCACTAATTTCTTTACTGCTGTCAAAGCGACCATCGACATCAATCGCAGCCCAGTTGCTTTTGCTGTGCGGCATGTAACGGAGCTTTTGTTTGCCGGATTGCGCATCAAAAAGCCTGATAATTGCGTCATCGCCAACTGATAGGACAATTCCTTTTGACTTTAAATATGCTGCGCCGGTCGCCTTTCCGAGGTGGCTGCCTTGGTAGGTGACTAACAGCTCGTTGTCGGGTACGGAGAAGAGTCGAATGTTACCGTTGTCGTAAGTAACCAGAATGGCGTTTTCACTATCAACAAACCGGGCATTTTCAATCGCACCCAACTTTGAGCGATTTGCTCCCTTCCCCAAGGCATAGAGCAACTCACCCTGCGATACACTCCAGACTTCGGCGTCTCTGCCTGTCACTAGTATTTGGGTTCCGTCGTGATTAAACTTGAGGTCATGAACCCAACCACTATTACTATCACGACGAAACTTTCGTATAAGCTGACCTGATTCGAAATCCCAAAGACGTACTGTCATATCATATTTGTCATTTGGACCGGATCTTATATCAGCCGTTGCGAGCAGTTTCTTGTCGGGTGATATCGCGGCAACTCTCGCCTGGACGGGTTTATAGTTGATCGTCACCGGCATATCAGTGGGGTCTGCGTCTTTGGCGGGTGGTGTTGTACCCAGCAACACTCCTTCATTTCCTACTGCGGCGGACCTGATTTCTGCGCTAGGTGGCAACGTAGCGATTTCTTCTGGATCAAGAGGGTCTAGAGACATATGAGATATCAGTTGACCACTTTTTGCGTCCACAAGGAGCACGGTGGAACGACCCGCGTAACGGTGCTGATAGGCCAGGGCTAGGACTGCGCTACTGTCGTGGGTGAATCCCAGATTGTACCACCAGTCATAAGTGGCGACTTCCTCTCCAGTCTTTGTGGAAAGAATACGGTCTCCAATCGTCATAGCCTCCCCGTTGGGGGACAGGTTGAATCGCAGACCATCTCGAGGAATCTCGTGTATAATTTCGCCAGATTGCAGATCGACAAGCATCACGCTCTTGCTAGCAAACTGGATAAACGCAGTTTCTTCTCGGTCATCAACCTGAATAGCTTTTATTTTTCCAAGGTCACTAGACTTGAACGACCGGACATATTGCCAGCTCTTAGGATCCCAGATTTCGATAGTGTTGCTTCCGGAAATACCAAATAGTTGATCGTGGGAGAAAGTCAGTGCCTGCGTTGCACCTTTGAACGATGTTTGGAGGCTAATCTGACCAGTTGAAAGGTCCCAATTTGCGATAAGGCCGTTAAAAGTATAGCTACCAGAGGAGTAACTAGAAGCGATCTCACGTAGCGAGAGAGCAACGTTGTTCGTTTCACCAACAAATACACCTCTATCAACTATTATTTGGATAAGTAGAGAAAAGCGTTTACAGGTAAAGACTCGCTGGAGTGAAGAGTCATGGTTTCTCGGTTAAGATAAGTTATCGAATCTTAATCATTAAAGGAGAAACCAATGACTCAGTCTCAATACGTTATCAAAAG
>JAJDAZ010000054.1 GCA_029261595.1 Nitrospinaceae bacterium | reverse complement strand
CTTGGGTGGTACAGGGGGATCAGGGTAAATTGAGTCGTGGCGATGGGGCGGGCGACGGTTTTTGCAAGCTGGTGTTTTGTCCCTAAAAGCATGTTGATCGCGTCAAGACCCACGCCACCTAAAGTCACGACAATTTTGGGTCGAATGATATTGAGGACGGATTCCAGATAGGGGGAGCAGTTCCGAATTTCTCTAGCCGTGGGTCGCCGGTTGTTGCCGTTTTGCAAGGGATTGCACAACGCGGCGTTGGTGATGAAAACTTCGTTGCGGGTCCATCCGGCGTGGTCTAAGAGAATCTCAAAGTTTTTGCCCGACTGGTCGCCCGAAAATGGAATCCCGGTGCGTCCGGCTCCGAACCTGCCGGGAGCTTCGGCCACAAAAACCACTTGAGCGGTCAACGACCCGTTGCCGGAGCTTAAAACCGCAGACTGGTCGGCGAGATTCGGGCAGACCCGGCATTTCGACGCTTGTTTGGCCAGACGGTTGAATGATTGTGCCCGGTCTGGCATGACTCAGGATTTATTCTCGTCGGGTTCTTCCTCTTCGTCGTCGTCATCGCTGGTCTTGCAGATGACAAAAAATCCCACGGTGAGCAGGATACTGGCTATTACGGTGAGGAAAATGTCCATGAAAAATTAGAACCTCCCTAAAATAAAGGGAAAGCGTAGACCGGACAATCCCCCCAACCCTGTGGCATGTCACCTTTGCCTTCATGCCCGGCACGGGTATGTGATATTTGACCTTTGCCCTCATGCCCCGCAGGGGTACTTCGGTGAAGGGGGAGCAGAACTTTGCTCCATCTGTGTTTATCTGTGTTCATCTGTGGTTCC
Source organism: Nitrospinaceae bacterium (assembly GCA_029261595.1). Lineage (GTDB taxonomy): Bacteria > Nitrospinota > Nitrospinia > Nitrospinales > VA-1 > JADFGI01. The sequence continues at coordinate 50,358 of JAJDAZ010000054.1, read as the reverse complement.
AACGCCTGTCTGTCAACGAATGGTGATGAGAGCCAAACGGCCATCGCCCCATAAATTAAAATGGTTTTATGGTTGCCAGGTAAATCATTCCCGCGCCGACGATGAAAATCGGAATATGCACCATCATCGCATATTTTTTAGGCAACACGTCCTGGGAAATTTGTTTTCCATTCATGATTCCGAGACCGATCAACACGATCAGCAGAACCATTTTGGCTTTGATCCAGCTGGCTTCCTGGAACGCGCCTGTATGCACTGCCAGGAAAATTCCGGAGATGAGGGTCACTCCCAGGATCGGATAGTAGATAAATTTATGAATGCGGGCCTGAGTTTTTTTTAATCCCAATGCCTCGGTTTCATTTTTTAGCTTGAGACGGAATACCACGCTGAGCGATTGCAGGAAAAGAGTTCCGATCACCAGGCACATGGAGATCATATGCAATGTGAGAAAAAAGTTTTTCATATTATAAGTATTTCAATAAAGTTTTAAAGTTGTGGAGTGGACTCTGGTATCGGAGCTTCGTCCTCGGATTTCCAGTAGGCCCTGCTACCCACCATCAGGGCGACGCCGATGCCGCAATAAACCCCGGCAACCACGATATAGCCGCCCAGATATTCGTTGAAATTTCTAAGAAGGATGCCCAGGAGCATCATACCGGCGATCAGGCCATAAAATGGTTTAGAAAAGATATGATGCAGTTTCAAAGGCGACTCCAACCCTTGAATGCGCGATTTATTTTTGCGCGCGGATTTGCTCAATACAAAAAGGCCCTTGAAAAAACCCACGAATATTCCGATGGTTACGGATAAAATGATGCCCATTTGGGTGGAGTTTTGTTCATCCACCGCGAGTTGATACATATGGATTCCCCGATAGATCAAAAACAACCCGATCAACCCCCATAAACTGGCGGCTATGTAAATGAGGTTGTTTTTACTCATAATATCGGTCCGTTAGGATAGGGAAAATTAAGGTTATAAGATGGCTGTCAGTGGAAAAAGGATTTATCCAAGAGGATATTATGGGTTGACGGGTTCAGACTTTTTCATTTTACCCGTCACCGGTCGAACCGCCATTCGTCCGCTTTTGCTCTTGTTCAGGGAGCGAATTTCGCCGTTCTTGAAATCCAGAATATAGCCTTCATTGCCCGTAAAATGTTCGTGAATCCAGATCGTGGACAGCGGGCCTGAAGGGAAAATGGTGGGCAAGTGAATTTCGTTGCCATATTTGTCCGTATTTTTCGCCTCAGAGTCATAAATACTAAGCACTTCCTCATTTCCGGGGAGCCGCCATTCGGTGGTCCCGCCGAATCTTGTATCGCGAAAATGATAGACATGATCCATGGCTTCATCCCAGGACACCCATTTGCCGTCACTTTGCCAGGTGTCTTCTTTACTCCAGGTCAGCTCGGTTTTGGTGTCGGTGATGGTTCCGTTATTGTTGTCGATAAAACGTTCTTTCGGGCTCATGGGAATTTCATGCGGGTTGAGTGTTGGAAGTCACGGAGGCCAGAGGAATTTTCCCCAGCCGTTTCTGAAGATTTTCAAGATTGAAAGGGGACGGGCTATGCAATTCCCTGGTTTCGAGAATATTTTGAAAAGAACGTTGTAGCAGGAAGTCTGAATAAACGATCAAAGGGGTGGACCACAATATCCTTCTCACCGTCCCACGGGAGATTTTTACAGGTGCTGAAGAGGTGAGGAGCGCCGGGTTGTTGTGCAATTCGGCCACCGTTTCCATGGCCATCCACAAAGGCCAGATACAAAATAAGCGCAGAGAAAACTTATAATTTGGGATGGCCAGGGAGAATTTCAAGGCGTCCTCCAGGTGTCCCGTGGTTTTTTGCAGGAGTTTCTCGAGGATTTCCAGGTTCTTCTCGATGGACACTCCCGAATGAAATTCTTCCACCGTCAGCCCCTTTTCCATGATGAGGCCCTTGGGAATGTAGGACCACCCGCGTTCACGGTCGGCGACGATGTCTTTTGAGATGTTGGTCATTTGCAGGCCCAGTCCAAAGGACACGGCGTTGTTCTTCATGGTTTCACGCGCCTCGTCCGACAGGGACGGGAGTTCCAGGAAGAAAAGATTGCAGAGCATTTCGCCCACTAACCCCGCGACAAAATAGCAATACTCCTCAAGCTCCTCTTCGTCCTCAAGGGGAGTCATTTTGTCGGCCTCGAAGCGTTTTTGAAAATAAGCCATGCCGCGCGCCATTTTTGACACAGAGGGAATGATTTGCTGTCGATATTTTTCTTCCAGGCTGTCAAAAACGTTGAAGACCCGGGTGGTTTGGGAAAGCAGTTCGAGGTCGTTGACGCTTCCGTCCACCACTTCACAATCGGCGATCCATTGGCTCAAAGCCTGGGCACGATGTGAGGGATCTTCCAGTAAATGTGCGAATTCCAAAAGAAGTTTGATTTTAATTCCGGCATCCAGCTTTGCCGCATCCTCCACGGTATCCACGATGCGGCAGAAAAGGTAGGCGACCAAAACGCTTCGGTGAATTTCGCCCCGGAGCACCGCGATGTTCAAGGCGAAGGTGCGGCTTACCCTGGGAAGCGTTTTCACGCAATATTGCCAATCGTCAACCATATCTCTAATGAAATTAATCGTGGATCAATAACCGTATCTTGCGGCTCAACAAACCTACAGAGTTTCCAATCTCATGTCCCTCAGGAGTATCGAAAACCTGTTTTTTCAGCTAAGCCCACAGTTTATCACGAAAATAAATAAGGATAACAGGGACTTTGTAATAAAGGTGTGTGATTCTTCCGCAAAATTCGGGGGAGGGTCAGGGGGCTACGGTCTCCGTTGGATTCTTCATTTCCTGGGCAATGCTTAATATTTCCTCATGCAACTCGTTGATCACGTTTTCCGGAGTGCTGGTTCCTGCGGTGATGCCAACGTGCTGTTTGTCCTTGAACCAGGATTTATCCAATTGGGAGGTGGATTCGATATGGTGGGCTTCGATCTTTTTTTCATCGCAAACCTGCACCAGTTTTTTTGTGTTGGATGAGTTGAAACCCCCGATCACAATCATGAGATCGACCTGGTCGGCCAATTCCCAGACGGCGATCTGCCGGTCGCGGGTGGGCTGGCAGATGGTGTTGACAAACGAGACCGCGTCTACGCAGTCCATGGCGGTGATTTTTTTTACCAGGGATTCCACCTTGTCCACCTGCTGGGTCGTCTGGCTCACGATGCCCAGTTTGCGTTTGCCCCGTTCACGGATTTTTTCCAGATCGGCCTCTCCATTGATGACGAGGTAATCGTCCAGATCGCCCACGATGCCGCGGACTTCCACATGGTCTTTCTGGCCGATGACCACCGGAAAAAAATTCTTCTCCACCATGCCCTTGATGGTTTTATGGACGCGCATGACCAGCGGACAACTGGCATCATATACCGTAAAGCCGGCATCGTTCAGTTTCTGTTTGGTTTTTTCCGCCGCGCCATGAGCCGTGATCATCACCTTTTTGGTTTTGATCTGGTCAATGTCCTCGATGCCCTTGACCACGTCCACGCCGTTATTTTTAAGGGATTCATTGATTTGCGGGTTGTGGACCAGTTGCCCGAGGATGGTTAAATTATCTTGAAATTCAGGGGCCATTGCCATGTTGATGGCATCCTGAACGCCAAAGCAGGTCCCTAAAGCGCTTGCGAGGGAAACTTTCATTGAGCCTTCCTTTTAGAATATATTCCAGCGGAAAAACCGCCCGATACGACGATTAACAGGGTTACATACTAACAAATCGACGCGGGGTTTTAAATGATAACTCGGAGTTCACTCTGATTTTTACTTCAACAGAAGATCTTTCAATAGTTTTAAGGAAGTTTGCCGGCTGATATCGGCGATGGAATCCGTCAACGGGATATTTTTGGGGCACGCTTCGACACAGGCCTGGGCGTTGCCACAATCGGCGATTCCGCCTTTTCCCATTACCTCCTCCAGGCGTTCATCCGCATTCATGGCTCCGGTCGGGTGCAGGTTGAACAACCGCACCTGGCTGAACGCCGCCGCTCCCAGAAAGGAGTTGTCCTTGGTGTATTGCGGACAGGCTTCGAGGCAACACCCGCAGGTCATGCATTCGGAGAGGGTGTAGCGGGTGGCCCGGATGTGGTCCGACATGATGGGGCCTTCGCCTAGGTCCTGGCTTCCATCGATATCCACCCAGGCTTTGACTTTTTTCAATGCGCGGAACATTCGGTTGCGATCCACCATGAGGTCCCGGATAACAGGAAACTTGGACATCGGTTCCAGCACGATGGGTTTTTCGATCTGGTCCACCAGGGCGGTGCATGCCTGCCGGACCCGGCCATTGATGAGCATGGTGCAGGAACCGCAGACTTCCTCCAGGCAACTGCAATCCCAGATGACGGGATCGACCCCCAGGTCATTGGCCGCGACCGGGGATTTCTGTATATCCTGAAGGCAGGAGATGACGTTAGACAAAGGCTGGTATGGAATTTCAAATTCCTGCCAGTAGGATTTCGACCGGGGATTATCCTGCCGCTTGATTTTGAGTTTGATGGTTTCCTGGCTCATAGGGACACTCAATCGTATTTTCGCGGACGGGGGATCACTAATGAAGTGTTCACATCCGCGTAGGTGATATTGGGTTGATTGTTTTTAAATTGCGCGATCGAAGTTTTCAACCATTTTTTATTGTTTGCCTCGAACCGTTTCATGTAATCGAGATGAGATTTCGGGAAGGCGTCGGCAGAAACCTCGCCAAAATTCAGTTGCTCCTGGTAGTGGATGTATTCATGCGGGTCAAAATCCTTGGGTTGCTTCAAATCAAACTCCGGCTTGTAGTGGGCGCCCCGGAATTCGTCCCGCATCAAAGCCCCTTTGGTGATGATTTTGCACAATTGAATCATGCAATAAAGTTGATTGATAAAGCTGGGGGTCGGGTTGGCCCAGTCGTTGCTGTCAACGCAATTGATGTCTTTCATTCGGGTCTCAAAGTCGCTGATGCTGTTGTAGGCCTTGTCCAGGGTTTTGTTGTCCCGGACGATCAACACGTTGGCCATCATCATTTCGCCCAGCTCCCGGTGCAGTTTATAGGGGTTTTCCCTTCCCCTCATTTTGCTGATAGATTTGAACCGCCCCCTCCAATAGGTTTTGGCATCGCTAAAAACGCTGGAGGGAACGCTGTCGGCTGATTGGGAAATATTGTCCGCATAACTCAAAACTCCCGGTCCCATCATCAGTCCCGTGTAAATACAACTGAGCAGAGAATTGGCCCCCAGGCGATTGGCGCCGTGATAATGGCAGTCCGCCTCTCCTGCGGCGTAGAGGCCCTGAATGGAGGTCATTTGATTGCGCGGCGATTTGGGTTCGATCATTCCCTCGGAATCGGTTTCGTAATCGGTCCACAGGCCGCCCATAGAATAATGAACGGCAGGGAAAATTTTCATGGGAGTCACTTTGGGATCGTCGCCGGTGAATTTTTTATAGATATCGAGGATGCCGCCCAGCCGGTCCTGCAAAAACTCCTTGGACTTATGCGTGAGGTCGAGATAGACCATGGGTTGCCCTCCGATCCCCAGGTTTTGGTTGTAAACCACGTCGTAAATTTCTCTGGAGGCGACGTCTCTTGGCACCAGGTTGCCGAACAGCGGGTATTTTTCTTCGAGGAAGTAGTAACGCTCCATCTCCGGAATATTCAGGGGATCGCGGTTGTCGTCCGCCCGTTTGGGCACCCAGATGCGTCCGCCTTCTCCACGGGCCGATTCGCTCATGAGGCGAAGCTTGTCGCGCCCCGGAATAGCGGTGGGGTGAATCTGGATGAACTCGCCGTTGGCGTATTTGGCGCCCTGCATATAGGCCATGGTGGCCGCCGCCCCCGTGTTTACGGTCGAGGCGGTGGAACCGGCATAAACCTGGCTCGGGCCTCCGGTAGCGAGGATCACCGCGTCGCCTGCTAGGGTAAAAACCTCGTTGGTTCTAAGATCGTGGATGATGGCGCCCCGGCAGATTCCCTTGGAGTCGAGGACGGCGCCCAGGTACTCGTGCCACACCATTTTCTGGACCATCCCATCGTGTTCGTATTTGCGGATTTGCTCGTCCAGCGAATAAACTAACTGCTGGCCCGTGGTCGCTCCGGAAAAGGCGGTGCGGGAATAAAGCGTTCCGCCAAATCTACGGAAGGCCAGGTGGCCTTCGCTTGTTCGATTGAACGCCACGCCCATTCGGTCCATCAGATGAATGATGGAAGGTGCCTTGTAACACATGTCCCGCACCAGCGGTTGTTCGGCTAAAAAATCCCCGCCCTTGATGGTGTCGTAAAAATGGTTTTCCGGGGAATCACCTTCTCCTTTGGAGTCGATGGCCGCATTGATGCCCCCCTGGGCGCAAACGGAGTGGGATCGTTTCAGGGACTGGTAGGCAACGATGATGACTTCGGCATTGGATTCGCAAATTTTCATGGCGGCGGACAATCCGGCCAGCCCCCCACCCACGATAATGATCTTTTTCTTGCGTTTGGCCATGTTTTTACCCTCCCACGGTGGGAGTCACCGGAACGGGGTCGAGAGAAAACTCCAGAACCGTGGCAAAGCCCAGCACCGTCAGGACGAGTCCCACCATCGCAAAAACGACGCTGGCATTGCGTTGCGCGTTGCGGCCAATAATAATTCCCCAGGAAACGCAGAACCCCCACAAACCATTGGCAAAATGAAAGGTCGCCGCGGAGATGCCAATCAAATAGATGATTCTACCAGTCCAGGTCTGAAATTCCGCGTTCATGACGTCCATCAAAAAGGGCGCCGCCAGGAACTGGTGTTTTCCGTAAAACAGCTTAGGCACCACCGTGGTTCCCAGGTGATATATCAGGAAACCGAAAATAAGGACGCCGGTGATTCTTTGCAGGGTGTACAGCCAGTTCCTGGGATAGCCGTAATGGACGACGTTGCGTTTGCCCGAAAAATAAATGTAAAAACCCATCAGGGAATGGAGCAGCAGGGGAAGATAAATGAATACGACCTCGATCCCAAAAAGAAAGGGCATATTGTTTATCAGGTCGATGCTCCACTGATATTGCAGAGGGCCGACCGTTCTTAAGGAATTGATACCGAGGTGAAATGCCAGGAAAACCCCTATGGGGACCAGTCCCAAAAGGGAGTTGATCTTGAGGAGATAAAAATGCGCCTGGTCCTGGTTGATTTTAGCCATAGATGATTTGCCGAAAATGAAGGCAGGAGCGGTTCATTTCTGACGACTATTGACGCCCGAATTTTTCAAGGCGAGGCTAGTGTGGAGCAAAATATCGGATAAGGCAAGATTTTTCGATGCGACCGGAAGGGACGTTGTTGGCGGAGGTTAAAACGATTCCTGAATCAGAAATCGTATTCGAGAATGGGACGGTCCTTGGTGCCGGAATCAATGGGCTTATCTTTGGGTACGATTTTGAGGTTTTCAGGCGATTGAACGAAAAAATCGACAAACCCGCATTTTCCGCAAACTCTCGGTTGAAGGGGAATTTTTTTTTCGACCCCGTGATCTTTCCGCACCACCATGATCAGTTCGAGATCCTTGCTGGTTCGTAAGTCAATTTCACCTTTCACAATGCTTTGTTCACCACACTTGTTACATTCATTCGAAGTGATGGCCATGATCCCTTCCTCCGGTTGGAAACTTGCGGGATTTATGTAAAATGAAAAAAAACGCCCTTCTTAACTCATGCAGGATTATAGCATAAGTTAAGAAGGGCGCGGTCGTGGGTTTTACTTGGACTGGGGGATTTGAGGAACTCCATGAACCGAGGTGAAGTTCTGTCTTTCTTCCTTTTTACGGTTTGGTTGAAGGACCATTTCATCTGATGCGTTATTGATCAGTTCCCGCAATTCCTTACCTGCATGGAAAACCGGTTTTTTCCGAAGCGGCAAATAGAGAGGCTCCCCGGTGATGGGTTTTTTCGCCACTCTGGCTTTATGTTCATTGATGCGGAAAGAACCAAAACCCTGAACAACGACTCGACCCTCTTTTTCGAGATTGAACATGATGGTGTCCAGAATAGCTGTCAGGTACTTATCCGCTTCTTTTTTCGAGACATTCATTCTTAAAGATAGTTTTGTGGTCAAATCGGATCGAGTCATTGTCTGCCTTCCCCCCCCCAAATTAGGTGTTTTTTGTTTGTGACAATATAAGGGAGCAAAAATCAGGCCAAAACGAAAAATATCGTATAAATCTATATTTTTCAAAATGTTACTTGATTTTATGTAAGAGCCGAACCTTCAATAAGTTTCTGTATTTTGTTAATTAGTGTCAACAAAAGTATACACTTGGAGGTGTTTGAGGCGGGTGATTTGGGGATCGGGATTTTTCAAGGATTTATGGAAAACGGCCCTCTGGCGAGTAAGTTATTGTTTTATTTTGGCTGAATTTCCCTTATAGACTCTTTACAGGATGCCTCTAAATGGTAAGGTCCAGGAGGCTGTTTCCTATAACTTATTGGGCTAATTTTGAAAATGATTCAAAAATTGCTGGTTTACCTCACTCACCCTCATGTCGATACCTGGAACTTCAAAGCCGGGCACAAGGAAATTCTTGAAGCCGAGACCCCAGGGTTGGAAGTGACCGTTTGCCATCATTCTGCGGAGTTTTTAGAAAAGATGCCAGATGCCGATGCGGTGGCTGTCTGGTATTTCAAAAAAGAATGGTTGGATAACGCGCCTCAATTAAAGTTGATCGCCACCCCGGCGGCGGGAACCGACTGGATCGATGCGGAGCCTTCGGGCAATCTCAAAATATCCCACGGAAGCTTTCACGGCTGGATGATTGCGGAATCGGTCACAGGGGCCATCTTTTATTTTTGTAAGGCGTTTGCTCTGTCCTCCGTCATGCAAAGCCAGGCCAAATGGGCCAGGATAAAAATCTCCAATCAAATCACGTCTCTGTATGGGGCCAAAGTCACCATTTTGGGGTTCGGGAGTATCGGCACGATCATCGGTCGGGCGCTGAAACCCTTTGGTTGCATGATCACCGGTGTGAAGCGGACGGCCGCCCAACCGCCGGAGTATTTTTCCCATGAGGACAAGGTGGTTACGGTGGATCAACTAGCCGAAGTTTTGCAGACCACCGACCATCTTATTCTGGTGTTGCCCGGCGGAAACGATACCCAGGGAATCCTCACACCCGAGCACTTCAAGATGATGCCTGCATCAAGCACTATCTATAACGTCGGGCGGGGCAATGTCTATAAGGAAGAAGATCTGGTGGATGCGTTGGAAAACGGCGAAATCGCTGGAGCCTATCTAGATGTGTTCGAGAAAGAACCATTACCGGAGGAATCCCCGCTGTGGAATATGGACAATGTCCTCATCCAGCCGCATATTTCCGCCGCGTCACCGCAGTATTTGGAATTGTTTGCGCGGGAACTCGCCGACCGGATAAACTCAAAGGAGCTGGGGTGATTATTTCAAATCTAAGAATCCATGAAAAGTCATTTAAAAAATCTGCTTGATGAAATAAAGGATTGCCGTTTGTGCGAGGAGCATCTGCCTTTAGGCCCCAGGCCGGTGGTTCAGGCGGACTCTAAAGCAAAAATTCTCATCGTGGGGCAGGCGCCGGGGCGCAGGGTGCACGAGACCGGAATTCCGTTTAATGACCCCAGCGGCGACCGGTTACGCGATTGGATGGGAATCGATAAAGATGTTTTCTACGATGAGGCACAAATCGCTCTCCTCCCGATGGGGTTCTGTTATCCGGGGACGGGGAAATCGGGCGATCTGCCACCCAGGCCGGAATGTGCCGAAGCCTGGCGTGAAAAACTCCTGCAAGGTCTTCCAAAAATTCAACTGACTCTGGTGATCGGGCAATATGCCCATCGCTATCATCTTGCGGACAGGCAATCGAAAACTCTGACCGAAACCGTGAAAGCCTGGCGGGAATTTGCGCCGGAGGGATTATTGCCCCTGCCTCATCCCAGTCCGCGCAACAATATCTGGCTGAAAAAAAATGAATGGTTTGAAAAGGATGTTCTTCCGGCCTTGAGAAACCAGGTTAAAAAATTGATCAAGAGGCGGTAGCCGCGTTCTCTATCAAAATCCTGGCCGCGCTTTTGGCTTGTTCCGCACTCACCGGCGAACTGTTGATCTGGGCCATGGTGATGGCGCCTTCCAGTAGCAACAATAATTGTTCACCTAACGGGTCGGGGTTTTTCAATTCGGCTTCCTTCGCCAGGCTCTTGATGTACCTCAGTATCAAGCCTTTAAACTCCCTGCAGGTATTTCGAATGGGAGTGCCTTCTTCCGGGAATTCCCCCGCCGCCCCGACGTAGAGACAACCGTAAAAGTCATCCTGCCGGAACCACTGTTCGGCCACATCAAAGACCGCCAGTAAACGGTCCTTCGGATTTTCGGTATTGGCCTCCACCGCCCGCATGAAAAAATTGCGAAACCTCTCATCGTAATAGCGCAGTACCGCGAGGATCAGTTCGTCTTTGGATTTGAAGTGATTGTACAGCGTCCTCTTGGCCACACCGGATTGACTCAATATGGTGTCGATTCCTACCCCGTGAAAACCGTACCTGGAAAATAGCTCCAGGGCCGTTTCGATTAAATGTTCCCGTTTCGATGATTTTGTCATGGTGGGCCGTCCATTGTTATTAACAAGATATACCAGTCTGTATATTTTATTTCAAAAAAATAACCAAATAAATTAATAAATTTTACCATATTCTTTAAATAATTTGAATAACTGTCATTAAATAAAAGATTTAATGATTATTTGGATTTTTGTAAGGAAAGTCCAGGTGGGTACACTAACCTGTAACTTTTTTAATAATAATATTAAAATTAACTTTTAAAATTTAAGGAGAACACCATGACCAGCATAATTAAGAAAACCGCAGCTGTATTCACACTGGTTTCCCTGTTGTTCGTATCGGCAGTGACCAACGCTCAGGCAGCCAAGATGGATAGTATGAAACATGACAGCGGTGTCGCAGTCAGCAGTGTGGGTGTCCAGGGATATGACCTTGTTTCTTACCGCAATAGTGAAAAACCATTGCGCGGGAATGGAAATCATATCGCCGAACATCATGGCATCACCTATCAGTTCGTAAACGAAGAGAATAAAGAGAAGTTTGCGAAAAACCCCCATAAATACCTTCCGGCTTACGGCGGTTACTGTGCGTATGGCGTGGCGGTCGGCAAGAAATTCGTGGGCGACCCTGATGTCTGGAAGATCGTAGATAGCAAACTTTATCTCAATCTTGACAACAAGATTCAGGGCATCTGGAATAAAGACATTTCAGGCAATATCCAGAAAGCGGAATCAAAATGGGTGCAGATCAAGAATAAAAAAGCTTCCGACCTATAAATGATCTTGAAGCAAGTAGGGAGAACGGGCCGTGGTTTCTCAAAGTAGAGGGGGAATCATGGCTCGGACTCCTGACCTCATTAACTCAAACTAACTTTTCAAAAAAAGGAGAGTAAATAAAATGGAACAACTTGGAACGAAATTAGCCTGGATTTTTTCTGCCTCTTTTGTGCTGGCCGCCGTGATTGGTTTCATCCCCAATCCGTTGGTAGGAGAGAATGGCCTTTTCCTGACGAACGCTCCGCACAATCTGTTTCATCTGGTAACGGCGATTGCGTTTCTTATCGTCGCCAAAATGGGCAATGTTCCGTCCATAAGATTCATGCAGATTTTTGGGCCGGTTTACCTTCTGGTCGGGCTCATCGGATTCACGGTCACCGGAGCCAGTTCCACAGGAATGCTGTTGGGGTTCATCCATATCAACGCTTTGGATAATTACCTTCACCTGGGGCTTGGCACGGCAATTCTGTGCGCGGGAACCCTGGCGAATAACTCTTTGAGAACGAGCCTCCAGCAAAGAACTGCAGTTTGAAGCTCTCATAAGTTAACTGGAATGGCTTGAGATTAAAACATCGCAAGAATATTTTTTAATCTCAAGCCATCTATTTTTATTCACCAGAAAAGTTTAAGGAAATTCTCATGAAAAACCGAATGATTGCAATATTCGTCTTTCTTTTGATTTCGGTCAGTTTGGCGGGAATGGCCATGAGCAAAGAAATGAAAGTATTTGCACCCAACGTTGATATAAAAACCGGTGCTATCAGTGTTCCGGACGACTACACCAGATGGGCCACGCTCGGGACCTGGGCGCACGCCAATACGGAAGGCGAGCCTGGCTCGCATGAATATCATGTCGTCTACACACAGCCGGAAACGATTGACTATTATCAGAAACATGGGAGTTTTCCTGATGGCGCCGTGTTGGTTAAGGAACTCCTAAAGGCAGAAACCATGCAAATGACTACAGGCCCTGCGGTGAGTCATGCGACGACCCTCAAAGGCTGGTTTGTATTGGTCCGGGACACCAAGGGTCGCTACAAAGATTCAGCTTTGTGGGGTGATGGCTGGGGATGGTCCCTTTTTAACGCACCCGATTCTAAAAAGACTGTTTCAACGGACTACCAGGTAGATTGCATTGCGTGTCATCTGCCGGCTCGAGATTTGGCCAGGGAGGACGCGCATGAAGAGGACAAATGGATCTACACACTGGGCTATCCCGTGTTACAAAACAAATAAAACTTTATAAATATAGAAAGGAAAGTCATGACTATTAAATCAGGACAATTGATCGGTGGAGATGACGCACATCCTGCTTCAGGTTTGGTGAAGGTTGAAGAAAATGCAGTGAAGTTGGTAGATGTTCAGATAAGTGAAGCGCCTGATGGTAGAGTTTTCTTAAGCAAAGATTTTGACAAGGCTACGGGTATATTATTAGGAGACCTTCAAGGTTTTACCGGAAGCCATGATTATCCCATTCCTGAGGGAACGGACGCCAACGACTACAATACTCTTTTGATCTGGTGCGACCAGTTCAATGTTCCCATTGGAAAAGTATCTTTTTAAGGTCGAGCTACGCGGTGGGTATTTCTTGTTGCAAAACTAATAGAATGTTTTTTAGAGGGCAGGAAATTTCCTGTGAAAATCTGTATTCTGCTGAAAGTGATGTCCGACCTTGAGCAGGGTGGCTTCGTCAAAATGCTTGCCCATGAGTTGCAGACCGATGGGCAGGTTGTCAGCAGTGAAGCCGCAGGGGATGGACAGGGCGGGGATTCCCGCCAGGTTCGCTGAAATGGTGTAGATGTCAGCAAGATACATTTGCAAGGGGTCGTCCAGTTTTTCTCCCAGTTTGAACGCCGGGGCAGGGCAGGTGGGGGCGACGATCAGATCGCATTTTTTATAGGCGTCTTCAAAATCCTGCTTGATCAATGTGCGGGTTTTTTGCCCTTTAAGATAGTAGGCGTCGTAATAGCCGGAACTGAGAACAAACGTGCCTAATATGATTCTGCGTTTCACCTCTTCCCCGAAGCCTTCACTACGGGTGTTCAGGTACATGTCCAGCAGGTTGTCCGACTTTTCCGATCGGTGGCCGTACCGCACGCCGTCGTAACGCGACAGGTTGGTGCTGGCTTCGGCGCAGGCCAGGATGTAATAGGTGGCGACGGCGTACCCGGTATGGGGAAGCGACACTTCCACCGTTTCCATGCCCAGTGATTCGAGGGTTTTGATCGCGCCGCGCACCGCCTGCTCCACTTCAGGGTCAATGCCTGAAGTAAAATATTCTTTTGGAATGCCCAGTTTAAGCCCCTTTACCTCTCCCTTTAAAGCTTCGCTGAAATCAGGCAGAGGGTTCTCTGCGGACGTGGAATCCAGTGGATCCTTTCCGCCGATCACGTTCATCAACAATGCCGCGTCTTCCGCCGTTTTGGTCATGGGGCCGATCTGATCAAGTGAGGACGCGAACGCCACCAAGCCAAATCGTGACACCCGGCCATAGGTTGGTTTGAGTCCGGTGACGCCGCAAAAACTGGCGGGCTGACGGATCGAGCCTCCGGTATCGCTTCCCAGGGATGCTATGCACTCGTGCGCACCGACTGCCGCCGCCGAACCTCCGCTGGAACCACCCGGCACGCGGTCCAAAGCCCAGGGGTTGAACGTCGGGTGATGCCAGGAATTTTCGTTGGAAGAACCCATGGCAAACTCGTCCATATTAGTTTTCCCGATGATGACCGCTCCGGCGGCTTTCAAGCGCTCGGTCACTGTCGCATCGTAGGGCGCGATGAATTGATCCAGATAGCGTGAGGAGCAGGTGGTGCGCGTGCCTTTCGTGCAAATCAGGTCTTTCAAGGCAAGAGGGATTCCAAGCAGGGGAGCGTCAACTCCTGCTGAAATTTTTTTGTCGGCATCGCGCGCCTGCTCCAGGGCGGATTCTTTCGTCAGGTGGACGAAGGCTTTGACTTTGTCTTCCACCGCGTCGATGCGCTGATAGACCGCCTCGGTCAATTCGAGTGCGGAAAATTGTTTTTTCCTGAGGCCTTCTCTGGCCTGGATGAGGGTCGATCGATGCATCGTCAGATGATTTGCGGGACTTCGTAATGCCGGTTTTTTTGTGCGGGTGCAAGCGAAAGGGGATCGCAATCCGGGAAGTTCTGCTTTTTTTCGTCCTCCCGGAAAACGTTTTCCAGGGGAATGGCATGGGACGTCGGTTCCACGGCCGAGGTGTCCAGTTGATCGAGGTGGTCGATGTATTCGATGATGGTTTCCATTTGCCTGCCCAGCCGCGCCTTTTCGGAATCAGTCAGGCGGAGACGAGCCAGTTTGGCCATGTGGTCGATATTAAATTTTTCGGACATGGAATGTTGGAACCTCTGCAAACCAGCCTGTGGGCTGGCCAAGGCAACCTTGGATTAAACTTTTACGTACTATGGGTTTATGGCTGACTGAATCCTGCTAAGTGCCTGATATTTGGTCCAGCGCTACGCTGGCCCCGCGTGGCGGAGTCAGGAATCATCCTCAGTCTTCCTTCTTGGGCCGGTCTTTTTTGGGTTTTTTCTTTTCCTCGGCCATTTTATCAAAAGCCACCAGTTTGCTGGATTTCCGGGTGAGCCGTTTGACCTTTTTTTTCAGCTTTCGGACTTCCAGGCTTTTGGCCGCATCCTCGCTGGCTTTTGTGCCTTCCGCCAGTGCGGTTTGGGCTTTGGTGATGCTTGGTTTCAGTGATTCAATTGTTGCCATCTTTTGTTAGTCCTTCATTATTAGGGATTAAATCCCACAAGTGGGTTTTATTCCCCGTGGCTTGTTACGGCTTTTAAATAAAAACTCTTGCAGGAAACCCCGTCCGCTTGCGGCAGGGTCGATGATTAGAATCAACCTGTATATCAAACTTTGCCTTTCAGCACAATAATAAAGGCGGTGAGGGTGGGAATAAGGGATATCTTCTTTTCCGGCCGGAGGGCCATTTAAAGGAAAAACCCGGTAAATATCGGAGCAGGATACCTGGAGGCAGGGAGGGAATCCGAGAACGGCCCCATCCGGTTGCCTCTGATGAAATCCATTGCCGAACCCGCCTGTTCGATGAAATTCATGAATCCCCCGCATTCGGTAACACGGTTTATGCTCAAAAAATTTTGTTCAATGATTGACCTTGATGAGGGATGGAGAAAAAAAATTCGAGAGAGTCAAAATTTTGAATTTTTCTTAAAGAATGTTTTTTGCCTTTTTGATGAAAAAATAGACACAAATATTTAAATTTCATTGTGGACGCGTCACTTGTCCGGTACCTGATGATAAGGTATACCGTGGTTTTTTTATGAAAAAAGTTCTAATTTTTTTAGGGAATCATCCCCGTCTCTGTCTAAATAAACAAACGATTTATACTGTCAAAATCCCCTCTGGCAAGTTTGGTTTTTGACGTGTGTATTTCCGCCTCCCGAAAGTCTTTTTAGAGTTTCTTTCAATTCTAAAAGTTTTCCCCCCTCAATCAAAACCAGCTTTCCAGCAGGAAATATTGTTTTATTTATTGAGGTTTCAGAGAAAACGATTACATCGGTCAAAATTTAATTACAAAACAAATTTCTTTATTGTATGAATTTTCGCACACATTGGAATGAATTTTGCTGAGTGAATTTCCATACATCAAAACGTTGGATTTGTTGTTGGTTGTTTTTTCTACTCACGAGGAATTGATGCTTCGAAACAAGGCGGATACTCGCATCCCCACCGGCGATGAGGAGGACGGAAGAAACTATCGGCGAAAGCCGGTTCAAAGGGGTATGTTTTTTTCCGACCTCAAACCTCTCTCCAAAGAAAAACCACTCCGGGCCAACCTGCATGACATTGGCTTCGGTGGCGCACGCATCTCTACATCCCAGCCTTTAAAGAAAGGAATGTGGATTCATCCGATCGCTTACGATGATTCCGCCAGCAGGAGTGGGGCCAGCTCCATTCTCGAATCCTGCTGGAACGATAAAGCGCAGGTGGTCTGGGAGGATAACCCAGGTCCGGCGGCTGAAAAGGAATCGGCAGGTTTCAACTATGGTCTTGAGTTTGCCAACAGCCCCAAAGGGGTTTTGAGGTATAAGTTTTACAAGTTACTTCCAAAATTGATGACGGTCCTGATCGTGCTGGGCCTCGTCAATGTTGTTTATTTAAAATGGTTCAATGTTTTTTATTATTGGTACAACCCGCTCGTTCATACCTACAGTCTTTTTATAGGCGTCTTTATTTTATCCCGCTTTGTGCTGGCGGTATTTTACTCCCCACCGCCCGATTCGGGGTATTTCCCCACGATCACCACCATCATTGCCTGCAAGAATGAAGAGGACTCTATTCGGAGAACCATTGACTGCGTTTATCGTTGCGATTACCCGAAAGATCTTCTGGAAGTGATCGTGGTGAATGACGGTTCCACCGACGGAACCCTGGAAGAGATGACTCTGGCCAAACAGGATCACCCCAATTTGCAGGTGGTTGACTTTAAGGAGAACAAGGGAAAACGGGAAGGCATGGCCATTGGAGCAAATATGGCTAAAGGAGAGGTGCTGGTTTATATAGATTCAGACAGTTTTATTCAGCGGGATGGTTTATACAAAATCGCGCAAGGGTTTATTGACCGGGACGTCGGTGCCGTGTGCGGACACGCTCATGTGACCAACGCCGGAAAAAATATTCTGACAAAAATGCAGGAGGTTCGTTATTTCATTGCCTTTCGGGTGATCAAGGCGGCGGAATCGCTTTTTTCCAATGTCACTTGCTGTTCGGGTTGTTTTTCAGCCTACCGGCGCGAATACGTGATGCCCATCCTCGACGCCTGGTTGCACCAGAAATTTCTGGGGACTCAGGCCACTTTCGGGGACGACCGCAGTTTAACCAATTTCATGCTCCGAAGATACCGGGTGATTTACCATTCGGATGCGGTTTGCACGACAATCGTTCCGGAAAATTATGGGAAGTTTTTCCGCCAGCAACTTCGTTGGAAAAAATCCTGGATCCGTGAATGTTTTCTGGCGTCGCAATTCATGTGGCGCAAGCATCCGTTTGCGGCCTTGTCGTTTTATGGAAGCGTTCTATTTCCTCTAGTAGGACCCGTCATCGTGTTCAATGCGGTTGTGTTGCCGTTGCTGGGATACGGGCCTCTCTCCTATATGTACCTGTACGGCGCCTTATTAATTTCATTCGTATTCAGCCTGGTTTATCTGGTTTTTAATAGGAAAAGTCTATGGATTTATGGAGTGTCATTTTCAATCTTCTACATTTTCTTCCTTGCCTGGCAGACTTACTATGCTTTGCTGACCGTGCGTCAAAACCATTGGGGAACGCGCTAGTCCATGGAAAATCGAAAATCCGTATATACCGCCCGGACCTTTAAAAAAGACAGGGTGGCCTGGGGAGTCCTGTTGGCCTTTACGTTGGTCGTGATTCTGGGGATGAGGGAATTACGGGAAAATGATCGGGTTCAACTCCGCGCCTGGAAAAGCCCCTTGTCGCAAAGAGCCACGATAACCGTTTTGGAGTTTGACCGGGTGGTGTCGGATTGGAACGAAGGCCATATTCACCGAGAAGGCTTCAGAAGGCAACTTAAAGCTCTTGAGGAAGATGGATTCGAGGCGGTGTCCCTGACCGATGTCTTTGAATTTTATTATAAAGAAAAACCTCTGCCTGAGAAATCCGTTCTGCTGATTTTTGCCAATGGATATCTGGAAACCTATGCCGCGGTTGACCCCATTCTAAGAGAAATGAAGTGGCCTGCGGCGATGACGGTCACCACCGAAAAGGTTGTTAAAAGAGAAACTTTTTTTCTGTATTGGGATCGTCTGCGGCGGATGGTGGACAGCGGTGTCTGGGACCTTTCCCTGGGAGGACAGGAAGATCCGGCCCGGACGGATCACCAGGCCAGTCTGGGCATTTTCGGAGAAAGTCTTCCGGGGTATCGATTGCTGGCACAATCACCCGCCACGGGCGATGCCCCTCATTATATTGAAAAGCTCAGTGACCAGGGATCGAAGGGTCCTGCATTGAGAAAATTATTCCCACTGAGGTTTATAAATAGCTTTGTCGGAGTCAACGATATAGGATCCGACCCATTGCGACTGAGGCGGCTCAGAGTAAAACCTGAATGGCCATCGGAAACTTTATTGACCCTGTTGAATAAGGGAATACAGGCATCTCTCGCCAGTCTGAAAAAGACAACTCCGGTCACATCCATGTGGTTTCAGGAGGATGGGGAGATGATGGATTCATCGTTCATTTTAAAACATCACCCGGATCAAAACACTGGTCTGGATTCTGTGCCACATACCGGGCAGGAAGGCGGGCTGCCGGGCGCTCCGGCAGGCCCTGTGTTTTTTCCCGGAGGAAGCAGGGCGGGGAACTGGATTCTGGAAGCCGACGTCCGGTTGGATAACGGCCAGTTCTGGGTGCGCCAGAATTCATCGGCAACCAATGAGGTTTGGCGCGTTGGCGGCAATTCCGAAAAATTTAATGCGCAGGTTCGCGTTGCCCATGGCGCTTACAAAAATCTGGTGAATTCCAGAGAAGGTATCTCTCCTGGAGAATGGCATCACCTGAAGCTGATGAAACGCGCGCATGGAATCGTGGTGTATTGGGATGATCGGCTCTTGTGGGATTTGCCTGTCTCTACACCCAGCAGTATGAATGGGGATATCGGGCTTTGGGTCTGGTCGGATGACGGGAAGGGGTCCGTGAGCCTGTCCGATGTCCGTCTCTCGTTTTTCCCGGATGACATTCGCTGGCTTGAAAATTACCTCAAAGAAGAGGGGGTGCAATCTCTTATCCGGCAAACCCATCAGGTATCGGGAGTGACCGTGGTCACCCATGCGGTTCAAGGAGGTCATTCAAGGCCAATTGCCTTCGATGAAGCTCTCTTTAAAATAATTTCTCACAGGTATGCCTGGGAGTTCATTCCCACGGTGCAGATTCTGCCCCATAAATTGTCTTCGAAAAACATTGGCCCTGAGTCGGAAGAAAAAATAATTTATGAAGAGGCAATGGCTTTATCGATGGCAACCATCAAAAAACTGGTGAAACAAAATCAGTGGACCCGGTTGCATTTGGATTTAAGTCGATTGGACCTGGAAATAAAGAACGAATGGTTTCCAAATGTTGAAAAAATCAGGAAGGCTTTGGAACAAATAAACTGCCGTCTTTTAGTCAGCTTGGAAGGTAGGCCTGATTCCAGCAAAGCGATAAAACTTGAATCGCATTTATTGGAGAATAGTTCGAAATCGACCGGGTGGGTTGCTCAGAAGTCCCGTCAATCCTTTTTACCTGGTAAAAGTTAAACGTGAAATTCTGGAAGAAAATAAAGTTATCCCGGCGGGCTGCTTGTTGCATTCTTATTTATTTTTTTTCGGCGCAACCATCGTTGGCAAGCCCGAAAAGTCAGGAGGCGATGGACCAGGGAACGAAACTTTACCGGGTGGGTCGTTACCAGGAAGCCGCGAAAGAATTTCAAAAGGCGGCCCAGCTCAATCCGGGGCTCTTGAAAGCATGGAAAAACCTGGGCCGGTCGTATTATAAATCGGGCAAAACCAGGGAAGCTCTTGGGATCTGGCAAACCGTATTAAAAGTGGAGCCGGAAAATCTGGAAATACTGAATTCGGTTGGCTTTTTGTTCCTTGCGCAAAATCAGTGGCGCAATGCCATACCCTACTTGGAGAAAAGTCTCAAATACAATGCAGATCAAAGCCTTGTTCGTGTGCGTTTGGGGAAGGCTTATAAGCAAAGCAGCCAATACCGTCTTGCGATCGGTTTATTTGAAAAAGCGTTAAAACTTGAGCCGGGAAACGAAACGGTCCTCATTCAGCTTGCAGATGCTTATGAAAAGTCGGGTCAGCGTGATCGGGCGATGTCGGTTTATAAAAACTATTTGAACTTGCGGTCCGGTGAAGAGACGTTGGGAAAAAATATTATCGCAGGCAGGTTGTCGGTCTTGCTTGCGGGGCAGGGGGACCAACTGTATAAAATTCGCCAGTTCCAAAAGGCGGAGACGTTTTATAAAGAGGCGCTCGTTTGGGTTCCGAACAATAGCAAAACTTTATTGAATCTGGGTTGGGCGCTGGAAAAACAGGGAAAATACGATGAGGCGATAACAGCCTGGCTCAAACTTGTGGATCGAGGTTCTACCGGGTTTGAGCTATTCCATCAGATTGCCAATGCCTATTACCACTCCGGTCAGATCGAAAACGCCCGCATTTGGTATGAGAATGCGGAAGGAATGGACCCCTCCAACAATTTGATTCAATCTCGATTGTTTGAGCTGGCCATAAAACAAAAAGAAATTCCCGATGCGATGACGGCGTTGGATAAAATTTTTACGGGACGAGACGCGGACCGGGCCTGGTCACAAAAAGCGGCGGACTATTTTATTCGCTATTCCAGTTTTGACCAGGGGGCGGAATTTTTTCGGAATCGCCTTGCCCGGTCATCTCATCCTGAAGCGACAAAAAAGGCGCTAGCAAAATTATATATTAAAAAGGGCACTTTCCTATCGAAGGAGGGGAATACTCCGCAGGCCATTTCAAATTATGAAAAAGCGCTATCTTATGAAACGGAAAATGCAGCCATCTATCGCAGTTTGGGCTGGCTCTACTGGCGGGAAAAGCAATGGGGTTCCTGTGAAAAATTATGGAAGCGATATGGTCAGTTTTTCCCCCTGGAAACCGAACCTTACAATCTATTGGCCCGGTTGTATTTGTTCCGCGGCGCGTATGAAAAATCTTTGTCAGCCGTCAAGAAAAGCCTGGAAGTAAAACCGGAACAGCCGGACCAGAAACTATTGCAGGTGAAGGCATTGTTGGGAGGGAAACGGTATTTGGAAGCGATGGAAAAAGCAAAAACCCTTGCCAAAGAATTTCCCGAGCATCTTCCGATTCAATTTATTTTTGGTGAGGCCTTAATGCTGAAACAAAATTTTATGGAAGGAGTCGCGCAGTGGAGAAAAGTGCTGGACATGGGTTCAAATTCTCAAAGGGCAGGTTATTATTGGATTAAATCTCTTTACGAAACGGGGGAATTTGATAGCGCTCTCAGGGAAGCAAAAAAATTTCTGGTTGCCCATGAGCCCTATGAGCCTATTTTAAGACTCTTGAGGGACGATTCCATTTTTCGGGAGGACTTTCAGGAAGCGATATTCTGGCAGAATAAAATATTGGAACAGTTCGGAGATCATCCGGCCAAGTGGCTCAAAATTGCCAAATTGTACGAGGACGCGAATGAACCGGACCAGGTGCAATCCACTCTGGATGAGGCGCAAAAAAAATTCCCGGAAAATGTTGAGGTTCAACTTAGCCTGGGTGAGCTCGCCCTAAAACACAAAAATTTCGACCGGGCAATGCGGATTTTCCAAACAATCAGCCGCAATCACCCTGGCAACCGCTGGTCATTTTCTGGAAATCACTCGTTACTGGTTATGCTGAAAAAATATCCCGAAGCTCTTAAGCATTTGGAATTAAACAAGAGTGTTTTTTTCAAGGATTATGAAATTGAAATGGCGACCGGAAATATTCTAAATGCGATGGGTAATTTTGTCGGGGGCAATTTGCAATATTTTAAAATTATAAATTCTGGAAAACAGGACTTGTATTTTCCGATATTACTCTATCACGGTCTTAGCGGGCACCCCAGAAGCCATAACCTGTGGATCGATCATTTTATCGAGCAATTGAAAGTTTTAAAAAATGCCGGTTATCAGACGATCACGGTTGCAGAACTGAAATCGATTCGGGCGGGGAAAATGGCGATGCCTTTGAAGCCCATTCTCCTGACATTCGATGATGCAAGGATCGATGCTTTTCAATTGGGTGATCCCGTTTTGAAACGATTCGGTATGAAAGCCACGATATTTGTGCCGACCGATCGGGCAAATCATGAGCACCCGTTTTTTGCCAATTGGGATATGATCAAAAAGTTTTCAAGTACGGGACGATGGGATATTCAAGGCCATGGAGATCAGGCGCATGATTTGATTCCAATCAATGCTACGGGGGAAAGGGGTTATTTTCTGTCAAATTTCATGTGGCGTTCTGAGGAGCAAATGGAGGAAAATGAAAGTGAGTATTACAGTCGCCTGAAACGCGATTACTCGCAAAGTTCGGACACGATCAAACAGGAAATTCCTGATGCCAGGGTAACGGGTTACGCCTATCCCTTTTCTGAAGCGGGTCAAACCAGTCATGGGAATGCCAGTTATGCGCAACAGTTCAATGAGACCCTGTTAAGTCAATATTTTCAATTCGGGTTCATTCAGGATGGAAGCGGATACAATCGCATTCGCGTGGGAGATGAAAACACTTCTCTCCTCCGACGGTTTTCGGTGCCGCCCAATTGGGATGGTGAGCGGCTGGTTCAGCATCTTGCCGAGAATCATCCCTCGCATGTGGCTCAACTTGCCCTGGCTAAAACTCAATACTGGAGAGGCTATTATGCCGAGGCGGGATCGATTTTTTCCAAACTGGTTGTGCAAGAACCCCGGCTGAAAAACCAAGTCAAAATATACCTCGCAGATATTTCTTTCCAGGGCGGGAATTACTGGGAGTCAGAGAAAATCCTGCAAGAAATTCCCCCGGAGGATGGGAAGGTCCATTCAAAAATTGAATTTCTTAAGGAAGCGGTCGCTTGGAAAAAACGGCCTCGCGTTTTCGGCGGATTTGATTTCTTCCATGATTCCAATGATCGCACCAATTATTCCGAATCGGCTCGAATTCATTTCCCTTTAGATTTCCCGATGGAATTCATGCTGGAAGGGAGCATCGTTAATTTCGAGGAAAAAGGCCGGAACAGTCTGGATGGAAATGAGGTGACGGCCGGAATAAACTGGGGCGGATTGAAAACATGGCGTCTGGAGGGCAAATTCCGTAACCGTTATATTTCCCAAAAAAGCAGTGTTCAGAGTTACTGGGCGTCAGCCCAATATGTCTGGAAACAAAATAAAGTTCAGTTCTCCTGGTCTGAAAGGGAGATCGATACGGTGCAGGCTATAGAAAATGGAATTCAGGTGAAATCCTATGGTCTGGGATTTCAGACACGCATTTTCCCGAAAATTCTGGGTCATGCCGGCCTGTCCTACCGGGATTACGACGACGGCAACAACGCCTTCGACATGACAACGCGCCTGCGGCACAACCTGCCTGATTGGAAAAACTGGAAAACCGGGGCTGATCTTTCTTACAAGGATTCCGACTTTGAATCACCCGCGTATTATACTCCGGATCAATTACTGATGGGGATTTGGAGGGTTTTTTACCATCGGAAGTTTTCCAGTAAATTTGATTTGAGGGCCGATTATGGTTTTGGGGGTGCGAGTGACAAAGTGAATGGAGAACGCTGGGTCAGCAAAGGAGGTGTCAATTTGGATTATAGTTTTACAAAACAGTTAAAGGCGGGGGTTGCGGCAAAATTTTCAGTCGTTCCCGGCTACAATAGTATGAACCTGGAAGCATTTTTGGGTTACCGGTTTTAAAAATACCCCTTCATTAATATAAAATTTTATTCAGCTCCGCAACTAATTGCGGGTCCTGCCTGCCGAGACTCCAAAAAACCAATTTGCCGAACCCCATGCCAAGAATTCGGTGAATCTTAATTTTCAAACTAAGTGCATCTTCGAAATAGACCATGCCGCTAACTTCGATTGTTTTGTAGGTGAAGAATGGGACCTGGCTGGTTGCCTCGCGTTCTAAAAGAGCCTTGTGCCTGGTTTTCAGAGCAACAGCTTGATCGTAATGAATGGCGGTCGTCTCATCGGATGCCCAATGCATTCCGCTGACCTTGACGATGGGCACAATGGTTGTCGCCTTGCACTGGCTTTTGGCGTATTGCAAAACTTCCGATATCCAATCCACCGTCGCGAGGGGGCCCGGCGGGGTTTTTTTGCCATGCTGGTCGTAGAGCATGATCTGCAAGCGGTCCGCATGTTTGCATATCGCGGACCAGTCCATGGCGCTATTTCCTGAGGCCGAACGTTTCAAGGTTTTGGGTTGAACGGTTACGGACAAAGCAAGGTCGCGTTGTTTTAAATCCCTGGATAATTCGGCAATGAACCGTGAGAAATAACCCCTGTCCTCAGGCAGAAGATTTTCATAATCAATGTCGATGCCCGAGACTCCATACTTTAAGGCCAAATCCATGATCGCCCGGCGATGCTGGAGGCGGGCGGCTTTATCGTGTAAAATTTTGTGAACGATTATGGGGTCTTTAAGAATCGACTTATCCGTTCCAGCGATTTTGACATCGTTGACTAAAGTCATCCATGTCCGGGTTCCCGATGTTTTTAGCTGAGCGACAGCAGAAGGGTAATCTATGGTTTTTGAGTTAACAACAAAAGGAGTGCCATTGGCATCCAGTTGGGTGGAAAAAAGAAAAATGTCTCGATAAACTCCTTTCCCCTGAATTGCCGTTTTCATCCCCCGGTTGAAATCCCAGTAAGTCACCCAGCCGCCAAACTGGATGGGTGGACTGGTATTTGTCGATTTCGTTGCGCAGGCCCCCAGAAAAAGACCCAGGACGATCACGACGTATTTAAACTTAAATAGAAAATTCCGTTTCAGAGGCATAGGTTTTACCTGACATTCAACGCTTCGTTCAGAAAAATTCATTCAAAAAAAGTGAAATAGTGCCCGATGTTGTGATTCATTTCTATACACAAAGGCACCATTGTTCTCTGATCGGCCAAGCATAAAGCTTTGGGTGAGAATAATATTGCCAGTTCTGAATTATTTCAGGAGCAGATCGTTCAAAACTAGTGGAAAAACAAAGGGGGTCTGCATAGTCATTTAAGAAATGGTTTTTGAATGGTTTTCAAGAAATTGCTCCCGAGCTTTTTAATTTTCATGCGGCCAATGCCCAACAAAATGCCCAGATAGATGACATTTCACAGTCTAAATGCTATCATAATATTTAAGCCTTAGTGGGCAAAAAACAAGCAGTTGCAAGGCGCCGTCGGAAGCCGTTGGCCGGAGTCGGGAATAAGGTTTCCTTTGACCTTTAGGATCTAACGGATATGGAATTTTATCAATGGAAAAAAATCACAATTTCCAATCAAAAATGGTTGCCAAACGATTACTCGTCTTTGGTGGTTTGGTTGGGTTTGGGATTTTGATTGGTCTGTATTCAGGCCACAAGAAAAATTCTCTGTATCAATTTGTCGCATCCACATTTTCAAAATTAGAAGCTTTTCAAAAAACCGATTCCATTGCGGATTGTAATTTTTCCCTTAAGCATTTCGAGGTGAGTGTTGATGGGAAAACCGATTATTTTTGCTTTGACAAAAATCCTGGATCAAAAAACCTGATTATTAATCTTCACACCTGGAGTTCCAATTCCAGCATAGGTGGGGATAAATTTCTTTTAGAATATGCTCAAAACAGGGGCGCGGATTTTGTTTTGCCCAATCTTGGTGGACACAATCGACACTCAGACGCTTGCGGTTCGGAATGGTCCATAAGAAATCTTGACCGGGTCATTGGCAAGATAAAGGGTATGGACGAGGTCGAATATGAAACGGTCATCGTTGTTGGCGGTTCCGGGGGCGGGTTTACGGCTTTGAATCATATGCTCCGGGGAGCGCATTCTGCGGACCATTACATATCAATCAATCCAATTACCTCATTAGAGACCTGGTTTCATCAATCAAGAAGCCAGGGCAGAACTTATGCCGAGGATATCGTGGAATGCACCGGAGGATTGGAGTTTGCCGATAAAAGAAGTCCCATGTCCTATGTCAAAAATATTACCAAATTCCAGGGTGATTTCTTTCTTTATCATGGGATTTTGGACGGTTACAAGGGGTCAGTGAGTGCCATTCATTCTGTAAGGTTTTGGAATGCCGTTCATCCGGCTTCGCAGATTCCTGGAAATCAAATTCTGAAAATACTGTCTCTCGATACTCCTTATGTCGAGCCGCCTTTTCGGGAGTTGTTCACCTTCACATCCCGATTAGGCGAGTTTGTGGTGTTCAACGGGGGACACGAAGTACCCAAAAACTTAATCATCGAAAGACTGGATCACTTACTTCAATGAGTGAGCGGCCATTAAAACTTGGGCGAAGAATTATGGATATTGGCTGAATGGAGGTTTAGAGCTAAATCGGAATCCAGTATGTTGTCTGAAATGTCCAATTCATTAATGAAAAATTCACCGGGTTTTAAATTCTAATTGAAGCCCCGGATCACTATTATTTAAGAAGA
Organism: Nitrospinaceae bacterium; assembly: GCA_029261595.1. Lineage (GTDB taxonomy): Bacteria > Nitrospinota > Nitrospinia > Nitrospinales > VA-1 > JADFGI01. The sequence goes on along the minus strand of JAJDAZ010000054.1, from coordinate 23,834 downwards.
CTTTAAAGGTCAAATTATGTCTGACTCTCCAACCTCTATTTTCCTGAATTTTGAAGATACGAAACTGTTCATCAGCAATCCTTCTTTTCATAATTTCGTAATTATATTTATTCTTTTGGTGATCTCCCTGGTTTTTGCCAGAAGGAAAGCGACGGGCTTTATGGACATTACTCAGGGAAACGAGTTAAAAGGGCTCGCGATGCTCATGGTCGTCACCGGGCACCTGTGGGTACATGTGTCTCAAGACCGTGCCTCCTTGATTCTGGGTGGCACCGCGGTATCCCTGTTTCTCCTTCTCTCCGGGTATGGTTTGACACTGTCCGTTGAAAACAAACCGCTCACCTTGAAAGGGTTTATTTTTCGAAGGCTTTCCAGGGTAATGATTCCCTATTGGATAATAACGGGAATCATTTTGTTGCTGGACTATCTGATTTTAAATAAAACCTATTCCCTGCAAGGCATAACAACCACACTGGCTGGCATCAATATTGATCGCACCATAAGAGATTTGGATTATGTGCGTTGGTTTATTACTTTGCTCCTGATTGAGTATATTGTTTTTTTTGTCGCCAACCGGTTTTTGCCGCGCTTTGAAGCAATTTTATCCATATTCCTCTTCAATGTTTTATTGATGCTTTTGAAGCATTTTGATTTCTTCCTTTTGGGAAGTTTCCATAATATTATTGCTTTTCCATTGGGATGCCTGCTGGCTTACTACATAAAAGATGTGTCACGATTTGTTTTTGAAAAAGGCAACCATACCAAACTTATTATATTATTTATTTCGTGCCTGATATTGGTCTGGTTGTTATTGTCTTTTTTTGGAGAGGACAAGAATTTTCTGATCAAAATGACACGGATAGGCTTAACCAATTTGCAACCGCTACTGTCCTGCGTTTTGGCCATTTTATTGGTTGGAGGTGTTGGCCGTTTGGGCTACGTCAGTGGTTTTCTGTCTTTTACCGGGATAATAGCCCTTGAAATTTACCTCGTTCACGGTCCCTTATTGATAAAATATAATCCGGTCATTGGATTATTTCCTCCCGGATACATCGTCATTAGTTTCTTAATTTTTCTTGTTTTGTTATTTGCCCTTTCCTATGGACTTAATGTATTGTTTAAGCCTTTTTTAACTCCTCAGAAAATTCACGCCAAAAATTCAGATTCAAAAATTTTTCTGAAATGAAAAAAGTTTGTCCTACGAAAAAGTTTTACATCTGAGAGTGGAGAAAAAACTTTTTAATAAGGTCGTTCACTCCCTGGGGTAAACTATTGCCAGCCTTGAAGTTTTGATCCGTTGAAGGAGCAAATAAAAGGATTTTAAATGCCCAGTGAGAGTTTCAATTATAATTGTTGTTTTAGCATTTTTTTGGATTAAATTTTGGCGGACTCCCTGACCTCAATATTCATAAACTATGAAGTTTCCAAATTGCCCATCAGTAACCCCTCTTTAAATAATTCTTTATTTTTTTTAATTTTTTTTGCGACTACCCTGATTTTTACCAAGAGAAAACCACCGACCGCCTTTTTGGACCCTACTCAGACTAGTGCGTTAAAAGGTCTCGCCATGATGGTGGTGGTGATCGAGCACTTATGGGTGCATGTGGCTCAAGAGCGGGCGCCGCTGACATTTGGTGGCACTGCGGTAGCTTTGTTTCTCATTCTCTCTGGTTTTGGTCTAACTCTTTCCGTAGAAGGAACACAGATCACTTTAAAAAGGTTCGTATTTCAGAGGCTCTTCAGGGTAATGATCCCCTATTGGATTATTACGGGAATCATTCTATTGTTAGACTATCTGATTTTGAATAGAGTCTATTCCCTGCAAAACGTATCGATGACGTTTGTCGGTATCAATATCTATCCGCCTCTTTTATATTTAGATTATGTACGATGGTTTATTACTTTGCTTTTGCTAGAATATGTAATTTTTTTTCTTGCCAACCGGTTCTTGCCACGTTTTAAGGCCATATTATTCATATGGGCCTTTGGTTGTTTTCTCATGTTCTTGAACCAATATAAAATTTTCCAGTTAGGAAGTTTATATCAAATCATGGCTTTTCCATTAGGATGTTTGCTGGCTTATTATAAAAAAGATGTGACACGAATTGTTTTTGAGAAGAGAAATTATTTAAAACTTATTTTGCTTTTAATAGCGAGCCTTATTTTGATTTGGTGTGTCTTAAATTTCACTGGAGATGATAATATTCTGGCCAAAGTCACTCGAATAAGTTTGCTCAATTTACAGCCTTTGCTATCCTATTTTTTGGCTATATTAATAGTGGGAGGTGTCGGAAGATTGGGTTTTGGCAGTGGATTTCTAAACTTTATCGGTTTGATTGCATTTGAAATTTATCTGGTTCATGGCCCTTTGTTGATTAAATATAATCCAATATTGGGACTATTCCCGCCGGATTACATTGTTATAAGTTTTTCGATTTTCTTTATGATTTTAATTGCCCTGTCATATGGTTTTAATTTACTTTTAAAGCAATATTTTGTTTCGAAGAAAATCGTTGAAAAAATTGCCGGCCAATAACGTTTATGGAAGGGAGCATACTATTAAAATATATAGTTGGAATGTAAACGGAATCCGCGCGGTCTTGAGGAAGGGATTTTGGGATTGGTTTCATGAAGTTTCTCCCGATGTTTTGTGTCTTCAAGAGACCAAAGCGCAACCGGAGAATCTGACAGATGATATCCTTCAGCCGGAAGGTTACCATGCCGTTTGGAGCTCCGCCGAACGAAAGGGTTATAGCGGGGTGGTGACGTTTAGCAAAAACAAACCCAAGTCGGTTTCGCTGGGATTGGGGATAGAAAAATTCGATGTGGAAGGAAGGGTCATCCGCACCGAGCACAAGGGGTTTGACCTGTTAAATGTTTATTTTCCCAACGGAACCAGCGGGTCCGAGCGGTTGCAATACAAAATGGATTTTTACGATGCTTTTCTGGACCATTGCGAATCGCTGAGGAAGCAGGGGAAAGAGCTGGTCATCACCGGAGATGTGAACACGGCGCATAAAGCGATCGACCTCAAAAACGCCAAGGCCAATGAAAAAAATTCCGGATTTCTTCCTGAAGAAAGAGCCTGGGTCGATAAGCTCGTCGCTCACGGTTACGTGGATAGCCTGCGTCTGTTTCGTCCTGAACCGGACCAATACACTTGGTGGACCTATCGCGCCAACGCCAGGGCAAGGAACATCGGCTGGCGGATTGATTATTTCTTCGTCACCGAAGATCTGGTGAAAAAGGTGAAGGATGCGTTTATCACCCCGGAAATCATGGGTTCGGACCATTGCCCCATAGGGCTGGACATCAGCTCCTGATCCCAGGCTCGGTGTGCCCCGAGAAAAAATTTCATATTCCCGGACCGGATTTGCTTCCTCTGCATCATAATAGTTGAACTTCATTACGTTAATTTCACATTCAGTGCTTTAAATAAAGGGAACCCATGAGTTTCGATACCGATCAAATTTACTCAGGCTTTAGACTGATTAAAAAAGAATTCATCCGCGAAATAAAATCCGAGTCATTGTTTTTCAAGCACGAAGGCAACGGGGCTGAAGTCCTGGTCCTGGAAAACGATGATGACAATAAAGTATTCAGCGTGGCTTTTCGCACCCCTCCTGAAAACGACCGAGGGGTGGCGCATATCCTGGAGCACAGCGTTCTTTGCGGTTCCAAAAAATATCCGCTCAAGGAGCCGTTCATCGAGCTCATCAAAGGGAGCCTGCAGACGTTTTTAAACGCCATGACATTTTCGGACAAGACCCTGTACCCGCTTGCAAGCCGCAACCACAAGGATTTTAAAAACCTTATGAGTGTGTATCTGGATGCGGTGTACCACCCCAATATCACCGAAGAAACGTTCATGCAGGAAGGCTGGCACCACGAACTGGAATCGCCGGAGGGCGAGATGATTTACAAAGGTGTGGTGCTCAACGAGATGAAGGGCGTTTTCTCTAGCCCGGAAAGCATCATCGACCGGCAACTGGCGCATTCGCTTTTTCCCAAAACCACCTATGGGTTTGAGTCCGGCGGCGACCCGGTTGCCATTCCGGATTTGACCTACGACGAGTTCAAGGAGTTTCACCGGAAGTATTATCACCCCTCCAACAGCCGGATTTTCCTTTATGGCGACGGCGACACGATGGAACATCTCCAGTTTTTGCAGGAAGAATATCTGAAGAATTTTGATCGGATGGAAGTGGATTCCTCAATTAAAATTCAGAGAAAATTCAGCAGGCCCAAACGGAAAGTCATTCAATACCCCGTGGCCAAAGAGGAATCGGTGGATAAAAAAACTTTTGTCCTCACCGGCCTCAAGCTTGGCAACGCCACCAATTACGAGCATTGCCTCGGGTTTCACATTTTGAGCCACCTTTTGCTGGGCACCTCCGCGTCTCCGTTGCGTAAGGCCTTGATTGATTCGGAACTCGGCAGTGAAGTCATTGGCGGCGGGTTTGACGATTACCGGCTGGAAACCGTATTTGCCGTGGGATTGAAAGGCACGGAAGCGGAACATGAAGAAAAAATAATGGATTTGATTTTCTCCACTCTGCGTGGACTGGTGAAAAACGGAATCGAAGAGGACATGATCGAATCTGCCGTGAACACCATGGATTTCCGCCTCCGGGAGGCCAATTTTGGCGGTTACCCCAAGGGCATCGTTTATAACATACAGGCTCTGGGGTCCTGGCTCTATGATGCAAACCCGGTCACCCACTTGAAATACGATGCCTTGATAAAAAAGATCAAGCGAAAATCCAAAGACGGCTATTTTGAAAAATTAATTCAAAAATATTTATTGGATAACAATCATCGAAGCACCCTGGTGGCAACTCCAAAGCCCGGCTTGGCTAAAAAGGAGGATGCAAAAATAAAGAAAAAACTTAAAACAATAAAATCTTCCCTGCCGGACAAGGAAGTCGATCAAATTGTGGAGCGCACGCGCACTCTACAGGAATTGCAGATGACCCCGGACAGCCCCGAAGCCCTTGCCAAATTGCCCCGGTTGGAACTGGGTGACGTTCAAAAGGAAGGCGAGGAACATCCGATCGAAGTGAAAAACGAGAGCTCCCCAAAAATTTTATTTCATGATTTGTTCACCAATAAAATTGCCTATGTCCAGGTGGGGTTCAATACCCATACGGTGCCCATGGATTTTATACAATATCTTCCTTTATTTGGCCGGATGATTCTGGGGATGGGCACCAAGAAACGAAACTATACGGAGATTTCCAAACAACTGGGAATCCATACCGGAGGCGTTCACTCCTGGCATTTTTCATCCGCGCCGGTGAAAGACAGGAATCAGGTCATCTCCTACCAGTTTTTCAACGGCAAAGTGGTGATGGAGAAGCTGGACAAGCTGTTCGAACTCCTGGGCGAATTTTTTGGAGAATACAGTTTCGACAATCACAAGCGGTTGGTCGAGATCATTCGAAGCGCCAAATCGGACATGGAAGATTCCATCGTTCCGCACGGGAATCAGTACGTGCTGTCGCGTCTGCAATCTTACCAATCCCGGCTGGGGCAGTTCGACGAACTGACTGACGGTATCACTTACTTTAAATTTCTTGAGCAGTTGCTTGAGCGGGCGGAAAAAGATCCTTCCGAAGTGGCGGATAAATACCGGCAGTTGGCGGGTTTGTTGTTCACCAAAGAAAACACCCTGTTCAATATCACCCTGGAAGAAAAAGATTATCCAAAAATTAAAAAGAAGATCAACGGACTGATGGAAGCGTTTCCTAACGAAACCTCCGGGAAGCCGGTGGAATGGAACCTTGAGCCTGCACCCAATAACGAGGCGTTTCTCACCGCCAGCACCGTTCAATACGTTGGCAAGGGCGCCAATTTGTATGACCTAGGGTTCGAATACAGCGGTCAGTTTGGAGCGTTGCGATCGCTTTTGAGCACCGGGTTCCTGTGGGAAAAAGTCCGCATGCAGGGAGGGGCTTATGGCAGTTCCAACTCGTTTGACTTTTTCACCGGAGATTACGGACTGGTCTCCTACCGCGACCCCAATTTGTCGGAAACTCTGGAGATTTACGACCAAATAGCCGACTTTGTGGCCAGCCTGGATTTGCCGGACGAAGAACTGCAAAAGCTCATCATAGGGTGCATGGGCAAATTGGACCCGCCGCTCACCCCGGATCGAAAAGGGTCTGTGTCCATGATCGACCACTTGACCGGGCGCACCCATGCCATGAAGCAAAAATTCCGTGAGGAGTTGTTGTCCACCAAGCTGGAAGATCTGAAAGCGTATTCTGGGCTTTTCCACAGGATCAAGGAATCCGGCAATGTTTGTGTTTTGGGCAATGAGGAGAAAATCAAGAAGGCGAAACCCCTGTTCAATGAACTGGTGAATATTTTCAATTAAGAACCCGAAGCAGGATTTCCCAAAATGGATTCAGTGGCAGTGAGGCAGGTGTTATGGCCCGCCCACTGCCGTTTCTTTGTCGTCTGCCCAGATGAATCTATTCCGCCCGAAAATTTTTTACCCAAACGAAATTTTTCTATCAAGTCAATTTCCCCGATGGTCGATAAATAGTCCTGAACCGGCTGATGAAGTTTATTCTATAAAATCATTCGGTTCCCAGTGATCTGGCAATATCAAACACTTTACTCATATCGGGAAGCCTGGATAGTTCAGGGACGATTTCCAGGTAACGGATGATACCCTCCCGGTCCAGCACCATGACGGCGCGGGCGAGCAGGCGGTTTTCCTCAATGAGTAAGCCAGACGCCGTGCCAAAATCGGCGTCACGGTAGTCCGAAAGAAACAGGATGTTGTTTATTTTCGCCCCTTTGGCAAAGCGTTTTTGTGCGAAGGGGAGATCCCGGCTGAGAGTGACCAGCCGGACGGTTTGATCCAGACCGCCGTTCTTTTCGCTCAATATGTGGGTTTGTTCCTCGCAGGTGGGAGTATCCAGGGACGGAACAACGCTCAGGATGGTGATTTTTCCTTTCAGGGATTTCAGGTCGACCATTGTCAATGACCTGTCGGGAAGGCTGATCTCCGGGAGTGTTTGTCCCACCTGCAAAGGTTCACCCATCAGGGTGAGCGGGTTTCCTTTCAATGTGATTTTTTCCATATTGCCCGAATGGGCGTTCAATGGAATGAGTAAAGCCAAACTCACTACTATAGTCGGAAATATATTTTTTGTTATAAACATAGCGCGTTCCCCCTTTTTGTGAACACCTCTAAAGCTCGACCACGGTGATTCCGTCTCCCCCTTCTTCTCTGGAACCGGGATGAAAACTTTTACACAATCCCGTCGTTTCAAGGAAGTCCCTTGCCAGTTTTTTGATGGTCCCCATGCCGTGACCGTGGATGATCTTCACATGATACACCTTATTAACGATGGCCTGGCTTAGAAACTGTTCCAGAGCGTTCAAAGCCTCTTCGGAATTCATTCCCCTCAAATCGCACGAAGTCCGGGTTTTGGGAGTGTGCTCGGTTTGCACCTTGATGTCGATTTTATGAATGGCCTGTTTTTGCAACCGGGGTTTTCTTGCGTTTCCTTTTAAATAGCGGGTTTCCACCACCGTGGTCATATTGCCTAATTTTACACGAACCTTTTTTTTGCCTTCGGGAGTTTCCAGAAGAACTCCCAACGTGCCGTAGTTTTCAACCAGTACCGTATCCCCTTTGCCCAGCTGTTCTGGTGGCACGTCCCAGTCGGAAAAATCCTTTCCGGAAGCGGATAAGGGAACACGGCCCATCGCGGTGATCTGTTTTTCTATCCTGCGGATTTTCGGCGCGTCCTTGCTTCCTTTTATTTCAGCGAGTTGTTTTCTGATCTCATGTTTTGCCTCCCTGAGGTAGGACTGAAGCCGCTTGGTCTTATTTTTTTTAAACTCGTTATCCTGAGATCTTAGATTGTCGGTGATGGATTTTTGCTCCGCCTCCAGCCGGGCGATTTCCTGGATTTTTTCTGAGATGGATATCTTATCCTGTTCCAACTGGAATTTTTGTTGGGTGAGACTTTGCAATAGATTTTCCGATCGGTTGTCTTTGGCGTTATAAATCTCCCTGGCATTGTCAATGATGCCACGGGGCAAACCCAGCCTTTGAGCGGTATCGAGGGCGGCGCTGTGGCCGGGTACGCCGAAAATCAACCGGTAGGTCGGCGACAATGATTCCAGATTGAACTCGGTGCAGGCATTCAGAAAACCCTGATGGGTTTGCGCCAGCATCTTGAGCGACAAATAATGCGTGGACACCAGAGTCACCACCTCCTTGCGTTTCAACTCCATGAGAATGGCTTCGGCAAGCGCGGCTCCTTCAAACGGATCGGTGGCGATTCCCAACTCGTCCAGAAGGATGAGGGAACCGGGTTGCGCATGATGGAGGATGAGGATGATTTTTTGTAGATGCCCGGAAAAAGTGGATAAATTCAGATGGATGCTTTGGTCGTCGCCGATGTCGGCATACACTTCCGGAAAAAAACCGATCGCCGACCCTTCCTTGGCTGGCAGAAACAAGCCCGAACGAGCCATTAATGACATCAGCCCCAGGGTCTTTAGAGTCACTGTTTTCCCGCCGGTATTGGGACCGGAAATGATGATGGCGCGCACCGATGCGTCCCATGAAATGTCGTTGGGAACGACCGTTTGTTTGTCCAGAATCAGTTCAGGGTTTCTGGCTTCGATGAGGTTCACGGTTCCGTCTGCGTTCATCGGGCATTTTTTCGCCTGCATGAGCTTGGCCAGCCGGGCTTTGGCGTGGATCAGATCCAGCTCGGTGAGAAGGCCGAGATTTTCTTCCAATTCCGCCTGATGCTCGAGAATTTGCATGGCGAGGGCTTGCAGGATTTTAAATTTTTCCTGATCGACCTTGAGCTTGCTTATCTTTAACTGGTTGTTCAGGGGAATGATTTGCGTGGGCTCGATGAATAAAGTCTGACCGCTTCCGGAGCTGTCGTGCACGATGCCCTCGACCCGGGACCGGTATTCCGCGCGGACCGGAATGACCAGGCGTTCTTCCCGCTCGGTGATATAAGTGTCCTGCAAGGCTTCCTTGACCGTGGCCGAGGAGAAAATCCTGGCGATGCGGTCCTCCAGTTTTTGTTTGGCCGACGCCACATCGCGGATGGCTTGTTTGAGTTCGGGCGTGGCGTCTTCCTTAATTTCCCCTTCCTCGGAAATACATTTGTCGATATCTTTTAAAAGAGGCGGAAGCGGATCGAGGTTGAGGCTCAAAGACCGGAGGAGGGGAAGGTCGTCTTTTTTCTCCAAAGATTTTTTGAGCGTCCGGCAAAGACGTAGCAGTTTTAAAAATTCATAACACTGGTCTGCGGCCAGAATACGGTTTTCAGTGGCTTCCTGAAGCAGGGGATGAATGTCCGCAAACGAATTGAGAGGAAAGGGATCGTCGGAATCCAGCAGGGCGACCATTTCCGAGGTTTCTTCAAGCGAGTGTTCGGCAGAATCAATATCGGGCTCCGGCTGGAGGTTCAAGCATCGAGCTGCCGTCACGGTCGAGACGGTACGCTCCGCCAGGGCTTTCTGGATGAGTTCCCACCCCAACTGATTGAGCGACTTGTTTATAAGCTGGGTCCTGCCGGAATCTGATAAAAGGTCTTCTGAAGGAATCATCAGGGTCCGAGGCTGGCGTAGGTCTTTTCGAGGGAGATGGTTATTTTGCCGTCGAAGAGCATGGAAGGGTCGCGGTTTATTTTGAAATGCCGTAAAAGAGTTTCCAGGTCTTTTTTCAATTTATCGTTGAAGCGCTCTTGTTTTTCACCGGGCAGGAGTTGGCCGCCTTCGTCCAGCAAATTCTGGGTGACGATGCGGACCGGGGCGTCGAAGTCGATCATATCCGTATTGAGGTACAGATCGAATTCCAGCAGGTTTTTCCCCAGGATCTCGAATTCGTTATTGCCTTTCTGCGATGCAAACAAAGTGGCGATTTTTCCGTCCTGGACGTGCACGGGTTCCCTCTCTGGCCCTGGGATCTGCAGGGCCGCCAGTTTCAAGCCTTTTCCCAGCCGCACCCAGTGGATGCGCCCCAGATGATTGGCTTCGCGGGTCATCCTGACCACCACGGGATTGGAATCGCGGGTTTGTTTTTTCATCCATTGCACCAGAGGCAGGACCTCGGAAATGGGTAAAAAGTGACCGCCGTGTGCCGAGCCCTTTTCCTCGTGTTCGCGGTAGGTCACCGGGTAATTCATGTCCCGCAAAATTTGATGAACGCGACGGGTGAGTTTGATCGGGAAAACCGGATCGTGAACTCCCTGAATGATGTAAATGGGGGTGTTTTTCAAATTCACCAGAAAATGCATGTAGCGCGGGGTGATGCCGCTGGCGATGGGAATGATCCCCGCGAACAGGTCGGGATAAAACATCCCGATCATGTATGCCCCGATGGCCCCGTTGGACAAGCCTGCCAGAAAAACGCGGTCGGGGTCCACGGGATATTCCGCCTGGACTTCCTGAATCAATTGCAGGACCATGTCTTCCGCCGGTTTCGCCCACCACGCGCCCATGGGATACGAGGGACATAATATAATGTACTCCTCTGCCAGCCGCTCCACCCATTTAGGAATCGTGTTGCCGCCGCTTCCCCCCATCCCGTGTAAAACGACCATCAGGGGGTAGGAGTCCCCTGCTTTGGCTCCAGCAGGAACGTAAAGAGCATAGGGATAAGACTTGCCGTTAAAGCTTTTTTCGCGGTCCAGTTGCAACCCGGTGGTCGTCATTGTTTTTGGACGCTGATCGCGCAGGATGGCCTTGATCTCTTCATTGGAAACCTGGGCACTTTTCAAACGCGTTATAACTTTATTTTCAATTTCAGGATCATTGGTTGAAAGGAAAAGTTCCACCTGTTCCCTGACATCGGGGCTCGGACCTGGAGGAAAATTCATGGCGTCCATCCCGCCCGACATGGGCATGCAGGACGAAACGGCCAGAGCAAAAATAATAAGAATTAAATTTTTCATATCATTAACTTATAGGAAATTGAATTTAATGTAAAGTTGGACCGGACACGGCAAATAGCCACAAAAAAACAATTTTTAAACATTCCAGGTTGCAAGTGGACAACGATCACCGCTTTCGGTAGTATCCCCTTGTTTTGGTGGATTTAAAAGCTGATTCGCAATGTTGGGGCTTCTGGGGTAATAATGGCTAAATTAACTCGCGGAATTTCAGGGAAAAACTTTCAGCAAGGGGAGTTGTCGTTTGGACAAGGGATGGAAAAGACTCATCCGGCGGCTGTTTTTACCAGGGTCTTCCGGTGCCGGAAAAAGGGGTTTGATTACCTGGGCCAAGTGCAGATCCACCAGGAAGGCCCCAGGTTTCAAGTGGAAATTTTCAATGACAATTACTTCAGCCATTTTGAAGGCGGAAAGGAAGCCGTGCTGGATTCCATAAAAACCGTGGTTCTCAACCGACTGATGAAAGTGGGTGGTCTTCCGTCCAGATACAAAACCTTAATTCTGTCGTTTCTGGAGGTGAAGGTCCACCCTCCGGTCGAAACGTTTCCGCCGCAAGGAGAAGAACTTTTCAAAGGTATTAAATCCCCTCATCCCAGCCTTCTCCCTAAAGGGGAGAAGGGGTTATCTTCCTCTCCTGTATTAGAGGTGAGGAGGGAGGCAAATGGGTTCGATTTGCAGGAAATTTTTGACCGCTTGAATGCGGAGTATTTTGAAAATAAAATTCAAGCCGGAGTGGGGTGGGGTCGGGATTCCAAAAAGAAAAACCGGAGCGCGTTTCGGTTTGGCTCTTATGATCGCGCCAAACGGTTGATTCGGATTCATCCCAGGCTCAATCAGTCGTTCGTTCCTTTTTCCGTTGTAGAGTTAACGGTCTACCACGAAATGTGCCATCAATGGGCGCCTTCGGTGAAACGCAATGGCGTCTGGCGGGACCATCATCCGGAGTTTAAGAATAAGGAAAAGGAATATCGATTTTATCAGGAAGCGCGTAGCTGGGAAAAACAGAACTGGAAAGTTTTTTTGATTCCAATTTCAGAATGACCCTCCGGGAAAGCACAGAAATTTTTCCGGCGGTCCATCTATCTTTTTAAGCTCTATTTTCTTCGATCCGTTTATGCTCAATGGCGTCGGCGATCAAATCCCCGATAGAAAGGAGAATTTCATTGCTTCTTTCGTACCAGGGGGGATTTTCATCGGTGTACAGGAACATCACCCCGACCAGCTTGTCGCGGCTTTTTAACGGAACAATGTAATGGCCGTGGGCGGTCATGTCTGCGAACGTCCGGGTGTGCCGGGTGTCGGAGAAGCAGTTGTTGCTCACCAGCAATTCCCCGGACTCTGCCGCGATTCCGCAAAGACAGTCCCCGTAGGGAACCACCTTATCCTTTTCCATAAACTCGTCAGAAAATTGCCCCAGGGTAGCGGTCAGGTGCAGTTCCTTGTTTTCGGGGTCCGCCAAAAAGATTCCCGCCTTGTATTCCACTTGCAGTTCCTTGAACTTGGTGATCGGCTCGAGGGCGCCGATTAACATATCCTTCATGTTGTTGGTTTTGTGAAGCGCCTTGGCGACATCATGCAGGACCTTGTATTCCTCGGTGGCCAGACGCACTTTTTCTTCCAGTTCGATTTCTTTGGTCACCTCGTGTTGAACCGCCACATAACTCAGAATTTTTCCTGTATCGCTTCGAATGGGGGAGATGGTCAAATTGGCATGATATAAAGTTTCATCTTTCCGTCTGTTGATCACCTGGCCCCGCCAGACTTTTCCTTCAAACAGGACGTCCCACATGCCTTTGTAAATTTCCGGAGGATTCTGCCCGCTTTTTAATATCCGCGGATTTTTCCCCAAAGCTTCCTCGGAAGTGAAACCCGTGATGGTTTCAAAGGCGGGGTTGACGTAGGTGATATTTCCTCCCGGATCGGTGATGATCACTGCCTCCGCAAGCGACTCAACCGCTTTGGACATTTTATCGCTTTTAAACAGGTCGAATTCTTCCATGAGTTGAGTTTCCTGAAAAATTAAAGGATAAAATTATTCCGGGGCCTCGACCGGGAATGTGATCGTGAAAGTGGTTCCTTTTCCCACCGTGGACTCTACAGAGATGCTTCCTCCGTATTTATCGATCAGCCGGTGAACAATGTTTAATCCCAGGCCGGTCCCTTTTCCCTGATCTTTGGTGGTGAAGAAAGGATCAAAAACTTTGGAAAGGTATTCCTGGGGAATACCAGGACCCGTGTCCTCAATGGTTGTCACGATTCGGCCATTGTTCTGGGATGAAGAAATTATAAGCTTCCCTTTTCCATCCATGGCCTGGACCGCATTACGAATAATATTTAAATATATTTGTTGAATCTCTTCCGGCTTGGCCTTGATGAGCGGCAGTTGGGAATAATTTTTTTCTAACACCACATCGTCTGAGTAGGATGCCATCAAGGCCATTTCTATGGAGCCATCCAGACGTTCGTTGATATTGACCCCGCCCATTTGGTCCATTTCTCCCGACCGGGAATAACCTGACATGTTCAGGATGATCGAGGCCATGTGTTTGGATTTTTCCAGAATTTTTTTGGAATAAGTTTGGATTTTGTTCGGATCTTTTTCTTCGATGATGGTTTCGGTGAGTCCCATGATGGAAAACAGGGGGTTATTCATTTCATGGGCGATTCCCGCCGCAAGCGTTCCCAGCCCGGATAGTTTTTCGGCCATGGTCAACTGGTCCTGCAAGGATTTCTGTTCGGTGATTTCCTTCATCAGAAGTCCTATCCGCCGTTTCTTTTCCACGGATATGGCCACATCAAAAAATTGAAAGGCGAAAACCCGGCTTCCAAAATTAACGACATTTTTGGTTTCCCAGGACGGCCCGGCGGATTTCGGCGCCAGGGGATCTCTGGGTCCCTGGTTTCCAAGAGTGACCTTGGCGGACTTACTGGATTTTTCATGCATGCCGTTTGAGTAGGCTTTTAGTTCCATCATCACCGATTGCCATTGATCCTTGAATTCCAGTTTCATTGAGGTGAGAGATTTGTCCTGCGCTTCCTCGGCGGATATTCCGGTCAATTTCTCAAAGGCCCTGTTGACGTGTTCCGTTTTTAAGTCCACGCTGAAAATCACCAGAATATCCGGGACGCTCATCAAAATACTTTCGGTGTATTCCTGCAGGGAGCGTACTTCTTTGGTTTTTTCCTCGACCTGATCTTCCAATCCGGTAAATGCTTTTTTCAGCAGGGAGTTCATCAAATTGATCTCATTGGCAAGGGACTCAATTTCATCGCCTGTGCGGATATCCAGAAGTTCTACCTCCTCGCCCCGTCCGATTCGTGCTGTGGTGCTCTGTATCTGGCATATGGGGCGCACGATCTTGTTGGAGGCCAGGGAACCAAAAAACGCTATCAGTAAAATCGAAATGAACCCGGCGGCGGAAACCCAGATGAGAAGTTTCTGGGTGGGGGCGAAAACCTCGTCGGAGGATTGCCAGGCAAAGGTGTACCACCTCATCCCGGAAGATGCCTGAGTTGAAATATTGGTTTCCGATAGCGGCGAATATCCGATAATGGAAAGCTCCTCACCCCCGTGGCCATCGCTTTGAGTGCGTGCCCAGCTAGCTTTCGGCCCTGTAACGCTGGCAACCAGTTCGGCGTCGGGAAGTTTAAAACCCGTCGGAAGGATGGGACAATCAATCACCACTCCCTCGGAATCGATCAGCATCACATGACCGGTTTCGCCAAAAATGATTTGTTCTATGGAAGATGAAAAAAATGACTTGGCCCGATACACCCGGTGCAATATGCCCATCACCTGTTCTCCGTGATTCAGGATAGGAATGGCCAGATGGAAGCCAAAGTCCTTGCTGTCCGAAATGGGCATGATCGGTCCGATATAAACAAACCCTTTTCCTCCGCCGATGGTTTTTGACACAAACGGTTTGGAGCCATTAAAAAAATCCGGGTAATCGTTGGCGCTTGATAGAAGGACTCCCTTCGCGTCGGTCACAAAAAGCGCATGTGTGGATTCTTCAGAGTGAGGGTCCCGTTTAAGGAAACTTTTAAGTATCCGGCTCCCTGAATTGTCCAATAAACGATTATTCGTAGGGTCTTTGGATTTCCACATTTCCGCCTGATTGCGAAATTGTTCTTTCAGACCCGCCTCCTTCAATTGCGACGTCTGACGGTAGCGTTCTCTGACGGTCAGGATAAGGGTGGGATGACTGGCCAGGCGGGTGCTCTTTTTGATTTCCTCCTTCATCATGAAATCGATTTTTGTCGCCGTTTCGGTAGCCAGTGCCTGGAAACTTGCGCCAATCACATTTTGAAGAGATTTGGTCCCCTGCAAATAAGAAATCCCCATAGCAAGAAGCAGGGGCAGGGTACCGACCCCGACCATGGAAAGGATTAATTTACTTTTCAATCCTTTACGGAAAGGCTTGGTCGTTTCGGAAGTGGAAACTTGCTGGGGCATTTATTGTGGTTCCAGAAAGTAAGAAGAGTGATTATCAAACTTCCCAACAACGATGCAATTAAATTTAGTCCTTCCCACTAAATCTAACAATAGGTAAAGGAAAGGTGCTATTTTGGCCTTGACTTGTAAATTGAATTGCAGTAGCTTTGTACAGCGAAAATTTACCATTACAATACAGCAACCCTGAATTGCTCGCAAGGGGTTTCGCGTCAAAGAGATTTATCAATAGTTTGGTATTTTATGGGGCCTCTACCTGGTAACCAGATTGAGTCGCCTCTCCCGAAATATTTGGAGAATATATCCATTTTACTGATAGAAAATTCCTGGAATGTGTTGTTAGGCAATAACAATTTAAATATTATTAGGGGGGGGAGGAAATGGCAAAAGGTAGAATTTTAGTCATTGATGATGAGGAGGATGTACGCGAAGTATTAAGACTTCACTTGGAAAGTGCTGGATATAATGTTCTGGAAGCTGAAGATGGGGAAGTTGGGATCAATACGCTTCGGTCGGAAGACAATATGGTCAATGTCGGCCTTATTCTCTGCGATATACGCATGCCAAAAGTCAATGGTGTGGAATGTGTCGATTTTCTCAAAAAAGAAGCTCCGGGAATTCCCGTGGTGATGGTTACGGGTTATCCGGATACTGAGATGGCAACCGCTTTCATGAAAAAAGGCGTGAAAGATTATCTGGTCAAGCCAGTGGAAAAAGAGAAACTTCTGAGTGTTGTTGGCAAAATAGTTTCCGCCGGGAAAGATATCGGGCTGTAAGCCGTCCTAAAGAAAAATTAAACCCGGTTCGAACTTTTCGACCCAGTGGTCTTATTTTAATTTTCCAAAGGTTTTGTGATCTCATCAAGGGGTTGCAAAGCCTTTTTTTTTGGTCTAAATTGTTGCAACTGTTATGAAAATGATCAAATGTTACATAAGGCACGAAAAATTGGAGGCAGTTCGGCTGAAACTGTTTGAATTGGGCGTGCCCGGCCTTTCGGTGATCGAAATGAAAGGAATCGGCAAGCCCCTCAGCCAGTTGAAGTCAGCCCCCGGTTCAGAGACGCCGCAATTCCACCCAAGGATTGAAATATCCATCGTATTGGAAGATGAGGCGGTGGATGAAGTGGTGGATGTGTTGGTGGCCACTGCCCAGACGGGTAGTTTTGGTGACGGAAAGATTTTTGTCCTCCCTGTTGAAGATGCCATTCGCATCAGAACCAATGAAAGAGGAGTGGACGCGCTTTATTAAGGCGTCTTTGGGTATTAATAGAAAACCCGCTTCTCCCGTTTTTGAAATCCACAAAATTGACGTCGGATTAACGTTTCTTGATAACAGAAAACCTTGAATGGGTGAAGAGCAGGTTAACGGAGGCCGCAGAAAAGGCCGGACGTTCGCCTGAAAGCATTCTCCTGATTGCGGTCAGTAAAACCGTCCCGGTAGAAAAAATTATTGAAGCCCGTGAAGCAGACGCTGAGATTTTTGGTGAAAACCGGGTCCAGGAAGCCCTGGAAAAGATGGACCGTTTGGGTCAGAGGGTGTCTCACTGGCATTTTATAGGACACTTGCAGAAAAACAAAGTCAAGCAGGTTGTGGGCCGGTTTGATTTGATTCATTCCGTGGACAACGTCGAACTCGCTCAGATCATCAATGATCAAAGCCTTAAGCGGAGCCTGACCACCTCTGTTTTAATACAAGTCAACGTCTCAGGCGAAGCGTCCAAATCCGGGGTGGCCCCGGATGCGCTGGAAGGCACATTGCAGGCGTTGTCAAAAATGCTGGCGGTTCGAGTCGAAGGCCTGATGACAATTCCTCCATATGATCCCGACCCGGAAAAATCACGCAAGGTCTTTTCCCGCTTGCGTGAACTGCGTGATCAAATGGCGGGATTGGGCATAGAAGGCATTGATCTAAAGGAATTGTCCATGGGCATGTCAAACGATTTCACCGTGGCGATTGAAGAGGGGGCGACATTGGTGCGAGTGGGGTCGGCCATATTTGGCGACCGTCCCGCCGGTTGATGCGGACCTTGAGCGCGAAAAAATTACTATTTTAATGGGAGACTGACATCGTGTTGAGAAGTAAAAAACTGGGATTCATCGGCGGGGGAAACATGGCCGAGGCAATGATCAAGGGTCTCATCTCAGCTTCATTTGTCGAACCCAAAAGCATCATTGTGTCCGATGTTGTTTCGACCCGGCTCGATTTTTTGCATTCCGAATACAAGGTGAAAGCCACCACGGACAACCGCGAACTGGTGGAGAAAAGCGATATCCTGATCCTAGCGGTGAAACCGCAAGTGGTCAAAGAGGTCATTAAAAACGTTCGCGACCTCATCGACGCAAAAAAATTATTGGTTTCGGTGGCCGCAGGTGTGCCGATCGCCATAATCCTGGGCGTGTTGAAAACTGGGCAGGATAGAAAATACAATGTCGTCAGAACCATGCCGAACACGCCGGCGCTGGTGCAGGAGGGGGTGACGGCTATCGCCGCTGGAGAAAACGTTTCCAAGATAGATATTCAGATCGCACACCGGTTGTTTGAAGCGGTGGGAAAAACCGTCGATGTCGATGAAGTTCATCTGGACGCAGTTACAGGATTGAGCGGCAGTGGTCCCGCCTATATATTTATGATCATCGAAGCGTTGTCCGATGCAGGTGTCAAAATGGGCCTGTCGCGCGATGTCGCCAATACCCTCACCATCCAAACCGTTTTTGGGTCCGCCAAACTGGCGTGGGAAAGCAAAAAACACCCTGGCGAATTGAAAGACATGGTCACCTCCCCCGGAGGCACCACCATCTCCGGGCTTCACACTCTGGAAGAGGGGGGCTTGCGGACCACGATGATGAACGCCGTGGAAGCGGCGACGGAAAGATCCAGGGAACTCGGACGCAATGCTGAGAGCCAGGAAGACAATGGGCCAGATGATGATGGGAAGGAATAGCAGGGTGCTTATAAACTTTTTTTCTACCCGTAACTGTCACACTGAGCCTGTCGAAGTGTGAAAACAGCCCCTATTATCAAGGTCATACTTCGACATGCTCAGCATGACAACAGTGGAAATCCTCGTGTTTGTCCCTTTTCCGGCATCCCGCTAAATAGCTTATAAATCAATCTGTTGCGCCCACTCGGGCAATGCCCCCCCCTTGACAGAAATTTTAGCATACCTATATTTCCTTCCACATACACTTGAGGCCTCGTTGAAGCACTCCTGGCAGTAGCAGGGAAAAGAGGGCAACATGTTTCGCAAGTATTATTTTTTATTTATATTCCCCACCGCTTTCGGTTTCCCAAACTCCCCTCCTCCCCCCGCAAGCACCGCAATTTTTCAGAGTTCCACAACTAAATCCAACCAGAATTCTCACATCTACCCGGACCAGGGTAGCTGTTGTTCGTTGGTTAGTACTACCCACTCAAATTTATCGTTGATGATAAAAGGAGAATATTATGAATAACTATATAAGTTCAAATTCCACAGTTCCACGAGAGTTAAAACGATTAGCGACAACCAAACGGATTCCAACAGTCTGTATCTCGTTCTTGCTGGCACTGGTTGTGCTGGTTTTTACTTTGGTATTCGGACAATCGGCCCTGGCCGCCAAACCTGATTCGACTCCGCCCGGAGGACACCTCAACATCACCGGAGTGAATGTGGTTTTTACGAGTGCTTCCACCACCACTTTCTTTATCTCTGGCGAGGACTTGGATTTCGGCAGTCCTTTGACCGTAACACTCGGTGGATTTGGTCCACTCGATATCATAGATGCGGGCAACACGGGGATTATCGCGAAGTTGGATTTAGACCCGGATGAGCTAGAAGCCGGAGACTACCTGCTCACCGTCTCCAGGGGCAACGGCCAGAGTCAGAATGATGAGTACGATTTGACCATTGGCGCCGTGGGGTCCGCAAGGTGATCCCGGTGTGGATGGGACTAATGGGACTGATGGCATTGATGGTATTAACGGCACCAATGGGACGAACGGGACTGATGGTATTTCTGGTCATAAAGTGATACAAGTGCCGTTTTCAATTCCGCCTAGCCCTAATACAGCTTCTGCGGGCGCAATCGCAAACTGCCCTGCTGGTAAAAAGATTCTGGGTGGGGGATTCTTTTCCACATCTGCTATGCTGGTAGCAAGAAATATGCCTCGCCTTGGAAACCCACAGGGTTGGGAAATAGTCGTGGCACTGACTACCCCTGGTAGCCCAGGGGTAAATTTAACGGCTTTTGCGATTTGTGCCAACGCGAATTAATTAAAGCCGGTTAATAAGTAGAGACGTTCTTTAAATCGATCCAAGGTCCTGGGGGGTAACCCAAGCCCCCCAGGAAACTTAACCCATCCTTTGCAGAGGCAGGATTATTTGGACCGGAATTTCTGCCATTCTCCCCAGGCGATGACTGCCAACCCCAAAACTATGAGCCAGGTGGGGTGAAGCACGTTTTCCGGTTTCTGGAAAAATAAAAACAGCATGATGACCACGCCGCCCATGGCGAGCACCAGCCCGGTGTAGACCGTACTCAACCCTTTGGCGAATCTATCCGGGTCTTTCAGGGTTTTCCTGATTTCCGGCCTCAGTTCGATTTTAAACATGTTTCCTCTGTAGTGATTTTTTTGATACCGTCGTTCAACTTTCCCGAACGGAAACCTTCCAGATCCAGAGTCACGTATTTGAAGCCGATCTGTTTGAACCGCTCCTGAATCGTTGTCGAAATGGAATCGGTCAATGCACGGGGCATTTCATTTTTGTTCAGTTCGATACGGGCCATGTCCCCATGATGGCGGACGCGCAACTCGGTGAAGCCAAGCGATAATAACAGGTCTTCCGCCCGCTCGATCATGGAAAGTTTTTCCGGAGAGACCTCTTGTCCGTAAGGAATTCTGGATGACAGGCAGGGGTTCGCGGGCTTTTCCCAGTTCGACAACCCGATCTGCCGCGACAATTCACGAATGTCGTTTTTGTCGAATCCCGCCTCGGCCAAGGGACTCACGACACCGTATTCTTTGGCCGCAACGATTCCGGGGCGATGGTCGCCCAGATCGTCCTGATTGATGCCGTTGACAATATGGGCGATGTTTCTTTCTTCAGCAATAACCGCGAGCTTGGAGTACAACTCTGATTTGCAGTGATAACACCGGTTGATCGGGTTGGCCCGGTACTGCGGGGAGTCCATCTCATGCGTGGGTAAAATCAGATGCTCCGCACCCAGACTTTGTGCCAGCTTTTTTGCCGCTTGTAATTCACGTTCGGCCAGGCTTTCCGATTGGGCCGTCACGGCAAGCGTATTTTTCCTGCCCAGCGTTTCAAGGGACATCGCCAGCACCAGAGCGCTATCCACCCCGCCGGAAAACGCCACCACGACGCTTTGCAATTCCTTTAAGTGGGATTCAAATGAATTTCGTTTTTTGATGAGTGTCATCGGACCCGCCACGCGAGGGGAAATTTTAAGGCTGACGCTTGTGATATCCCTTTCATTGCCCTTATGCCCCGAAGGGGTACGCTGTGCTCGCCAGCCCTGAAGAAAAAACAGCACGACGTAAAGTTTGGTCAGCCATAAACCCATCGCACTTTAATATTGGGTCCAGCGTCATGCTGGTCAGCCGCCAATGGCGTGCATGGCGCGGGTGGGCCGCTCGAAACTTTCGAGATTGATCTTGTGCCCCGGTTCCTTTATCAGCACCGCCTGTTTGAGAGCTTCCGCAATGTCTTCATCGGAGGCGCCTGAGCGGACCAGTTGTTTTAAGTCCGTTTCATCGGTGGAGAACAGGCAGGTGCGCAATTTGCCGTCGGCGGTCATGCGAATCCGATTGCAGTGATCGCAAAACGGATTGCTGACTGCGGTGATGATGCCGATTTTGCCCTTGCCGTCAGCAAACCTGTATTCGCTGGCAGGGCCGATATCCAATGAGTTGTCGATGGGGATCAATTCATGTTTTTCTTTGATGAGATCGACGATTTCATGGCCGAAAAGGACTTTGTCCCGTTCCCAGGCCTGGTCCGAATCGAGGGGCATGAACTCGATGAAGCGGACCTCGAATCCGTCCGACCGTCCCATGTCGATGAGGCTGAGGATTTCCGATTCGGAAAAATTGCGCATGGCCACGGCGTTGATCTTGATGGATTTAAACCCCACACGGGAGGCTTCCTGAAGGCCGTCCAATACCTGTTGCAGACAATCCCTGCGGTTGACGTGCTTGAATTTTTCCGAGTCCAGGGCATCGAGGCTGACGTTCAACCGTTTCAATCCAGCGTCTTTCAAGCTTTGAGCGTGTTCTTTAAGGAAAAAGGCGTTGGTGGTCATGGCGATATCGTCGATGCCCTCCACTGCCGCGAGCATGCGGATCAAACTTGGCAGATCTTTACGCATCAAAGGTTCGCCGCCGGTCAGCCGCAGGCGGTTGATCCCCAGTTTGGAAACGATGGTCGCGATTCGGGTGAGTTCTTCAAACGTGAGCAGTTTGACGCGGTCCATGAACTCCACGTTGTCCGCAGGCATACAATAGGTACAACGAAAGTTACAACGGTCCGTGACCGAAATTCTGAGGTTGACGATCGTCCGGCCCATTCCATCCACCAACTGAGGCCTATTGATTTCCGTTTCAGCCGTCATAGCAGGGTATCCTATGTTTGAAGCGCTGGTACGGGGTCTTCCTCATCCTCAGGGGTTGCAGGACCTTGAGTTGGGGAATCCCAATCACGCGCTGGTTATCTGACTATAGAAAATGATTATAGTATTTTTGACCGGTTTGTACACACGAATAAGAGAATTTTATCTATAAAAATCAGGGTCTTATTTTCGTCAATGGCAGGAGGTATTTCTTAATAAACAACTAAAAGTGCGTCCGGTTTTCTTCTTTATATGTGACCTCATTTTATGTAAATTTTAAAGCCTTAATTTTCAATTAATTAACTATTTTTTAGTAAGAGGGACCGGGTGGTTTCAGGGAGATGAACTTTTATTTTCCGTTGAGGACTGAAAAATCGGAAATACGAAGACCTTTCTCCATTCCAGTGCATCTAATCACTGTTGAGTTCGATAGATATTCTCTCTATACTAAGGCCGGAAAACTCCAATCTTTAGATAGTTATAACCGAAAGGACGTTCATGTCGGTTTTGGAAGATAAATACTCGAAAAAATTTGAAGAAGTCGCAGGCAAGCCCAAGAACCGGGGAGCCTATTATCAGGAAGATGCCGTTGAAAAAGGCATGGCCCTGGTGGAGTCCAAATACAAGGACATGAAACTTTACTGGCTGGTGGATACGGAGGAAGACCGGGTCTACAGCGCCAAGTTTTTCGCCTATGGAGGTAAGGTTTCGATCGCGGTGGGGGAGACCCTGTGTTCCCTGGTGAAAGGATTGACCATCGGAGAGGCTTGTTCCCTTCTGGGAAGCGATGTCGAAAATAACCTCCGGGACGAACCGGATACGCC
This sequence comes from Nitrospinaceae bacterium, assembly GCA_029261595.1. Lineage (GTDB taxonomy): Bacteria > Nitrospinota > Nitrospinia > Nitrospinales > VA-1 > JADFGI01. The sequence continues at coordinate 1,009 of JAJDAZ010000054.1, read as the reverse complement.
TTCGGTGCCGGAAGCCAAGATGTTTGCGTTTGGCGCGGTGGATGAATTGCTGAAGATCATTCGGGACGACTACACCGGGGCCAAGGCATTGGCTCTGGCAAACGCCGCGGCTAAAAAACAAGACAAACCCCAAAAATCACTCGCTGAGCTGTCGATGGCCGAGCAGGCCTGGATGGGGTTGAGCGTGGAAGACCAGAAAACCCAGGTCAATATTGTTCTGGATGAAAAAATTCGCCCGGCGTTAATGGCCGATGGCGGAAATGTCGAGGTTCTGGACGTAGTGGATGGCGAAAAAATCATGATCCAGTACCAGGGGGCCTGTGGCAGTTGCGGCTCCTCGCTCGGCGCGACACTTTCTTTTATGGAACAAGCTTTGCGTAGTGAGATTTATAACGAGCTCATTGTTGTTCCCAATATGTAGTTCCAAATTCCTATACGGAGTTCTTTTATAATGAAGACCACGGAAAATACAGTGTCCGATGTTTTAGAGGACAAAAAATATAAATACGGTTTCCAGACTTTGATTGAATCGGACACCTTTGCCAAGGGGTTGAACGAGGAAGTTGTCCGGGCTATTTCCAAGAAAAAAAATGAGCCTGAGTTCATGCTGAATTTCAGGCTCAAGGCCTATGAAAAATGGCTGACCATGAAACAACCGCAGTGGCCTAACGTCCATTATCCTCCGATCGACTTTCAGGATCTTTCTTATTATTCCGCGCCCAAGCCCAAGAAAAAACTGGAAAGTCTGGATGAGGTGGACCCCGAACTTTTGCGGACGTTTGAGAAGCTGGGAATTCCGTTGGATGAACAGAAAAAATTGTCCAATGTTGCGGTGGACGCGGTGTTCGATAGTGTGAGCGTGGCAACTACCCACAAGAAAAAACTGATGGAAGTCGGCATCATTTTCTGCCCGATTTCAGAAGCCATTCAGGAGTACCCGGAACTTATTGAAGAATATATGGGCTCTGTAGTTCCGGTGGGGGACAATTTTTACGCGGCCTTGAACAGC
>JAJDAZ010000053.1 GCA_029261595.1 Nitrospinaceae bacterium | reverse complement strand
AGGTCTGCTACTGTTTCAGCCAATTTATTTATCCTTATTTTTCTTTTCCTGGTGTTTACCGACTTCGTCGTCGATGATTTCCATCGCTCTTAAAAACTGCGGCGTTTGATCCAAAATCCCACCAGGTCCAGGAAGAAATCCGTTTTTATAATGCGGATACATATTTGACATTAAAACCGTCTCGCTTGTGATGAAGGTCAAAGGACATTGTTTGATCCATTCTCCGTCCATCTCAAACCGACTGAATCCTTGCTTACCATCGCAATCTTTGTGAGAGCAAGACCCACAGCGGAGGCCGCTTAAATCAGCGGCAACCGCTATTCGGAGTTTTTTTCATCTTGCTCCGTAAGAAAAGTTCCTTCAGTGATTTGCTCGGCGAGTTCCTTCCGAATATCACTTGGGATATAATCAAAATTTTCCGCCCTTGGAGTTCCGTTATTGTCTCGCCAGGGGGCGTCTTCACCATTTGATAATTTAAAGTTTTCCCATCCTGACAGGCCCGCAACAAGAGCATTTAAAATTGAACTGCCGCTATAAATTCTCATTGTCGATAGATCTTTGTTATTGCCTTCTGGCACAATGTCCGCCAAACCATCCTGGATCTTCGCCGCTTCCTTCGCCTTTAGAGCTTTTATTAAAAAAACCGGCTGGTCTTCCACTGGCCAGGTGCGGGCCATTTTTGGGATGTATCGATGAACCGCTTCCGGGTCGATGGCTATGATTCTGTTCATTGTTTTCCTTTCAATTTAAAAAGTCATTCCTTCAGTTAAGTCAGAAGGATAAATTTTTACGGTTTAATAAAATTTAAGCTGTACTTCGTCGTCGCCTAAGTTTTGGGCAAAGGTGAGCGGGATGTCGTAAGTGCGAACCGTATTACGGTCGCCGTAACTCATTTCCCTGGCCTGGACCTTTGGCGCGGTGATATCAATTCTGGCTCCGAGTACACTTCCAAAGGTTGCAGAAAAAGCTTTCTCCTTAGCGCTCTTCCAATCAGCCCAAAAGGTATGGGTTGCTTCAAGAACAGCTTCTGGATTGAAACTTCCCTGGGTATCCCTACCACCCAACACAAATCCGATCACTCCCTCAGCAGAGTTTGCGTCTTCACGGCGTTGAATATCATTGGCAAGATCAAAAGCAAAAGACTGGACGACAGGGGAATAGCCATCAAAAGTCAGATTAGCGTTTAAAAATGGTGGCGGCTTTTCTTGATTAAATACCGCTCCAGCGGGAATCGGCGCATCCGTGGGGGTTATATACAAGCCTTTAAAGGTCCAGGATAATTCCCCAAATTTACCCGCGTCAGCGTTGAAGGCGACAGAGCCACGACAGGCATGGATCTTGTGAAGCAATCCATCGGGATAGGAATATAAAGTAACGGTTTTAAGGCTATCGCTTGCAGGATCGTAGGTGATATCTCCGGCAGGGCCAGCGTTTAAAGTAACGGCAAATCCGCAAGCCTGGAGAAGAGGATCGATTTCAGGAACATCAGCGGCCAGACCACCATCTGCTGACCCACTTCCTTTTAATTCGGTTTTAAAAGTAACATCCACATCGGACAAGCCAATGACGTGAGCCAAGGGCGAAAGCGATGGCCTTGAAAAATTTCGGGTCAACAATTCTCCATTGACCTTTACAACCAGGTCACTAATGAGAATCGAATTTAATGCTGGTGTCGGAACAGGGTCAGTCCCTTCCGTAACCTCAAGTTCTGCGAGCAACAATGATCTTTTTGTAAGAGATACCATAATGGTTATTTCCCTCCGTCTGTTTTTTTAGCCGCATCAGGAGGGGAACCGGGCTTTTTCTTTTTTGCTTTATTGACTGTTACCCCGCCTTTACGGACATTCATTGTGAATCCATTTTTCTTGATCATAAATTTCTCCTAATCCACAAACTGCAAATTAAAATCCATACCGAACACGGCAAGGCTTTCTGTATTGACCAGTGGGGTTCGCCGTTGTAGGACCAGACCAACCACATTTGGGTCATTGAGATTATTGAGATGCAGGAGGTTTTTCACGTCCTCCAGCATTTGGTAAACGCCAGCATCTGACGTCTTTGCTTGAAATTTTCCGCGTAAATTTTTTGCGGCCACGATCACACTGACTCCCATTTCCACCGTGTACCGGGTCAACGCGGTATTCTCCAATAAGCGGTCCCCGGTATAAGCCACAAAACAGGCGGGCAGGTTTGATTTGAGGCTCTTGATATCGTCCACCGAAAACTGACCGTCATACCGCTCAAAGGTTTTGCAATATGTGTTGAGCGGAGCGGCGTCCAACGCCGTGAGCACAAGATCCTCGATGGTTTTAATCAAAATGCCCATGACTAAAACTCGTTCATGTTTTCACGGGTGAAGATTCTGGCATCGCTTTGGATATCAACTCCTGATCCGGAATTTTCGGGGACCGGTGCATCCACACCTAAAGTCACAACGCCGGTTGAGACATTCTTAAAAAATCGAATCGCGTTGTTATAACGCTTCTCGATATCTTCGGTCGCGCCCTGGCGACGGCCATAAAGACGATGAATCGCAATGTCCACCGTGAAGGCTTTTACGATATTCGGGACAGGGGTCACCGGCGTTGAATAGCGGCTGGCCAAATAACCATCGACTTCGCCCTCCGAATCAGTAATGGCACCATCGACGATGGCATCATTCACCGAACCGGTATCGTCGTCATCGGTCAATTGAATCAGGTCCGCTTCGGGGAGTTGCTTTAAAATATCCGCCTTTGCGATGTAGTTGCCCACGGATCAACCCTCTTTCTTTTGAGCCGCGAGAATTTCATCAACCAGCTTTTCCTTGGTCGTTTCCTGGCAGTCATATTTTTCGCCGATGACTTTGATTTCCGGGACGGTCATCTTCATCAACCCTTCTTTGGTGTGTTTTTCAGGGTCGCCGGATTTTTCCCCGTTGGGTTTTGCCGGGATGATTTCCACCATCAGCATGGATTCATTTTGAAGGATTTCGATTTCCTTCTTTGAAAACTTTCCGTCCGGATGGGTAGTGGCTTCCTTGCTATGAGCCATCCCACAGCGGCGGAAGCCGTCCCTGGAAGAAATGATTTTGATAGGCATTTAAACACTCCTTTAATATTGGTTTAATGGGGTATCAAGAGCCGGGCTTCAAAGCCCCAGGCTCATATTTTTAATTCAGTCAAAAATTATGCCGATCCGTCGCTTGCCCAAGCCAACTGCCAGAAGGAATACCCGCCTGCGGCTCTTGCTTCTGCGCCGTATTTAAATTTTTTCTTATTAAACACGTCGTCGTTGTTGCTCTCCGTTTGTTCAACGAAAACCGGTTTTTTCCGTTCCTGATAAATGAACGGCTTCACCGGCCTACTGGTGACCAGGAGGAACCAGGCCGTGTCGCTGGTCAACCGGCCATCGACTTCAACCTTCATAATGCCTTTGTAGGGATTCGGCTTGCCATCTTCGAGCCGGTCCACGGTCATCAAGGTATTGGCCGTGTCTTCAAGCGCCGGAGGAACAAGTAATGTGTCCGGCACAAGATTCAAAGGACGACCCTCATCATCTTTGAATTTCCGAATAGCGGTTCGCCCGGCACCGATTGAAGCCTGGGCATTCGCCAGGGTGTCGGCTTTTAACTGGACCGTGCCTTTATTGGAAACGCTGACTGCGGGATCGCCCACGGGATGATCGGTGTCATAAAAGAATTGACCGTCGTAAGCCAGATTCGCAAAACCGCCATTTACAAGATCCATGACGATTTCGTCAGGAAGTTGTTTTGCACTGAAACCCGCCTCCTGAGCCATCGGACCATAAATACCGAGAATGTCGTCCTCGATATGATTTCGATCCACTTCCACGGTGGCTTCCCAATCATCATTAGAGATGGTGTAACTCTGGGCTGACAGGGATTTAATGAATTTCTCTCCAATCCATTTCCGCATTTTCGGAAACCTGGAAAGCCAGGAATAATCGTTCTGCTGTGAGGTGGACGGAACCAGCATGGCAATCTTCGGCCACATAACCGGTGCCGCATCAAATGCCTTATTGAAGGTGGTTTTGAGGTTTGTAAAAACCCCGACCAAGGTTGCTTTATTGACTAACATTTTTTATCTCCAATGGTTTTTGTTAAAAAAGTTTTACTCAGATTAAATTTTCAATCCAATCAGGTGGCGATGATTTTCCCGGCGCGCAATGCGACCAGGATCGCGTTAATCGCTACCTTATTTGCGTTGGCAAGATCGGCCACGGTGTTCGCATCGCCCTGAATATAACCCACACCCTGGACAGCCGCGTCTGCCTGGCTGACACTTGCGACGGCGGCACCGGCGCGCGCACCGACCTCGATCCAGGCTTTTGTCGCTCCCTCAATGCCGACCAGAATCCCAGCAACGATTTTATTTGTAGTTGTGGTTTTCACCACGGTCTGATCGTCGGAAACAAACATAGGTTTTCCAATGTCTGCGATGGTCAGAGCCGTGGATTCAAATTGATAAACACCATTTTCTAACGGCACAGTTTTAGCGCCGTTTGCGCCTGCCAGGTTATCCACCTGCTCCTGGGCAACACCACGAACAATCAACCCGGCAACGTCCGCCGCTGGACGCGCCCAACCATTGGCATCGATAGCAACCAGGCCACCGCCAAATACTTTCGTCGCGGCCAGTACCGGGTCCTCAAACCTTTCACCTTCACGGCTGATATTTTTTCTATCCTGGGTTAAAGCGGTCATCAAATTTCTCCTTTAAGTTTTCAGTGATATGCAAATCTTAAAATTTGGCTATGGCAAGGGTCAGGCGGTTTCCTTCAAACCGCCAAACTTAACCAGGTCTTCCTTTGAGTTCCCAAACTGACCGGCCAGATCCAGGGTCGTTTCATCGACGATCTGCTGATCCTCTTCCGATCCCTTCGGAGCAGGGTCCATTGGCACGACGCGGGACGCTTTAGCAACATAGGTACCAAACCCTTCCGGATCGTCTGTGGCGTATTTGACCGCCCAATCCTTTTGAGCGGCGGTGACCTTTCCTTCTTCCATCGCGGAATTGACCAGAGCATTTGCCTCCATGCCAGCGATTTTGGTTTTCAGATTTTTCAACTCCAGATTTTGCACCGCTTCTGAACCCTGATGCAGTGCCAGGATGGTGGCTTTCACGTCAGAAACAGTCGCTCCCGCTTTCAACTCAAGAACGCCCATAACATCCTGAACGCCCAAAGCATCGACAACGTCCTGGGTGAGCACGGTTTTAATTTCCGGATTCTCGGCTTTATTTTTTAATACCGAGAGCGCCGCTAAAACTTCTTCCTCACTGGCATCCTCTTTAAGGCCGATCAATTTAGTGAGTTTCAATAAAAATTCCTGCATGGCAATCTCCTCAAGGTTTAGGTTTGAATCTTTGTTAATGAGCGGGACCATCCCGTCAATCGCAGGGTCATTGGTCAATGCGGCTGAATGCAACAGGTGAGGGATTAAGGGTCCACCTTTTGACTTTTTACTGGCAAATAAAACAGGCGACAGGTAGCGATATTCTTTTGCTTCAATAAAATTTTTACCTCTGACGGTCCATTCCACCTCAGCCCACAAGCCGGACTCGCCCCGGTTTTCCAATTTCTTAATCCAGCCAGCGGCGGGGGCAAGTCCGCCTGGCTCCGTGGTCTGGTGTTCGTAATCGATCACCAGGTCGTTGGTTCTTTTGGAAAAATTTGCGAGAATCAATTCAATCTGATCCGGACCAACCTGGAAGGCGCGACCGCGCCCATCCTTATGATTACCTAAAGGAAGGATCTGAATTTCGGAAGGCGCTTTCCCGTCAATGTCGGTGAACTTTAAAACCAAGTATTCAAAATCCATCTAACTCTCCTTAATTTTTTCCCAACAAATAATCGCCGAGCACTTCATTTATCTGACTCAAGTCCTCGCCCTGGACAACAAGGTAAGGACGTGCCGGGATCTTCACTTTCTTACCGCGCCCGGCTTTACCGCCAAACTGATGGATCGCGGCATAAATCCTATTTGTTCCAACCTCGACCCCACCTGAGTCCGCCTGCCAATTAATTGAATTGAGCAAATTGTTTGATTCAAGCAGAATTCCTTTCCCGCGCTTTTTTTCCAAAGTGACTAGGCTTAATGGTTGCCACTTATTTGAACCGCCCCGCCAGTCACCCGACCTGCTATACCGACCGCCGACCTCAAAGTTTTTTACAATCGAGGTGACCAGTAATTCCCCAATTTCCTCAAAAGCCGGTTGTAAATTTCTGACCCGCGTATCCAGCTTTTTTAAAATTTCTTTTAACTTGCTGTCGTCTACTTCGATTGTGAATCCCGGATCAGCCATAACCGCTAAAATCTCCCTATGCCGAAATCAGCCCTGAATCGCGTTTTAAGCCGTTTTGCCTCCAACGCGGCCCAAGGGTCGTTTTTTCAAGTGTTTTTAAAAATTAAACGGGTGTTAAACGCCTTTCCCAGCGAATCCTGACCGTTTCGGATCTCCAATATCACCGGATTGAATAAAACAGCCTTCCGAGGTATAATTTTTACAGGGGTTCGGGCTTGGCATCCCGAATGTGAGCGTCGCTCAAACCTCGCAAAACGTGGACCAGCTCCAATACGTTTCGGCGGGTGCCGTGGCTGGCATGGCAGACCACAGGCAACGCCATCATTTCCTTCCCCATACCAGCAACCCCTTCCTTAAATTTTTTGCCGCATTCGGTCGACCCCGAAAAAAATCAAACCCGACCCACATGCCGTTCCTAACTTCCGCAATAAAACCGAGCGTCCTTTTTTTATCCAACTCGATAACCTTGATATAACGCTTGCGCAAAAAAACCTGGCCGGTGGCTTCGCTTCTGGCGAACCCCGCCCAAACTTCATAAGGGTCCTCAATGACTTCAGGAATGAGAGGGAAAAACTGCTCCCGACCGTCAAACCGTGATTGCGGCTTTTCGAGAATGTGATCCACAAGGCCCTGATTGACGTTTACAAAATCCCCAAGCGGATCCGTGAAGGTCTTTTCCTCCCCACCAATGGAATCCTTTAAAACCTGTCTCAATTCGTTATCCGTTTTAGCGCGGGGAACCGGCTGGGCTTTTGCGGCATCAACCGGAATATCTGCTGGGCGCTGAAAATTACCAGGGCCACGACTGTCGAGATCAGTCAATTTCCCAGCCACCAGTTTGTCGGCAAGCTGTTTCGTGAATTGCTGACCCCATGCGGCCTGACCTGGGTTGTAATCCCAGGTTGGGCCAATGCCATTCGGGACCAGGGTCACTCCCCCCGTGCTAGGATTTTTCCATTTAAAAGTTCCGTTATCAGGCGCGGCCTGGGAAACATTCAACCCGTCACGGTCAAGTTCCCTTTGAGACGCGGTCACCTTTTTGCACTTACAACCGAAATCATTAGGCGGAGTGTGCGTCGACCACCAGGGATGATCGAGAGGAAGGATGGTTCCGTTCCATTCAAGATGCAGTCGGCGCGGATCCAGAGACAGCCCACCAATATAACGAGCGAACGGGCGACGGGCTTTGGTGCGTTGCATCTGGGCTTCTGAGCCAGCGGCAAAGGCCGTCCGCATATTGGTGTTGAATATGACCGCCGCCCTCCAGCCCGGATCCTGCTTAAAGGTCCAGCCGTGCTTTTTAACGATGCCGCTAAAGTCTTTTTTAAATTGCTGAAGAGTTGTCCCCTGGTCAATTCCTTTAAGGACGGCTGATTGCATCTCCTCAAGCAGTTCAGTTTTAACAGCGCCCGCAATGACAAAAGCCCGGCTGTGCATGCCTCCTTGCAAATCCGTCCAGGCTTTGGTTGGGAGCCTGACTTTCTGACGCAGAAAATCACTGGCCTGGGTGAAGGGAAGTTTTGTGAAGGAAGGGAGCATTATTTTTTCTCCTCCTCCGGTAAAGCTTCCCAGCGGCCTGTGAGTTCGGCAGTGACCAGGGCTTCCTGGATTTTATTGCCCAAAGTAATGACATCGATATCCGGGAAGGTTTCGATCATGAAGTCCCGGAACTCTTCCAGCGACTGGGATTTATTTAAAAGCTTTTCCAGCACGGCCACCATGCTGTCCTGCGGCGCTTCCTCAATAAGACGTTGAACAAAAGGACCGGGTGTGTCTTGCGGGTCCTGCTGTGGGTCACGCGCAAAAGAATAATGATCCCCACATGACGGACAGGAGTTTTCCAGGGATTGCGGCGCAGGTGAACGAAGGCGCGGAGGCTCTATGAGCTTGTCCCCTTCATCCGGTTTCGGGAGTTGGAATTTTTCGTAATAATGTTTTTGAGAAATCGGGACGCCGCTTTCCAGGTGAATCTTATAGCGGTCCGCTTCGCCCTTAAGATCGCCGGGATCCTCGTATTTAAATTTGAACCAGGGAAGAGGTACCTCCCAGCCAAAGTTGAAACCGACCAGCGGACGAATGATATCCCTGCGGATTGCCTTTGATGTCTGTTCACAATCGTCCTGCTGTAGTTCTTCTTCAACTTCCTTATGAACTTCGCCCAAACTGCGCGCGCCCTTATCGCCCTGCTCTGTGGTCATGGTTTGACCTAAAACGGCCTTACTCATTTCCGCATTGCAGAAATCCGCAAGCAATTTAAAAACCTGGGTGCCAGAATTTTTTGCCGCTTCAATAAATTCGATTTCCGTTCCCTTGGAAATAACGCCCGCCGCATCGGAGCCTAAAGAACGCACGGCCATGATCAATGCGTCCTTATCTTCCTTTGTGGCTCCCGCCTCATATTTTCCCAGGCGGAGCGGCATCCCAAAGACTTCAGAAAATTTCACCCAGCCTTTGAGGTCGTAGTTTTTAAATAAATACATCCAGGCAACGACACGCAGAACGCCTTGACGGGTCGGGTGACCCGATTTGGTTTTGTGAACGTTGAATAAAAACTTAAAAGGAGGAAGGTCTATCCCTTTGCTTGGATCTTCTTTTGTCAGCAGTCTCGGAGTGAGTGAATCATGCCAGGTGAACCGCTTCGGCTCCACCCTTTCCATTTTCCGGATGACGTTGCGATTTTCACGGATGGCCCAGTGAAGCTCAAGGGCGCTGTAGCCTTTTCCGATAGCGTCAACGATATCTTTAAGATCGCTCTCAAAGTCCGGGAGCCTGGTGATCACATCGTCGATAAATTCAGCGATATCAAGGTCCGGCTTGTCCTGGGAAAATGGCACGATCTCATAATCAAGACCGGTGACGGACCCGCGACGCTTTTGCAAAATGCTGAAAAGGTGAGGGTCTTTTTCCTCCATCTCTTCAAATAACTGAACCTGACGACCTGGATCCCCCTGGTCGGCTTCCCTAAAAATCGCGGCCAGCTTTTGCGGGGTCAGCCCACGACTGGGATATTCACTGTAACGATCTTCGATTGAAGCGACCGACAAAACCCGCTCATCGGGCTTTACAGTCGGTTTGATTGGCCTGTTAAAATTATCAAAAAGGTCCATCAATATGCCCCTTGGGTTTCCATTTCCCGCTTACTGACACTTTCGTATTCCATTTCCCCGCCGTTAATTTCGTGAACTGCGTACCAGGACAAGGCCCCGGCGACGGCTGAATCCCCATGACGCTGGACACCGTCTTTTCCTTTTGTCTTTTTTCCTTCGGGAACTTTAGCCACGCCCTTTTCCATGCGGACGGCACGGTGATCGTTGAGAACGTCGGCGCTCTTTGCTATCAGAATGGATTTATCCTCGAACGCGGCCTTATACTTCGGCATGTGCTCCGCGTACCATTGCAGGGAAAGCATGACCTGGTGGATCCGCGACTCGCCATACCGTTGCATGGCAACTTCCGCCAGGTACTGGCCGTTGCCACGTGCGTCCAAAGCACCGCCAGAAAAGCGGGGAAGCCGGTCAACCAGGTAGAATAAAATCTGCTCCTGCTGTTTAAAGGGAACGTTTGAAAGCTCTATCGCGCAGATTTCCCGGTAAGTAATTGACGGGCGCTCCTGCAATGGCTTGATAACGGAAAGATCACCGGAGCGGCCAAAGTCCTCCCCAAAGAAAGTTTTGAAATGAGGATCGAGGCCGTCAAGGATTGGTTTTAAATTATGTTCACACCAGTCTTCCACTTCCTGAAAGCGAACCTGGTCGGGAAGTTGTTCAAAGCCCGGCTTGCATTTAAGGGTGAGTACAGGGATTTCATCGGACATGCAGGACTCGACCAGGGCGCGCGGGAAATAGATGCCAGAACCCCTAGACGGAACACAAAAAAGTTCTTCGTCGGCATCGTCGCCGTAAAAGTCGATCATTTCCTGCCGCCATTCGGCCTCGGATTGCTCGGACCATTTGCGCTTTAAGACCTGGCAGATACGCTTATAAAGACCGTCATCAAGGGCATCGTCAAAAGTGATTTTATGCAGGCTGTATTTTTTCTTGCCGGCTTTTATTTCCCCGATCAAATCATTAAAGGGATTATCATCGCCGAAGTGGGTGCTGATGATCCTCACCTCACCCCCCCATATTAAAAGTGCGATTGCGGCTTTCAATATTCCAGGAAGATCGTCATGAAACGCCGCTTCATCAATGACCACGCGGCCTTGTTTTCCGCGCAGATTGGTCGGACGGCTTGACAGTGCCGTGATGCGGTATCCGGATGCGAAGGTGATACGGTAAGAAAGAATCGCTTTATCCGGATCGCCATCTTCTATCATTACCTCTTCCATCTCACCCGCCGCGAGATTGTAATGCTTAACCCATTTACCGGCATCTTGGATAAACTCCTTTGCCATGTCCATGCTGTAGCCGATATACCAGGTGTCCCCTCCTTCACTTGACGCAGAGTACAAGGCGTCGTCAGCGGCTTCCCCCCAGGTCAAACCAATACGTCTGGATTTTTCAGCGATCTTGATCTTGGATTTATCCCTCACCCATCTTTGCTGGTAGGGCAAAAGGATCCCGGCGTCTTTCAATTGATCGAATTCTTGATTCGGGGTCATGATGCGATCCCCAGGATTTTGCTTTTGATTTCATCGACCGCCTGTTTTGATAGCCCGCCCTTTTTAGCCATGCTTCCAATTTGTTTCGCCGCGTCTCTTGTGCGTTTTTTCATATCGTTATAAACATCGATCTTGGCCCGTTCGCGGCTTGCGGATGAACTGGTTATTTTTGAAATTGCCATAGCGATAGAGCCCACCACTTTTGGCTTTATGGCTTTCCCGTTTTCAGGCAATAAGATTTTCATGATTTCATTCAGGATCAGGTTGGCCGCCGCCTCCTCCATCACCAAGCCGTCGCCCTGGGCGCGCTCAACGATCACCTTTGCCTGCTGACGCGCAAGGTCCAGGCGTTGCAACTGGGAAAGAAACCCTTGTGAGTAGCGCCCGACGCTGGACTTGCTCGGCACGTCCTCTGGATCGATCACGCCCTGGCCTGCCAATTCCGTAAGGTGCTCCACAATCTTTTCGATGGTGACCCCTTCGACGATCAGGGTATGCACGGTTTTACGGATCTCAGGATCCAGCTTTGTCACCTTGCTGTGCTTTCTATTTACCATTAGATTTTTGGACGTGTGATACCGGGATCCGAAGGAATAGAGCCTTCCAAAAGGTCAACCCCGGCAGGAAGTATTTTTGCGACACAGGTTGCAGTGGAAAATTCCTCATCCACATTTTCTAATTTGATGTATTTTTTTTGTTCCAGATATTTCAATTGGGTGATGACATAACTCGGAGTATCTTCTGTGAACACCTCCGAAAAAACGTTGTCACAAATCGGATGTGGCAGGTTCCTGTACAGCGCGCGAAGGATTTCGCCTCTACGGATTTTGTTTTTCTCGTTTTGCATTAATGTCTCCAATTCTACCTAGAAGAAGTTTTAACTCTCCCTGCTGGCCCTGAAGGGTTCCTTGTAAGGACATGATTAAAACGCCCAACCCATCCACTTTTTTTTCAATGATTGCAGTTACCCTTATATGGTCTGCCCTTTGAACATATTCTTTTGGTAGCTGAACCTGAAACGCCATGAAGTCCCGCTCGACCTGGAGAACCTTTTCATCGTTTTTGTCAATCTTTGCTTCCAGCTGAGCGAATTCGGCTTTAATATCGTCGGCAAACCTTTTCAGGAAATACCTGAAGACTCCAATGACGGCGGCAAAAAACAGGATGAGGAAAGGGATAAAAATGGCCGCCGCAAGTTTTATGATTTCAAGATCCATTCAGTCCCCGTTGATTCTTTTTATTTCCCTGCGGTACTTTTTGTTTTGATCGAGCAGAGCATCAACATAAGCGTTCAGTCTGATGAGGTTTGGCCGGGTGATGAACCAGCGATCTCCCTCTTTCACCAAAATGCCCTTCGGCGGCTCCGGAGGCTTGAGCACCGGGTAACTGTGCCTTAAAGCGCAACTACTCCCAGCGACCGCCAGGGTCATGACCAGGATCACCATCAATCTGATCGCGTTGCTTTTTACGGTCCGCATCAATTTCATCCCAATCCTTTTGGATTTTTCTGGATTTTTTCTGCTCGTCTTTAAAAACCTTAAGGAGCATGCCCTTCCCGCCCTGGCGATACCACCAGACCAGAAAGCCACCAAGCAGGACCGCGCCCCCGATGTATGCCCACATATCTTTAAGAATTTTTGGCGATGCCAGCGCGGAGAGTTCCTAGCCCAGCGGCTTCAATCAGAGTCGTGACGTGTTCGCTCATAAAAAACTGAGCTATTCCCATTTCGCCGGTAATCGTCTGAATCAAAGCGACAACGACCATCAAGCCAGCAACGATGTAGGTTTTTTTTCCTTTAAGCCATGCGATCATTTTTTCTCCTTAAAGTTTTATTGCGGGGGCGGGACTCGAACCCGCGACCTTCTCGGAAGTGGATGCCACTTCCACACCCCGCAGTTAATAAAGCCATATCAACTCGCCCGGCTTCCCAGGATCATCGTCCACATGAATAAATTCTTCGCCGATGCCGATCCGATGGAACCCCGCATCAAGCAACGCCTTTAACAATCGGAACCGGCGACGACTCCCGGCGTAGGCAATATCAGCGGCCCAACCAATTAAATGAGAACTTGTGGGTTTACCGCCGACCACGGCATTGTGTTTTATGCACCGACAGCCGGAATTGATTTTCATCGACCCATATGAATTGCGGGCTAATTGCAATTTATTCACGAAAAGTTTCCTGACTTCATCTTCACCGCATCCACACTCACATTGAAACTCAAACCGGCTGAAGTCCGTTGTCATGTCACCCATCTATTTCACGCAGGACATGGCGCGTTCGGAAACGGCGCACTTGAGTTGACCGCACTGGCAATAAAACAGGGCCATGCGGAAAATAGATTGTTTCCTGGGATCGCCGCGATAAGACAAGGGCGTATAGTCAGAGCAGACGCAGGGTTGAGGTAAGGACACGGCTTCGGCCCGACCCGAATTTTGACCGAATTTCAGATCAACAAAATGGATCCCAAACATAAAAGCAAAAGCTATTACGAAAAAAATCAAATCTGATTTAGAAAATTTCATAAATTTTCTTCCCAGAATACAAAGCGGATGGAAGGGGAAAGGGTTGCGAGTCCCTTCCCCTTTCGGGGAGTGAAATAGTTCCAGCGCGCTTTCACCTGGTGGCCCTCAATAAATTTAAAAATAAACTTATCGCTATCTATGAGGACAGACTACGCGCGCGCGGAGAAACGCTCTAGGAAGGAAGATTTAGAATGTAGCTTCTGAAGGAAATAAGGATTAAGAGGGTTAATTCTTTTGTGCGTTGGTTTTTTTGGGGAAGTCTTGAAACATACTTACAATTCGATGGGAGGAACCAAAAATTTCTTTTAAAAACAAAAGTAAAATACTCACTTCTTCCATTTCTGTTAAGTTTTTATTTATATTCTTTATCGCTGCATTTAATTCTTTTTGGCGCCTTTTGTGAGCTTCGGATAAATCGGTTTGGTTAGGCTTGGCCCCCATCTTATTAACCAAATCTGCTAACTGATTGTCAAGATGAATGCCGGAATAAACAATTTCTAAAGATTCTCGGTCTTTTTCAGGAATTAAGATTTCTCCACAACAATTCTGCCAAATTTCAAATCTAAATTTAACTGGGCTCAATGCTTCCCAGGTTAACTTGTGAATATTTTTATCATTTAAAAGAGTATTAGTTAACAACTCAGATAAAATCGCGCGCAAAGCGCGAACATTTCTTTCTTTTTTGTCTCTTGCGGTCTTTATGAATTCAAGGAACACAAAAAATAAAAATGAAAAGAAAGCCGCTATAAAAGCAATTGCAAATTTCTCAGGCATTTAAGACCTCCAATTTTTTCCATTATACCACTCTTAAATGGAAGGTCCCAGATTCTCAGTTCTCAAATAAACTAATTTGGTCTTCATGGTCGTTGACGATCTGGCGGACGGTGGGTTCTGAAACATCGTACTCGTGGGCGAGGGCTTTAATATTGTGCTTCCTCCATTGGGATTTCAACAGGCCATGCCAGAAGGTGACGAAGGATTCCTTGATCTTTCTTATATAAATCGTTTCTCCTTCAAATTCGTGCATGAGTGTCAGCGTGTTTTCCACGCCGATCAGGTGGGCCATGTCCTGAAAAATACCGTCAGGGAAATGCTCAGGCTCGGTGATTTGTTCAACCCAATGGAACTTTGGGTCCGGTCTGGGGGTCAATTCATCGATGGCGATCAGGGTGTTTTCCAGTCCAATCCTTTTAGCCAGGGGCTGAAACCGCTTCGGAAGCTGGTCGATGGAGGTGATTTTCTGGCGGGAATTCATGGGGTTTCATCCGGTCCGGTCCGGTTTGTGCCTATAGGCGAATCCCGGACCGGACCGCCTTTCAGGTCAGCGACAGTTTTCTTCCCGGTTTCGGTCAACTCCCATCCCACTGCCTTAATATGGTCTATCAATCCATCTGCCCTTAACTCATTCAACGAACCACGATACACACCGTTACCGCCTCCCAGCCGTTGGCGAATCTCCCTTTGACTCATAGGGCTTTCCGATTGGCTTAAAAGGAGAAGGATGCGATCCCCCAGGTCCTGCTTTTTAATTTCTTCATTTTGCCCCTGGGACACGGAATAGGAAGTCGCGGCATCCTGCTCGGAAAGTTCCAGGATGCAATCCTCAGCGGGGGTTCCATTACGCTGAACCACTTCCATTTTAATCTGTTTATTTTTCAGTGGATCAAGGAAAAGATAGGAGTCGCCAAAACCGAACAACGCCCCGGAGCCACGCATTTTATTCCCGGCCTGTTTACCACCTGTGGTTTTTACAATGTGGTGGGTCACCAGGGAAGCGCATTCCTGCTCTCTGGCCAGACAAGTCAAAAACTTTGTCATGACCTTCACGTCTTCGCTTCGATTTTCATCACCATCAAAGCATTCCTGAAGAGGATCAAAAATAACGAGCGCTGGCTGGATTGATTCAACGGCCAGCGTGATCGTTCGCTGGTTATCCTCATCGTCCAGTGAAAGGTCATGCGCTTTCACTAAATAGATTCCAAGTTCGGAGTGATCCAGGCCGCGCCTCTCGGCCACTTGCCGGATTCTATCGTCCAGGCAACTTTGTGGGCCTTCGGGAGAATAAATCAGCACCGGTCCGACAGCCGCCGGGAATTTCCCCAGGAACGGCGTTCCGGATGCGATGGAAACGGCCAGGTCTATGATCAGCCAGGTCTTGCCGGTCTTCGGCGGACCGGCCAGCATTCCCGTTCCGCCCTTAGCCCATATATTTTCCACGAGCCATTCCATTTGCTGGCCAGCCGTCACCCCATGCCCGACCCGCATTAACTCTATGTCTCCAAAATTCAGTGTTAGTTGTGTCAACCTACTTTCCCCCTTTTCAGCAATCCGGTTTTTATTGATTTTAAAATTTCATGACCCGCCTGGGTGATCGAGTAATATTTAACGGGAGTGCCAATCACGGCACTATCATCCGAGCGAACCGATATTAATTCGGTTTTTAATAGTTGAGTTACAGAGGTGATGAATGCGGATGAGGAAATATCACGACCGTTTATTTTCTTCATTTGATGCAAAATTCCGACGCTGTCTAATTCCTTCCGGCATAAAACCACAAGAATCCCGACACTGATTTTTGAGAATTTCATTTACCTAATAGCCTTTTTACATCGGTGACCATTCCCGACAGGGTCACCTGGTGTAGACAAAGAAATGTAAAAAATTCATCGAGGTCGACCGCCTCCCCGCACCCATAACAGGAAACCGTGCCATATTCATGATTGACCTCAAAAGGTCCATCATGATCAAAATCACCTTTAGCCTTTAATGGAAAATTAATAATTTCCGCCATCACTTGACCTTCCTAGTAAGGTTTATGCGGAAGTGCGGAGCTTGACTCCGCGCTCCAAACTATTTTTATTGCCTGATCGGTGATATCCAGGTAAGCCCTGGTCACCTCGGCTTTCCCTTCTTCCTGGCCTTTGTTGTAATACTTCCAGATCAAGCGTTGAACGGGTCGCGGGACCATACGCCAATGCTTCAGGCACATGAACATTTTCCGGGGGACTTCTTTAAAACAACCTTTAGCGTGGCAACAATGTTTCATTTAACTTCCTCTAAATTTTTTAGAATTTCCTCTATTTCGTTTATTTTATTTTCAAGTCGACGCTTTATATATTCGGAAATTCTTTTCCGGTTCTCCCAAATAAAATCTTCATACTTTTGCGTTCCGTTACAGCCACATTGCCAGACAAACTGCTTACCGCCGATGAAGCCACTACCAATTGAGCAGTCTCTAGATTTATATTTTCCCGGCTCCTCTTTTCCCATTTCTTCCAACAATGAAAGCTCATCTCCGTCGTATCCGCCTAGATCGTCGGCACTAAAATGAGTTACGCCGCAAAACTCACAGGTTTTAACCACAGAGCCACAATCGGTAAAAATATCTTCAAATAGTTTTGATGCCATCATTCCACCCTTAAAAAAGTTTCCCCTGCTTTGATGCGACTTGATGCTTGACGCAGTAGTGGCGATCCGGGCCTACCTCTTCGCAATGATCGGCACAACAGGGCCGGTCACAATCTTTACCGGATGGTATGGGCCAATCGCAAAGGAAAGGCGCGTCGGTTTTAAAATCGCAATCCTTACACTTATAGCGTTTTGGTTTCCGGCCACGTGCGCAGACAATCCCGATAGCGCCTTCCTTCGTTTTAAATGGATAGCAGGGCATTAAGGCTTACCTTTCAAGATATTCAGGCGTGACGACCCACACAGCCCAGTGTTTGCGGGTTCCTTGAAGGCTTTCCAAAAGCCGCCAGAGGAACCGGTATTCGGTTTCCTTCTCAATGATCAAAACAATGCCAGGGCGCTTTCTGGTTTTTACGGCGTAGAGACGGGCCTGGCCCACGGCCTCGGCCCACTTCGGCGCAAAATCAAACTCGATGGCGTGGGTATCTGTCAGACAGTCGACGCGGGTTCTATCTGAGAGGACCACTTCTGTCTGACCGCCATGCTCGGCACACCACTTTTTTTGATAATCCTTTTCCAGATGACGGCCCACTGCCTCAGCCGGGTTGAGCCAAATCGACAAAAAAAGAATGGATATAAGCCCCAGAAAAAAGGTAAGGAATGCCTTTGCAATTTGTTTTTTGAGTTTTCTATTCACCATTTTGTCCGACCTTCCTATTAAGGTTTAAAGGGAAGTGTCTGAGCTATGCTCGGACCCCTGGTTAATGGATTTTATGGATCGAACGATTCTACCCACCTGGTTGTCTTCGATGAACCGCAGATCTGAAATTCCAAATTTATGGTTTAAAAAACTTCGTAACGCGGCGGGGTTTTTTTCACGGATGTTAGAACCGGTCATCCACATGGCCTCAATCATGCGAAGCTGTTTGGGCGACGCCATTCCGTCACGGTTTGCCAGGTCTTCGTATTTCTTTGATTTAGGTTTGCTGGTTTTCGGTGTCCAGCCCAGGCGTTTAAACATATCTAGGACAGATGTAGCCTCTTGTTCTGTCAGCAACTTCGCGCTAGATTTCCCGGTCTCGGTTCTGAGAAAAAAACGGTAGTCGTAGTCATCAAGGTCCAGGTCTTTTTTGGCGATGTGGATTTTTGCTAACTGATTATTGGTAGCCATATTGCCTCTTTTCACTTTCCCCGGTCCGGTTTATTCGCCGGAATAAAAGTATTTTGAATAACTGACGGGAACGCCCGCCCCTGTAATACCCCCTCCTTTGCGTTCATGCCCCGAAGGGGTAGGACCAGGGAAAATTTGGTCACTTATTAAATGGGATTTCCATCTGATATTTTTTTAGTAACTCGGCCAAAGTGATTTTCTTTAAAGTGCTTTCCCTCATTAAAATCTTAAGGGCGTGACCATGAAGCTTTTTACAGGTCTCCTGAATTTCCTCATCCGTTTGCGGGAGGAAGTACCCACCGTTTTCCTTGTCGTATGAAGAGCAAATCACAATTCTATGATCGACAATCAAAGACTCGACAATCCTTCTAACCTCGCGTGGGCTTTTGTTGGCCATACGCGCAAGCTCATTCTGGCTGACGGCATTTTTCTTGCCGCGACAAAGCCCAATCACCGCATACACGTGGCGCTCCTCCGTTTTCATTTCTGAATAATCAACCGCGTGTGGATTCATGGCAGTACCACTTCGCTTATGGGCAAGGTGGTAAGATCAAAATCCGCCCAGTTGAATTTTAAAGAGTGAACCGCACCGCACAGGTTGCAACGGAATTGTGATTCAATAAAAATCATTTTCATTTCCTGCTGATGATCTTCTTCAAAAGCCTGTTCTAAAGGGCCATTTCCACAATGTTTGCACTGCATAATATTTATCTCCTATTAAAAACTGGCAGTGCCAGTCAAGCGGATTTGAGTTCTTTGGTTGCCTCTTCGAGCTTTTCGGTGGCCAAGGTTTTGATGAAAAATTTTTCCCCGCTATCAACCTTTAAGCCAACGGCCTCCAAATTTTCCTTTGTTAAAACTTTAGGCTCCAATTGGAGGATTTGTTCTTTATTGATTTCCTCCTTGATTCGCACGAGGTCCGGAAATCGTTTCCTGATCTTTTCCAGGGCCTCATCAAAGTTTTTACAAACTTTTTTTATAAGAACGACGCAGGGCTGACCCTTACGGAATCCGAAAGAACCAAAGGGCGTCTGGACGCTTTTCCCGTCCCACTCTTTCCGGTTTCTCTTGGCAAAATTTTCCAATTGTTTGATCCGGTTCTTTTTCAAGCCTTCCAAAGTTTGCCGTTTCGCGTTGGTGGTACCGGTGTGAAATCTTGACCGGATACTTGCTACGGCATTGGCTTCCTGTTCGTAATAAGACGCGAGAAGGTTGTCAAATTTATTGATATCGTTCATCGCCTGTTTTGCCTCTTCCAGGCTGGTAATTTCATCCTTATTTTTTTTTGGCATTTCTGATCTCCATAGATATCGTCTGTTTTTTCAACTCGTGCTTTTCAAATTCTCTTGTTAAATATTGTTGGAAGGTCATTCCCCATTGAGACGTGCTTTTTAGCGTGTATTCCTGTGCATAACGTTCCAGAAGATTGTCAGGAATCAACATGGGTGCCTCCTCTGACGGGGCATTCCATGCAGGCTTTATGCAGGCGCATGGTGTCCGGGTTGCCGACTTTCAGGCCCACAGCCTTTGCGTGACCGTAGTGATCGGCGCATTTTTGCGGGGTGATTTCTCCGAGGACGGGACAAGGCACTTTCCCGTTGTTGCCATAGATCGCCATAACCCGTGCGGCGACTGCACCCGGTTTTTCATATTTATTGTTGATGCAACGATTGATCGTCGCCCTTGAGTAGTCCAGTTCTTTGCAGACTTGCTTCGGGCCTTTTTGCTTGATGTTTTGTCTTAGAATTTT
Source organism: Nitrospinaceae bacterium (assembly GCA_029261595.1). Taxonomy (GTDB): domain Bacteria; phylum Nitrospinota; class Nitrospinia; order Nitrospinales; family VA-1; genus JADFGI01. Next base: position 1,415 of record JAJDAZ010000053.1, on the reverse strand, counting down.
CAGCCAGGTGTCAGTCATTGGTGGCCTCCGGATATTCTTTTAAAGGGGGACGTGCCGGGCCATCATTTATAATTAATTGCCAGTGACCGCCTTCCCGATGGCCGCGTTTACCGGCCTTTCGCGCATACTTATTGCGCTCAAGGATTTTGATATAGTTCATCACGGTGGATTCTTTAGCCAACGCCAGCTCCATGATTTCGCGGATATTGAAAATCTTTTTTATGCGGATGGCTTTCCAGATCCGGTCGCGGATGTTTTTTTTCTTTTTTTTCTGTAACGCTTCCGGGATTTTCTTCCGGTCAATGATCTTCCAGGTCGGGTTTTTCTTATGGACTCCAGATTTATGGCCTGTATAAATCCTGCCTTCATCAATCAGTTCAAGGTAGCCCTCTTTGGTTAACCGGCGCATGACCTTGAGCGCGGACTTTTCTTTGATGCCGGTTTTGTAGCAGGTAAGGTACAACGTGATTGTCTTTTTTCGGCAGGTCGTTAAAAATTCAACGATGGGTTTAAATGCGGGTTTGGGTTTTGTCATCAGCGGCGCTCCCTTTGCTTTTCTTTTTCCCAGGCGGGTCGCAAGTGATGTGCACTGATGACCTTTGAGGTAGTGCGCTTTAAAAGGCGTTCTGCCAGATCAAACAGGTCGTTTGTGACCCGGAATTTACCCTGGCCCGTTTTAGCGATGTACTCATAACCGCTTTCGTCAATTTCAGCCTCACAGACTTCTTTGCCCAGCATCTTGATTTCTTCAAGATCAAACAGTTTGAATTGAACTATGGATCGAATCCGGTCCACCAGATGCGGGAAGCGATGGAGTTTTTTATCAATGTTTCCCATACCGGAAATAATTACAGGGGTGTTCGCCATGTCGTTCAAATCCCGGACGATTTCAATGATCTCCCCCTTCACCAAGTAGTCGGCTTCATCGAGGATCAAGGTGCGCGGACGGCTGATTAATTGCTCTAAGGCCTGATCAAAAAGGTGGGAGGTGTAGCGGCGCGGTTCCTCGCCCAATTCTGCGACGATGGCGTGTAACAGGCTTTTTGGTTTATCGATGTATTTACAGCGGACGTATACGGTGTCATCCTGCATCGCCTGTTTTTGGGTGATGAAGGTTTTCCCTGTACCCGGTGGGCCAAATATCAGCATCATTCCCATTCGGCCTTTAACGCCCTTGCCAAGTACTTCCAGACCTGCATAGAACTCCTGCACGTTCTTGGTTTTGACAATTTCATGATTCATGTAGTAGTCTCCTTGTGAAGTCTTCTTGCTTTGGGCCGGTTGTCGTTACAGCGACGCCGGTCCTTTTATTTTCCTGCCTGTAAAACTTTCAAATATTCTCTTTCGTTTCCGTTGACACCATCTTCCTCAATATCCTTAACCACCATTTCCCAGCGCCCATCCTCATTGGCGTC
>JAJDAZ010000052.1 GCA_029261595.1 Nitrospinaceae bacterium | reverse complement strand
CAGGCGCTTGCGCAGGCGGACGATCTCCTCGGCTTCGATGGCCAGATCGGTTGCGCTGCCTTCCATCACCCCGCCAAGCAGCGGCTGATGCAGTAGTACGCGTGAATTGGGCAAAACGTATCGCTTGCCCTTGGCGCCGCCGACCAGCATGATGGCGCCCATGCTTGCGGCAAGACCGATGCAGTAGGTCGCCACGTCGCATCGGAGGAACTGCATGGTGTCGAAAATCGCCAACCCAGCCGAAACGCTGCCGCCCGGTGATTGAACGTACAGGTGAATATCCTTCTTGGGATCCTCGTTGGACAGATACAGCATCTGCGCAACGACCACGTTGGCCAGCGAGTCGTCAATACCGCCGCCCAGAAAGACGATCCGGTCTTTGAGCAGACGGGAATAGATATCGTAGGATCTTTCTCCTCGACTGGTTTGTTCTACAACAATGGGCACCAACTGATTGTAAATTTCGCTCATATTGGACTCTTTTTCTCTCTAAAAGGGGATAACGGAAATAAAGCGGGTAAAAAGCTCGTAACTCTTTAAGATATAAACAGATATGGTTGCATCGGTCTTGAGTTAATTATCAGCAATTAAATCCTTCCTGTCAACCATTTCTTCCAGCACTTTGACCTTGCCAAGAGCGGTTTCCAGGGTCTTTTCCTTGCGCATCCGGTTGTGCAATTTGGCCAGAACCCCTGTTTTTTCCCATTCCTTTTTCATTTGTTTGACGTCGCCGCCGCCCATAAGTTGCATGAATTTATTGACCTCCGCGTCCAGCTCCTCAGGCGGAATATCAATTTCCAGGTTGGTGGCCAGTTTGTCGAGCACGACTTCCTGTTGCAGGACTTTGAGGGCCGGTTCGCGGTATTTTTCCTGATCTTCCTTGGACACCTCGGTGTTCTTTTCCTCACTGTGGTCGTGGTCATGATCGTGGTCATGGCTGTGGTCTTTGGAAGGGGTTTTCTCCGGATTGTTTTTCTTTTCCGCATCCTTGACCATGAACTTGATTTGCTCGTGAATCAGGCCTTCCGGCAGATTGAACGTATTCATTTCGGTGATTTTATCCGCGAGCTGGTCCTGCGCCTTCTTGCGGGCCTGCTTTTTTTCGTAATTTTCCAGATCCTCGCGGATTGTGGCTTTCAGGACTTCAACACTTTCGTATTTTTTATCCGGGTCCACCGAGCGGGCGAAATCGTCGTCCAGGGGAGGTAGCTCTTTTACCTGAATGCCTTTCAAGGTGATCTCAAAATCCACTTCCTTGCCGGCGATGGCTTTGTTGCCATAATCCTGGGGAATCCTGACTTTGGACGTTTTAGTTTCGTTGATCGCCATGCCATAAAGGTTTTTTTCCAGGTCTTCCAGGAGTTGGTTGGTTCCGAGCTGGATGATGTAATCCTTGGCTTCGCCTCCTTCGAAGGGCTCGCCGTCCAGAAATCCGTTGAGGTCGATTTTGATGTAGTCCTCTTTTTGCGAGACCCGGTCCGTCACCGGAACGCTCTTGGCCTTGTTTTTCCGGTGGGTTTCTATTTCCTGATCCACCTCTTCGTCCGTCACTTTCGCGACCTTCACCTTGAGTTCGATTCCGGAGTAGTCTTCGAGTTCCACTGTGGGCAACACTTCCACCGAGGCGGAGACGCTGATGTCCGTGCCTTCTTCGGCGTGGACTTCCAGGAGATTGGGCTGGTTCACCGCGCGCAGGCCCTTTTCCTGAACGGCCGCCATCACCCGGTCGCTGATCAACTGGGTGAGCACCTCCTGCTTGACCTGCGGGCCGAATTGCTTCTCCAAAAGGTGTTGAGGCACTTTGCCCTTCCTGAACCCCGGAACCTTGACATCCCGGCCCAGGGTTTTGTAATAGGCGTTGATCTTCTGTTGATAATCCTTGAAAGGAATATCAAACTTGATTTTCTTGTTGCAGGAATCAATGTCTTCAATTTCTATGTTCATGATGTTTCCAAAAGATTAAAAATTCCGCTCAATCAGGTGAGAGTTGGTTCTCAATCAAGAAGCGTTTCCCGTCGTGAGCAAATTAGCCCTCCGCGGAGGAGTGCGGGAGGAGGGACTCGAACCCCCACGCCGTGAAGCACGAGATCCTAAATCTCGCATGTCTACCAGTTTCATCACTCCCGCTCAGAATGAAAAACATTATAATGATATTTTCTGAGGAACACTAATATTTCGATCGTTTCCTTTATTTTCCCGAGATTCTGGGCTTTCTATCCTTCGGGGAAAGGATGGACTTCGGCGGATAATATCCCTTGGTCAGGACGGAGGTGGGATACACCCAGTTGTCTTTTCCCACCAGAGCGCCGGGGCAAAGCACGGCGTTGCAACCCACTTCCACATTGTCCCCCAGGATGGCGCCGAATTTGTTGAGCCCGGATTCAATGGGCTCGTCGTTGACGAGTGCGAAAATTTCAGGAAAAATCTGCGGCTCGGCTTCTTTTAGTTCCTTGGTACGAAACTGTAAATTGGCCAGACGCGACCCGGCTCCCATATTCACATGACTGCCCAAAATGCTGTCGCCGATGTAATTGAAATGCCCGGCCTCGGAATGGTTCATGACGATGCTGTTTTTGATCTCGGTGCAATGCCCGATGACGCAATGACTGCCGATCAGCACGTTTCCTCTAAGGTAAGCGCCCTGGCGGATTTCGCACCCCTCACCTATTATCAACGGACCTTTGAGGATGGCGGAGGGTTCGAGAATAGTCCCTTTGCCGATCAATATCCCCAAGGGTTTTATCAGGACAGTGGATTTTATTTCCAGCCATTGGTTGACGAACAGGCTCTTGCCTATTTTGGCGTTTTCCTGGTCGGAGGGGTCGGCAACGGTGGTTCCAGGTAGCGCGTCAACGGATTCGGCGTTGGCTGAATTTGTTTGCAGGATGGAATGGATGCTTTTGTCGAGAGTTTTCAGAGGGTCCCAGGGGCGTTCGATGCTGTCGAAAATTTGCGCGTGGGCAAAATCGTTTAAATGGGTGAAAAATTTTTCAATGGGAATCATAAAGTTCTTTCCATCCTCCATAAACTCATCGAACTTAAATATTTCAACCAGCGGTACGCTGGTCAGAGGCAACATACCATTTCCCGCGCGGGGTCAGGCGATAACCTTTGGCGGTCAGTTCGATTAAATTTTGTTTGCCCATTTCGGCCAATATCCGGGGGCGCGCATGTTTGTCCAGGATCAGCCGGTCTTCCGGCAACGGGGCGCCGGCTATCTGGCTCAAAACATCCAGTTCCAGTTTGTAAAAATGATCCTTTGTGTCTTTGAGCGAACCCAAAAGCAGGCGGATGGCGTTTTCGCCGATACTCTTGAGCGGGTGGGCCTGTTTTTTATCCCCTCTCAGATTGACGCTGATTTTATTTTCCGTGCCGGAATTTCGTACGAAGATTCCCGCGGTGGGAGTTTTTCCGCCGGCGGGAGTCAGGGAAATATACAGCATGTCCGCATCTTCCGGAAACTTGACGATGCGTCCCTTAAAGCCGATGGCCTTGATGTCGCTAAGAAGCGATCGCTTGACCTTGTTCCAAATGACGGAATCTTTATGAAATAATTCTTTCTTAATATAATAGACGTACAGGGTTGCCTTGAAACCGGGCTTGAACGGTTTATGGATCGCCGAAAAATAAGCCTGAACAGACTTGTTCTTGAAAAGATATTCGGTTGCGGCAAACGTATTGAGAGCGCTTTTGAGCCCGTTGCCGAAGAACACCGGCATATTGTCACCGTTTTCAAGGTCCAGCCAGCCAGGGGTGATGTTGTGCCCGGTCTCTTCGCTCCCCACCACAAAGGGAAGCCTGTGGGAGGGATCGATAGCCCTGGCCGCCGGGACTTTTTTTTCCTGATCGTCGATCGCGGATTCTATCTTTTGAAACGTGTCGACGTTTAAGGTGCCATTTTTCTGGATGGCCTCCCATTGGCGTTTGAGAGGAGCGGGAAGCTTGCCCCCGGACACTTTTTTCAGGGCCTTCAATCTGGATTCGGCGATCATGAACGCGGTTTGCAGTAAAATCCATTTATCGCCCACTGCGGCCAGTTTTGGTTTCAGCCCAAGTTGCTGGGCCGCCACCGCCGTGTTGAGATCGCTTTCCACGGTATTGACGTACAGGGCGTTTTTATAGCGTTTGGGGTCGCGCTTCATCAGATACATGGCTTGCAAAAACGCCGTCTCATCGCCGCTTAAAACCAGCAGGGCGTCTTTGAAAGGGTCGTATTCCAATCGGTAAAACCGATCCCCGTCTGCGTCAAACACCGCTCCCGCCACTTTCTTCTCTCCGGCCAGGATGTTTGATTTTAATTTTCTGCCCAACTCAAAAAGTTTCAACACTGCTTTGTGTTTGCGAAAATGCCCCGACTGTTTGTCGATCATCTGGGGGGTGATGATCGCATGGCCCTCCAGATCGCCCACGCCGCTGAATAGATTGACATCGCCGTTGAGCCCCGCATTGATCTCGATCACGCGGCCAAATCCCACGCTTTTAAAAGCGTCCGCCGCCATCTGAGAGAGCGATCCTTTGGCGGGATCGACCACCAGAACGATGTTTTTGTAAACCCCGGCGACCGTTTCCTCAGGGTCGGCCCAGGAATTTCCAGGGTGCAGAGTGAACTTTCTGAATAGCTCCAGCGCTTCACTCCGGCAATCAATTTCAGCTCCCTTGAGAGGCGCGTTCCGAAGGATCGCAGGGTCTAAAGACCCAATGGCGCGGGTCAGCTCGATGTCGTTGTCCGGCAGAAGCTTCATGCCGCGAAAGGCGCAAAAGGTTTTGATCCCGTTCTGGTCCTTGGGGTTGTGGGACGCCGTGACCATGAAGCCCGCCTTGGCGTTTTTATACAGCATGTAGGTCGGAACCAGAGGGGTCGGCACGATGCCGATGGTCAACGCGGTGGCCCCGGCTTTTCGGATTCCCCGGACAAGGGCTCCGGTGAACGTTCCGTGGACATCCCTTGGGTCCCAGCCCGCCACGATGGCTTCGTCAGGGTGCATTTTCCCGGTTTTGATTAAATAGTCCACATGGGCAAATGCGTACAGCTCCATGAAGTCGTCGGTGATGAATCCGCGCTCCAAAAACACCTGCAGGGGCGTCAGGCCCTTGAATTCCCCGGAATCCTGGGGCCGGATCTCCCGCCGGATACCGTCGGTTCCTTGAAGCCTTAACGGGAGTGAGTCGGGTCGCTGTTTTGGTTTTTTCATGGGATGTTCTCTTGATTCCGGGGAAGGGTGCGCCGAACCTGAATCTCAATTTTCATTCGGGCGAAATCCTAGCACACAGGCCAGATTTTGTAAATTTTTGTCGGCGAGCTTTATAGGTCGTTGTCCGTCGCCTGTTGTTAAGACCTTGGGGCTAAAACCCGACAAGGTATTAAGGATTCAATCGTTTTTTGGAGTTGAACATTTCTTTAGAAGGTAACCCCACTCGCAAATTTCAGGAGAGACGGTTCTATGGCTTACAAGGGCATTGTAAAAAAGGAAAAGATTTATGCGGTCATTCGCACAGCCAACGAAAAAATTGAAGGAACCATTTTTAAACTGCCGCAAAACCGGTTGCTGGATATGTTGAATCAAGACAGCGGAACCTTCATTCCCGTCACCTCAGCCAAAGTGTCCCATATAGTGACAGGGAGGTTGATGTACGAAGCGGAATTTCTTGCGGTCAACAAAAACAGCGTGGTGATTATTGCCGATAAGGTGAGAGAGGGATTGGAATAGACTTTCCGGTCACCTTGAGAGGAAAAGGGAAGCGGGCCGTTACGATACCCTGTCCGTTGTCTTCATGCCCCTGTGAGACCCGCTTCCATTAGTTTTTGCCCCTGTGGTATTCCCTCCACTTTTTATAGCTGTTCCCGACCAAAGGCTGACAAAACCGGCCCTTTCGACTTTTAATTGAGAAACCGGATTCCCGCTTTCTTCAGCCAGTTGCTTTCGTCGAAATTTCGTTCCAGATGTTTTTGGAAGAGAACTTCATTCTCGCTCAACTGTTTTCCGTCGATCATCTGCATCGATTCTTCGGCGGGTTTTTGGGAGTCGGCTTTTTCCGGACCCATGTTCGAAGCCGGTTGTTTATCCTGAATCTCTTCTTTGGAAGCTCCGACCCCCTTTTTGTTGTCATTTTGAATCAGCTTGATCAGCGCCTGGACGTCCAGTACCAGATTATAGTCCTCAACATGGTCCAGCAAATCCAAATCCTTGAGGATTTTTATGCAGGATTTCACTTCCAGAGAACCGATGATGGCGCGGTTGATTTCTACCCACAAAAATTCGACCAGTTTTCTTTTGGATTCTTCCTCGTTTGTCATGATGCCTCCACTCCCTAAAACATAATTTAAGATCCCTGGGGATAATAATTTTTTTATCCCGAGAAGTTATGTTGTGAGTATAGGAATTGGGTATCACGTGCCGGTCAAGCGAGAGTTACATCTGTGTCAACTTTACAGATCCCTGAAAACTTCATTTTCAGCCGGCAATTAAAGCCTCGAAAGAAGCGGTCCGCCAAGAAAATAAAGTTATAAGTATCAACAGGTTAGTGGATTCCGGCGAGGCGCCGAAAGGGCCGTTGGGTGCGCCATCGTGAGGGCGGGATTCAGTGGAACTTTTTCTTTAAAATTTCCACCGGACTTTTGTATTTATCGCAGGCAACCACTGAATCGGGGTCCTTTAAATTGCTTTGATAGGCATTGAGTTCTATGGAGCGGATCATTTTAGCGCCGCAAGTCTCAACTTCCCTGGCGCAGAAGTCACACATATTCAATGTAATGAGTTTATCCATGGGGAGGGCTTCTTTCAAATTGAGGCAGGTTGAAATAAAAATCATGCCCATTATAAGGAAAAAGAATTTTGGCGCAATCTCCTATTTTTAAATGTCTTGTGTTCGCCGGGAGAAGGAAAAATTCTTCCACTCTTCACGGAATAATTTTCCTTTTTCCGGCAGGTTTCTGGAACCCGGTTTTCAGGAGAATCGTAACCTCCTTTAAAATAAAGGGTTCTCAGCCTTTTTCGGAAAGTTCCTTTTGGCATTGACCTTGCTTTAAATGCTGAAAAAACGTTGCTAACGCTTTTTTATTGAATGAGTTAGTCACTCAAGAGTGGCCCCTCCCTTTCCGATAAGTTTATGACCGAAAAGAAATCCGGGGGTTCCCCCACCGGAGACGGGGAAAACACGGTTTCCCAAAAGAAAAATAAACCTCGGAAATACAAGCCTTCAGCCTTCCTGTTCTTCAAGGAAGTCTTTTTATTTGCATTCGAACAGGGTCGAGGGTGGTTTGACAGCAAAGGATTGTGTCCCATAAAACGTCGTGAATGGATAGCAAAAATTAATCGACAAGGATGCCGGTCGAATTTTTCGAAAATTTGGCTCGCGGTTTTGTTAAGCGTTTCGGGGTCCTATTTGTTCCCGGTGGACGCCCATGCCCAGATCACCCCCAAAGGCCGCGATCAGGTGTTCAAGCAAGCGGCTCCCGACCGGTTCATAAAAAGCCGCGAAAAACCACTGCATCCGCAATCCACGGTGGTTCCGGTGGAACCGGACACCCTGGTTCCGCTGCATCCTGAAGAACTGAAAAAGGTCAAATTCAAATTGACCCGGTTGGTGATTCAGGGAGCGACAGTTTACAGGAACAAGCGTTTTTTCCACCTGTACAAAAATTTCATCGGCAAGCAGATCACTCTGCACGATGTCTACCGCATCGCCGACGCCATCACGAAAAAATACCGCAACGCCGGTTACATCCTGACCAAGGCGATTGTGCCGCCGCAGGAAATTTACGACGGGGTGGTGCGCATTAACGTCATGGAAGGGTATATCGACAACTTCCGGGTTCAGGGGCGGTTGAAAGGTCCCAAAAAACTTTTGAATGCGTTTCGCAAACGCCTTATGAAATCGCGGCCCCTGCATGCGAAAGATCTGGAACGTTATCTCCTGCTGATCGACGACTTGCCGGGGGTCTTCGTCAAATCGGTTTTGACCCCCTCCAAGAACCAGTCGGGAGCCTCCGACCTCACCCTGATTCTGGATAACAAGCCGTTCACCGCCCACGCCGGGTTGGACAACCGGGGTACCAAATTCAACGGTCCCTTTCAATTCTTTGCCGGGGCGGCGGAAAATTCCCAATTAGGGTTTTATGAAAAGGCCGGGATTCAAGGCGTCATCACCAGCAACCCGGAGGAGTTGTATTACTTCAATGTTTTTTACGAAGCACCGGTTTCCAACGAAGGCACCACGATCAATCTTTCCGGAGCTTTCAGCCAATCCAAGCCCGGATCGGGTTTGAAGGTCTTCAATGTGGAAGGCGAAAGCCACACCTTTTCGTTCCGGGTGAATCATCCGTTCGTCCGGTCGCGTGGAGAGAACTTTCGCGGCTATTTCGGTTACACACATAGAAATACCGAAACCGATATCCTGGGAACCCTGGATTCAGAAGACCGCCTGCGCATCCTCAAACTGGGCATGGTCTACGATAACGCCGACCGGTTTCACGGCATCAATCTGATCAGCTTTGACCTCAGCCAGGGCTTAAACATTCTGGACGCCACCGAATCTGGCTCCCTCAACCTGACACGCTCCCAGGGCAAAAGTGATTTCACCAAAATATCCGGCAAATTCCAGCGCTTACAACAATTGATGCCGGGGTGGATGCTTTTAGGTTCCGCCGCCTGGCAATACGCCTTCGAAAAACTTTTAGCCTCGGAAGAATTCGGTGTGGGCGGTGTGTCCTTTGGCCGGGCGTTCGATCCGTCAGAAATCACCGGCGACCAGGGGTTGGCTTTCAGTCTCGAACTCCAGCGGGCGTTCGAAATGAAGATGAAATTTTTGCGCAGTCTGCAGGCGTATGCTTTTTTTGATTATGGCTCCGTCTGGAATCGGATCGCCACCCCCACCGGGGAGAAACGACAGGACCTGGCATCCGCCGGGCTCGGTGCGCGGTTCAATTTAACGAAATACCTTTCCGGTTATGTGGAAGTCGCAAAACCGCTGAATGAGAAAGTCGCCTCCGAAGGCAATAAGGACCCAAGAGTGTTTTTCAGTTTATCGGCAACGTATTGAACATGATTTGATGAATACCATCCAAAAAAGCCAGCTGATTTTTCCGGACCTGTTCCAGCCGGTGGCCCTGAAACCCAAGCCACCCCAAGGGAGAAACCGTCTGGTGTTCGGGGCTCCGCGCCGCCCCGGAAATGTGCTGGTCTTCATGGTTTCGTTCATGACATATCTGCTGGGTATTTTTCCTTCGATAGTATATGCCCTGCCATCGGACCCGACCGTACAGACGGGGTCCGCGACCATCAACCAGCCTTCATCCGACACGCTCACTATTCAGCAATCGACCGATAAAGCCATCATCGACTGGCGCGGTTTCGGCATTCAGGGCAACGAGCGGGTGGACTTCCAGTTGCCCTCATCCAACGGGGTGACCTTAAACCGGGTGACCGGCAACGAGCCGTCGGGAATTTTTGGCAAGTTGACATCGAACGGCAACCTCATGCTGATCAATCCCAATGGAATCCTGTTTGGGGCCGGGTCGCAGATAGACGTGCATGGGCTGGTGGCGACCACCAGCGATATCCGCAATGAAGATTTTCTGATCGGCAATTACAACTTTAACATTCCGTCCAGTCAAGGCGGCATCGTGGTCAACCGGGGGAGTATCACCGCGTCCCAGGGAGGGCTGGTGGCGCTGGTGGCCCCCGGAGTGCAAAACGACGGAATCATTCAGGCAAGACTGGGCCGCGTCAATCTGGCGTCGGGCAACACGTTCACCCTCGACCTTTATGGAGATCAACTGGTCAATCTCGGTGTGGGCAGTCAGGTCGCCCAGCAGATTACCGGCCTGGATGGAGAGGTTCTCACGTCGCTTGTTTCCAACCGGGGAAAAATATTTGCCGACGGCGGCACCGTCCTGCTGAATGTCAACGCCGCCCGCGATGTGGTGGACCAGGTGATCAATATGTCGGGCATCATCCAGGCGCAAACGGCGGAGAACCGCAATGGAAGGATCATCTTGAGAGGCGGCGAAAACGGATCGGTCGATGTCGCCGGCACCCTCGATGCGTCGGGACTGGATGCGGGGGAAACGGGAGGAACCATTCATGTGTTTGGCGACCGGATCGGTTTGTTCGGGAGCGCTTTGCTGAATGCCTCCGGCGATGCAGGAGGAGGCACGATTCTGGTGGGCGGGGACTATCAGGGCCAGGGTTTTTTCCCCACCGCATCGGAAACGTTTGTGGATCGGGGCGTTTCGATATTTAACGACGCGATTTCAACGGGCCACGGCGGACGTTCCATTTTCTGGGCCAACCGGCGCATGCGGTTTTTCGGCTCGGTGTACGCGCGCGGGGGCCGGGAGTGGGGCGACGGCGGGTTCATTGAAGTTTCTGGCAAAGAAGAATTATTTTTTGACGGCTGGGCGGACACATCCGCCGTTAACGGATTGACAGGAACCCTGCTTTTGGACCCGGAGGATATTATCATTGCCGACGGTTCCGGGGCTTCATCCGCCAGTGGCGCGACAACGTTTACAATTTTTGAAGAAACTCTCGAAGCGTTGTCCCCCAATACGAACATTGATTTATTGGCCAACAACTCCATCACCCTGAACAATCTGGCCGATGACCTGCTCAACCTGAACATCAGTGGTTCGGTGACCCTGACCGCGATCAACGGAGGAATCACCTTTGCTGACAAAAGCGATAAAATTAAGGCCGTCCAAAATATCAATTTATCTGCCGGAGGGACGCTGGATTTAGGCTCGATAGAATCGACCCAGGGAGGCATCACGTTAAGGGGCAACGATCTTGTTCTCACCGGAACTTTGAGCAGTGTCCTTGGCACCACGACGTTGCTTGCCACCAGCGGAACGACGATCGGCATGGGAGCGGGCGCGGGAACCTTTTCAATCAGCGACAGCGAGCTGGGCAGGATCACGGCGAAGAACCTGGTCGTCGGCGACAACACCAACGGCAGCATCACCGTGGTCGGCGTCACGGCGGCGAACAGCAATAACATCAGCGAGACCACGACGTTGAACGCCTCCAAGAGCGGGTCCTCGGTGACCTTCGACACGAGCGCATCCACTTTCAATGCCCTGACCGTAAACGCAGGTAACGAAGTGGCGGTCAACACAGCCGTGACGACAGACACCGGCGGCCTGACCTTGAACGGCGGGACCGGTGGCATCACCGGGACGGGAGCCACCAGCCTGACTTCCAGTCAGGGGATCACGTTGAACAGTGATTTCACCTCCACCGGAGCCGCGACATTAGACGCCGGAACGGGTATCACGCTGGCCAGCGGCATCACCTTGTCCTCCGGCGGGACGCTGACATTAACATCAACCACGGGGGTCAACGCTCAGGGTTCCGTGACCGTCAATGCGGCGGACGGCATTTCTTTGACTCAGAATTTTACCTCCGCCGGGGCCACGGTGTTTGACGCCGATTCTAATGACGATGGAACCGGGACATTTTCCGTTGCGTCCGGCAAGACGGTTTCGACCGGCAACGGATCACTTTCCATCACAGGCAGCGACATCACGTTGACCGGATCGACCGACAGCGGCACGGGAACCACGACCTTACTTTCTTCCAATGGCGGCACCATCGGTCTTGGAAACGGCGCGGGTGCGTTTTCTTTAAGCGACAGTGAACTTGGGCGGATGACCGCAGGCAATCTGGTCATCGGAAACAGTACCAACGGTGACATCACCGTGAGCGGCATAACGGCTGCGAACAGCAACAACATCACCGGAACCACCACACTGAACGCAACAAAATCCACTTCTAAAGTGACATTCGACACCACCGCATCAACCTTCAACGCATTAACCGCGAACGGTGGAAACGGATTGGCGGTCAACACAGCGGTGACCGCAGACACCGGCGGCCTGACCTTGAACGGCGGGACGGGAGGCATCACAGGAACCGGAATCACCAGCCTGACTTCCAGTCAGGGGATCACGTTGAACAGTGATTTCACCTCCACCGGAGCCGCGACATTAGACGCCGGAACGGGTATCACACTGGCCAGCGGCATCACCGTGTCGTCCGGCGGGACGTTGACGTTAATCTCGGCCACCGGGGTTAATGCCCAGGGTTCCGTGACCGTCAATGCGGCGGACGGCATTTCTTTGACTCAGAATTTTACGTCCGCAGGAACCACCGCGTTTGACGCGGACTCAAACGGCGACGGAACCGGGACATTTTCCGTTGCGTCCGGCAAGACGGTTTCGACCGGCAACGGATCACTTTCCATCACCGGCGCAGATATCACGTTGACCGGATCGACCGACAGCGGCACGGGAACCACGACCTTACTTTCTTCCAATGGCGGCACCATCGGTCTTGGAAACGGCGCGGGTGCGTTTTCTTTAAGCGACAGTGAACTTGGGCGGATGACCGCAGGCAGTCTGACCATTGGCGATTCAATTAACGGAGATATTACGGTGGACGGTGTTTCCATAGGCGGCAACATCGCAGGCACCACCACACTGAACGCTACGAAATCGGGTTCCTCCGTTACTTTCAGCGGTGCGGATTCATCAACCAATGGGCTGACGGTGAACTCAGACAGTGGCATCACGGTATCCGAAAACCTGACGACCGCGGGAACCACGGTGTTTGATTCGGATTCAGATAACGATGGCACGGGTAGTTTCACGGTCGCAACTGGCAAGGGCGTCACCACGGGCAACAATTCGTTGTCTGTCATCGGCGCAGATATTGCCTTAAACGGAACGCTCAACAGCGGAACGGGCAGGACGACGGTGCTTTCCTCGAACGGCGGCACCATTGGCGTGGGAGCGACGCCGGGCACCATGACCCTCGACGGTTCCGAATTAGAAAACATAACGGCGGGCAGTCTAACCATCGGCGACAGCACCAACGGCAGTATCACGGTGGACGGCATCACGTCTTTGAATAGCGGCAACATCGCGGGAACCACCACGCTGATGGCGACCAAGGCCGGCGCCGACGTGACGTTTAAAAATTCTTCCACTTTCGGCGGGCTGATCGTGAACACCGGTGGAACCGTCACCGATAATGGCACGGCGACGATCACCCTGACCGGAACATCGAGTTTTACGGGAACATCAGGGGTCTCTCTCACCAACACCGCGAACCTTTTCACCGGAGCGGTGAGTTTGACGACGGGCGGCAACGCGACCTTATCGACCGACAATGCGCTAACGCTGGCGACATCCACCATTGGCGGCAATATGGTGGTGACGGTGGCCGGGGGCAATGGGTTGATCGTCGGCGGGGATCAAACCGTGGGCGGCACAATATTTTTTACCGTATCGGATGACATCACGCTGACGGGAGGGCTCTTTTCTTCCAATAGCACGGGGTCGGCGATTTCTCTCACCTCCACGGCAGGCGGAATATTCGACGGCGACACCACCGGAGCCCTGGACATCAGTGCGCCGACGGGGGGCCTGGTCGTGGACAGTGTCACCGGGTTTGGCACTTCTGAAAACCCCATAGAAACCAAGGTCAGCTCGGTGGACATCGACAACACCGGCACCGGGGACATCAACATTTTTGAAACGGACAGTCTGGATATTGTCAACATCACCCATTCGGGAACCGGAGACATCACGGTATCCTATTTTGGCACCCTCACCGGAGAAGCAAACGCAATCGCCCAGAATGGCATTAAGACTTTTACGACACGGGATAGCGGCAGTCTGTTTCTGCCGGAATTCGGGAAAACCCTGTCGGAACTTTCGACGGAAACAACCGTGAGTCTCACCCAGAGTCTGAATGAAAATTATTCGTTCGGCAGTCAGCCTTCCTTGACTGGCAGTAAAACGGTGACGCAGGTTTTCTCCGGCCCGAGCTCGGGACCCTTTGTGACAAACGTGTTCGATGAAAGTTTCAAGTTGATCGAAGTGGCCAGAGGATCGCGTAAAGCCCATAAAGGCTTGCGCGGGTTTTCCAGTTTCTGGGGGCCTTCGGGAACGGGCAATACCGAAATGGTCAGGAAGCCTTCGAGAAAATCGGTGGCGGAAGAAGCGAAATTGCGGAAAAGGGCGATCGAAAAAAGAAAACGTCTGGAGAGAAAAAGAAAGTCGAAAATTAAAAACGCCCGTTTGAAACGAATGGGAGACACCGCCGCTCTTCCGAAAACCCGGAAGAAAAATAAGCCCGAGACCTGGCTTTCCCAGACCCTGGATCATTTTTTCAACAAGTGATCGTGACGAGAGAGAGGGCGTGATTTTTATTTCTGTTTTTTCTTTTCGTTTTTGGAGTCGGCGAATTTTACGATCATCAAAAAAATTTTCACCATGCCAAGGGTGACAAATATGCCGGCCATCAATTGCAAAAGCGGGGGCAGGGTTTCCATGAAGTCCGCGATGGCCTGTAAAATTTTTTCCATGGGTTTTCTTTATTGGTTAAGAGTGAATCCACTCGGGGGGAGCGGACAAGAAATCAGGTGATAAAAATTTCCGTTTTTTCCGTATCCAGGTCGATTTTCAAAATCCGGTGGTTGTTGGTGTCCGAGACATAAAGACAACTTTCAACTTTTATCACCCCGGCGGGCTCCCACAACCGGGTGCAGTTTTTATCATCGCAGATGATATTGGCCGACGCCTGTACAGTGGCCACTTCCTGTGTGTCCAGGTCCAAAACCTTGATCTTATCATTATAGGAATCGGCGATGTAAATTTTTCCGCCGGAATAATGCACGCCTAATGGATGCTGGAGCACCGCGTCCTTGCCTTTTCCATCCTGGTCGCCAAAATCAAAAAGCCCGGTTCCTACAATAGTATTGACCAACCCCACGCCTGTAAGGTCGATCACGCGGACGGCACTGGTTTCACTGTCGGCGAGATACAATTTCCCCTCACCGATGCTCAACCCGCTGGGTTGCGAGAAGGTGGCTTGATTCAAGGGGCCGTCGATGATGGACTCTGCACCTGTTCCGGCCAGCAGGCTGACCATGCCCTCGGTGATTTCGTACACCCCGATCTGATGGGTGCCAGCGTTGGCGAAGTAGAGCCTGTCTTCGGCAAGAGAAACATCCCACGGAGAACTGAGGCCGGTTTGTTTTCCCGGCCCGCGCTGTTTTAAGAACCCGCCCTGTTTGCCATCGCCCGCCACAGTGGAAACCGTGTTGCTGGCCAGATCGATTTTTCGAATCAGATGATTTTCGGTATCGGCGACCCACAGGGTCTCATCGTGATAACAAAGGCCCTGAGGCCGGAAAAACTCCGCTTCATCAAACGCCCCGTCTTTTTGCCCGATCAGGCCGGAACCGATGCGGCGGATGATGTTGCCTTTCCGGTCGGCGGTCACGATCTGGTTGTGGTTGGAATCGGCGATGGCGAATTCATCTGCGTCCGGGTTGTGAGCGATTTTTCCCGGAAATCGAAGAGCCGTGTCCCTCGCCCTGGCGGGAGGAAATAAAAGGTCGGCGGCGTTTCCCTTGAGCGCGCCTTTTTGTTTCATTTCTTCCAACGCACTGGCGATGGAGGCTTCAAAAAGTTCCGGGTCGGGCTCGCCGGGCAGTTGCCCCAGGATGTAACCGTCGGGGCCGATGATGATGAGCGTCGGCCAGGCGCGAACAGTGTAGTTTTTCCAGATGGTGAAATGTTCGTCGTGCACGATGGGGTGGACGATCTCGTAACGGTCGATCGCCTGTTGCACATTTTCCGTTTTCTTTTCTCCGGAAAATTTTGGGCTGTGCACCCCGATCACCACGACCGAGTCGGGAAACTTGTCCTCAATGCGCTTCAAGGTCGGAATGATGTGGATGCAATTGATACAGCAAAACGTCCAGAAATCCAGAATGACCAGTTTGCCCGCGAGGTCGGGAAGATCGAGCGGGGCTTTGACATTGAACCACGGTAGGTCCTGGGCGTTTAATTTTGGCGCGTGGATCAATGACATGGATGCTCCCGTCTAAAATTTTCGAAAAGGGATTGTAAACCTTACAAGGTGGATAGCGCAACCAGTGTCGGGGTCATTAAAAAAGACAACCTAGTTTTCATCCAGATTCTTATCCTTTTTCTTCTCTTTACAGGTCCATTTGTTTTTGCCGGTTATCTCGACTTCCAGGTAATCGGGGAACTGGGTAATGCTATTCAAACTTGCCACTGAGCTGATTTGGTCGCAACTAAGGTTTTTTGCCCCAAAGAGGTCGGCCCCTAGGAGGTCGGCAAATTGGAGTTCGGCCCCTTGGAGGTTGGCCCTTTTGAGGTTGGCCCTAAAGAGGTCGGCCCCAAAGAGGTCGGCATTGCGCAAGTCGGCTTTTCTAAGATCACTCTGCCAAAGAATTGCAAAGGTCAGGTTGCGGCCCTTAAGGTCCAGGGTTTGATACTCCTCCAAATACTGTTCTTCAATTTTTTCCAGTAAGTCAATCCGGGTTTTCTGTTTGTTTTCCTGGCGCGGGCCGGGGTCTACTGCGTCTTGGTTTAAGAGATCGAGCTGATTAATAAAGCGGGCCGCTTTTATCACCCCCTCCGGCTGGAGGGCCAGTTTCTGCTCGCTCAAATCAAGATTGCGGTCGATGGCTTGATTGATCCTTAGATTGAACTGTCCATTTTCACAGCCACTACCAAAGTTTCTTTCCTGGTTCCAGTTCGCCAGATCATTTGCCTTGACCGCTGGCCAGTCCCACTTCGAAAAACATCGTTCATTTTCTTCCTTCGTCTCCGGAATGGTGAGAATGGAGAAACTGAACATGGGCAGGTAGTATAAGCTGATGGCGACCACCAAAACGCCAACCGTATCCCAGAAAGCGGCACCAGCCTGCCTGAAGCCGACCCACAAACAGTCCAGATGCCACATCCACCGGAGTTTTAAACTTTCGCTGTTGTTCAGCGGCGTAAAGGAAACCGGCGGCAGGTATTTTTTGAAAAACTCCAAGAACCAGTGTTTGAATCCGGCGCGATGTTTCAATTTGTAGATACGGGCGTAGAAGTACAGATTGATGATCAGGGAAATCCCCAACAGCCCCCGGTGCATCCAGGTGATGGCGGGTTGATGGTAAGGCAGGAAAATCCATTGAAAGCGCAGAAGGACGACGGGCACGATGCACCAGAAGCTGAGGAAGATGAGCATGCGGATGAGGACGGAGAAGGTTAAGGCGGCTTCCTCCTCCTTTTCCAGAAAGAACCAGGTGAACAGCGAGCCGTGCAGGTGTTCCTTCCAGTGGTCGTTGTCGCTGTCGCCCTGCCGGGTGCGGACGAGGGCCAACTGGCCGGCGTACTTGAATGCGTGAATCAGGAAATAGATGTGCAGGGCCAGCAACAACATGGGGCCGACGACGAAAAAACCGAGCAGGGGCAGTTTCACGCCGATGACGGGAAGGACAATGCCCTCGGTCGCGATGAGCAGCTGGCGGTGGGTGACGCTTTCGATGGTGGCGGAGAAAAACAGGGCGGCGGCGAGGTAGAAGATGTACAGGTTGCGGACGGTCCGGGAACTTTCCTGGACCATGAGCAGAATTTTTTCGAACGGGTCGTTTCCGGGCATGGAACGCTCCCGGTTTTCCCTCGGGTAATACCGGTCTTTCATCCGCTTACGCATTTTCCAATCCTGTTAACATCCAGATAGAATTAAGGGAGGAAGCTTTTGGAAAAATCAATTTTTCCTCATTGTTCCCTCTTCTCTACAATGGAGCGGCCCGATTGTTTATAAAGTAACCCTACCTTATAAGATGTCAATTTTCACAACAAAAAATCAAGAGGCTGGAATCGGTGAGCTTAATTATTGGAAAAGTAAAAAATTCACTGGGCACAATAAACCCAATGCAACCAGTGTCGGGGTCTTTAAAAAAGGTTTCCGGAGGGACGAGTTTTATCTGGAAGGCGCACAATATACTGAAAACAAAAGAGGTTGACGATCGAAGAGAGTGGAATGATGGGCAAAGGTTTTGGTTTCAATTCCCGGAACGCATTAGGTATAATGAGTTATAGCCTTCCATCCTGTTTAGAAAAATTTGACTATTTAAATGGATCTAGAGTCTGGTATGAATAAATTTTTTCCTTTCCCATCGTCATTTAAATCAATCAAAATCATATTTATCGTCATCCTATTAAGCGCGGTCATTAAGATCCCGGCTTCTTTCGCGGACCCGTCCGCCGGCCCGCATTTCGTGAACCAGGGGGAAGTTGTTCTGGACCAACGATCAGGGTTGATGTGGCAGAACGGGGATTCGTATCACGAGCTCAAAAAGGGGCTCAACTGGTATGACGCTCTGGAATATATGGACGGTAAAAATGCGCAAAAGTTTGCCGGTCACAGCGACTGGCGGCTTCCTACGCTTAAGGAATTGAACGGCCTGTGGGATGCTTCCCGCCCGGTGAGCAGTAAGGACGGGGAAAAAATCGGCCTGCCCAGGGAATTCAAGGGCGAGGGCAGTTATTATTTATGGACCAGCAACGAACGCGGTCTGGACAACGTCTGGTATTTTGGGCTGGGCCATAAGGAAAATTATTTTAACCTGAAGGACCTGGGAGATCTGGATCAGGGGGTTAAATTGGTCCGAACGGCCAAACAAGATTCAGGCGGTTGATTTTTCTTCCCACGGGCTTCAGGAAAGCGTGAACGCAATAGGGGACTTTTCTTTTTGACTGAGGACGAACCATGAAATACACCATCCAGCTTTCGACCGGGTTTCATCGGTCTGTTTTTTGTGCCGCAGGGCTTGCCGTTTGCCTTGCGGTTTTCTTTTTGCTTTCAAACCCGGTTCAGGCGGACGATGCCAAAAAAGCCAAGCCGTCCATGGATCATGGGACGATGGACCACGGGGCCAAGGGGCACATGGATCATGGCGGGGTGAGCCCTGAGAAAAAACCGGCGCAACCGGGGGACGAGTACCGGACCGAGCCGGAGGACCCTAGCGGTATGAATCACATGGACCACGGCGGGATGGATCATGGCGGAAAACCGGACAGCCTGTTTCGCACCCGTGGGGCGCATGACAGCATGGGCGCCGAGAAACCCGGAATGGGCGGCGAAGGCGCGCTGTTGGCCCGAGGCCGGAATATTTATCTGCACATGTGCGTGTTTTGTCATGGCAAGGATGGCAATGGCGGCGGCGCGGCGGTGGAGTATCTTTATCCCTGGCCGAGAGATTTCCGCAAGGGAATTTTCAAGTTTCGCACCACCCCCACCGGAACGCTACCGCGCGATGAAGACCTCTACCGGACCATCATCAAAGGAGTGCCCGGCACGTCCATGCCCGCCTGGGGCGATGCGGTTTCTCCGGAGGACACCTGGGCGCTGATCAATCTGATCAAAAGTTTTTCGCCTCGCTTTCAAAAGGAGGCTCCCGGAGAAAAAATTAACACGGGCGAATCGCCTGCGGTGACGCCGGAATTGATCGCCAAAGGCAAAGAATTATTCAAAACGAATAAATGTCTGGATTGCCACGGCGAAACCGGCATGGGCGACGGAAAGTTTGCCGATTCTCTAGTGGATGCGTGGAAACATGCGGTGTTCGTGCATAACATCACCGATCCCAACTCTCTAAAATCTGGCCACACTCCGGAGGATCTTTTCAGGACCATCAGTTCCGGCCTAGACGGCACGCCCATGCGGTCTTATGCGGATCTGTCGGCCAATGACCGCTGGGCTCTCGTGCATTTCATTCGCTCCAATTTCCGGCGCGAGTTTAAGAAGGCGGAGTTCGAGACGGATTTGTTTTCTCATCAGGTGGGCGTTGAACTGGACACTGATGTCAATAGCCCGGTGTGGGAGGGAGTAAAAAGCACGGACCTGGTGTTGAGGCCTCTTTCGGCCAGGCGCGGGGCGGTGGAAACGATCAATGTTTCGTCCGTCCACAATGGCGAGCAGTTGGCGGTTCGACTGCGCTGGGAGGACCCCACTCACGACGCCTTTTCAGAGCTGACTTCCGATGTGTTCCGCGATGGGGCCGCCGTTCAGTTTGCGCTGGGAAACGTCACCCTGCACACGCACGGCCACAATGAGCCGTTTTTTGGCATGGGCAACCGCAACAAGCCGGTCAATATCTGGCACTGGAAGGCGGGCCTGGAAGAAACCATGGAAGCGGAGGATGATTTGGAATATGCCGGCGGCGGAGTGGATATGGACGCTTTGATATTCGGTGGCATCATGTCGAATCCGGTGGCCAAGTTGAACGCCACCAAGGACAACGCAGTCGAGGAACTCAATGCCGAGGGTTTTGGAACGATCACGCCGCAACCTGCCGACAATCAAAACGTTGAGGGTTATGGCGAGTGGAAGGACGGTTTCTGGAACGTGGTTTTTCTGCGCGACATGCCTAAGACCGGCAAATGGGATATTGACTTTAACCGGAGCGATTCCGCGCTGGTGGCGTTTGCCGTTTGGGATGGATTGAAGGAAGACCGTAACGGACGAAAGGTCATCAGCGTCTGGCAACGGCTGAACATTGTGAAAAAATAAATCATCACTGAACAGGGAGAGTTATTTGAGGAAGTTGCTTTCAGGTTTCCGATCGATTTTCCCCCTTCTTATGATTGCCGTTTTGGGCTTGTTGGTTTCCGGCACTTCCCGGGCCGCTTCCAATCAAGTTGGCGTCGGTGAATTGCAGGGCCTGATTTCCGATCATTTGCCCAAACGAGCCATTGAGGATTTAAAATCCCTGGATGTTCTGGACCGTGACGTGGATTTGGGACAGGGAGTGGGAACGGTCAACTTCTCCATTCCCGGTTTCAAGGCCCACCGTTGTGATAAATGCCATCAGGGCCCGGAACTTCTGGATGCCGCCGCTCAAAGGATGAAAGCGGTGCTTGTCCGCCTTCAGACCTTACTCCCCGGTATTTCCGCAGTCCCTCTCAAGCAATACATCATTCAGCCGTGGGCGGACCAACTGCTCAAGCCCCGGCAATTTGCCCACACGACGTTCGACACCATCCGCATTTTCCCGCGCACCATTCTGGTGGATTCAAAAATTTTTGGCGATGCCACCCACTTGCACGAAACCCTGCATTTGACCCAGGCATTTTTGGGGCCGCCCAACGAGCTGGAAGCTTATGGGCTCAATATCCGGTCAGATCCAAAATTTTTATTGTTGAATTATCCTTATTTTGAGGATGTGGTCACCGCTTATTTTTTGCCCGAATTTCCTGACATCCTGAAAGAGTTTTACGCCCGCCCGGTTAAGGAAAACCTGGATGTGTCGCGGGAAGTGCAATGGTTCATGAATGAGTTTGACGAAGAAAAGCTAAAGGCACTTTCCAGGGCGGTGCAGCAGATGGAGCCGTTGCTTCAGGAAGTGACGCGGCTTTTACAACAAGACCCCATCCGCGCGTCCTATTGGAGCGAACAGACGGGAAACGGCGCGTTTCTTTTGGAAATCGCCGCCGTCAAGCTTTTGCCTTTGCCTGCTCTCGATGTTTCCGAGGAAACGCGCATGAAAGCGTTCGCCATCATCGATCATCAGATGAGCAAGACCGATAATGTCCGATTGGGCTATGTGATCGATCGGAAAAAGGAATCGCTGCTCACACTGAAACATCAACTACAGGTCGACGATCCCCTGACGCGCTTGAGTTTGTATTTTCGTTATCTGAAAGGACGGTTTATCGGGCCGGGCGGCAAGGTCCGCTGGGTGGTGGACGACCCGGAGGATCTTAAGGCGTTCACCAGGAAGAAACTTGAGGGGGTGTCAAAGATGGTCCAATTGGGCAAGTTGTCCGATGTTGAGAAAAAGGCGGCCCACGTGCTCATTGAATCCATTAAACAAAAGCTGAAAGATTTAATAGATACCCCCGGCTAAAGCCGGGGTTCTTTGGTTTCGCCGCCGCTTGGCGGCATTACAGCTTCTCACGGAGCTGACCTTCATCCTGGCGTCCTTGATATTCCACATATCTCTTGATCGTCTCTTCATCAACGCCCACGCTGCTGACGAAGTAACCCGGCGACCACATAATATTTTCCTTCCAATATACTTTCGAGAGCCAATCAAACTTCTTGCGCATTCTGGACGACGATTGGCTTTTTAACCTCCCCATAACATCGGCTATCGAATATTTCGGCGGAATCACCATGACCATGTGCAAATGATCCCCGTCGAAGCCAATCGTCTCAATCTCTACGCCGGGCATACTTCGCAACAGACCCAAAAGCACCTTATGAAGATAATCACGAACGCCAGACTTCAGGATCCTACGGCGGTATTTACATACCCAAATTACATGATATTGCAAACGGTAAACGCTGTGTGCTGATATCCGAACTTCCATGCATACAACAATACCGCCTACGGACTCATTCATCCACGGCTAAAGCCGTGGTGTTCTGTCTGCGACCGTAAAAATGAACACCCAGGGAAAATGGACCTTTTCCACACCTCAAATCATTGCCAACCGGCAAGCCGCCCTTTAGAACACGGGTCGAAAATGAATGATTCAGGGCGTTCCCAACCTGCCGGAAAACCAGATCAGGAAAGTGAAATTGTCTTTAGCGGTCTAGAATATTCGTTCAGAAAAGTTCCGATAATCAGACCTGGCCAGAGGGCCTGTTCCAGGAAATTTCTTTCATATCCGGGTCAGGTTGAGTGAAAAAACACCGCAAAAAAACTTTCAATAACCCTCCCCCACCAAAATTTTCGTTTGATATACTAGGGTTGGAAATTATCAATCGAGGAATCACTCGCGGTCAATCATGGTTATCCAACCGACAATTCAGCGCCTTCGCATATGCCTTTTCCTTCTTCTGGTCCTGACGATGGGACAAGGGCTCCCGGCTGTCTGCGCCGAGGAGACCATTGAAAATCGCCTGGAAAAGACATTAACTCTGACCGACCAGGAAATTGACCTTGCCAAAACGGTTCTGCTCATTTCCCGGCATCGCGACCCGACTCTCGACCTTTCCCGCCTGAATGCGGAATTGGACCGTTTGACAGACTCAGTGAAGGCCAAACTGGCAACCGCATCCACTCCGGAAGAAATCGTTCAATCTTTCAGGGAAACCATTCATCAGAAAGCGGGTTACCGCTACACCGACCGGGTCGATGCCCAGGGAATTCCCCTCGACCCTGCGGAATTGTTCGTTCACGGAATGCTCGAAAGCAAGCGGGGCTATTGCATGAACCTCTCTCTGCTCTACCTCATCATTGCAGACCGTCTGAATGTCCCGTTATTCGGGGTGCCCCTGCCAAATCATTTTCTGGTTCGATACGTATCCGGCAACACGCGCATCAATATTGAGGCCACCGAGGGGGGAGTGTCGTTTCCAGACAGTTTTTATCAAAAGCGATTTGGTTTGAAGAAAGACCCGGGCTCGGGATTTTTCATGCAGAATATCGGGAAAAAATCCACCCTGGGCTCTTATTTTTCCAACGTAGGCATGGTCTATTACAAAAGCCAACAGACCGAAAGTGCCATATTCTATTTGGACCTTTCGACCCGCATCAATACCGGGTCCATAGAAGCCCACAACAACCTCGCGAATATCTACTCTGAAACCGGGCAGATGAAAAAGGCCATCGGGCATTATCAACTGGCATTAAAAACCGACCCCAACGATCTGTCCACCCTGTACAACCTGGGCCTGGCTTATAAACAATCCAGCCAGACCGACAAAGCGATCGAGGCATTTTTGCAGGTTGTTCAAATCGACGGGTTTTATGGCCCCGGTCATCGGGCGCTGGTGAATTTGTTCATGGCCAGGCGGCAATATTTCGGCGCCCTCCTCCATCTAAACAAACTCACAGAAATCGATCCCCGGAATTTTCAGGCACGGATCGCCATCGGCAGGATCTATTTACGGATGGGACAACACCCGTTGGCTCTGGCGACCTTCAAGGGCTTAAGAAACCAATATCCGGGCAAAGCGGAAGTCCTACAGCCGCTGGCGGAAACCTTTTACCGAATGGAAGACTTCGACCAAGCCATTGAGCTGTACCGGTATCTCATAGAACATCATCCCAACCTTCTGCAGGCCTATATTCAACTGGGGTGGACCCATTACCGAAAAGACGAGATCAAGATGGCCTCGGCCTGGACCAAACGGGGGTTGAAAGTAGCCCAGGGAAAGAAAAATCTGGTCGTCCTGGGACAAATGAACCTGGGGTTTTACGCCCTGTTGAGCAAGTCGTTTTCCGAAGCCCGAAAATGGTATCGAAAGGCCCTCCAAAGTAAAGACCAGAGCGTGGCCGTGGACATGGTGAAGGATATTCAAGACGCCACCCGAAAATTTAAAAACCGGCCGGAGCTGGAGTTTTTCAGCGGTTGGATATTTTTTGAATCCGGGCAGATCGAAAGCGCCAATCCCCTGCTTGAACATTATCTGGAAAAAAATCCGTCCGGAGAATTTGCTGAAGAAGCCCGCTCGCTTTTGCAAAGCCATACCTTTCGAAAAGCCATAGATGAAAGCAAAGAAGCGCCAAAAGGCATGGCGTTGATTCCTTCGGGTTTTTTCACCATGGGTTCGAACCAGACCGGACCCGATGAGACCCCGGAGCATAAGGTATATCTCGATATGTTTTTCATCGACACCTACGAGGTGAACGCCAAAGACTATGCAGAATTTTTGAATACCGTCAATAACACCAAAGGCTATTATCTCGACAATAAATACGGAATGTTGTTTTACAATGGACAGTTTCAGGCAAGACCCGATCTGGATGACATGCCCATCAACAACGTGAACTGGAAAGGCGCTGTGGCCTATTGCCGCTGGATGGGAAAACGCCTGCCCACCGAAGCGGAATGGGAAAAAGCCGCACGCGGTTCAGACAAGCGAATTTTCCCCTGGGGGAACAACGCCCCCACGCCCGAACTCAGCCGTTACTTCCAAACCTGGACGAAGGAAATCGCCCATCGCGTGATGGTTCCGGTCCAAGCGCTTCCAGCAGGAAAAAGCCCTTTTGGACTACACAACATGGCGGGGAATGTAAAAGAATGGGTGGACGATTGGTATGATCGAGAGTATTATGACGATTCCGCCGAATATGAAAACCCACAGGGACCCATCGGAGGCGAGTTCAGGTCGCTCAGGGGAGGTTCCTGGCGTGACCTGGGCGGGTTTATATATTCGTCATTTCGCAACAACAGCCACCCGGATACCCGGATGGACGATTACGGATTCCGATGCGCCAAAAATGCCGGCGACGAGGAACCTCAAAAAAAACTGATACGGGACAGGAACCCAGGGCTTGACGGAAATACGCATTTTCAAATTATCAGCCAAAATGGACGATAACTCATGATCGGCGCCATTGAAATAATGATCATCGCGATCATCTTCGGCATCATTTACGGACGGGATGCGATCGACAAGTCTTACAAAAAGCACCCGGACGAAAGTGTCATAGAAAGTTTTGCCGAGGACGTCAAGGAATATTACCACACCGACCCGAAGCGCCTGATCAAACTGGCCATTTTCATCGTATCCATCATCGCCTTTTTATGCATGCTCGCCTACCTGGTGGTCACCCGCACCGATTTACTGCTCATGCTGGGACTGGATCAATAATTGAATCCGCTGCTCCTAGTGTGAATATAGGGATCGCCCCCCTTGAGCATTTTGCCGCCGACGATTTCCCCGATATAGATAACATGGTCGCCTGAAAAAACGGAATTGACGACTTCGCATTCCAGATAGGAGACGGCGTCGCTCAACACCCGGATGCCGTGCGCCCCCCGTTTGGTTTTGACGCCTTTGAACATATCGTCTTCAGGCGGTCTGCTGAAATGTTTGAGAAGGGCATTGTCGTCCTTTCCCAGCACGTTGATGGTGAACGCGTTCGACCCCTCCACCAACAAACGAGCCGACCGGACAGTGCCCAGCACAATGGAAACCGCGGGTGGGTCGAAAGAACACTGATTGACCCAGCTGGCAAGAACCGCGTCTTCCTTATCGTCACACTTTGCTGTGATCACATACAAACCACTGGGGACACGGCCCAGGGCTTTCCCGACCTGGATTTTATTTTTCAATTTTCTCTCCTTGGAAAAATGACGTCTGAGTTAAAGGAATTCCCTGAGATTCTAATCGCCCGGTTTCCAGACATCAAGCGATTAATATTTCGGACGGGGGAAATTAAAGGAAAACGCCTAAAACTCTTTCTTCCCGATTTTAAAAATATCCGGATTTTCCGGTTGCTGAATATATGATAGTTTGAGAACGATGTCCTGATTGGCGGGGAAACCCGGCCTTTGCGGGTTGGCTAACAAAAGAAGAACCATTCGCCCTTTTTTGTCGGTTCCACGAAAGACCAGGATTGTGTCTTCTCCTAGAGACTGATTCACCGTCAATCCCTCTTTTCTATAAACCTGTGCGGAAAAATGCTCCCGGAGTTGATTGGCCAGGCGCACCACCCGCTCGGCATCGGGCTTCACCACAACAGGCCTGCCCCAGATGATATTCACCTGAATCAACCGCCGGGACTTGTAGCCAAAAACATAATAAGCCCGCGCAGGACCGGACTTAGGAAGAAGGTTGTCCAGCAGGATTCCAAGATTGACGGTTTGTTCGGTTGGGTGAACCTGCCGTTCGACATTTTTTTTCGATACGCGAAAGTCTTTATAAATGGCTTTATAAACCTCTTTCTCCGTCATGCCAAAACGGGCAGATCGAAACCCTTCCACCACTCCTTCATTTTTTGAAACGGCGGGTTTCTTTTTTCCCGGCGCCGCCGCGGCTTCAAACGGCGCTCCGGCAAATAATATTGCGGCCATTAAAAAAAGCAAAACCATCCATCCGCTGATTTGAGTATTATTCATTTTGGCTCCATTGAATCCAGGAAACTTTTGGAGAATTGATGATTGTCCAGTAAAGATCCCAATAGGGCGTCGATATCCCTCTACCAAAATTTACTCACATGATTTGGCGAACTGATCTGGAATTTTCTTGGTTCAGACACCGAGCTTCGGTTTCCAATCGGGCATGCCTTCAAAAGTTTCCAACGAACTGTCCATCATATCCCAATGGTTTTTAAATTTAGCAAAAACCGCAACTTGTGGTTCGATTAAATTAGGATCTTCCAATGTTCCAGCAGATACGGTCATAAATCCAACCGTCACTGCATTCTTCCCGAACAGCTGACTCCCACAATTAGTGCAAAAAAAATGAGTGGTCTTTTTCCCACCGTCTGTAATTTGATCGTATTTAGAAAGGGTGCCTTTAATTTTAAAATTTTCTTCCAAAAACATCGCACCTGTTGTGTGCCCTGCCCCACTTCTCTTTTGGCAATCAATACAATGACAATGAGCGCCGATAACTGGTTCGCCTATGATTTCATACGTCACGTCTCCACAACAACAGCTTCCTTTAAACAATGGGGTTTCTCCTTAAATATCGCCTATTCAAAATACTATGATTATCCGAAAGTCATTCTATTCCCACCTTCCTGGAATAGCCTCACAGCATTCAGGGCAGGCTCCGTTATCCATCCTATTATATAGAACCCGATGTCCGTGCCGCTCAATGACAACCCCGCCGCATTTTGGGCAAAAGGTATTTTCCGTGTTATCCACCTGACCTGCGCGGTTGCCGGAATACACAAACTTCAAGCCGGAGTCCAATCCAAGCTGCCTTGCCCGCAGTAACGTTTTGGAAGGAGTCGACCCCCGGTCGTTCATCTTGTAAGTTGGGAAAAACCCCGTCACATGCCAGGGAATATCCACCGAGACGTCCGCGATAAATTCGGCCATTTGAACCAGTTCTTCATCAGTGTCATTATAACCGGGAACCACCAGGGTCACGATCTCGGTCCAGAATCCCATCGCATGGACCTGGCGAATGGTCTCCAACACTTTATCGAGATTGCCGCCCAGCCGCCGATAGTTTTTCGCGGAAAAGGATTTCAGGTCGATTTTATACAGGTCGATCCAGGGTTCAATATAGGCCAATACCTCTGGTGTCCCATGCCCGTTGGACACGTACCCCGTCAGCAACCCGCGGGCGCGGGCTTCCTTAAAAACCTCGACCGCCCACTCACTGGTGATCAACGGCTCGTTGTAAGTAGAAACTATCGTCCTTGCGCCATGCCGTTGGGCAAGGTCACATAGTTCACCGGCGGTGATGGAGGTGAAGTTTTGTGTGGAGGCGTCGTCTCTCAGGGTTTGCGAGGTGAACCAGTTCTGGCAATAGGCGCAATGAAAATCACACCCCAGCATTCCAAAACTCATGGCCAGACTGCCGGGCAATGCGTGAAAAAAAGGTTTCTTCTCGATCGGGTCGTTATGAACGCCAGCGGCATAATTAAAAGGAACGCGAAGAACACCGCCCTCGTTGAACCGGACTTTGCATATTCCCCGCTGACCGGGACGTAATTTACAAAGGTGGCCGCAGGCGGTGCAGATCAGGGTATCGTCGGAAAGTTTTTTGACCAGGTCTCCCGGGCGGGTAGAAATATCAAGCTTACTTTGAAAAGTTTCGAGGGCCATAACTGGACCTGATTGAGAGTATATAAGAGAGATCCTTGCTGGCAGGGTTTATTCCGTACTGATTTCCTCCGATTTTTTATCCAAAGCACCGATCATCGTGTGCCAGGCGAGACTCGCGCATTTGGTTCTGGAAGGATATTCCCTGATTCCTCTAAACAGTTTCAATTTTCCCAGATGATGCTCCTGTTTTTCCGGGTCCATTTCACCCAATACCATTTTATGAAATTCATCAAAAATGATTCTGGTTTCATCCAGCGTCTTGCCCTTCAAGTAAGCCGTCATTAAGGAAGAACTGGCTTTGGAGATCGCGCATCCGGTGCCGACAAAACTGATATCCCGAATGACGCCCTGCTCGGAATCCACATCCATATAGACCGTCATATCATCGCCGCACAGGGGATTTATCCCGTGGCAATGGTGGGTCGCGTTTTTGATTTCACGGAAATTTTTAGGATTGCGATTGTGGTCCAGAATGACTTGCTGGTACAACTCGTTGTCGTAAGACATTTAACTTTTACCCCTTCAGCGAACAATCACGAAAATAATTTAATAACTTTTCGAATACTTTCAGCCAACACATCCAGTTCTTCATGTTTATTATAAAACGTCATGGAGGCTCGCGTGGTCGCCGGCACACCAAAGCGGATCATCGTGGGCTGGGCGCAATGATGCCCCCCACGGACCGCGATGCCGTCCTGATCGAGCATCGACCCCACATCGTGCGGATGGGCCGCATCCAACACAAAGGAAATGATACTGGCTTTTTCTTTGGCGTTGCCGATGATCCGAAGCCCGTCGATTTCCTGCAGCAACCCGGTGCCATATTCCAGCAGACTTGTTTCGTATTCGAAAATATTGTCCATCCCGATTCCGGTGATGTAATCGATGGCGGCTCCCATGCCAATCACCTGCGTGATGGGAGGCGTTCCCGCTTCGAACCGGGCCGGCGGTTTGGCGTAGGTGGTTTTCTCCAGCGTGACCTGCATGATCATATCCCCGCCGGTCACATAAGGCACCATTGATTCCCAGACATCCATTTTTCCGTACAATCCGCCGATTCCGCTGGGGGCGTACATCTTGTGCCCGGAGAAGGTATAAAAATCACAATCGAGATCCTTCACGTCGACCTTCATGTGCGGTGAACTTTGCGCTCCGTCGATCAATACTTTGGCTCCCGCTTCATGTCCCTTCCTGATAATCTCCTTGACCGGGTTGATCGTGCCCAGGGCGTTGGAAATATGATTCACGGCAACAATCCGGGTTTTATCGCTCAACAGTTTCTCGTATTCCTCCATGACCAGTTCGCCGTCGTCGTTGACCGGAATGACCTTGAGTTTCGCGCCTTTTTCCTCGCACAAAACCTGCCAGGGAACCGTGTTGGCGTGGTGCTCGATATTGGAAATGATGATCTCATCGCCTGAATTGACAAATTTTCTTCCGTAACTGTAAGCGACCAGATTGATCGCCTGCGTGGTTCCGCTGGTGAAGACGATTTCCTTACGGTCGGGCGTGCCGAAAAATTCCGCCACCTTTTGCCGCGCTTCTTCATAACGCAGGGTCGCCTGCTCGCTCATTTTATAAGAACCGCGTCGGACCGTTCCGTATTCCTCGGCGTCGAACTTCCGCACCCTTTCGATCACGCATTGGGGCTTGTGAGTGGTTGCGCCATTGTCCAGATAGACCAGAGGTTTGCCATGGACCGTTTGCGATAAAACGGGAAAGTCCCGGCGAATTTTTTCTATGTCAATCGCGGACTTGTCTGACAAACCCGTATTCGAATCAAGCATGTCAGGCCTCCAGTTTCTTCAAAAGAGTGTTTTCAAGGTAATCCACAACTCCAGGGAAATCGATGGTCTGGACGATGCTTTCAGCAAAACTTTTGGTCAGCAATTCCTTTGCCACTTTTTCCGAAAGCCCCCGGGTCTTCAGATAGAACAACTGATTTTCATCGAGTTGGCCCACCGTCGCGCCGTGCGTGCACTTGACATCATCCGCAAAAATCATCAAATTGGGTTTGTTGTCCGCATGGGCGTTATCGGAAAGCATGAGATTGTTGATGAGCTGATCGGAAAAGATTTGCTGGGCGCCCTGATTAACGATGACGGTTCCATCCACACTGGACCGGCTTTTGTCGTTGACGATATTTTTAAAGTTCTGCGTGCTGTTGGTGTGCGGCGCTTCATGGTGAATGCGTACAAAATGATGCACCTGTTCGGCATCGTTCAAAATGCTCACGCTGTTCAACAACAACTCTGCCCCCACATCCTTCAAGTGCGCTTCAAAATGATGACGGGTTATTTTATTTCCAAAAAACGCGTTGACCGCCTTGACTCGGCTGTTGCGCCCCTGCTGAACACGTGTTTTGGAATAGTGCCAGGCATCTGTTGCGTCTTCCTGCACCTGGGAAAAAGTGACGCCCGCCTGCTCGCCCACCAGAATGTCCATCACCGAATTGACAAAATAATTTCCCTGAACGCCGACGTATTTGACGATCATTTTAAATTCCGCCAACTCGCCCAACCTGACAAGAATTCTCGGATGTGAGGTCACATTCCCGGAGGCGGACCCTGTCGAGACATGAAGAATTTGCAACGGAGCTTCAACTTGCTTTTTCGCCGCAACATCGATCAACGTCCCCTGGCTGATAAACGCGGTGTTGATCGCAGAAAAAACATCGTTCTCCTTTTCAATCGTATCGGCCAGATACTCTTTGATTTCCGGCTGGTCCACCGCGTCTTTCAGCGGAACCAGATTGATGGAGGATTGAATTGCGGAATTATCGGAAAGGTCTTCATTTAATATTCCATCGACCACGACCAGATAACTCGATTCACATTCCGGATAGACATGGCTTTTGATGAAGTCTTTGGAAACCACCGTCTCGCCCGGCAAATTAAACACGGTCGAAACCAATTCCTTCGTGTTCACGAAGGTGTACATTTCATGCTTTCTATGCGGGAATTTTAAAAGTTCGAAGCGCTGAATCGCGGCTTCGTTGAGCGGAACAAGAGCCTCCGGAGGACGGTTCCCGCTCATAAACTTTTTATGCAGATTCAGAAGGGCAGATTCCGCCTGATCGCTTGCATCCACAAGTGTCGTCGTCATGCCCCCTCCTAATTCGTGGGAGTGAGCCAGTCGTAACCCTGGGCTTCCAGCTCCAGAGCCAGATCTTTCTCACCCGACTTGACGATGATTCCCTGACTCAGCACATGCACGTAATCCGGCTGGATGTATTCCAGCAACCTTTGATAATGGGTGATCAGAATGAGCGCGTTGTCCGCACTTTTAATTTTGTTCACCCCGTCCGACACCACGCGCAAAGCGTCGATATCAAGCCCCGAATCGGTTTCATCCAACACAGCGAGTTTGGGTTGCAGGATGGCCATCTGCAGGATTTCGTTTTTCTTTTTCTCGCCGCCGGAAAATCCATCGTTCAGGTTGCGTTCGCGGTACTTTTTCTCCATGCTCAACATCTTCATTTTTTCCGTGAGGATGTCGTCAAAATCGAGAGGATCGAGTTCTTCTTTGCCTTCATTAATTTGCCTGGCGTTGTAGGCCATGCGCAAAAATTCCGCGTTGTTCACGCCGGGAATTTCCACGGGATATTGAAACCCCATAAATATTCCCTTCAAGGCCCGTTGTTCAGGCTCGATCTCCAGAAGGTTCTCTCCATTATAAATCACTTCACCGCCCGTCACCTCGTAAGAGGGATGCCCGGCCAATACTTTAGCCAGCGTGCTTTTCCCGGACCCGTTGGGTCCCATGATGGCATGGACTTCTCCTGCTTTTATTGAAAGGGAGATTCCTTTTATTATTTCAGAGCCTTCGAATCCGGCCCGTAGATCTTTAACCTCAAGCATTCAGTTTTACCTCTATCTTCATGTTTTTAAAACAAACAATCCCCATCAAAAGCAACGGGGAATTGAGAGCAAACTTTATCGTTGGTTAACCGGAAAATTTCCGCAAACAACTGACGCTGCCGCAAGGGGACAGGGTATCCGACAAAGATTTTCATTTAAACGCCGTATCAAGCTACGGGGTATGAAACCCACTTGTGGGAATCAACCGACGCTGTTTTCCAGTTTCAAGGTCAGCAGTTTCTGCGCTTCCACGGCAAATTCCATCGGCAACTGTTTGAAGACTTCTTTGCAAAACCCGTTAATAACAGCGGTGATGGCATTTTCCCTGGAAATCCCCCTCTGCTCAAAATAGAACAGCTGTTCCTCGCTGATTTTGGAGGTAGACGCCTCATGCTCCAGTTGAACGGAACTGTTGGCCGATTCTATATAAGGAAAGGTGTGGGCGCTACATTTGTCCCCCACCAGCATGCTGTCGCACTGACTGTAATTCCTGGCATTGGCGGCGCCCTTGTTCACCTTGACCTGGCCCCGGTAACTGTTGCTGGAATGGTCCGCCGAGATGCCTTTTGAAATGATGCTGGAGCGTGTGTTCTTGCCGATGTGGATCATCTTGGTTCCCGTATCGGCCTGCATGTATCCGTTGGTCAACGCCACCGAGTAGAACTCGCCTACGGAATTGTCTCCCATCAGGATACAACTCGGGTATTTCCAGGTGATCGCCGACCCGGTTTCGACCTGGGTCCAGGAGATTTTGGAATTGTCGCCCACGCATTTTCCACGCTTGGTCACAAAATTATATATGCCGCCTTTACCCGTTTCCATGTCTCCTGCATACCAGTTCTGCACCGTGCTGTATTTGATCTCGGCGTTGTCCATCGTCACCAGTTCGACCACAGCGGCGTGCAGCTGATTGGTGTCGAACTGCGGCGCGGTGCAACCTTCCAGATAAGACACATAACTGTTATCGGCGCAGATGATCAGGGTGCGCTCAAACTGCCCGGTCTCTTCCGTATTAATACGAAAGTAAGTTGAAAGTTCCATCGGGCTGATGGTATCCGGGGGAATGTAAACAAACGAGCCGTCGGTAAAGACAGCA
Organism: Nitrospinaceae bacterium; assembly: GCA_029261595.1. Classification (GTDB taxonomy): domain Bacteria; phylum Nitrospinota; class Nitrospinia; order Nitrospinales; family VA-1; genus JADFGI01. The sequence goes on along the minus strand of JAJDAZ010000052.1, from coordinate 1,350 downwards.
CTGTTCAAAGCGGCGTAAAAATTGTCGCCCACTGGAACCACGGAACCCATGTATTCCTCGATCAGTTCCGGATATTCCTGAATGGCTTCGGAAATGGGACAGAATATGATGCCGACTTCCATCAGTTTTTTCTTATGTGTCGTCGCCACGCTCACGCTGTCGAACACCGCGTCCACCGCCACATTGGACAGTTTTTTCTGTTCATCGAGCGGAATTCCCAGCTTCTCAAACGTGCGCAAAAGTTCAGGGTCCACTTCATCCAGGCTCTCCAGCTTTTTCTTGGGCTTAGGCGCTGAATAGTAAGAAAGATCCTGAAAGTCGACCGGAGGATAATGCACGTTCGGCCACTGCGGTGGTTTCATGGTCAGCCATTTTGCATAGGCCTTGAGCCTGAAATCCAGCATGAATTGCGGCTCATTCTTTTTCTTGGAAATCGCGCGGACAACGTCCTCGTTCAGCCCCTTGGCAAAAGTGTCCGATTCAATCAGGGTCTTGAATCCGTATTTATATTTTTTGTCCTCTAAAACATCGGACACAGTATTTTCCGTGGTCTTCATTATAAAAGAACTCCGTATAGGAATTTGGAACTACATATTGGGAACAACAATGAGCTCGTTATAAATCTCACTGCGCAAAGCCTGTTCCATAAAAGAAAGCGTGGCGCCAAGCGAGGAGCCGCAACTTCCGCAGGCTCCCTGGTACTGGATCATTATTTTTTCGCCATCCACCACGTCCAGAACCTCGACATTTCCGCCATCGGCCATTAAAGCAGGGCGGATTTTTTCATCGAGCACCAGATTGACCTGGGTTTTCTGATCTTCAACGCTCAACCCCATCCAGGCCTGCTCGGCCATCGACAATTCAGCGAGTGATTTTTTGGGTTTGTCCTGTTTTTTAGCGGCGGCGTTTGCCAGTGCCAACGCTTTGGCCCCCGTGTAATCGTCCCTGATGATCTTCAACAATTCTTCCACCGCGCCAAACGCAAACATTTTGGATTCCGGCACCGCAGGCACTTCCGGTTCGTCCCGGAGGTGATTCTCGACATCGCTTCCCTGAAGGGAACAAGCCTCCTGAATGGTCAACCCTTTCACCAGGGAACACAAGGTCTCTCCGACCGCGATCGAGACTTTGCCGCCATAAGCGAAAAACTTGGCGCTGTAGACCCGGTCTTCCTCGGTATCCACAAGCCAGTAGAGCTTCATGTCCTTGTATTTGGACTCCACCAGGGCCATGCCTTTTTCAACGGCGTCTTCCTGATAATAGGCCCCGCGGTTTTTGGGCTTGCCAGCGACTTCTTCAAATTTCTTAGAGAATTTATCTTCCAAAACCGACATGCGCGTCCTTTCGGTC
>JAJDAZ010000051.1 GCA_029261595.1 Nitrospinaceae bacterium | reverse complement strand
GTCACTTCCTCAAAAATAGTCGGATCCGGCTGAAAGTCGATCTTAGTCCCAGTAGTACTGGCTTTCCCAATGACCTCAAGTTTAGTGACAGGTTTTCCTATTTCATACTTTTGCGAATAAATGGCGCCTTCACGCTTGATTTCCAGACAAAGTGTTTCAGATAGAGCATTGACGACAGAAACTCCGACTCCGTGTAACCCGGCGGAAACTTTATAGGAATCCTTATCGAATTTACCACCCGCATGAAGCACCGTCATCACCACCTCAGCGGCGGATATATTTCGATCGGTGTGAAGATCCACAGGAATTCCCCGGCCATCGTCTGACACGGTCACGCTGTTATCCAGATGGATGACGACCTCGACTTCAGTACAGTAGCCCCCGATGGCTTCATCCACACTGTTGTCCACCAATTCAAAAACGAGGTGATGGAGCCCGGCGATTCCGGTCCCGCCAATGTACATGGCCGGTCGTTTTCGGACAGCTTCCAACCCTTCCAGGATTTTTATATTTGAGGAATCGTAGATCGGTTCTTGGGCTTGTTTCATTTATAATATTCTAAGAAATAAAAGAGTAACTACCTTGTAGAAGTAGTAGGGGCTGTCAATATGTGAAGAACCGCCCTAACATATTGAATTTTAACATTCTATATGTGGAATAATATGTTATCAACTTTGCTGTTATTCAGGTGTGGGCAGGAGTAACTTTATGTGGTTCCATTATACCTTATTTTTGCGGGATTACTTACACTTTTTCTACAGGTTATGAACAATTTATTCACCTTCAATCTGCTCAATTATTTCATCGATATTTTTCGACAATTGGTTGTTTTCTTTAACGAGCTTGGTGATTTTTTTGTGAGAGAAAATGACGGTGGTGTGATCTTTGCCGCCGAATTGTTTTCCGATATCCGGAAGGGAGGATTTGGTGAATTCCCGGCAAATATACATGGCGATCTGACGGGGAAATGAAATTTTCTGGGAACGGTTTTTCGATTTCAAATCGGAGACTTTAAGGTTGAAATACGAAGCGGCGATTTTTTGTATATTCGGAACGGTGAAGTTCCGGGTTTTGTCGTAGACAAATTCCTTTAAGACACCTTTGGCAAGACTTAAGGAAATTTCCTTGTGCGTGAAAGAGGCGTAGGCGATGATTCTTAGCAACAGCCCTTCAAGCTCCCTTATATTGGATTTGATATTGCTTGCGATGAACAGGGCGACGTCATGTGGAATGGTCTTCTTGTGGAATTCGGCTTTTTTATAGAGGATCGCGACCTTCATTTCGACATCCGGAGGATTGATATCCGCGACCAGGCCGGATTCGAACCTTGATCTCAGCCTTTCCTCGATATTCTGAATGTCTTTCGGATACTTATCGCTGGAAATAACAATCTGCTTGTGGGACTCGTACAACGTGTTGAAGGTATAAAAGAATTCCTCCTGAGTTTTTTCCTTGCCAATCAGGAATTGAATGTCATCGATGAGAAGAACATCCAACGGTCGATACCGTCTCCGAAAATGCGGCATTTCATCCCGCTTCAGGGATTCGATCAAATCGATGGTGAAACTTTCGGCAGAAAGATAACGCACCCGGGCTTCAGGGTCGTTTACAAGAATCTGGTGGCCGATGGCATGAAGAAGATGGGTTTTGCCCAATCCGACGGAACCGTAAATGAATAGAGGGTTGTAGGCCATCGCCGGGTTTTTAGCGACAGCAAGCGCTGCGGCGTGAGCGAATTGATTGCTCGAACCCACCACAAAGCTTGAAAACGTGTGTTTCGGATTCAAAGCGGCTTGAACCGACCGGTCCCTGATATCTTTTGAGTCTTCGGTTTTTTGTGCATCGGTCTTTGAACCGTTGCCGTTGCTTTTGTCGTTGCCTTCCTGGGCGGGGGTTTTTTCTATAGATTTTTCCGTCACAAAAAAATCGACCCCGGTTTTCTTTTTCATGAGGGATTCGAGTGTCGATTCAATCAAGTCCTGATAATTCTCCTCAAGGCATTTCTTGTAAAAATTGCTGGGAACCGCAACGGTGAGGAAATCGCTTTTTAAATCGTATGGATAGGTCGGGCTGAATAATGTTGAATAATTCTCAGGCAGTATTTGAGCTTCAATTTCTTTCAAACACTGTTGCCATAGAATTTCCTTAGAGGTCATAAATTCCCAGTGAGTCTAAATTTTATTTGAGTTTTGTGAGGAAAGAAGTGGGTACGATATAATATGAAAAATTTAAAATCAACCTCTAAAACGATCACAAAATTACTTTGTCTCTAACTCTAAAATATACAGAAGTGTTTTTTCTAAAAAAATTTTATAAAATTTCTTCCGTAAAATTTTTCCCCTCTCCCGTTTCATTTTTGCCGTTTCTTTTTTTCATTTCCTTGTTTTAAATTTATACGGAGCCTTTTAGTTAAAAAGAGTTACGCTATCTCTACCTTGCCTGTTTGCATAATGAGTGAGAGGTCCGAAAGCCAGCTCTCATAAGGGATTCCGGCCTCTAAAAAAGGGAAATTTAAATCTCCTTCGTTGTTAATCTGTATTTTTTTAATAAAAGATAAACGTCTACCCCTCCCAAACGCGCTTAGGGATTTCCTTCCTGCAAAGAGGAAACAAACTTTATCGTTTGTTTCCTCTTTCCTTCCGAACTCATTTATTTTCCATGGTGCTGATGGGCGATCTGACAAAACATTTTTCCAGGTGGGAATTCGAATGCTCCTGTGGATGCGAATTCGATCGGGTGCAAGTCGCGTTTGTCGAGCGTCTTCAAAAGGTCCGTGAGAAATTTGGACCTATAACCGTTCACTCCGGTTGCCGTTGCGAGGCTCATAACCTTTCCGTCGGCGGTTCTCCTTCCAGTTCTCATTTAAAGGGTCTGGCGGCGGACCTTCGGTGCGCCAACAGTTTATCGAGATATCTTTTACTAAAGATTTTGATGGCCGAAGGATTCCAGAGAATCGGTATGGGACAGGAGTTTGTTCACGTTGACCTGGACCCTCTGAAGCCGCAACCCCTGATTTGGCTTTATTGAAAAAGAGGTTATCGAAATGAAATGGTTGAAAGGCAAAAAAACATACATCGTTTCCGGGTTGATGGTGGCGGTGACGTTACTGCAAATGCTGGCCGGGGAAACCACCCTGCAGGAATTTATCATGAGCGAGCACGTGGTTACCCTGATAGAAGCTACGGGCCTTGGAACCCTGCGCGCAGGCATTGCCGGCAATTTGAGGTGAGGGGTTTAAAACATAAATGGTCTTCCATGTTTTCCATAAGAATGTTTGCGTGGGGAATTTTTCTCGCAGGCTGTCTGCTTTTTGGCATGGAAAAGCAAGGATTCAGCGAACCCTGCGCTCCCTTAAAGGCGTTTTCAAATGTGTTGGAATTTGATCGTACCGCAAACGGTCAGATGGTTTCCCAGCACGATTGTGATCGTGATGGATTGGCAGACTACCGGTCTTTTTGGACCGTGGTCGAGTTTGCTGGCAATCCTGTGGCTTGTCAGGACCCATATGACCCAAGACAACTGATCGTTCCCAGGACCGGGTATTACAGGGTGCTGGCCGAACCTGAGCATGTGGAGGTCCTGCTGAAAAAGAAAACCGCGACCGTCGGTCCCTTGGGGGTTTCTTCTTTTTCAGGGAGAGACTTGCCATGACGGTTGAAATTTTTCGCGCCATCACGCCTTATCTCACTTTTTTTCTCGCCATCATAATAGGAATCATTGCCTGGTTCCTTAAATGGATGGCTAATGGAACCAACGCCGAATTAAAAGATTTGAAAAATAAGATCGGCGCACTGGAAGGAGAGATACGGGGTTTAGAAAAGGAGCGGCGCATGGATCAAAAATATATTTTCGAGCAGTACGTCGATAAAGAGGCGTTTTATCTCGCGGTGGGAAAAACCGAAGGATTGATCAGCCGGATTTTTGATCAATTGAATGATCTCAGTCAATCCGTTCATAAAATTGTTGGAGCGGTCAATGCCAAAAGCCCCAAAAAAATCGAATGACACGGGGAAAATCCGAAACGATATTGAAAAAATATTGAAGGAGGTCATCACCTGTAAAGGCATTATCCAAGAAATACTGAAAACCGACCCGAACAACTTGAGCGCCCACCGGATGTATTGCGCTTATATCCGGAGCATTCTCGAAATTGAAAAAACCATGATCCAGGCCCGATCGACAGACCGGGAGTCTTTGCTCCTTGCCGCCCTGAAAAGTGTCGTAGAAACCCTCATAGAGAAGGGCGAATCCGAGGCGGCGGAAATTGTCGGGAATTATCTGGAAGATATGGGTGAAAAAGTCAGGACCCAATGGCAGGAATACGAAAAACAAGGCAAAGTTTTCATGAAATCAGAGAGCTCATCCAAACCTCGGTCACCGCCTTCGGCGAGAAGTCGCCCGAACAAAAGCAAAACCGTATCGAACGCGCCATAACAGATTTTTCGTTTTTCGCCCGGATGTATTTTCCGCATCATCTTACGGAAAAGCCATCTCCCATGCATGACCAGCTGTATGAAAAATTCGGCCGCAGAATTCTTCAGGCCGAATCCACGGGGTTTGGAGCGAGGGAGGTTCAAGCCGCGCCTCGAGGGCACGCCAAGTCAACCTTAACCACACTGATTCTACCGCTCTGGTGCATTGTGGCCCGGCACCGGCGTTTTATCGGTGTCATTTCCGACACCACCGAACAGGCGGAAGAGTTTTTAGAATCCATCAAAGCCGAGCTTGTGGTCAATGAACGGTTGCGGGAAGATTTTTCATCCGCCTGCGGGGAAGGCCGGACGTGGAAAGTTGGAAAATTTCTCACGCGAAACGGAGTCAAGGTCGCCTGTTGGGGCAAACGCAAACGCTTACGGGGAGTCCGGTTTGGAAGCCGACGGCCGGATCTTGTGATCTGCGATGATCTTGAGAACGACGAAAATGTCGACTCCCCGGAACAGCGGGAAAAGGATCGAAAATGGTTTTTTAAAGCCGTCATGAAAATCGGCGGCCAATACACCGTCTATCTGGTCATCGGCACCCTGCTTCATTACGACTCCCTGTTAGCCAGGCTTCTCAAACAACCGGGATGGAGCGGCAGAAAATGGCAGGCGGTGATTCAGTGGTCGAGTTCTTCGCTCTGGGAACGTTGGGAATCCATATATTCCAATCCGGCGGACGAAGATGCTGAAAAGAAAGCGGATCAATTTTTTGAGGTAAATCAGGACGCCATGTTGGAAGGCACAAAGGTGCTCTGGCCTGAAGTCGAGCCTTACGATTACCTCATGAAGATGCGGGTTTCCGACGGGCCGGCTTATTTTGATTCGGAAAAGCAAAATGAACCGATCGACCCGGACGATTGTTTGTTCCAGGAAGACTGGTTTTCTTTCTATGACGAGGATGAAGTTGCCCAAAGATTGTCCAACCAGGAGTATCACGGATTTTATTGCGCCATTGATCCTTCGATGGGGCATGCTTCCAGAAAATCCGACCCATCGGCCATTCTGGTAGGGGCGGTTCGGGAAAACGGCGTGATCGATGTCCTCACTGCGGACATTAAAAAGCGTCATCCCGACCACATCATGGAGGATCTGTTTCAATACCACGAACAATTTAGTTTCGATCGAATCGTGATCGAGGAGGTGCAATTTCAGGAATTGTTCAAAGATCAGGTCATCCGTGAAGGAGCGAAACGGGGAATCTATCTGGCCGTTCAAGGGGTGCGGCCGCATACGGATAAGACGCTCCGAATTTCCAAACTGCAACCCCATATCAAAAACCGGTTGATCCGGTTCAGCAGAAGGGACCGTATCCTTCTCGATCAACTCAAGTATTTCCCCAAAGCCGATCATGACGACGGTCCCGATGCTATGGAGATGTTGTTCAGTCTGATCGCCTCAGGCAAAAACGGGCCCAGAATAAGAAGAATCGGGTAACTACAGATGAACACAGATGAGTATTTTTCTGAGTCTTTTGTCCGCTGTCTCCATTGTTAAAGCGGCTTTTCTGGTTGAAATTTTTGAGAAACCCTTCAGTCCCCACCACAATCTTCTTAACCCTTAATGTGAAAAGACCGAATCATGCCCATTGCCAACACAGTCGAAGCCACCGTCGTTGCCAATTTTGAAGACCGTTTGACGGGGCCTTCCAGAAAAGCGTTTGAACAGTTCAAAAGAAACGCCGAGGCTGCCTTCAGGGCGGTTTCGGTATCCGGTCAGGCGGCCTTTGCCAGGATACAATCGGCGCAACAGTCCGCCCTGAATTTTGACAACGGTTTCAGTCAAAACCCGGGGGGACCCATCCCCACCGTTAACAACCCGTTGGGGTTGAATCTGGAGCCTCAGTTTGAACTTCCCTCCTTCGCGTCCGGCATAAATTTTGTTCCCCGCGACATGCTGGCGCAAATACACCAGGGCGAAACCGTGCTCCCAAAGCCTCAGGCGGATCAATTCCGCCGGGGTGAACTGGGAGGCGACAACATCACCTTTCAAATCAACGGCGGCTTCGTTCCCGACCAGGCCACCGCCCGGCAATTCGCCCGTATGCTGGAAGACGAACGTCAGCGCCTCAAGGAGAGAAGAAGCGTTTAGTTAAAAAATTTCTCGTTACCTGCCAAAAGACTTCGTTTTATTTTTCCTGAACCCCCACCCGATTACTTTTGCTTGCCTTTTCCATGCGTTATCGAAAGGGGTGCAAAGGTGATTCACACTGGAACAACATGAATATATTGCACTGGATAAAAAACATGGGCGCCAAACAGAGCGCCATCAACCGAGCGCTCACATTGTTTCTTCCGCTCGATCAGGGAATCTCGACCAACGTCGATTACGCTACTTTGGCTAAAGAGGGTTTCACCAAAAACAGTGTTGTGTTTGCGTGTGTCAAGGAGATTGCCGGTGCGGCGGCTGGAGTGGACTGGCTTCTTTATCAACGTCTTGCCGATGGCGGGCGAAAGAGAATTCTGACCCATCCTCTGCTGGACCTGATCGAGCGGCCTAACCCCGTACAGGGAAAATTCGAGTTCATCGAATCTGCGATCGGGACGCTTTATGTTTCAGGCAACGCTTACCTGGAAATGGTCGGCCCCCAGGGGGGGGCGACTTCACCGCATAAAAACCCGGAAACAGGTTTCGTGCCCAGGGAGATGTATGCCTTACGGCCCGACCGGATGAAAGTGGTTCCGCATCCGGTGAGCCTGATTGCAGGCTATGAGTACCGCGTGAGCGGTCAAACCGTTGCTCTTTCGCGCGACCGGGTTTTGCATATCAAGCTGTTTCATCCGTTGGACGATTGGTACGGTTTGTCTCCCATCCAGGTCGCGGCTTTAGCCATCGACAAATTGAACGCCGGCGATAAATGGAATTCCGCGTTATTGCAAAACTCCGCCGTGCCATCGGGGGCGCTTGTTTCCAAAGAGAGGTTGACGGACGAACAATTCAGTCGCTTGAAGAAGGAAATGCGCGAACAGGTGCAAGGCATCCGGAATGCCAGGGAACCGTTGCTTTTGGAGCAGGATCTGGATTGGAAAGAACTCAGCGTCTCTCCCAAAGACATGGACTGGATCGAGGGACTCAAATTCAGCGCTCTGCAGATCGCCCAGATATACAACGTGCCGCCAGAATTGATCGGTCTGCAACCGGCGACTTACCAGAACCGCAAGGAAGGTAGAAAAGCCTTATACACAGAAGTTATCTGCCCGGCTTTGAACCGCCTGCGCGACGCATTCAACAACCTGCTCACCCCTAGATTCGGCAAGGATCTTTTTCTGGATTACAACAAGGACAAAATCGAAGCCTTGTCCGAAGATCAAGAGTCCTTGTGGAAACGGGCGAATGACAGTCAGTTTCTGACCCTCAATGAAAAACGCCGTCTGGTGGGTTTCGACGACCTTCCCGGAGGGGACACCTTGGTATCCCGGAATCAGAATTTACCTTCACAAGACACGAGGAAATCAGAATGAGAGAAATTAAATCCTTTCCGTTCAAAATCGACCAGGTAGGCGAATCCGGAGAATTCACCGGTTACGCCTCCACCTTTGGAGACGTGGATCTGGGCGGAGATATCATTGAAAAAGGATCGTTTAGGAAAACCCTTCGGGAGAGCCAGGGCCGGATTCCCATATTAGATCACCACGATCCCACCCGGCAGATCGGCTGGAATCTGGAGGCCAAAGAAGACGACCGTGGATTGCTGGTGAAGGGGCTTTTGGACTTTAATGTCCGCACGGCCCGCGAGCGCCATTCTCTAATGAAGATGGCGATGCAGGTGGGGGGGCGTACCGGGCTTTCCATCGGCTTTCGCGCGATCAAGGAAGAACCCGACCCGAAAAATCCGCTGATCCGCCGTCTCAAGGAAATTCAATTGTTTGAGTACAGCGTCGTCACCTTTCCCATGAACCCGCACGCCAGTGTGACCACCGTCAAGGCCCGGCAGAATCTGCTGCATCAATTTCTAAGACAGGAAATCGGCCTGGACAAAGACCGCACAAGGCTCGCCCTCATCAATTTAAAGTCACTCCTTTGCCAGACGGAGCCGGAAATCCACTCCAAAACGTCAGGAGCCGATCTCATGGAGACTTTCCTTATTCACTCCATGAAAACCCTGTTAACCAATTTGAAACGCTACTAAAGCTGTCTTTTATGCAAGGCGAATCTTCCGAAGACAAGCCAGCACCCACCCACAGGAGTAAAAAAACATGAATGAAATCAAGCAACTTGTAGATGAGTTGAATCAGGCCTTCAGTGAGCACAAGGTCAAAAACGATCAGCGCCTGAATGACCTCGAAAAAAACGGCCGGGTCGATCCGCTTCTGGAACAGCAGGTCAACCGCATTTCCAGCGAGATTCAAGATCTCACCGATGTCAAACAGGGATTGGAAAGAATACAGACCCAGCTCAACCGCCCTGGGTTCGAATTCCAGCAGGAAGCGTTTGATCCTATGGCCGAGAAAAAGAAGGCCGCAGTGGAAAAATATCTGCGCAAAGGCGAGGCCGCAATGGCTCCCGACGAAATCAAATTTCTTTCGTCGGAGCAGGACCCGAACGGCGGGTACTGGGTCACTTCCGGGATGTCGAACATGATTGTAAACAAGGTGTTCGAAACGTCCCCCATGCGCAATGTCGCTTCGGTGGAAACCATCTCCAGCGACGCGTTGGAAATCCCCAACGATTTGAGTGAAGCCAATGCCGCCTGGACCACCGAAGAAAGTGCGCGTCCGGAAACGGATGCGCCCACCATCGGCATCTTGAGCATTCCGGTCCATGAGCTTTACGCCATGCCAAAATCGACGCAGACTTTGCTGGACGATTCCAGAATTGATGTCGAGAACTGGCTGGCAGGAAAAGTGGCGGACAAGTTTGCCCGTCTGGAAAACGCCGCGTTCATCAATGGCGATGGCGTTGGCAAACCGCGCGGAATTTTAACCTTCCCTGCGGGTACGACTAATCCGGGACAGATTCAGCAGGTGAACTCAGGCAACGCTTCGGCGCTCACCGCCGATGGCCTGCGCTCTCTCGTGTACGCCTTGAAAAGTTCTTACCTCAAAAACGGTCGCTGGTTGATGAACCGGGGCAGTGTGGAAGTGATCTCCAAACTCAAGGACACCTCCGGGCAATACCTCTGGCAACCCTCGCTGGAAGCGGGTGAACTGCAGACCCTGCTGGGGTATCCGATCGAGCGCATGGAAGACATGCCCGCCGTTGCCGCGAATTCCCTGTCACTGGCGTTTGGTGATTTTCATCGCGCCTACACCATTGTGGACCGGGTGGGGGTGCGCGTCCTGCGCGATCCGTTCAGCGCCAAACCCTTTGTTTTGTTTTACACCACCAAGCGAACCGGCGGCGACGTGACGGATTTCGAAGCCCTGGTGATTCAGAAAACGGCCGCATAATCTTAGAATTCATCGGTCGTCAGCATAAAGAATCCGGAATCCGGGAGATTAAAACCTCCTGGATTCTGGTTCCTGAACCTTAAAAATTTTGGAGATTTTGAATATGCAAGATTTAAAAAACAATGTGGACGCCGTCAAATCCATTGATCCGGCAACCCACAATTCCAATCAGGCCGGAACTGGTGTCGATTTGCAGGGATACGAAGCCGCCCTGGCGGTGATTTATTCCGGAGCCCTCACGGACGGCACGCATACGCCCAAGTTACAGGAGTCCGATGACGATGCAACCTACACCGATGTTGCTTCGGCGGATGTGGTCGGAACCCTGGCGAGTATCAGTACCAATGCGGTGCAACGGATTGGATACAAAGGCGGGAAACGCTATGTTCGCGTGTTCGTCACGTCCAACGGAGCCACAGGCGCCATTTACGGGGCGATGATGATGCGCGGCGCCCCCCATCACGCCCCAGTGGCCTGATCCCATTTTGAATCTATGGACAACCCTTCGACATACCTCTTTGGGGTATGTCGAAGCAGGATGTGTCCCATGAAAAATCTTTGGAGGCAATGGTGAGAATAAAAATGCTGGAAACCCGAACCGGCTCGCCCGATGGCATGACCGTTTGTTCCTATGCCAGGGGAGAGCAATACGATGTGCCCGACAGCCTGGCTGAGGTTTTTGTCCGGGAGGGATGGGGAAAGCCCGTGCAGGAGCGGGGCCGAAAACCCCGCAGGAAAAATTCCGGCGCCGCGCCGGAAAATAAAAACCAGTGAAGAATTGAGGGTGGGGAAAATAAGTTCCCTCCTATTTAAAAATTAATATTGGAAACTCCAAATCTTATGGCCTACCAATTGAAAACCCCGCCTGTTTCCGAGCCGGTGACCCTGAGTGAGGCAAAATCCTATCTCAGAATCTCCGATACGGACGACGACGCGTTTGTTAATGCGCTCATTACATCAGTGCGTCAGCGATTTGAAACCTGGGCCGCGCGATCTCTGATAACGCAGACCTGGACACTGTGGTTGGATGGTTTTCCCCGCAAGGGCAATAAGGATGCGCCCGGAGAGGGTTATTTTGAACTGCCGGTCGGTCACTTTGACCACGATCAACGACAGTTGGAAATTTCCCGCTCCCCGCTCCAATCCGTCACCCTTTTAAAAACCTATGACACGGCCAACACCGCCACCGCTTTTAACGCTACCAATTACCTGGTGGACAGCGCTTCCAACCCCGGCAGGATCGCTTTGAATCTGGGAGCGCAATGGCCGACCGGTTTGCGCCCGGTCAATGCGGTTGAAATTGAGTTTGTCGCAGGCTACGGCAATGCATCGGATGTTCCCGATTCCATCAAACAGGGAATCCTGTTTTGGATCAAATTCCTGTTTGCCGATAAATCCAAACTGTTTGAGTCCGATGAATCCACCTCCGGATTGGCCGAGATCAACCGGCTGGCGATTCCTCCGGCGGTCAAAGCACTTTGGGAGCCTTACCGCATCGTGAAGGTTTAATCCCGCCCAATTACCTGGGGAGGAAGCTTGGGCCTGACGCTACGCTTATGAACCCTGAATAAACTTTAACCTGCTGCACATTAATTTTGGGTCCAGCGTCACGCTGGTCGAACGGAAACTTGCAGATGTCAATTTTAATAGAGTTTAAAAATTTAACCGGGGTTCAAAACTTCCAGAACAATTTGGCGGAAGGGATGCAGGAGGTGTTCAGCGAAACGGCGGACGCCATCCTTTTTGAATCCGTTACGGTTGCAAAGGACCGGGTTCGGTCGGAATTGCGAAAACCGAATTCCCGGACAGGACGTTATTTGCATTCGATTCATGCCCAAGCGGTCAAAACCCCGTTTCAGGTGATGGGGAAGATTGCCAGTAACCATCCTCAGGCGGCGGTCATCGAGTTCGGCAGTCGCCCGCATGTGATTGAAGCCAAGGACAAAAGCACCCTGTTCTGGCCGGGAGCTTCCTTCCCAGCGAAGAAAGTGAATCATCCGGGGACTCCTGCTTTCAAAGTTCTGGGGCAGGCGGTGGAACAGGGGCTGCAAAATATCCAAAGAGATTTCCAGCAAAACCTGGCCCGTAAATTTTCAGACTGAGGCTGGACCCGGGATTAATGTGCGATGGGTTTTCTGCGGGTTGCAGCTTTTCAACAGGCCAATAAACCAAATCCCGTCCGCTTGCCTGAACCCATTACCATTTTTTGAGGCGCTCAAGTGACAGACTACACCTCTTTGGCCAACGCCATTCATTCCACCCTGTCCGCCGATGCCTGGCTTGGCAACTCCGTCAACGTCAAGACCATTGAAATTCACCGGCGCGGGTTTTCCCTGCAGGACCCAAAAGACGCACAGTTTTTTTCCGAGGCGGATCTTCCGGCAATAGCCGTCATTCCAAATGCCGGCCCCAAACAGCAGAGGCTCTCGACCACCAACGAGATCCGGGAAACCCTGTTTTGCGAACTCGCGGCGGTTTCCAGAGATCGCGCCTTGCAAAACGGCATGACGGCTCATCAGTCCCTCATTCAAAACATCGAACGGGTTTTGGAAAAACAAAAAAGCTCGCTGAATGACCTGGGTGTCGATGCATTTGTGCGCCAGGTTTCGACCACGGAAAACCAGCTGAAAAGGGGAGAGTTTTTTTACTTCATCTCAACCACCCGGGCCGAGATAGAAATGACCGCAAATTTGTAGCGGACGCGGCAGAAAATCTGGAGTTTTTAACGGGATTATAAAACATTGTCCAGCGGAGATCCTCCGCCTGAGGTAATCAGCATGACCACGAAACGAATCACTACCGGCTGGCGCGGGTTCTCCCTTGCCAAAGAAACCTCCTACGGGTCCCCCGCGACGGTCGATACCGCCTTCAACTTTGAGGGGCCACCAACGGATATTGAAATCAATCTGGCTGAAACGGATGAAAACGAGATCACGGGGCTCCATGAACCGGGGGCTCACGAGATACTCAACTGGAAACTGGACGGCGTCCACCGCCAGCGGACCACGCCGCATAATGTGGCGTATTTTTTGGCCGCGGTCATGGGCAAGGTGACGACCCAGACTCCCGATGCGGGCAATGACCCGACCGTCCGGCGTCACTGGATAGGAAGGGAAGTCGGCAACGCCGCGCTTTCCAGCCTAACGATGGTTGAGTTTGACGGCATTGCCCAAAAACGATTTCCCGGGATTTTCGCCCAGTCTGTGAGGGTTTTAGGCGAACGCAACGATTTTTTGAAACTCGAAGCCCGATTGGGAGGCATGGGGAAGGAAGAAGCCAGCGCTATTGGAAAGCCCCCCGTGGTTGCCGAATCGTATCTGCGATACGGGGACGTCGAGTTCACACGTGGCGGAGCCTTAAGCGGGTCTGTCGCGGCCGGGGACTTGGCGGTCGGCGGATCTCCTGTCTCGTTCAAAGGGGATCTTAAAAGTTTTGCCTGGACCCTGAATAATCAGGCCGTTCCGGTTTACGAGATGGGCGACAACTCCGGTCACGTCAGCCGTGCCGAACGGGGCGACCGGTTCACGCACGATCTCACCGCCCAATTTGAAATGCAGGATGACACGCACAAAACAGGGCTCATTAACGGAACCCAATACGTTCTCAACATCCCCTTGGTCGGCGGAGTGATTTCCGGCGGCAGTGGGGCGTTTAATTTTTCTATCGATTTGATTTTTCCTAAGGTCGTGTACCGGCAGGCAAAAAAAGCCCGCGACGGTCAGGAGGTGATTGTCAATGCCGAGTTTCAGGTATTGGAGGACGCGACTTACGGTTCGGTAATCGTTAAGGTTATTAATGAACAAACAGGTTATTTGATTTGAAGGCTTATTTGCTTCCAAATTAAGCCAGCCTGGAAAATGAGTGAAAGGATAACGTATGCCAATTTGCGCAAACCCAAAAACAAGGCGGGTGAAGGTGCCGGTCGGCCAGGGAACGGTCATCCTGGTGCTTCGCGATTATACCGCCGCCCAGTACATCCGGTTCCTGGGGGACCGCTATGAGTTCAGGTCCAGAGGCCAGATTGAGGATCATTCCATGCAATCCCGGTTGCGTTTTGTGGATGAACTGCTGATAGGCCTTGAGGCTTTAGATAATGCAGGCAACCCGGACACCGTCACTTATGTGCATCCGGTCAGCGGTAAAGAGGAGGTCCTCACCCCAGAAGTGGAAAACTGGAAGGATTATGTCAATCCCTCGTGGAAAATCGCCGCGGCTATGGATCTCGAAGGGGAAAGCGTTGCCATTGAAAGCCATGCATTAAAAAACTGATCGACTACCTTCAGTACGATGTGCCGGGGCTGGAGGTAGAGTACTGGAAATTTCTGGACCGGGTCGAAGAGGAAACTTGTGATTCGGAATGGAATATTCAAAACCACCCGGCACGTTCCATTCTCGGTCGGTTTTCTCCCCTTTTTGGCCAATGGGTCGCCTGGCTTAAAGAGCTTTTATGGCTCCAAAAAGCAGGTTACCCCCTCGATAAAAACCACCTCTCCCTCATCGAATGGAAGAGCCTTGCGATTTTAAAGGATTGGAATGAAAGCCTATCCAGGGCGGCTGACCGGAGCCGGATGTCCGGAGAATCTATTAGAAAATAAGGTGAAAAAAAATGGGCATTGGCTTTTATTTTCCCACCAAGGCAGGGGCCACAACCACCTGGGTTGCGTTAAAGCAACCTGTTTTCCCGGCTGTGGAGCCTGTGGATTACCCGGAACAGTTGACCGGTGAGACGGCGGGGGGAACGCTTTACGTGCAGGATAAGGGACCGCTACGGGAAAAGTTTCAATTGAAATTCGTCCGCCTGACCGTCACGGACCGGGACAATGCGCTCAGTTTTTTCAATACGGTCAAAAAATCATTCAACACCTTTGAATTTGAAGATCGAAACGGGGTTCTGCACACCGTCCGGTGGATGAACGATTTCGATTTTCAGTTTGTGGTGGAGGGGCGGTATTCGGGAACCATTCAATTAAGAAAGGAAACGCCATGATCGACTGGGAAAAAGCAGGCCCGGATGATTTTCGGTATCAGATGGAAGTCGAGTCTATTCAGGAATCGGGCGACAGTATTATTTTTCCTGTCAGGGTTTACCACAAGGACGGGGACCTGGCGTTTTTAAAGCCCGTCCCGGTGCGTGCGGATTTTTACCACGCCCTTAAAAAGACGGCGGACTGGCAGAAAGCCTTGTCGAAAATTTTTGAGCAACGGGTCAAAGACGACATCATTGCCCGGACCAAAACCGGGCCAATCTCGATAGAAGACAAACTTGCGTGGATCAACCAATAAATCATGCGAACCGATCTGACAATTAATTTCACAGCGGAAAAGGATAAGAAAGTCAATCAGCCGGTCACGTTATTGCAAATCGACTGGCCGGCTATGGGCGTTTTACCCCAGTTGACCCTTCGCCTGACCGACCGGGGCTCCAATTCTGATAATAAAAAACTGACCATCAACGGCACCGACTGGCATTCCGTGATCGAAAGCACCGGCGGTCTGGACCGGCTGGTGAGCGCCGGGAATTTTTCCGCCAACTCGGTCGCGGATCTTGGCATTTCCATCACCAATCTGCCCACCCGGTTGTTCGGCCCGGAGCAACCGTTCAGTTATGTTTTTAAGGACCGGCCCCCGGAGTCGGCGACGGTCACGGTGTCGCAATGGTTTGAAGGGTTAGCTGAATCCGATATCGCCCCGATTTTTGTTGCCCGCATCGAAGACCCGATCAAGTTTAACGAATCATCCTGCTCGTTTGATCTGGTGGATATCGCAAGCGTCAGGGGAAATGTGACCGTGGGCAATCTTATCAATGCCACCGATTATCCCAACGCGCCTGACGCGTCCATCGGTAAGATGAAGCCGATTGTTATCGGACAGGTGGAAAAGGCCCCGTCGATTCTGGTCAAAGAGTCGGCCCGGACCAAAGTTACTTCTGTGGCGGCGCCTGGGGATACGGTTTTAACAGTCGCGGACACGACGGATTTTTCAGCGTCAGGCACGGTGAAGCTGAACGATGATGAAGTGGCTTATACAGGAAAGACCGCCACCACGTTCACCGGTTGCACAGGCATCAATGAATTCCATTACGCCGACGATATCGTCCTGGAAAAGATCACCGATCACCGTTACCTGTTCAGCGATCCCTCCTACCCGATCCTGCAAATCAGTAACGTCAAGGTCGATGGGCAACCGGCGGATGCCGGGGACTTCAGTCTGGATTTGCCCAATGGAGAAGTGGTGTTCAATAAGAAACCGGAAAAGGCGGATTCTTTAGACACCCGGTTCCTGCAGGCGCAATTCGACGCCGTGGGCACGGGCAACAACGCCACCGACCCCTTGAACGCCGCCAACCCGGCCACCAAAACCGAGTACGCGCAAATCAATCAGGCTTCCAACACGCTTTCTCTAAAACAGACCGACGTCCTGCCTGCCATCGGCGTGATCGGCAAAGTCAAACTGCGGGTCGAACATTTTGTGGAAGAGAAGCTGCCAAACGACAACCTTTCTGTAGATATTGTAGGAGTGGGGCAGGTCGGTACGTTGTCGGGACCTGCGACGGATGATTCCATTGGTTCCCAGGGTAACGTGGACATCACCCACGCGCATCTGGATTCTTTGGGATTCCCCGTCACCGATCCCACGCATCAACATGATTTGCCCAGGAAAACAGAAATCCGCCAGGAAGCCACAGCGGGAATCGATCCGGACGGTTTTGCGATTGACAGCCTCAATCCGACGCATGTCATCACTTTTCCATCAGCACCCGCCGGGACCATTGAATCAGTTGATTACGAATTGAATTTTGAGGTTTCAGGTGTTTCTGGAACGACAGGAACTTTTCTGATTCTAAGTGGCACGGCTCCGCAGTCTTACAATATTTACAAGATTGGGTTCCCCCCTGTCTATACCCCGAACGGAAGCATGACCAACGCGCCAACATCAGTGACTATTTCTAGGACAAGTGGATTCGGTAGCGCGACCATGAAACTGTTCAACGCCACTCGGGTCATCACCCTCACTCCGGTGGAAGACACCGCCGTGATCGGCACAGGGACATCGACTTCCAAAACAGGCGCTGTCACTCAGCATTCGTCCATCCCCAATGTGGGCGGGACGACTGAAAAGAACACCAGCACGATTGTGGATTTTATTGACATCACATCGAATGTTTCAGGCGACTGGTCGTGGTTCACCAACCGGGAAATCCAGATCAAATACAACGGAACCTCAGACGGCCGCACGGCTTTCATCATTCACTTGGCATTTGAAATCGAGTATGCCAGGCGGCGGTTGAGCTTTACTGACAACGTGACAGCCGATGTCCAGGGAGTCAAAGACGATGGAGCGGGCACCATCAGCGGCGTTGCAGACGCTCTATTGGAACGGCCCGATCATGTTTTCAAATGGTCGATTTTAAATCTGCTTGGTTTGACCGCCTCCGACATTGACTCTGCTTCCTTCACACAGGCGGGGACGGATTTTTCAGGAGCCATTGCCGGTGGATACAAACTGGCGGGCATCGTCCAGGGCAAGGTGAAAATTAAAACCCTGTGGCAGGACTGGGAAACCAATTGCCGGGCTTACCTGTTCTGGGATCTGGGAAAGGCAAAAATTCAATTTCGTCCGCTCAATGAAATTTCCCTTCCGTTCACTGCGGATAAAACCATCGCCGACAATATGATCCGGCTGGCCGGGAACGGTCGTTCTTCTATTCAGGTGGAACGCAGCCCCAACCGGAACATCGTGAACGCCATTGATTTGCACTACCGGCGCGACTGGTCTTCAAAGGATTTTGATTCGGTCGCCTCCGGCAGTGATGCCGATTCCATCACGCGCTATGGCCGACGGGAAAAACCGGGAGACTTTGAGTTCAACTGGACCCGTCTGTCGGCCCAGGCCACGGATCTTGTGGCCTTTTATCTTGCCCAGCATAAGGAACCTTATGACGTGCTGGATATGGAGTTGTTCCTCGACAACATGGAGATTCAACGCGGCGACATTTTATCCATCAGTCCGCCGACTCATGAGGACCCGGATCTGCCCGCCCTGGTGCTGGGCACCGGAAGGCAAATAGGATCGGGACAAAAGCGCCGCATGGATTTCATCCCGGTCACGGTCCAGTTGATGAGGATTGTTTGACCGATAAGAGGCGGTACTTACGCTCGTTGGGTTTTCTAGGAACCGGTTGTGGCTTCCGACCTGAAAATTTATTACGCAGCGTTCTCAATAAAAAAAGGAGGGTTTGTAAGGTGAAAAAGTTTTTTTTTATTTGGATTACAGGAATCATTTTATTGTGCTTGTTCTCTAACGCGGAGGCCGGGGTCCGGGAGGTGGGCAAAAAGTGGGACAATGTGGCGGTGGCGGTGGATACCGACTGGTTTGGCCAGGATCTGGCGCCCTCTACAAACGATCAGCGCCAGGGCATGGCTTCCAATTTTGATGCTCCGGTCAAACACACTTTTCAGTTTGCCTGTCCCACCGCGACGGTGATCAATCTGCAACTCAAATACAACTCGATCACCAAAGTGATTAATTTTAACGGGGGAGAACCTGTCGGGTCGGGCGATGGCAATCAGTTTTCCGTTATTCTGCACGACGGCATGGCTTATAACATCCAACACAAAACGGCAACCCAGGCTTGCTCCGTCGTCATCACGGAATCTTTTAACGTGGATTTATAAAAATGAAAAAATTAATTTTTGGACTGTTTCTGGTTGTTTTCATCAACGGCGAATCTTTCGCCGCGCCGCTTCAGGGAGCGGGCGTCAAGCGGCACAACACAAGGGTTTCTGCGTTTTCTCCGCTTCCCCGTTTTATTGAAAATAGAATTTCAGATTTCAGCTCGGGGCATACTTTCAACAAGCAGGGCGCGACCGGAACCGTGGCCGATGACGCGACAACGCATCTGAATGGGGTTCAGAGCCTTAAGATGACGACCGAAGGAAATAACGTGGCCGTTGCCGCACGAATTGGACTGCTCAGCCCGGTCCTGGATTTCACAGGACAGGAGGTGGTGCTTCAGTTTAAAACCGATGCAATCGAGGTGCTGAACGAAATCACGGTTTACATGACCTCGGACAATTTTGCTTCCGCGTTTTATATTTTTCCGTTTGATGATCCCTCGACCAATTTCATCAAAAACGGGGACTGGGTCACCCTGACCCTAAATTTTTCCGATGCGTCCGTTTCAGGATCGCCCAATCGGGCGGCTATCAATAATATTCAACTGAGAATCCGGGACAATGGAACGCAGGTGGCCAATGTGAACTTTGCTTCCATCGGCATGACGCCTGAACCGGGGGCGGGTCTGTTGACCTTTGCGTTTGATGATGGATGGGTGAGCCAGTACGACGAAGCGAAAAAGAAACTGTCTGAAAAAGGATTTTCTGCCACGGGTTATGTCATCAAAGACAACACTGGATTGGCGGGGTTTCTTACCCTGGACCAGATGCGCGAACTGGAGAACCTGCATGGCTGGGAAATAGCAACGCATCATGGGATCGATTTGACTACGGTTTCGATCGCCGATGCGGAGGCCCGGATAAAACAGGAAAAACAATGGCTGGTCGACAACGGGTTCAATCGCGGGGCCGACCATTTTGCGATTCCAAACGGCGCGTTCAATGAAAATCTGCTGAATCTTTTTAAAAAGTATTTTCGCACCGCCCGGACGATTGCCCAAACGGCAGAAACGTTTCCTCCGGCGGACTGGCATCGCTTAAGAATCATCAATGTGTTGAACACCACAACAACGACTACGATCGCCAATGCGGTGGATGACGCGAGGACCAATAATACCTGGCTGATTCTGGTGTTCCATAAAATCGTCGCATCACCCACAATTAGTACGGAATTTTCGATCAGTAATTTTGGAACCGTGGTGGACGACATCGCCGCCGATGGCATCGCCGTCAAAACCATTTCGCAAGCCATCATTGATGGATAAGAACCTTTAATCAAGAAGTAGGCCGGGTTGCTGAGGAATTTACTGGAAAAAATTACTGATTAAAACCTTCCAGAGGCAATTTCCATAACCAGCAAAGTCCGTTCCGCGGATTTTCATCCTAAACTACCAGCCTCGCAATCCTCCCCAACCCTTAAATCCTTAAAAAGGCGTCGACCACCGGAACCTATGGCGCAAGGAAAACTGTGAATTCCTACCTAATCTTGGAGAGGGGGACATTTTAGCGGGAAAGCTTTCAAAATTTTTCCTTTATCTTTTCCCAGACAATCCCATTTGTAATCCAACATCTTCATTTTATTGAAACAAATTTCCCAGTCTGAACATTTATTAAACCAGTTGTATGCCTCATCCTCATTACGAACACCATTATGGCCGTTAAGATATAAGAGCCCCATATCATAGGCTGCAAGATTAGGATTTCGCCTGGATTTGGGTCTTCTGTGATACTTCCTGAGACCTTCTTGCAAAGTTTTCGGCAATGACCGCCCCCATTCAAAAGGACCACCAAGTTTTCTACCCCTTTTCTCAATAAAACTGAGGATTATGGAGGTTTTAATAGTTAATCGAGGAGATTGTAAAGGCCCAAACACATCAATTATGAAAAGTCTTCTTTACAACTCTTTCCACGCACCGATGATTCTGCCGACGATCGGGTCGGGGAGTTCGTTGAGGTCTATGATCTGCACATCCGAGTTTGGGTTGATGGGTCTCAGGATCAACAACTCTTTTTTGCGCTCGACATATTTTGCGGTCAACCCTTCTTCATGAAAGATGGCGTAGATGCGGTTTTTGAGGACGCGTTTGTCGTCGCGATCGATGACCACGATGTCTCCTGAGTGAAGCATCGGTTCCATGGAGTCCCCATCCACCCGGCTGGCCACCAGGTTCCTGCGTTTGCCCGCCGCGCGAATGTGCAGGAGAACGTAGTCCTCAATCTTGTCGCCCTGAATAATCGGCTGGCCGGCGGCGATGGAAGACTCGGTGAGCGGGATGGAAACGTAATCTTCATCGCGCAGTTTGGGAGCGTTTTTTGTGCGGGTCGCCTGAAAGACTTTTAACTCGGGAACCTGCACGGGAAAATAATCCTCTCTTACCAGGAATTCATGCGGGGACGTTTCCAGGTTTTTGGACAGGTCGGCCAACAGGTCAAATGATAAGGGGGCCTGGCCTTTTTCGTAAAGTTCCAGAACCTTGGGATTCATTGCGATTTTTTTAGCCAAAACAGGCAAAGACCAGCCCCGCATTTTGCGGAACTGTTTGATCTTCCTTCCCATCAACACATTCAATGGATTTGTATTTTTCTCTCCGGTGACCAGCCAATCGAAGTCGGTCCGAAAATGCCGGGCGATTTTTACCAGGGAGTTCGTGTCCGGGGCGATCTGCCTTTGCGACGATTTTTTCATGGCCTGATAATTCAAGCCGACCTGCCTGCAAAATGCCGAGAGGGCCAGACCTTCCTGAAGAAGATCGATTCTGTTCCAGATGTTTTTAGCGGACATCGCAAAAAAGGTGAAAAAGCATTTGACAAAAGGGACAAGTGTCCCTATTATTTATTTTGAAGGGGACAAAAGTCCCTATCATTATACTTGTGACCTGTTAAGTATAGCACTTTCACCAACTTGTTAGCCAATGGGGGTTTTGCCGGATGATCAAGCGACTTGTGAATCATGGATTCAAGGATCAGACCCGGGAGACGGTTTTTTCCGGTCTCGATCTTTTCACCTCTGACAACGTCAATGGCGTGGGCAAATCCGCTGTTCTTGAGGCGTTCAAACTGGCGTTGGTTGGGGAGGTTCCGGGACGGGCCAAAAAGGTGGACGATATTTTACAGTTCACCTCTTTGGATGAAATGAAAGTGGAGGTTGTATCGGATAGTGGCCGGACCCCGGTGGTTGTGGAGCGCAGGTTTTTGCGACAGGGAATAAGGGGAGAAAAGCGGCCCATCGTTGTGAATGGCATGGGTAAAAAATATGAAGAGGGGAGCCAATGGATTGGCCGGCATATCGGGGCGGTTTCCATCAGTTTTGATCCATTCGAGTTTTTGAATCTTTCCGATGCCAAAAAACGCCAGTGGATCATTGCCCATTCCCCGGAATCCCAGGGCCTGACTCTCACCGGCCTGGGTTCTCTTTTATTGGGCCGGCTGGTGGAAAATATTTTGGGACCGGGGATCGTTCGTTCCCTGTTGATACCCCTGGGCGCCGACGCATTGGATGGGTTTTGCCTGGAGTCCGATGAGAGCCGTTTGTCCCGGTTTCAGGAGCGCCTGCTGGATGTTTTTGATCAGCTGGAACCCAGTCTTTGCAAACAGGTGCGTGAAACGCTGGATCGGCTTTTTCGAAATGGGTTGCCAGAGCAATCGACGGAAGAAAACAGCAACGCGATGCTCAGGCACCTGAAATCTGAATCCTTGAGACTGAAAAATGCCGTTCGCGACCAGGCCGCCGCTTTGGCCTGTATGGGGCCGGACTTTGGGAAGAGTGTCGATGAAAAAAACGCGTCAGGAATTTCTGAGTCAAAGAAAGCAATTCAATCTTTAACGCAACGGATTGAGAGCTTGAATCAACAGGTGGAGAAAAGACGGAATCAGACGGCGAATACATTGAAAAGGGACCGGAGGATGGATTTTCTCAAAGAAACTATTTCCCGGCTGGTGGATGAGCTCAACGGAGACATGAGTGAGGCCCTTTTAAAAATGCGGGAGCAATTGCATGGCAAACGGGTGGACCCGACGGACCTTCAGGACGAACTCAAACAGCTCCAACGGGAGGGAGCCCGCCGGTCGGAAGATGGTCATGAGCAGGTGGCCCGGCTTAAGAATTTGGAGGACCAGATCAAATTAAAGCGAGACCAACTGGAATCCATGTGCGCTTCCCGTTTTGCTTGCCCTGTTGCCGCAGAAATAAGGTGCGATACCGATATGACCCCTTACCGGGAAATTCTGGCCGGGAACATCGAAGCTCTGCAAAAGGAGGCTGGTGCAGTCCGTCCGGCTTGCCAAAAGGCTCAGGAAAAAAGGGCGGCCCTTCAAAGGGATATCGGCGCATTGGACACCCGGCTGGCCGAGCGGTTGCGCTCAAACCGGGAAATCCAGCGGGAGATCGACCTTCTTGAAGAGCAGATCCAGGCCGTAGAAAAAGACACCGCTCAAGTGCGCGGCAGGTTGTCGGCTTACCGGGAGGAAATGAGCGTACTGGAATCGGAGCCTTTGGCCTGGTCCGGGGAAGAGGGTGGGGTGGGAACTCTGGAGGATGAAATATCTGATTTGAAACTTCAGATGATAAATGAGCAGAAAAATCTCGACGAATGTCTGCGCCGCCAGGGCAAAATTGAAACTTTTTCCGGCCTCGATCGGCAAAAGAAACTTTGGGAACAGGAGCTTAAGATCGTCCAAACAACGTTTGACCTGTTAAGCGGCATTCAGGAGGGGATGGTCGCCGGCATTTCCAGCGCCCTGGAAGCCGAGGTCAATAACGTTCTCAAACTGATAAACAGCGACTATCATTTCACCCTCAATTTGAAGAGCCGGAATTTTGAAATGGGCTGGAACCGCCAAGGCAAGATCATTCCTTTTAAAACCATCAATTCCGCGCATTTTGTCATTTTCATCGTGCCGTTTCTGGCCGCATTGATCGGGCGGCTGGCCCGAACGCGCGACAAAATAGGTTTGCCGACTTTAAAAGCCCTTTGCATCGAAGCGGAATCGTTGACCCCTGACAACCTGTCGGCCCTGTTGAGAGGCTTGGCGAATATGAAGGAGAGAGGAATGATCGACAATGTGTTAGTGGCGCATTATCACTCGGTACGGGAGGCTGATAAGTTGTTCGGTTTTGTGGAACATATCCTGGAGGAAACCCCATCGCCGGTGGAGGCCTTTGTGCGATGACGGATTCTGATATTAAAAAATCAGCCGACGGTGGTCCCCCGGTCTCTTTGTCTGGCCGCTGGCGGATGTGCGAAGTGCGGGTCATTTCCCTGGAAAACGGCGAAACCATCAAACGGGGATGCGGCCGAGCCGGATTGATGCCAGATGACGTCGGGTGGAGATGTTTTTATTGTGGAAATTATATTTTTCGACGGTCCCCGACGCTTTCGTCTCTTTGGTTTCATTTTAAGGTGGGCCGGGAGTACTGGCGCGCCATGAGCCAGGGAGGACATAATTTTATCAATGGAGTTCCCGTTTCGGGGTTTCCCGATTCCCTGCCCAGCTGTTTGCGGGGGGATTTGACAGAAACCCGACCCCCGAAATGGTTTAAATACTATATTGTTTTCGATGAAGACCAATTCCAGAAATACCTTGAAGAACAAGGGCGGTAAAGCCCGGGATTGGGCCCGCGCGCCCGGTTTGGAACCCCCGATAGACGATTCCCCCTGGGATTCGCAATTGAGCTTTGCGTCCCACGATGTTTTAGAAACCCTGGGCGGGCAGGTACCCGAGGGAGATGTGGCCGGAGATTTTTTCCCGCGCACGGGGTTTTCCCATTTAAAAAACACCCGCATTGACCTTGGCGGTCTGGACCTGACCGACCGGCAATTAATGGCCGTCAGCCTGGTATTTTACGGCGGGGTGAAAAAGAAACGCGCCGCCCGGGTCATGAGTATCAGCAGTCAGGCCGTGTCCGATCACTTAAACGCCGCCCTCAAAAAAATCAGCCGGAGTTTTGAGTGATCGCCCCGTTAACACGGGAAGGAAACGTTTTGCACTAAGATTCCCCTCGAGTCAGCCATAGATCCATCGGATGGAAATATTGGGTCCAGCGTCACGCTGGCGCCCTTGGCGCAGGAGAAAGGTTTATTAAATAAATTTCAACCAGTTATAAAGCGGACTCAGAGTCTTGTATTTTTTCAGGCAGAAATCCGCCGCCCCTGGCGAAAAAATTTCGGCGGGCACCGGTGTTTCGATGAATGCATACAAGCCCTTATGCCGAAGCAGGTCTTCGCGCGGGTGGTTCTGGTCAAATTCATTGGGAACCCTCTTGTATTGCGGCTCGTTGATCCAAAGATCGCTTAGTCTGAACTTTTTCAGAATTTTTTCCAATTTTGAGCCCCTTTCATCATCCGCCACCTGTTTTCTGTAATTTCCCAGAGCGCGGCTGTCATTGAATTCATACACCCCGGCGCCGAGAGCCAGCGTGTCCCGATTCAAGCGGAAAAAATACATGGGGGAGGAACAACCTTTCTTTTTATTTTCCGAGGCGAACGCTATTTTGATGAGCGGGTTGTACGGGGTTTTGTCCTTGCTGAAGCGCACGTCGCGGTAGATGCGGAATATTTTGCCGCCAGCGGGGCCGCCTGTCAGCGGCCGCATTTTCTCCGTCATGAGAGCGACAAAATCTTTTGCCGGCGCTTCCACAGACTCCTTATAGCGGGTTTTGTTTTCCTGAAACCATTCCCGGTTATTGTTTTTTTCCAGTTCCTTAAGGAACTGGATTCCTTCTTCGGGAAAGCCTGGGAAAAAATTCATCTGACTTTCTCTCCCCTTTTAGTATCCATAAACAGCCTTGATTTCCGGGCGGGTTTGTTTTTTTATAATAGCTTAAAAAATTTTTACCGGGTTCCTATTTCCCGGGAACGGTGAGATAATACGCCCCTGTTATCCATCAGAAACGGCAAGCTATTAAATGAAAATAATCGTCTGCGTCAAACAGGTCATCGACACCGCCGCAAAAATCAGCGTCAAGGATGGAAAGATCGACGCCACCGGAAGTCCCCGGGTGATGAACCCGTACGATGAATTCGCGGTCGAGGAAGCGCTTCAGATCAAGCAGAGGAAACCGGATTCCGAAATCACCCTCATCAGCCTGGGGCCGGACAGTTTTAAGGAGGTGTTGAAGAAGGGGCTGGCGATGGGAGCGGACCGGGCCATACATCTTCACGATTCCCTGTTTGACCCCCTTGATAATTTAGGAGTGGCTCAGGTTCTGGCCAAGGCTATTCAATCGCTATCCTTTGATTTAATTCTTTGCGGTCGGCAGGCCGTCGACGATGATATGGCGCAAGTCGGTCCCGCCCTTGCGATTCTTTTGAAAATGCCTTTTGTTTCTGTCGTGACCGGATTGACCTTCTCCGATGATTTTACTCAGGCGCAAATCACCCGGCAGATCGAGGGCGGTTCGGAAACTTTTGAGTCGCCGCTGCCGGTTTTGTTGACGTGCCAAAAAGGGCTAAATATGCCGCGCCTCCCTTCTTTAAAGGGAATCATCGCCGCTAAGAAAAAACCCATCGAAACCCTGGATGCGACAGCCATCGGTTTTGATACGGGTTCCGAGGGATCGGCCCATGTCAAACGGATCGACCTTTCCCTTCCGCCAGAAAGAAAAAAAGGCCGGATCCTTGAAGGCTCTTTGGCGCAGTCGCTCCCGGAATTGGTTCGCCTGCTCCGGGAAGAAGAAAAAGTGGTATGATGTTTTTAAGAAAAACTCATTGATCTTTTTACCCAGTCCATAGGCCATGCAAGACAGCCCATCCAATCAAGAGACTTCCTCATCCCCCCAGGGTTTTAAGCAATTCTTTCAAAAAAATAAAACCGGAATCGGATTGGGAATTCTCGTGCTTTATCTTTTATTGCTGGGTTTGGGGACGGTTGGAGAGGTCTGGGAAATTGAATGGATTCTGGACCTGCCGCTGTTTCGCCCACCGGGAAAATATTGAGCCCCCCGATCCCCATCAGCCAGGCAAAGCATGGCTTTCGCGGTATAGCCCAAATAGGCTAATAAATAATTCCCGTTTCGCCGCTTTTCTATCCCCCCGCCACACTTTATATTGAACCTTTCCTTTTAAATAGGGTATCCTTTCCCCTTTTCTGACCTTAAGGAAACGGACGTTGATACGTGAGTGGTGACAAGCACATTTTCGCGATTATGGAGCACATTCAGGGTGCTATCAAACCGGGATCTTTTGAGGTCCTGACCGCCAGCAGGCTTCTGGCCGACCAGATGGGCGGGCAGGTGTTTGCGGTTTATCTGGGCCCTGAAAGCGAATCCGAAATCGATTGCGAGAGTTTGATCCAATACGGAGCCGATCGTGTGTTGATCCTCCGTCATTCGGCCCTGGCGAGTTACACGGTATCGGCTTACCTTGAGGCGTTGCTACCGGTGATTGAATCCCGGCATCCTGAGGTGGTTCTGCTGTCTGCCAGCATCCACGGCAAGGAACTGGCCGCCGCTTTGAGTGCGCGTCTAAAGACGGGACTGGGCTCCGATTGTATTTCTCTGGATTTTAACAGTGCCGAAGGGCTTACTATTCGTCGCCCGGTGAACTCCGGGAAAGCGATTTCGACTCTGGTCTATGATTCCACCCGTCCGCAAATCGCCACTTTGCGCGCCAATGTGTTTCGCGGGGCCGGGCCGGATGCGTCCCGATCCGGGCAAGTCGAATGCATCGAAGTACAGATTAGTGAAAACTCCCTAAGCCTTAAAGTAAAAGAAGTCGTGCAGGAGACCGGCAGGAATCTCGATATTTCTGAGGCGCGGATCGTGGTTTCCGGGGGGCTTGGGATGCAGAACGCCGGGAATTTCAAACTTTTGCAGGACCTAGCCGACGTTTTGGGCGCGGCGGTGGGGGCCAGCCGCCCGGTAGTGGATGACGGGTGGCGAGATTATTCCAATCAGGTCGGGCAAACGGGGCGTACGGTTTCTCCCGACCTTTATATTGCCTGCGGAATCTCCGGCGCCGTTCAGCATCTTGCTGGCATGTCTTTTTCCAATTGCATCGTTGCCATTAATAAGGACCCGAACGCTCCCATTTTCTCAGTGGCCGACTACGGGATTGTCGGAGACGCGCTTGAAGTTCTGCCGCTTCTCACCTCAGAGTTCAGGGAGGTTTTAAACGCCTGATTTGCTTGTTTCGTTCGCACTTTATTATTATAACCTCTATGTAAATAAGATTGTAACTGCCTGGCGTCAGTCTCCCTTTTTCTAATGTCTTACCTTAACAAACTACTTGAAGTATTTAGGGATGAGCGGCTCCAGTTGCGGGCTAGCGGCCAGGCGGAGGTATGGGCCAAGGCTTTGGAATTGTATTTGGGCGAGTGGGAAAAGTGGAACGGCAAGATCAATCTCACCTCCGAGACGGATGCGTCGGCGATCATCGAGAAGCATATTTTCGATTCCCTGCAATACGCCCGCGCTGTTGATAACCCCCATTGCGAACTCATGGATATCGGCAGTGGCGCCGGATTTCCCGGCATTCCCCTGAAAGTCATCTTTCCGGATATTTTTCTTGCCATGGTGGAAAGCCAGCGCAAGCGTGCCAGTTTTTTAAGTAACTGTGTGCGAAAAATGGGCTTCGAGCAGGTTGAGGTATTGAACAGCCGGGCCGAGGCATTGGATATTTCTTATCATGGGCGCTTCGATTTGATATTGTTTCGTGGGGTGGGGGAGGTGTCTCATTGCCTGGAACTTGCCGCACCTTATTTAAAAGCCGGGGGCCGGGTCGGTTTTAAAAAAGACCCCGATGCAAAAATGTCTCATGAAGTGAGGACGAAGGATTATTTTTTTGAATTATCCGATGAAATTCCCCTCCTTGGACGGACTGGAATCGCTTCCAAACTGATGCTGTTTTGCAAGTGTTCCACATGAAACAATAATTTCAATATGTTAGATGTGTGGTTTTTGTTCCATGTGAAACCCCGCCAGGCGGGAGGCCAAAAGGGCCGACTTTTTTGATGCCCCTTCTCAGGGATTTCTTCCTCTGGGTTTTCTAATGTTCAATGTGAAGCATCCAATGAGTTGAAAGTTTTGGTGCCTGTGATAATTATCTATTTTCTCCATGCCATAAAGGGGGAGATGAAAGATTCGACCGGCAATATATCCATAAAAGGTTAATATTTGGTCCAACCCACAGGCTGGTCGGGGGCCGCAGGGCTATCTCCTGAGGGATATTTTGGTTGGAAGTGTTTTTAAACTGTGCTATCCTTTTCATCGACCTCTAGCCTTTGGAAATCAATAGAATATGGGCAAATCCATCTGCATTGTCAATCAAAAGGGCGGGGTGGGTAAAACCACAACGGCCATCAATCTTGCCGCCTGTATCGCTCTATCCGGGAAAAAAGTTCTCCTTGTCGATGTCGATCCCCAGGCCAATGCTTCCAGCGGATTGGGCGTCACTTTGCCGGAAGAGGGTCTGGGGCTCTATGACCTGCTGATGGGGGAGGCTTCCCTGGCCCAGGTGACTTATCCCACCGAGATAGAAACCCTCAAGCTGATTCCTTCTTCCGTCGACCTTACCGGGGCTGAAATTGAACTGGTGGGGCTGGAAAACCGGGAGCTACGCCTGAAAAAAATTCTCCAGGGGGTCGAAGATGACTATGAATTTATTCTGATGGATTGTCCCCCGTCTTTGGGGTTGCTCACACTGAATGCTCTGGCTTGTTGCCAATCGGTGCTGATTCCCATGCAGTGCGAATATTATGCGCTTCAGGGCTTGAGCCATCTGCTCAAAACCTTGAAGCTGGTGAAGCGCTCCCTGAACCCGGACCTCAAAGTGGAAGGGATCCTGTTGACCATGTTTGACGGGCGAACCCTGCTGGCCGCGCAGGTGCGGGATCAGGTAAGAAAATATTTTAAGGAATTTCTGGTAGAAACCATCATCCCCCGCAATGTACGCCTCAGTGAGGCTCCGAGCCACGGGAAACCCGTGGTTCTTTACGCCAGCCGCTCGCGCGGCGCGGATTCCTATATTGAACTGGCCAAGGAAATCATTTCCCGCTCTAAAACAGAAACTTTGGAATTCACCCCGATGAACGGGACGGTGGCATGAACCGGAAAGCGCTCGGAAAAGGCATCAACGCCCTGATTCCCGATTTTGAAATCGGGGTGCCGCAATCCGGCGGAGAAGGGGCCGGGCCTGCGGAGATTCTGGTCGATGATATTGTTCCCAACCAGCTTCAGCCCAGAAAATTTTTTGACGACGAAAAATTACAGGAACTTATCCAGTCCATTCAGGAAAAGGGCGTTCTCCAGCCAGTCATCGTTCAAAAGGGCAAGGGAAACCATTATGAACTGGTCGTCGGGGAACGCAGGTGGCGGGCGAGCAAGAAAGCTGGTCTCAAAAAAATTCCCGCGATCATCCGCAACGTCAGCGATGCCGAGTCGCTGGAAATCGCCATCATTGAGAATATTCATCGCCACGATCTTAACCCCATCGAGGAAGCCCAGGCGTATTCGCAATTGGCCAACGAGTTCGGCCTGACCCAGGAAAAGCTCTCAAAGCGCCTCGGTAAAAACCGGGCCACCATCGCCAACACACTGAGACTCCTCAAACTGCCCAATGGTGTGAAGGAAGACATGGTCGCCGGTCGGCTTTCCATGGGCCACGCGCGGGCCCTTTTGGGTCTGGAGTCGGCGAAGGATATTGAAACACTGAGAAGGGAAATCCTGAAGAAAGACCTGAACGTTCGGCAGATCGAGGAGCGGGTCCGGCAATTGAAAACCCCGACCCAGGCCAAGGCACCACAAAAAAAGAAAGACATTTTTCTAAAAAACCTGGAAACTGATCTGGAACGCAAATTGGCAACCAAAGTGGAGATCAACCCCAAGCAAAAGGGGGGCAAACTGGTCATCACTTATTATTCAAGCGATGATTTGGAGCGAATCCGGGCCCTGCTGGTAAAAAATATCGGCTGAACCCCCGTCGCTCAAACGATAAAGGGAGACAATAGAATGGCGCTGAAAAAGGGAGACACCCAGCTTAAAGCCTATATGGGCGAAGATGCGGTATTCAACGGATCATTGACTTTTGAGGGAACCGTGCGCATTGACGGCCGGTTCGAAGGTCAGGTGGTCACCGATGACACCCTCATTGTGGGGGAAACCGGGCGCCTCGTGGCTGATATCAATGCCGGAACGGTTATCTGCAAGGGCAAGATTGAAGGGACAGTGGTTGCCTCCAATAAAATTGAGCTTCATTCCACCGGTCAGATCATGGGGGCGCTGAAGTCCAAGGCCCTGCATATAGAAGTGGGCGGCATTTTAGACGGCCAGTGCGATATGTCCGGCCAGGAGAAAAAGGTCGTCGCGTTGAAGAAAAAAGAAGAGCCCGGAGCCCGTTGATTTTGATCTCAAGGAAAATTGTTTCCGCCTGCGTTTAAAAAATTCCGATCTTTGACTCTTACGGTCCTCCCCATGAAACCCCGACTCACAGACCCTGCCTTTCCCGCATCCATTTTCTGTTTAATGTTTAGGCGAAATTCTCCGCTATGAAGGTTAATGCCATTGAAACCGATTCAAAAGGCGTTCTTTATATTGTCAGTACCCCGATTGGCAATTTGGAGGACATCACCCGGCGTTCGGTAGAGCTTCTTAAAGAAGTGGATTTGATCGCCGCAGAGGACACGCGGCGGACGCGAATATTATTGAATCATTACGATATCAGCACCCGGCTCTCCAGTTTTCACAGTTATAACCAGGAGAAAAAGGGCGGTAGATTCATAGAAACGCTCAATGAAGGAAAAGACCTTGCTTTAGTGTCGGACGCCGGGACACCCGGCATATCCGATCCTTTATATCATCTGGTTCAACTCGCATTGGCCGAGGAAATAATCGTGCAGGCCCTGCCGGGGCCTTCCGCCGTGCTGGCGGCGCTCACGGTTTCCGGTTTGCCGATGGATCGGTTCGTGTTTGAAGGTTTTCTGCCGCTGAAGAAAAAAAGACAGACCCGTATTAAAGAGTTGGCAGAAGAAAAACGCACCATCGTGATTTACGAGTCGCCGCACCGCATCCAAAAGACTCTCAGGGAATTGCACGAAGTCCTGGGAAATCGTAAAGCGGCGGTGGCCAGGGAATTGACAAAAATGTACGAGGAAGTGATTCGCGGCACCTTGCAGGATTTAGCGGCTACCGCGGAGAAAAAAAAGTGGAAGGGCGAGATCACGCTGGTGATCGCCGGGAGTTCATTCAAGGAGAGTTAGATGGCCATCATTTCAGTCATCGGCCCCAAGGGCGGGATCGGAAAAACGACATTGTCTATCAATATCGCCGCCGCCCTGGCGAGTGCTGGCAAGCAGGCGGGTGCTAAAAGCCGGGTTTGCCTGATTGACCTGGATTTGCGCCTGCCCTCCATTTCCAGCATCCTGGACAGCCATCCCCGCAAAACGTTTTACGATCTTTTTGAGACCCTGGCAAACAAAACCCATCAGGCGGACACGCTACAGATTTTTTACAGGATCGTCAGCGGCTTCAAAAATTTTCTGGACGGAGACATCACCGCCAAAAGCCCGCGACTGGCGAAAAGCCTGGCGTTGTATAAAAACATCAACACGGATTTATTCAACTTTTCCCATTTAGACTTCGGCAACGACGCGTACGATCTGTTTTTAGAACGGAACAGGGTCGAGCGCCCGGCGGACTTGAAAGCCCTGGCGCCGCTGATAAACAATATAGATGTTTTGGGAATAAAGGCCCGTTTGGGCTATATTCTGGAAAACTCGCGCCCGCTGATCGGCGACTACGTTAATTTTATTGAGGAGTACGGGTTTTCCATCATCGGCGGCGAAGTGCCGATCATGGGGAAAAAGAATCACCGCAAGAGAATCAACGAACCGGCGTTTCTCCAGTTGTTTCTGGAGTTTTTGGATGAGGTTTGCGGCAAATTCGATCACGTCATTCTGGACACGCCCGCAGGCGGGGTCAACCATATATCCTCCCTCATGAACACCATGGATCACGTTATCCTGGTGTTCGACATGAGCAACCGCATTGCGGTCAACGGGAGCCTGGACGCGCTTCATTCCTTCATTGATTACTACGAAGATTTCCTGGAAGAATTCAACCAGGGCCGATTGGCCGGGCTGGATAAAGCCTATGTCAACCGGCTGGTCTCCTCCAGGGGCCACAGCGCCGTGGAGGAAACCTTGCGCAACAAAAAAATCGGCCTGCTTTTTAACCGTTGCCAGGGAATGGATGAAATATCCGACTGCCTCAAACGGATGAGAGAGTATCTCGATACGCTGGACAAATACGAGGAGTACAAAGACTGCATCCGCATCGTGGGAATGATGCCGCAACACAGGATCGTCCACATCACCAACAATCGGGGCGCCTTGTTTTACGACAAGGACAAGGAACTTCGCCAGCGGATGGACCTGGTGGCTAAAAGCATCGATCTGGTGCACCCGTCTCCCCCCGCCCTTTCCGACTCCGATGAAGAAATCCTGGAATATCTGACGGCCAAAGAAAAATCCGGCTTCGCCACCCGTCTTGGCCGACTGGCCGCAAGTTTTACCTGAATCCACTCCCTGCCCGACCCTCCCCATTTCCATCCTTTTCCTTTGATTTTCCGTCTGATCCCGTTCATTAAATGCCGCCCGTGAGGGGAAGTAAATTTACTTTCAAATTCATTGTGCTTATGGTAATATGTAGAGTCATAACGCGCTAGTATTCAACTACTTATCAAGGTCGAGCGGCAGTGAATCAACCCATGGAGGTTTCCAGTTTTGAAAGCGGTCTGGCCGGAATGGTCACCGATGCGAAACTTACGGTCCTCGAGGTTCCCGACTACAACCTGATCGCCAACAAAAACCCGAAGGGAAGTTACGACCGCCGTACCCGCGAAAACCTCTACTGGATCATTGAAAAACTAAGGGTGGACCCCAAAATGCTGAGCACTTTGGAGCGCCGTTTGCTGGAGAAATTCGGCAACGCCAATTTTGCCGGCCTTGAAGAAAAAGAAAAAAAAATCAAGTTGGAAGTGGCCCGTTATCGATTGTCGCGGGGAGTCAAGCGGTCTCTCAAACTCGCCGCAACCAGCTGTTCCCTGCTCATGGTGGCCGGGTGGATGGTGTATCAATTTGGCGTGAACTCGGAAACCCGCCAGCAGATCGACATGGCTTATTATGCTGGGCTGGAGCGGCTGGGTCTGGTCTCAGAGAAAAATTTAGATAGCATCCGTGAAAATTTGACCGTCACTTCCCTTAAGCTGGAGGAGACGCAGAAGAATAACGCGGAACTGAGCCAAAGGATTGAGCAAATGATCCTTAATAATCAGGTCGCGGAAAATTTTCAGCATATATTGAAACAAATCTATCTCGATCCCCGGACAAAATATGTTAAAAGAAAGGGCAAGGTGTTGCTGAATTTCAATGGCCGGGAGATGGCGAGTTACAAAAGCGATCCCGATCTCTGGTATATTTTAGGGACCATCGAAACCGGCGGCATCCGGGTGTATTATGACAATCAAAAAATACTTGAAATCGATGCGATATTCGGCCGCCTGAGGGAAGAAACCCCGGTAGGAGAATATCGCATCGTGAACAAGGTGTTCAAACCCACCTGGTACAAAAAAGAAACGAAAGACGGCAAAACCCGCGTCAGGGCCATCCCCTTCGGACACCAGGAGCATGACATCGGGCGTTGGTGGCTGGGGCTTAAAAAGGTGGGCAGTTCGGTTCGCAGCAGTTACGGGATTCACGGAGTCAACGTCCAGAAGGCCAACGATTTTTATAAGAAGAATTTCGACTGGCGAAACGGCAGCGCGGGCTGTCCCAACATCGAAAGCTGGTATTTGCAATTTCTGGCGAATGTGGTGCCGGTAGGAGCGCATGTCAACATTGTTCAAAAAGACAAATGGAAAAAAGAAGACAGGGTCAATCCCCCTTCCGCCGCGTAGTTGTTATCCTTTCCTCATAAATCCATCCACAAAGTTTTTCGGGAGCCGTGATCGGTGAAAAAGCTCTGGGGCGGCAGATTCCAGCAATCGACAGATTCGCTGATGGAGCGGTTTTCCGCGTCGATTTCTTACGACCGGATTCTATACGCCTACGATATTGAAGGCAGTATCGCGCATTGCAAAATGCTGGCGAAATGCAAAATCATCAAGCCTGCCGAAGCCAAAAAAATCATCGGCGGGTTGGGGCGGATCGCCAAAGAGTTCGATGAGGGCCGGTTTGAGGTCCACGAACGGTTGGAAGACATTCACATGAATATCGAGAGCCGTCTTGCCGAGCTGATCGGTCCTGTCGCCGGCAAACTGCACACGGCGCGCAGTCGCAACGACCAGATCTGTCTCGACATTCGCATGTACTTAAGAGACGAGGTGG
Source organism: Nitrospinaceae bacterium (assembly GCA_029261595.1). Classification (GTDB taxonomy): domain Bacteria; phylum Nitrospinota; class Nitrospinia; order Nitrospinales; family VA-1; genus JADFGI01. The sequence goes on along the minus strand of JAJDAZ010000051.1, from coordinate 14,647 downwards.
ATGAAATCCTTCTGGAAATTCACCGGTTGGCAAAAACTCTGCTGAATCTTGCGAAGAAAAACATCGATCATATCATTCCCGGTTACACGCATCTGCAACGGGCGCAACCGGTCTTGCTGTCGCATCATCTGCTGGCGCATCTGGAAATGTTTTTGCGCGACCGCGACCGCTTGAAGGATTGCTTGAAGCGGATCAACGTCATGCCCTTGGGGTCTGCGGCTCTCGCGGGGACCAATTTCCCCATCGACCGCCATTATGTTGCGAAGTTGCTCAAGTTCCCGGCGGTGTCTCACAACAGCATGGATTCGGTCAGCGACCGGGACTTTCTCATTGAATTCGGTTCTGCGGCGTCGATCATCATGATGCACCTCAGTCGCTTTTGCGAGGAGGTGATCCTCTGGTCGTCGAGCGAATTTAATATGATCGAATTGTCCGACGCATTTTCAACTGGCAGCAGCATCATGCCGCAGAAAAAAAACCCCGACCCGGCGGAACTCATCCGCGGCAAAACCGGGCGTGTGTATGGCAACCTGGTGGCATTGCTCACTTTGATGAAGTCGCTGCCGCTGGCTTACAACCGGGATTTGCAGGAAGATAAAGAGCCCCTGTTCGACAGCGTGAATACGGTCAAGATGTGTCTTGCTGTTTTCGATGGCATGATTAAATCCGCAAAATTTAAAAAAGTTTCTCTGGAGAAACTTCAGACCGAGGGGTTTTTGACCGCCACGGATATAGCAGACTATCTGGTGCTCAAAGACCTGCCCTTTCGCGAGGCGCACGAAATCACCGGAAAAACCGTGGCCTATTGTGTGCAGTCCAAAAAGAATCTGGCCGAGGTATCCCTGGCAGAATTTAAAAAGATATCGCCTAGGTTCAAGGAAGATGTGATGGATCATATCTCCATCGAAAGTTCCATGGATAGAAAAATTTCCCATGGCGGAACCGCCAGAAAAAATGTGGTGGCCCAGATAGAGCGTCTTAAAAAAGAATTGCAGAAAAAATAGCAGAAATTATTAGCAACCCGTTTTTCGGCCCGTCCAAAAAGGCCGCCCATCTATCCCCGGAAATTGGTTCATGAACAAAACAATGATCGTTATTGCTGGAATGGTTTTGTGCCTGGTCCTGTTGATTTCAGCCTGCGGCCATAAAGGCGACCCCCAGCCGCCGGACGCTACGATTCCGATGCTGAATATTATTAAATGAAACCGAGGCCTAAAGCGGGATTCAGTCAGCCAGAACCCATCGAACGTAAATATTTGAACCTGCACTCAAGCGGGTCGCCCGTTAATATTTGGGCCGGCGGTAGGCCGGCCGGAACCTAACCCCGGACTTTTGCGAATGAACAAAGACCAGATTGCCATATACCTCCATGACCATCCTGAGTTTTTCAACGATTACCCAGAGCTTCTTCAAAAAATTAAAACCATTGACCAGGGAGACCTGCCCCTGGAGCCTGCAGGTACGCTGAGCCTGGCGGACCGGATCATCAAGCGGGCGCACCAGGACAAGAAGCACCTTGAAAGCAAGCTGGAATGGTTCGTGGAAATTTCCCAGACCAACGAAAAAATCCAGGAGCACCTGTTTGAAATCGAACGGTCGATCCTGACCAGCTCCAACCTCGACCAGCTGATAAAACAATTGCAGTCGGAGATAAGCTCGCGCTTTGAAATTCCCCATGTGGCGATATGTCTGGTCGATGGCGGGGATCATTTCATCGAAAGCAAATTAAAGGAAAATTACGGCGATTCCTTAAACAACGCCCTTCGGTTTGTGAATCAGGAAACCATCACCCGCTGGTTTGAAGGCGGCAGGGTTCCCATCCTGAGGGCGGAAATACAGGAAGGCTCCGAATGGTTTGCAGGCTTTGAAGGTCAGGAATCCATCCGGTCAGAAGCGTTGATACCCATTCATGTTCGCGATCAGGTCGCAGGAGCCATTGTTTTGGGGAGCGCCAAACCATCGCATTTTCATCCGGGTCTGCGCCACGAATTTCTCGAAAGAATGGCGGAAAAAATGGCCATCGCCATCGGCAATATTTTTTTGATCGATCGCCTGCGCCGTCAATCGGTGATCGACAAGCAAACCGGGTTATATAACCAGGCCTATCTCGAGCCGGTCCTGTACCGGGAGTTCGACCTGGCGAGGCGACGCCGGAAAAGTCTGTCCTGCATAAAATTGCGGATTGACTATTTCAGCGATCTTCTGGATACTTGGGGGGAGACGGCGGGGGAAACCGTTTTAGGCTCCATTGGAAAAATTTTGACCACTCAATGCCGCTTCTGCGATATTTTGATTCGCACGGACATGGGAGAGTTTCTGGCTCTTTTGCCGGAAATCGACCGTCGGGGGGCTGAACTGGTGGCCGATCGCATTCAAAAGGCGCTGAACGAACTCCTCCTGAATGAATTCAGTGACATAAAAAATCCTCAGGTCGGGGTGGGCGTGGCGACTTACCCTGGAGAGTCGGTCCAGACCCAGGAGGATCTCCTGCAGGCGGTCTTGAAGGATATGGATGCAGATCAAGATTTAACGGAGAAACGGGCGGTATGACCCCAACGATACGAAAAGCTCAATTGAAGGATGCAGAAGGCATCCAGAATTTGATTCTCCTTTATACGGAGGACGGTCAGATGCTGTATCGCTCGCTGGGAGAGATCCGTCTGAACATCCACACTTTTTTAATTTCTGAACAGGACGGCCAGCTGGTCGGCGCCTGCAGTCTCAAAAATGACTGGAAGCCTCTGGTCGAAGTCCGGTCGCTTGCGGTCCATCCGCAATACAACCGCCAAGGCATCGGCACCGCCCAGGTCAAGGAGTGCATCGAACAAGCGTTGGATGCCTCCGCCGAAACCCTGTTTGTTTTGACCTACGCCACCTTCCTGTTTGGCAAACTGGGGTTCACCGCGGTCGAAAAAGATTCCCTGCCGCTCAAAATCTGGAACGATTGCCAGAACTGCCTGCATCGCGACAACTGCGATGAAACCGCCATGAGCCTTCCTATAAAGTCTTTGAAATTAAGTCGATTAAAGAATATTCCGTTGCACGACCGCCCTGAAGTTTTATACTGATAGTTGGCATAAAGGTCCATTACCCCCCAAGGCAGAATATACTCTTAGCCTCTAAGGGACAGGGCCTGAAACTCAACTCATCCTTTAGGAGTGCGGGCGATGGTCATCAGTTCTCTTTTCAGTGCGTTGTCCGGTTTGCGGACCTCTTCGAGTAAAATTCAGACCAGCGCCAACAACCTGGCCAATTTACAGACCCCCGGTTTCAAAAAAAGCAGTGCCCAGATCAGCGACGTCTCATCCGGCGGCTCCCAGGTTTCTGCGATCTCGCGAAACTCTTCATCCGGTTCCCTGATTCCAACGTCCAACCCGCTCGACCTTGCCATTGAAGGCAACGGTTTTTTTCAAGTAGATCTGCCGGGCGGAGGCACCGGATTCACTCGCGCCGGAAATTTCAAAATCGACAACCAGGGTCAACTGACCACACCAGGCGGAAATGAATTGTTCCCGCCGGTCACCATTCCGGCAGGGGCGACGGGCGTCTCCATCGACTCAGGCGGTCAGGTGTCGGCCATCGTCGGCGGCTCATCAGTCGCGGTGGGGCAGATCGAGCTTGCGCAGTTCAACAACCCGGGCGGCTTAACGGCTCAGGGCGGCAATGTATTTTCAGCGAGCTCCGGGTCGGGAAGTTCCGTCACCGGTGTTCCTGGTTCCGGTTCGTTTGGGACCGTGCGAAACGGAGTGCTGGAGAGTTCCAACGTGGATATCGCCGAAGAAATCGTCGGGCAGATCGTCGCCAAAACCAGCTACAAAGCGAACCTCGCGGTCATTCGCACCTCAAAAGACCTGATCGGCTCCCTGTTGGACATCAAATCCTAACCGGCCTGGGGCCGGAGCAAATTTTCTCGGTCGATGGGTTTATGGCGGATTGAATTTTGCTTTGTGTTGGGTTTGTCCCCATCGGTGTTCATCTGTGGTTTCAAACTTTCCTTCCGCGTAGTAGCCTTCAAAAAAACTCTTTTCGTTTCTCTGGAAAATTTGATTGAAAGAAATGTCTCCCCGGATTAGAATCCTCTATACATCGCCGGATCACCATGAACATTCAATCGCTGAAACTCATCGAGCCGTCGATGCAATTCGTGGACTTCAATTCTTCCCTCTTTGGTTAGTAAATGCCGAAAACCGAAACGCCGCCAGTCACCTGCACCTCCTGCCAGGACAAGGGCTATGCCCTGTCTAATCTGAAGGGCCGGTTGCATGCGGAAATCTGCGACTGCTTTCATTGCGACAAATGCGAGGGCGAGGGCCGGATTTTCCGGGAGAATGAAAAAGGCATCGCCTATTTGATGGATTGCGAATGCACCGGATTAAAACAACGATTGCTCGTTATCGAGGATGCAGGCATTCCAGGCAAGTTTGTGGATGCGAATTTCGATTCTTATCTCAACCATCATCGCTCCCAGGGCATCGCCAAACGAATGGCTGAAGATTTCGTCGAGGATTTTATCAAATCCAAAAAGGATTTCAGCCGGGGACTGATCTTCATGGGCGCGCCGGGTCTCGGCAAAACCCACCTTGCAGTTGCCATCATCAAAGCGTTGGTATTGGACGAAGGGATCGATTGCCGCTTCGTCGACTTTTTTCAATTGTTGTCGGACATCCGCCACGGCTATTCCGAGGATATGTCCGATCAGGCATTTATCAAACCCTACCTCGATGCCCGTGTTCTGGTGATCGACGAATTGGCCAAAGGCCGTAACACCGAATGGGAACTGACGGTGCTCGATCAGTTGATTTCGAGCCGCTACAACGCGGCGGACAAGGTGACGATTTTCACCACCAACTACCCCAGCGAAATGCGCATCGAAATAAAAGAGTCGAAAGGTTTTTATAAAGATAAAGACGGCCCGGAAAAAAACTACGCCGATTCCTATATGCGCGAAAGTCTGCAGGAAAAAATCGGCGCCAGAATCTATTCCCGCCTGGCCGAGATGTGCAAGTTCGTGATGATCGAAGGAAACGACTTACGGCAAAAAAGCCTTTCCGCTTCCCAGCGTTACCCCCGCAATAAAAAATAAATTCCCACTACCACCACCCTGAATTTTAGTCTCCCGGTTTGTTGACAACAGACTGGAAAAGTGAAAAACTTGAGCATCATTCCAAAATAAACTTGGCCTCCTGAAGAGAGAAGGTAATTCCATGAGCGCCCGGCCACCCGATGAACGCATCTTCCTGACCCAAAAAAATGGCACGGACATTTATGTCCAAGTGACAGAATCTCCCTGGTTACTGGATGTGGATGCGTTCACCATACCTATTGGCCGGGAATTTTATGAAGATGTTGGATTAGCGAAAGGTTTTTTGGATTATATCAACGAAAAATCCAAGGATTTTATTGAGAAGATTGAAAGTTTAATATCCAGAGTCTACGGTGATAATAATTTTTCGGCTTCCTCGCCATTATTAATTGAGCTACCTCAAGAACTAAGGGAGATCAAAGCTTCCCATGTCTTTATAGCCTCGGTTGAGGACGAGGAGGGGGGCAACATTAATTTGGCCCAAGAAATGGCCAACTTAATAGTTCGCAATTCAAATGAAAACTCACTATTCAAGATTGCGATCTCTGTTCCGGAAAGCCGCACCAGTCACCAGAGTATTGAGGCGATCATAGAACCCATGTTGGTGGGTATATTTTTGGCCATTGCCAACAATAACTCGATCAAAGAAATTACCTTGACCACACTGGAAGATCCAGCTGTTGAAACCTTGAAGGGAGTAGCTAAAGACATTCAGGAAGCTTGGGAAGAAGAACCCACCTCCCCGGAAAAACAAGAAGCGCCCTCCTCCAAAAAGAAATATTCCGAGCCAATACAAAAGGAGCCGGAAGAACAGGAAGAATCCTCCTACCCTGAAGAGCTATTGGAAGCGATGGAGAATCTCTCGCCATCAGGAAAAAGGGTTCTTCAGTTTGCGGGCTATTTTGCCAGGGAAAGTAACAGTGGTCTGATCGATTCCAAAATGATTTTGGATAGTTTGATTTTATTGAAAAACAAAGAGGCAGCAAATGACAGGGTAAGTAAAACAACAAAATTTTTGCATAAATTTTTAATAGAAAATTCTAATAAGGAAGAACTCGATTTTGATCCCTATAGTCTAATCCCTTTTGAAATAGAAAATTCCATTAAAAATGTTTCTCAATGGGGTCATGAACTTCCTGAGCCAGAAAGCTTTGATGATGAAGGGAAAGAAGTTTTAATCAAATCATTTCAAATTGCTAGGGAAACGGAAAAAGAAACGGATGGCGTGATTCATCTTCGACCCCTGTTGGCAGCTATTCTCACCGCCCCTCCTCCGGTTAGGGCCCTGGATCATCTGAGGACGCTGGGTTACGAAATAGGGGAGTTACAAAAACAATTCCATAGGTTGATAAAAAATAAGTACACCGAAGATGATTTGGAAGCCTGGGAAAAAATTTTAAAGGGTGAAGGAGGTGGTAAGGAGAAGTTGTTACCCTTGGGCCGCGCCGTGTCGCAACGAGACGAGCCGGGGGACGTGGATTTACTGGGCGATGAAAATCTCGTCCGGGCTCTGGCCGCCATGATCGCGGACCCGAATCAGGGAACGCCGTTCACCATTGGGTTGCTCGGGGAATGGGGGACCGGCAAGAGCACGGTGATGAATCTTCTCCGCAAACGGTTGGATGCAGAGGAGCCGGACCGGTTCATTTTCGCTGAATTCAACGCCTGGGAATACGAACGCACCAAAAACTTGCCGGCGGGATTGGCGCAGGAAGTGGTCCAGGCGTTTGTTGATAAATCAAGCTGGTGGGATAACTTCAAGCTCCGGATTGAATTCGCTATGCGGGAGCACGGCATCGGTGCCCTCAGGATAGGGTTTTACGCTTTTATCGCCATTGGAGTTCCTTGGTTGATTTTTTACCTGTTAGGGATTATTGGACTGCCTTTACCTGATATTGATAAAGCTCTTGGCTTCGGTGCTGTGGGTGGGTTGGCAGGGGCGGGAGTTTACCTTTGGCGCAGTCTCAAACAAATTGTCGAACACCCGTTGTCGGTCAAATTGCGAACTTACCTCAAACTCCCAACCTATGGAGAACATTTGGGGTTGATTCCCGTGCTCAAGCGACATATTGAAACCCTTTGCGAAATTCGCCTGGACAATTGGCAGTGGCGGACAGAAAAACGAAAAACGGCATTGGGAGTTCTTTCAAAGTTGTTTGATGAGTCTGTTTCAAATTATTCTTATACCGGAGAGTATGAAACCAAAAAACGGCTGATCGTGTTTATTGACGACTTGGACCGTTGTGATCCCCCTTCTATCAGTAGTATGCTGGACGCGATTCGGTTGGTCATGGATTTGGAACATGTGATCACCATCATTGGAATCGACTACCGCATCGCTTATCGTGCGGTGGGCGACCACTATAAAAACCTCGAGGGCGGCGGCCGCACTAAAGAACAGATCGCCAGGGATTATTTAGGAAAAATCATTCAAATGCCCATCCTGCTTCATAAACCCACCGAGGCCGATTTGACCAGTTTTGTCGAAAAGGCACTGTTCCCCGGTGCATGGGAGCCGGACAAGGATGAGAAAGATTCTGAAAAGAAAACGGACGACGTCGAAACAGGAAAAGAACCCCCAGAAGAAATAGAAACGATCAAGCCAGAGGGAGAGAAAGCCGCCGAAGAGATGGTTCCCATTACTGTTAAAAAAGTGGCCTCAAAGAAGAAAGAGGCCGTTGTATCAGAACCGGAAAAGGCTGAAGATTCCTCTGAGCGACCTCCTATCCCATCTGAAAGACCTGCCATAATTGATGGAACTAAAAAGGGCGTAGAAAAAGGCGAAGATCCTCTGGAAAAAGAGATGGTTTTTACGGTCTCAGAAAGCGAACGTTTCGGTCGGTTGGCATTCGATTTTGACCTCAGGAACCCGCGTCAATTGCGTCGTTTACGAAACAGCTACGGTCTGCTGAAATTGATATACTCGATGGGGGCAAACATTGGATTTAAGGACGTCAACCTTCCAGAAGAGAACGACGATGTTCATTGGCAATTGATGACCCTGCTGTTTTGGAAGGAATTCAAATTTGAAAATCTTGATTTGGCAGAGGAGGTATTGAAGAAACTGTCTTTCGGAAAGATAACAATGGAGCTTGATAAAATTTCAGAAATTGTTTCTCTTCCAGAAAGGGTGGTGGCTCATCTTTCCTATGCGGGGTTAGGGGAGTTGGGTTCCCACAATGGAAAATTGGTTGATCTGGAAAATTTTGTTGAGCGATTTGTCCTGCCGCAAAAAATCGAGAAAATAGTTTCTGTTCTGGAAGAAGTGATAAATACAGAGGAAACCGTAGAAAAAGAAACCGAAGCAAAAAAGGCAAAACCAAAAGTAAAGGCGAAAGCCCGTACTAAAAAATAAAATTCCGCGTGCAAAGGTTTTTGGAGAGGCCTATATTCAAGGCAAGGAAGGAGGGGTTGCCATGCCCACTCGGAGTCAACTTGCCAGAGTCCACATTGCCAAAAGGGACTTGAAACTTTCGGATTCCATGTACCGGGATTTTTTGAATCTTTGTTTTGGGAAACGTTCGGCAAAAAATCTATCTCCGCAGGAAATCGATGAGCTGTTATTGCACTTTAAGGGTTTGGGATGGGGAGGCGCTCGTCCCGCCGGTCCGCCATTGGCCAGCCCGGCGCAGTTGAGCAAGATCGAGGCGATGTGGATGCACGGCCCCAGTGTTCGCGTTAAAACGCTCTCAGCCCTCAAGCATTTTTTGCAACATCATTTTCACATTTCCAGATTTTCTGAAATAAAAGCCAGCCAGGTGGCGCCGATTCTGGGAGCTATCCGAAAAATTTCCGAATATCATCCCTCTCTGCCGGATAGCTCCCCTACCCTTTTTGAAATTGAAAAATAGTGCGGGAACCACAGATGAACACCGATGGATTTTTTTTCGGAGTTTTTTCTTGTGTGGTCCGCAATCCCCATTTGTTGAAGGAATCGGGCCTGGATAAGTGTGCGGGGAAGGGGCACGCGGGGGGTTGCCTAGTGGCTTCCCCCCCACGTTTCTTTCAGGGAGTTTTTCGAGGTTCCAACTCAACCTTTGGTGGAGGATTAGGAGTCAGCCTTTTAAAACGAGGTCCCTGAAAAAATTTACGAGGTTCATTGGTTTTTAAAATGGGTTGGGGTATCATTGAACAAAACGATTTCCCCTGACAGTTGTTTATTCGTCATCCTGGAGAAACATCTTGAAAAAATTTATTAGCATTTTGTTGTTCCCGGCAATTCTTTTTGTCGCTTCCTGCGAAGAGAAATTAAAAGAGCATCCCATTCCCGAAAGCCTGAAACAGAAAATCATCAAGCAAAATGACCCGGTCCTCAAATTGAAAGAAATTTCAGGAACGATCACAGTTAAAGAGGAGTATGCAAACTCCATTCCAAACAATGCCAAGCTGTTTGTGATCGCCCGTTATAAAGGAACCGAATCAGGGCCTCCCCTGGCGGTGCAACGGCACAGCATGGTGAGTTTTCCCTTCACCTATAGTATCGGTCCCGCACATGTAATGCTTGAGGGAAACAAGTTTGAAGGGGACATCAGCATCAAGGCCCGCATCGATCAGGACGGCAATGCCAAGTCCAGTCCGGGAGATGTCGAAGGTACCAGGATGGCCTCCGCCGGGGATAGAGATATAGATTTTGTTTTGGATCAAATGGTCGCGCCTGAAAAAATTCCTGAAAAAGGGGCTGATTCTGTCAGCGGAATTTTACGCATCGACCCTGAAATGGAGAAAAATTTGCCGGAGAATTGGAAATTATTTCTCTTCGCCCGACCCGTGGGTGTCGATCGCGGGCCACCCCTGGCTGTCAAGCTCATCGAGTCGGTTCAATTTCCCTATGCGTTTACCATCGGTCAGGAAAATATCATGATGCCGGGATCTGTGTTTGAGGGCGAGTTGACTTTGACCGCCAGAATCGATCAGGACGGCGACGCGCGTTCCAGCGCCGATGATCTTGAAGGAACGGCCACGATCATAGCCGGGGACAATAAAGTGGAACTGGTCATTGATCATCAGGTGGGCGGCGGCTAGTTTTCTTCAAAAAATAATGGCGGAGAGCGAAAAGCGCCATTAGCAGGAGACATCCCTGACTGAACAGGTCACCGTATTGGGAGTAAAAAGTTTTCCCGGATTGACTGGGCTTAATGTCGGTGATGACCAGGTCGGTTTCGAAAAGTTTTGTGGCCTGCCGGATGGTTCCGGTGGGGTCGATGGTCCCGGTGATCCCGGTATTGGCGGCGCGGACGATGGGGACCCGGTTTTCAACGGCGCGTAAGGCGGCCATGTCCATGTGCTGGTAGGAGGCGGCGCTTTTGCCGAACCAGGCGTCGTTGGTGATGTTCACCAGAAACTGCGCGCCCCGGTCCACCGGTTGACGCACCAGATCCGGAAAAATGATTTCGTAACAGATGGAAATGCCCAGTTTATAACCCTTCAGGTCGAACACGCCGACTTCTTCACCGCGCCCGAAATTGCCGATGCCTTCCACCATTTTATTGACGAACCACAATATTTCCTGAAACGGCACGAATTCCCCAAACGGCACCAGATGGATCTTGTCGTAGCGCCCAAGAGTCTGGCCGTCATCGGCTATGAGATAGGCACTGTTGTACGAAGTCCGCACCTTATTTTTGACTTCTAGGTAAGGGCTTCCGATTAATAGCGGGGTTTGGGTGTCTTTGGCAATATTCTTTACGAACTCGGAATTTATTTTATCTAGGGAATAGTAAAACGGGATGGCGGCTTCCGGCCAGACGATGAGGTCTGGCTTTGAATCGATGGCTTTAAGACTGAGTTCCCGATAGGTGTTCATCACTTTGTCCTGAAAAAGCGGATTCCATTTCAGGTTTTGGGGGATGTTTCCTTGAGCCAGCGCCACGCGCAAGGAGGTTGCGGTTGATAAACGATCCTCCCACTTTGTAAGAGCGCTTTTTCCGTAACCGATCCAAAGGGCTAAAACGGCCAGGGAAAACCCCAAAACCCGCCATGCGGGCTTGAAACTGAAGCCATCCGGGGAAACACTCTTTTTGCGTTTCAACCAGGCATTCAATAAAAAATACAGGCTTGCGTTGATAAATACGATCAACGTGGAGATGCCATAAACACCTGTGATTTCTGCACCCTGAATGACGGGCAGGTTGCCGGCCTGAGAGTATCCAAGTCCCAGCCAGGAAAATCCGTATTGTGAATGAGTCGAGCGCAGATACTCCAACGCTGTCCAGAGCACCGGGGTCAGCCAGATGAAAGCCAAGGGATTGCCCTGACTCCATTTTTTAACCAGATAGCAGAACAAAGCCAGGTACAGGCTGAGATATGCCGCTAAAAGCATTAAAATCAGGTAACTTAGGACAACGGGAACGTTCCCGTAATTGATGATGGTGTTGGTGACCCAGAGCAGTCCTAAGAAATAAAAAACCAGTCCCGTCCAGAATCCGAACCAGGTGACGCGGCCCAAAGGCTGGTCCTGAATCAGAAAAAACAGGGGAATCAGTGCAAACCAGGCCAGAAAACCCAAGTCCAGGCGTGGAAAAATCAAAACCAACAGGATTCCCGTGAGCGTTGATAGGATCCAGGGTTGTCTGCCATTTTGGGTTAGCACTGGGTTTTATCTCAAAAATGAGTTATATTATAACGTTGCTACTATGAACGGATATTTGCTTTGAGTTCTCAAAAAGAATTGATAGACGGATTTAAAAAGGTTTGCATTTGCCGAAATGTGAAAGCCAGAACCATCATGAGCGCCATTATGCAGGGCAATTTGTCTTTTGAAGCGCTGAGGAGAAAAATTGGCGTTGGGACCGGAAATTGTAAAGCCAAAAGATGCCGGACCCCTATAGAAAAAAGAGTCAAGGACTACAAAAAAAGCCTTGAAAAACAAACAGAAAACCCGCCTGTCTGAAAATACCAAAATTCTGTTCGATGTCAGGTTGACGTTTCACCGGCAGGATTGGAATTCTCGTCACAGAAAATCCCCTTTAAATTCTAATATAATACCGTTAAAGCATGAAGGTGTCTCACTTTAATGAAGAGACTTCACAGCCTTAACGATCCTTCCTACGCCCTTTCTGATGGTTTCCTGATCGGTCGCGAAAGACAGCCTGACATTGTTGTCCGCCCCAAAAGCGATTCCAGGAACCAGGGCCACTTTAGCTTCCTTGAGCAGGAACCGGGCGAAATCGACAGATCCCTTGAACGTTTCCCCCTGAAAGCTTTTGCCATAATAGGAGGAAAAATCGGGAAATGTATAAAAGGAACCCGCCGGTTTATAACAGCTCACCCCATTAATCTCTGCCAGAAGGCCCATGAGGAGATTGCGTCTTCGAGTGAATTCCTCCACCATTTGAGTCACATAGTCCTGGGGACCCGTCAACGCCTCAATACTCGCCGCCTGGGAAATCGAGGTGGGGTTGGAGGTGCTTTGGCTTTGTAGCTTGGTCACCTGCTGGGCTATCTCTGGTGAAGCTGCCAGATAGCCGATGCGCCAGCCGGTCATGGCATAGCATTTAGACATGCCATTGATGACCACGCAATTTTTCCGCATTTCCTGGCTGAGTGAGGCGATGGTGACCTGCTCAAACCCGTCAAACACGATTTTTTCATAGATTTCATCGGAAATGACCAGCAAATTGTGTTTTAAAGCACATTCTGCAATTTTTTCCAGCTCTTTCCTGGAATAGGCCGACCCCGTTGGATTAGAAGGACTATTAATAATAATAGCCCGAGTATGCGGGGTGACCGCGTCTTCAATTTGTTCAGGCGTGACTTTAAACCCGGTTTGCTCAGTGGTTGGGACAATGACAGGAGATCCTCCAGCAAGCAGGATCATTTCAGGGTAGGACAACCAGTAGGGAGCCGGAACCAGAACTTCATCTCCTTTGTCCCAGAGAACCTGCGCCAGGTTGAAGAAGGAGTGTTTGGCTCCGCAGGAAACAACGATTTGATTTCTTTGGTAATCAAGAGCGTTGTCCTGTTGGAATTTATGGATGATGGCGTCTTTGAGTGTATTGGTGCCGGCGACCGGGGTGTAACGGGTGTCGTTTGCCTCAATGGCGCGAATGGCCGCCTGCTTGACGTTGTCCGGCGTGTCAAAATCCGGCTCCCCTGCCCCGAACCCAATGACATCTTCACCCTTCGCCTTTAACTCGTTGGCGAGTGCGGTGATTTCAAGGGTGAGTGAGGTTTTGACCTCTTGAATGCGCTTAGAAAATTTCATCACGAATCCATTTCCTGAAATCCCTTAAGAACACTTGCCGGAACCAGTTCGGATATATCTCCTCCATGGTTGGCGACTTCCTTGACCAGATTGGAGCTAAGAAATGAGAACTCAAGGCTTGGAATCATAAATAAAGTCTCAATGGTTTCGTCCAGGTTCCGGTTCATCAAACCCATTTGCAGTTCAAACTCAAAATCGGAAATGGCTCTCAGTCCCTTAATAATTACCGCGGCATGGTTGGATTGAGCAAAATCGGTCAATAAGCAATCAAAGGGGATAATTTCAACATTTTTGAGGTCATCGGTGGCCTCAGAAATAAATTGCACCCGCTGTTCATGCGAAAATTTAGGGCCTTTTGTAGGGTTCAGGGACACCGCGACGATCAGTTTGTCAAACAGCTTGACCGACCGGCGCATGAGGTCTATATGACCGTTGGTTACCGGGTCGAAAGTCCCGGGATATATTGCGATTCGATTCATGGAGCAAAGGCCAAATCATAGTTGAAAAAACGCTGGATTATAACGCTTCTCCATTAATACTCAAGTTAAAAGTCAGCCCTGAACCCCCTGCCCTGGCAAACTGAATTCCGGGACCCTTTTTGCCCATTTCAAAGGAGAATTTGAAGCCTCCTGGTGGTTTCTGGCACGCGTCCCTACACTTGCTAAAGTGACCCTGTAACCGGACAAAAATGGATCACCGGATCAATCCCCGACTTTATCATAATTTTGCCCTTTAAAAAAAGCAGGAGGGCTTTAACTGCCTATTTATAAAAGCCTTTCAAAGAGTTTCAGAAAACCGGAAAATCGATTTCATGGCGGGAGACTAATTTTGGCTTTTAAGGGGCTTATTTTTGTTCACATTACAGGAGGGATCTGCTATTCTACCAGCTTTTTGTGGGAGGAGTGCGTCTTCGTTCCGTTGGTTTCCAGGTTTTAACCAGAGTCAGGAATCGGTTTTTCCTGGTTGAAACAGTCGGTAAACGCTGTCCTGGTCAAGGTTTGGAGCGATCCGTAGATTATGATGTGTGGTCTTTTTTTTGTTGTATTAATAATAGTCAGAATAAATTTTAACCGACTCAAAGTTGTTGAAAGGGGGGAGTTTTTTTTAGGTCGCCTTCGGGCGTCAGGTTTGTAGTGATTGGGAGGTAGCTGGGTCGGAGGGAGATTTGCCGGCCCTGAATTTAATTTTCTGTTACAAGAATTTCATAAAGGAGTTTTCTGTATGAGGTTAAACAGAAGGAAATTTTTGCAGGTGAGTGCTGGTGTAGCGACAGCTATGGCGCTTTCAAGCAAGAAGGTAGGAGCACAGTTAAAGCCGGTAGTGAAGGTAGGGAATCCATTGGATTCGTATCCTGATCGCCG
>JAJDAZ010000050.1 GCA_029261595.1 Nitrospinaceae bacterium | reverse complement strand
GCGACCGCGACCACCCGGTCCTTGAAGGAAAAGGTGGGGTGATTGACAGAATCGTTTTTAATATAAAGATTATTTAGTCCCAGAGCTTTGCCTAAATTTTTAGCCCGCACCAGGGGAGTGTATCCCGTGTGAAAGCCAACTTTCGGGTCTTCGTCGATGGGAAGAAACTCCCGATAGCGCCACATGGAGGGCGGCCCGGCCTCGATTGATTTCCGACTGACAACTTTTTTAATGCCATCGTAGTCGTAGTCCACTTCCAACGGCCCAAAACAAAATTCACACACGTGAATGGGTTCTTTGGGGAATTCTCTTTTACATTCTTTACAGCGTAAGCCTTTTACGTATCCCATGAGTCCTTTTCGGTGAGCCTCAACATTCGATATTTATTGAGACGTTCTTTAATTAAAAAATTTATTAAAACTAAAATACCGTTCGCCGGTATCGGGTAGAACCACAACGATGTTTTTATCCGGTCCCATTTCCTGTGCCAGTTGATAGGCGGCAAAGCAGGCGGCTCCGGAGGATATTCCAACCAGTAGGCCTTCTTCCTTGGCCAATCGTTGGGAATAATGAAACGCGTCTTCATCCGAGACAGGCTTTATGCTGTCCAGAATGTCCATATTCAAAACTTTCGGTTTGAAGCCCGCTCCGATCCCCTGGATTTTATGCGGTCCCGGCGGGTTGCCCGACAGAACGGCCGAGGTGGCCGGTTCGACGCCTACGATTTTAACGTCTTCATAATGCTGTTTTAAAATCTCCCCGACTCCGGTTATGGTTCCGCCGGTTCCGATTCCTGCGACAAAGGCATCCACGTTTTCGCCACTCATCGCGGATACGATTTCCGGTCCGGTGGTTTGCCGGTGAACTTCCGGGTTGGCCGGATTGTTGAATTGTTGTGGCATGAAATATTCCGGATTTTCCGCCAGCAATTCCTCCGCCCGCTCGATCGTTCCTTCCATGCCGAATTCAGCCCGGCTCAATTCTGTTTTTGCCCCGAAACTTTCAAGGATCATCCGCCTCTCTGAGCTCATGTTCTCAGACATGACCAGGATGACGTTATAACCCTTGACCGCTCCCACCAGGGCGAGACCGATGCCGGTATTCCCGCTGGTGGGTTCAATGATGGTGGAGCCTGGTTTCAGGAGCCCTTTTTTTTCCGCGTCCTCGATCATGGCCAGCGCGATCCGGTCCTTCACACTGCCACCCGGATTCATGAACTCCAGTTTTCCGTATATATTGCCGCCACTGGGGGGAGAAACCGCGTTGAGCTTAACCAATGGGGTGGAGCCGATCAATTCTAAACTATTATCAAACCGCGATTTAGGTTTTTCCATTGATTGTGAATTTACCGTCATTTTGCTCTGGTTTCCGCCTGAAGGTCAAACCGTAAATTGTAAAGGATATAAAATTCCCCGTCAACAATCAGATGATGAGGCGGGTCCGCCGGGATGATTCTAAAAATCGGTGTCTATGGAAAGCAGAACAACCGGGATCCTGTCTGTTTTCAAAGCTCTCCAGGAACGAGTGATTCCTCAAAACCCTTTGATTTTTATAATTGATCTGTAGCAATACTATGCTTTAGATTGGCAAAAAATTCAACAGGAATTCTTTGACGAAAGCGATGGCGATGCGGGCAGTCAATATCGGCCCACGGAGAAAGGGTGGCCAGATTTTTCTGGGATTTTAAGAAAATCGTTACAACCGTAAGGTGTTACTCTTCAGACGGGGGGAGCATTAGTTTTTGGACTGAGTAAGCAGTTTTGTTGCTTCTTCCTCAGGCACGGGCTTGCTCATTAAATGTCCCTGGATGATGTCGCATCCGATGGACCGCAACACTTCTTTTTGTATCTCGGTCTCCACACCTTTTGCGATGGTTTTGAGGTTCATGGATTTGGCTAAAGTGATTATGCCCTTGGCGAGGGGCGCATTTTCTTCAGATGAAATGTCTTTCACAAAGACAGGTTCAATTTTTAAGTAATTCAGAGGAAATAAATTTAAATTGTTGAGTGAAGAGCAACCCGTCCCAAAGTCATCGATCGATATTTTTATTCCCATCGCGTATAGTTTATTGAGTTGCGAAGCCACCATTTCTGAGTTTTCCACTAAAATAGTGTCTGTTATTTCTAATTCCAGGTGTTCCGGATGAATGTCCTCTGTGAGGATGATTTCTTTTATTTTATCGACAAAGTTTGGTTGGTTGAATTGATGAGAAGAAAGATTGATCGATATACTCTTTCCAGGTAAACCCATGTCCCCCCAGGTTTTAATCTGTTTGCAGGCAGTTCTGAGAATCCACTCGCCCAGTGGGAAAATTAGATGGGTTTTTTCGGCCAGTGGAATGATGTCCATTGGCAGCACCAGACCTTGAGTGGGATGCTTCCAACGTAACAGGGCTTCAAAGCCGATGATGGTTTCTGAGGATAATTCAAATTTGGGCTGATAATATAAAACAAACTGGTTTAGTTCCAGAGCCTTATATAAGTCCCGTTCGAGGGTAAATTTGTTTTTGGCTTTAATCTCCATGTCGGAAGTGAATCGTGAATAGGAGTTTTTTCCATTTTCTTTTGCATGATGCATCGCGATTTCTGCATTTTTTACGAGGGTCTTTCCATCATTTCCGTCCGTAGAATAATATGAGGTCCCAATACTTACGCTTATATAGGTATTCAGTCCGGCAACTGTAAATGGAGACTGGAACAAATTCAGAATCGTGGAAGCGGCTCTGGCCGCCTCGCTTTCATATTTGATCCCGGAAAGGATGATAATAAACTCAGCTCCCCCATACCTGGCGACTGGATAGATTGACGAGGACCACTTTTGGAGTCTTTTGGCAATCTCTCCTAACAAATTGTCACCGGCCTGACGTCCTATGGAATCATTCACTGTTTTAAAATTATCCAGGCTTATCAGCATGACAGCGACTGGATTTTCGGTTCCTTTAGCCTGTAAAAGTTCTATGTTCAGCTTCTCAAGAATCAGGTTTTTGTTTGGAAGGCCGGTTACAGAATCATAATATGTCAGGTTGGTGTATTTTTCTTTGAAGTTTATTAACTTCGAAATATCCTGAGCCACCCCGATAATAATTGAAGTGGATTCGCCATTCTGTAATTTGAAAGTGTATTCGATCGGATATTCCGAGCCGTCTTTTCTCCGGTTAACCCCCTTATAAAATACCCGTTCCAACTTGTTCGTACGTAAAGGATTGATAAGTTCGTCGAATTTTTCTTTGTTCAAATTGTCGGTTATGTCAAACAGTGTCATGCGAGAGACTTCTTCTTTATCAAACCCCAGATTTTCTCGCGCACGAAAATTCATACTTAAGAGTCTGAGAGACGGGGAACTTATAATATAAATTTCATTTGAAGTGTCATTGAGAAGATGTTGAAGATTGGCATTGAGCTTCTTCTGGTCTTTCAGCGATTTAATTTCGTTAGACAGGAATTTGAGGCTTTCCCGGGCCCGTTCAGAGACTTTTATCAAGAGGTCCATCAAAGCCTGCGGATTGGATGCAAAATATTGAACAAATTGATCCCTTGATATTCTAAGCAACTGGGATTTTGTGATGGCTGTGACCGTGGCGGAACGGGGTTTATTGTCAATCAATGCCATCTCGCCAAAATAGTCGCCCCGGTTTCCGCGTGCGACCCTCATAGTTTCGCATTCTATTGAAAGCTCTCCCGACAGGATTACAAACATTGAATCTCCAACGTCGTTTTCCCGGAACAATATTTCCCCGGACTCCAAGGTGATGGCATCGAAATTTTGGATCATCGATATTAATTTATCTTCCGGAAAGATCTTGAAAACACTAAGCGACTTTAAGGGATCAATTTTGTGATCATGTAATGGAGAGGTTGTCATTTCAATCCTGCAAAATTTTGGAAAACGTTATTAAAAAAATGGGAAAAAGCCTTTCCATAAAGTGAGCTAAAGGAGTCTAGAGGAAGCGAGCAATTTTGTGGCTTCGTCTGCGGGCAGGGGCTTGCTGAATAAATATCCCTGCATGATATCGGCTCCAATAGACCGCAACACTTGTTTTTGTTCCTCCGTTTCGATGCCTTCTGCAATGGTTTTAAGACCCAGGGCTTTCGCCATGCTCACAATGGCTTTGGCAAGGGGAGCATCTTTCTCACAGGTGATATCCTTCACAAAAGCCCGGTCAATTTTCAAATTGTCCAAAGGAAAACTGTTCAAATAGCTGAGTGATGAGTAGCCCGTCCCAAAATCATCGATGGATAGTTTGATTCCAAGATCGTTCAACTGTTTGAGTTGGGCGGTGGCGGATTCGGCATTGTCCAATAAAACGGATTCCGTGATTTCCAATTCAAGGTTTTCAGGGTTGATGCCCGTTTCGGCAATTATTTTTCCAATCATTTCAACCAGGTTGGGTTGGCTGAACTGGCAGGCCGAAAGGTTGACGGCTGTGTTTTGAATTTGGAACCCCATATCCAGCCAGGCCTTCATTTGTGCGCAGGCGGTCCTGAGAGCCCATTCGCCCATAGGGATGATGAGCCCGGTTTTTTCCGCCAGCGGAATAAAGTCCAGGGGAGAGACCAGTCCACGGCTGGAGTGGTTCCAGCGCATCAGGCTTTCAAATCCGACGATGGTTTCGTTGGTAAGATCCAGTTTGGGCTGGTAATACAGGACAAATTCATTTTGCTCCAGGGCTTTCCGTAGATCCCCTTCAAGGATCAATTTGTTTTTCGCCTGAACTTCCATGTCGGAACTGTAATGACAATATTTATTTTTCCCCTCGGCTTTGGCAATGTACATCGCCGTATCCGCATCTTTTATAAGTGATCTCCCATCATCTCCGTCCAATGGATAATATGAGATCCCTATGCTCAGGTTGATGTATGCTTCCTGTTCATTGATTAGAAATGGCTTTTTGAATAAATTTAGAAGGCCGGTGGCTGTGTCTGCCGCCTGAGATTCAGAATTGATATCCGATAGGATAACGGCGAACTCATCCCCGCCAAACCTCGCCACCCGGCAATTGGATGGCGCCCAGTCCTTCAGCCGGTCGGCTGCGGCCTGGAGAAGGGTATCGCCTGCGGAATGTCCCATGGAATCGTTTATGATTTTAAAATCGTCCAGATCCATCAGGAGGACGGCAACGGATTTATCTACTTTCTTGGCCTGCTCCAGTTCTGAATTCAGTTCTTCCAGAATCAGATTTTTATTAGGAAGTCCGGTCAGAGGGTCGTAAAAAGTAAGGTTTTTATTTTCTTGTTTTAACTCCGTCAGTTGGGAAATGTCTTGAACCATTCCTATAAAAACGGGTGGGGTTTCGTCCTTTTGCAATTTGAAACGAATTTCCACCGGGTAGTTTGAGCGGTCCTTCCTTCGGTGGTATCCATTAAAAGCTACTTCCTCCACATTATCCGATAGCAGAGGTTTGATCAGTTCCTCAAAATTTCCCTTGGAAATATTGGTTATTACATCAAAGAGGGTCATTTGGGTCAGTTCATTTTTTTCGTAACCCAGGTTCTTCGTGGCGCGGGTGTTCAAACTTATAAAATGATAAGATTCTGTGTCAAAAATATAAATTTCATTTGTGGTGTCATCGAGCAGGTGCTGAAGATTGTTGTTCAGCTTCTTCTCGGCTTTAAGGATCTTCATCCCCTGATCCAGCGCCGTGAGATTTTCTCGGGCCCGCTCTGATACGGTTCTTAAAACAGTCATCAAAGTTTGGGGATTGGAAGCAAGATGCTGGAGAAACTGATCCTTCATTATTTCCAGCAACCGCGATTCAGTAATGGCTTTTATGGTGGCGGACCTGGGTTTGTCTTCAATCAGGGTCATTTCCCCAAAGTAGCTTCCCAACCCTTTACGAGTGATCATGGTATTTTCTTTTTCTATCGCGATCTCGCCAGAAAGGATGACATACATGGAATCTCCGGGATCGCCTTCCCGGAACAAGGTTTCTCCGGCATTTAATACTATTTCCCGACTGTCGCTGATTAAAAGTTCCAGCTTTTCATCTGGCAGTGGCTGGAAAATTTCAATCGCTTTGAAGGACTCGAGCTTGCTGTCAAAGGATGAGATATTACTCATGGCAATCCTATCGTCAGGGTTTACACTGGCTCAAAAAATCGATTTTAGGCCATTTAGAAATGTATAGGTGTTAATACTAAGGGTAAGGAGTCTTACATGGTAATTCAAGTAAAATGTGCCTATAACTCATTGAATTTAAATAATATTATGGATTGTCAATATTTTCCAGAGTAGCTCAAAAAAATAGGTTGGGGAAAAACAGCGGTTTCCATGGGTAAGGATTCAGGCAATGCCTCGGCTCAAAAATAAAGGAATTTTTGGGAAATTTTCTTATTTTAGGTAAAAAATGATATCCGCATTGCCGGATGCCTGCTCACTGCAATTTTTGAATATCTTCCAATTTGCAGGACAGACGGTTGAGGACGGGATGGAGGGTAAACAGGGGGGTGTTGTAAGGAACAAAAGCCGTTTCGGTTCCGGGGCTTAATTGCAGATGAATGTTGACGTAGTTGAAGCTCAAATTTTCCAGAAGGGGGTTTTTGAGACCTTCCGCGTAGTTTTCCACTTTGTCGGACGCATGGCTTCGGGTCATGAGACCGGACCCCCCCTGTAATCCGTATTCGTACAGGTCGGGCGCTCCCTCGATCAATAATGAAACCACGGAAGAATCGAACCAGACTTTAAAATGGGTGACGATCTGGAAAAAGGGTCCAAGCGTTCCCGAGCGCTCGAGAACGGACACCGGGTAAGCCAACTCCGGGGGCACATCGGACCGTTCATTTTCCGGAGGATTCCTGAACTCGCGCTCCTTGATGTGCGAGGCGGAAACGAACATCAGGTTGGGATCATCCATGGGAATTTCCAGCACTTGCCCGTCCTGCTGGCTGACCAGCTTCCCCATCTCGTAAGCCAGGGGAAATGAATATCCCGATTTGCTGTAAAAAATTCTCACCATCGCATCTAAGGAATCATCCGGTTTGCGGCTGATTTTGAGGTCAAACGGAAGCATGAGGTGAAAGGCGTTGGTTCTTGAGTTCATGAAGGGAGCGCAGGCGCCGGAAAATTCTTTTTGCACATCTGGATTGTCGGGATCAAATTTCCTGGATGAGCCGGAAAAGTGCTGTGCGGTTTTTGCCTTTTTGGACAATCCGAATTTTTCCTGATAGTAGGACGTAGCCCGTTTTTGCGCAATGTTCAGAAAGTATTCGGGAGCGTCTGTCTGCACGATCAGCTTTTGCTGGCCGAACTTCGGTGAAGGAGATCCTTCCCCGCGTTCGGGACGCATGGCCTTATTGTAAATATCCAGTTCGGCCCGGGTCTTTTGAATGTCTTGATCCAGTCGCCGGTCAAATTCCTGGTTGAAAAATTCCGATCGGCCAAGGAGCTGTTTGGCTTTTTCCAGCAATTCCAGCTTCAGGTTGTATCTTTTGGGTTCGGGAGCCAGCGATTGGATGGTGGCCATCATGAGACTGAATTGTTCCTCAGCGGACAGGCCCACCTGATCGAGGTCGTGCCCCTTGATGAAGGCCAGCGCCATGGGGCCGAAAGCCTCTTCCTGGCGTATATTGAGGGTCAGTAAATAATTGAGATGGGCACGCCCCTCCTTGAGGTCCATGCGTTGCTCCCTGGATGAGGTTCTTGATATCTAGACGTTGAATCGGCCAATATAACCCAGGATCCCGGAGGGCGGAAGTATTTTCTTGCAACCGGTAGGAAAAGCTTTCTCCTATCGGTTTTCCGATGCAAGGAAAGGAGGGACGAAACAGAAAGGGGTGGTCCGTGACCGGATCGGTGGGGTTGGTTTTTTCTTAAAGTTTAACTTTGATCGAGTTCTGTCTTGAAGCTTCCCAGCCGCCTTTGAAATTGTTTGGTCACGTAATCGGAATCGTTGTCGTTGGAAATGACGTGCGGGGTGATAAAGATCATCAATTCGGTTTTTTTGCTGGTCTCGGTGTCGGTGCTGAACAGCTTGCCCAACCAGGGAATTTTTCTCAAATAGGGAACCCCTTCATTCGAGATGAGCGTGTCGGTCCGCATCAACCCCCCCATCACCAGCACCTGGTTGTCTTTTAGAACGACTTCTGTGTGCAGCTGCTCGTTCCTGAAGGAGGGAACGTTTTGCACATCCGGCCCCTGACTGCTCACTTCCTGATCGATTTGCAGGTTGACATAGTTATCGGAATTGATTTTCGGAAATATATTCAATTTAATGCCGACGCTCCGGTATTCGATGTTGGTTTGGGTGACCGGGTTGGCGGCTCCTGCGGATGTGAGGGTGGTGCTTTGAACGGGGATTTCATCAACAATCGAAATACCCGCCGCTTTATTATTGGCGGTCACAAGAATAGGATTGGCCAGGATATTGGCCTTGGAATCCGAGGCGAAGGCCTGAAGTTGCAGGATCAGGCTACCAGGATCATTGATGAGCAGGCTCCCTCCCGGTTGAAGGAGACTGGCCGTGGCATTGCCGATGGACGACCCTAGGGTTTGCGGAGTCTGGTTAATTCCCCCGATAAATTCTTTGCCTCCATAGTCGCCTTTCAGCACAGATTCAAGTCCGATGCGCGTTGTCGCGTCCAGGGTCACGTCAATGATTAAAACCTCGATGAGAACCTGTTGGGGAAAAAGATCGAGTTTCTTAATAAGCGCCAGCAGGGAGGAATAATTTCTTGGACTGGTGCGGATGACCAGGGAATTGGTGTCCGGGTCTGGAATGATAATGACTTCCCCTTGAAAATCATCCTCGATGGCTCCCTGGGTTTTGACGGAAGGTTCTTTTTTGGGTTTTGATGCGGGTTTGCCTTTGGCGTCCTTGGCGTTCAGTTTTTTAAGTTTGTTTTCCTGATTATTGTAAAGTTTCGTTAAATTCCTGTTGTTGGCGGGTTCCTTGCTCGAATCATTTTGCGATTGGAATATTTCATTGAGCAGGCCGGAGAGGGTCGCGGCATCGCCGTTTTGAATGTAGTAAACGAAGGTACTTGAACTGCCCTCGGATATGGGTTGATCCAGTTTTTTGATCCAGAATTCGATGGAGGGCAGAATGCGTTCAAAGGCATTGACCACGAGAATGGAATTCATCCGGGACAATGAAAGAAAGTTCAAGGAGTTCCCCAGCGATTCGGTGTAACCCATAGAAGAAAAAATCTCCTCAAGCTCGGTCACCACGGTTTCGGAGTCTGCATGGTCGAGCTTGAACAGTTGAATGTCCGAAGAGGCCAGTTTATCTATGTCCAGCGCCTCAACGATATTCAAGATCCGCTTCACATTGACGGCCATTTCGACCAGCATGATGTTATTGGTTTCAGGAACATCGATATAAGTCGCGTTTTGCGTGAGAAGGGGAGTGAGGATTTGCTTCATCGATTTCACGGACATGTGTTTTAGCGGAATGATCTGGAGAATCATACGCTCATGCGCGGGGATCAGTGGATCGTTGCCGTAAAAAATATTCAGGGGTTTTTTGCCGGAGTCTTTCGTCGGCACAAACCGGTAAAAACTGCCTCTTTTGATAACGGTGATATTGTGCAAGGCTAAAATTTGTTCCAGGACCACATAAAGATCCCGCACCGGTATTTCGTTGAAGGTCTGCAAGGTCACTTTGCCCTTGAGGTTGCCTTCGATCAAATAATCGATCTGTAAGAGTTCGCAAAAGGTGGTGATGACATCGTAAACTTCAGTGCCCTCAAAGTTCAAAGTGATGTGTTTGGCTTTAACCAGGCTTTTGGGCAGGGGAGGGGTCGGGTCAAAAAGCGTTCGGGTTTTCCCCTGAGAAACTTTTCTCTTTTTCTGGATGACCTCTTTGTTGCTGGCGCTGACGGTTGCGGGACCTTTTACCTCTTCCTTCTTTTCCAGGATGGAAGAGAGAAGGGCGGAGATGAAGAATTTTTGTTTCAGGTCATTCTGCACGAAATACCAGGTGGGGACGCCGGAGGAATTTTTTTTGATCCGCATTAATTCGAAGGTCTGCCCTTTGGACGCGATGTCCAGCTTTTTAAATTGCGGGCCGGGTCCTTGGCGGAGCGGGACGTTGTTGCCGGATGTTTTCACCTGTTTCATTGCAGGCTTTGCCGGTATTTTTCTGATTTCCTTTTTGTCGATGACTTCCGGCGCGGTCTTTTCAGAGAGTGTTTCGGTTTCCTCGGGGTTGGCGGCTCCTGCCCGTATTTTAATGGTATGTGGGCTTCCCGGATTTTTATTGGGCTTTTTAGCCTGGGCACTCGACTTTGGCAGGCGCATGGCGTCAACCGGGTTTTCCTCTAGCTGGAGCCTGTCCATCGTAGACTTTTCCTGATGACTGCAGGCCATCCCAAAAATAAAAATTGTAATGAGAAAAAAATGAAAAAGTCGGTTCATGCCTTGGGCCCGTCCGGGCGTGGAGTCAGGTCTTGAATAAACCCGCTGACCAGCAACCGGGTTTTTAATTCTTCAGGATTCGATTTGTTGATTCTTTGGGTGGTTATTTCTTCCACCACTAAAAACTTTTCCGAATTTTCCATCCGGAAAATAAATTCACTCAGGTTTCTCAAGCTCGAACGCAGGGTTACGCTGATGGGAACGGTGGGCATTTGATCGATTACTTTGGATTTTTCCACCCGCACCTGCTCAATCTTAACTCTGGATTGCAGGGCGAAATCCCTGACGATTTTCTGTAACCCGGCGGCGGCCAGGCCAGGCTGGGTTTCGTTAAAAAATTTCCTGGCCAGGGTCATTCGGGTGCGTTCGTTGGCGATTTTTTTTGCATTGTAATAGGAGTCCTGACTCAAAATCTCATGGTATTTTTGAATGAATTGAGTTTTGTTCTGGATTTCCTGGTCCATGTGCTTTTGTTCTAAGTGAATCGGTTGAATCACCCAAACAGCCAGCAGATAAATGCCCACCATGACACTTCCGGCAATCAAAAATTTTTTATCCCTGGGGGTTACTTTCAGCTTCATGGGGATCCTTGAAACTCCGTTTTAATCGTGAACTTTTCGCCTTCCTTTTGATTGGTGATCGCTCCCACAAACCTTGTTTTTTTGAAGTAGGGGGAATTTTCAATAATGGGCACCAGTTTGGATGCGGTGTTGGAGTAACCGCTGATTTCCATGTTGTTTTTGGCGATCTTAAAATTCGTCAACCAGGTATCCCGCGCAAGGGTTTTGCTCAATTCCGCCAGAACGGGAAGCTTGGACGGATACTTTTTTTCGATCGAATTCAACGTGTTGATATACACTCCCAGGGAGTCGTATTCCCGGTCAATTTCCAGCAACGATTCCGCCTGCTTTTTTACCTCAGTCAACTGCTGATCCAGATTGGCAAGAGTAACATTTTGATGGATGATTTTGTTGACGAATAATCCAATCAGAAGAAAAACCGCGGCGGTCGCCAGGCCAATCGTGAATTTAATATTATGTTTTTTTCTTTTGGGTTTCAACTCTTCAGATAATAAATCGGCCTCCATCTCATTTTGTTTTAATTCCCTCAACCCCAGCCCTAAGGAAGTTGCCATGAAAGCGTTCGAAAACCCGTTTTCGGAATCATCCACCACCTCGGAGGGGATGCCGACTCTGGATGTGGACACCTCGGTCTCCTGCTGGATTTGCGCCGCCAGATAAGGGCTGTAGGGACCTGCGCCCAGCAGGTAGATCATCTCCACCGTCTCCGCCTCATCGATATTTCTGGAGGATTCTAATGCGTTTTGCAATTGCTCAATGATTATTTTTGATAACCCTTTCGCCATTGACTCGTAATAAGACTCGTCCAGGTTCGTTTGGAAAAAACCACGCTTAAAGTCCGGGTCATGGAAAGGAACGTTTCTGGAGAAGTCGATGTGGCGGTTTTTTAAAAGAGACAGTTCGATTGCCTGTGGACCCACATCAATTACAGCGGAAAGTGGGGACATCTTGGCTGTTTGGGATAGAATGAGGTTGGCGTTGGCGAATGTGGGCACATCGATGATGCTGGGTTTCAGGTTCAGACGGCTCAGCAGTTCCAGATAATAATGCGCGGTTTCCTTTTTCACCGCCACGGACATGACGTGGACCCGGTTTTCATTTATCTTTCTGGCGTGGTACCCGAAATACAGATTATCCAAATTGGAAGAAAAATGTCTTTCCAATTCAAATTTCACCATTGCATGGGCCGACTTCAGGTCGGGCGCGGGAAGTTCAAAGGATTGGAAACTATAATGAGTCCTTGGCAGGCTGATGGCCAGATTTTCCGGCCAGGAATTGGTTTTCATCAGGAAGCCATTGAGCTTTTCAAGGAAGTGTTTTTCCGCTTTTTCATTGTCCTTGGAGAGCAAAGGAATCTTGAAAAAATCGGCATCGATGACCTTGATCGACCGGAAGGATTTCCCTAAAAGAGTTACGGCGACGGATTCTTTCCGAATATCCAGGCCGAGTGATTTTCCCAGATACATGCTTTTCATGGTTCGATGAAGTTGTCGTTCCAATAATGGGTCAATAACCCTGCGTTTTG
The DNA here is from genome assembly GCA_029261595.1 of Nitrospinaceae bacterium. Lineage (GTDB taxonomy): Bacteria > Nitrospinota > Nitrospinia > Nitrospinales > VA-1 > JADFGI01. The sequence continues at coordinate 17,398 of JAJDAZ010000050.1, read as the reverse complement.
CACAGTCTTGGGTTTTTCCAGGACGACCGACAGGGTGTGACGGGTGCCGCCGACAAAACTTCCCGTTGAATGAACCCGGAAGTGAGTGGAAGTGGTGTTGTTGTAATACCCTTTTGCTTGTCTGGCATTAAGGATTTCCTGCACCTGCGTGGCATCGAACAGAACCGACAGAACTTCGGCGTTTGCCGTGTTGGGGTTGACAGGCGATGCGTCGTAAACGGTGAGAATATTTTCCAGGCCCCTGTTCGTATCCTCGCCATTTTCCGGGGCACCATAAAAGATTTCCTTCGTCATGCCGCGCACCTTGAGCAACTCTGTCAGCGTTTCAATCCTCCCGTTTTTTGCGGAATAGGGCAGGCCTTCTTTTTTATAGTACTCCTCTTCCGCTCCGTTGATGCGGTGATTGGAATCCTTGTCAATCCAATCGAGGATGGAATCTACGATAATATCCCTTTCTTCGCCCAGTTCAATCCCCACATATTTCATCACTTTTAATAATACACCTCTCGAAGCATTGTTGATGCCAATTTTTCCGTTTTCGTCGGTGATGGTATAGGTTATTTCACCGTTGCCAAAAGGAATTTTTTCACGCTCAATGATTTCGTACTCTTTCTCATTTTCCTTGCTGTCCTCTGTTTCATCGACCGTCACAATGCCGGCAAAATTTTTGTCTGCCTCCCTTTTTGAATCATCCTTATTGCCGACTTTATTTTTGCCGGCATTATTCTTACTCACAGAATCCTTTTCAGGAGTCAGGGGTTTGCCGGAAACCCATCCATGTTCGGGATGAATCGAATGAAACCGGGCGGGTTTCATGATTTCCGACATGGCCAGGGCGACCCCGGCTTTGGCCAGGTAATAGCTTTCGACGTCTTCTTTGAAGTTTCTGGTGGTGTTCACTTCCATTTTCATGGAAAAGGCAAACTCCGTGGCCAGGGCGATCAACAGGACCAGCACCCAAAGGACCACCATCATCGCAATTCCCTGTTGATTGTTTTCAGGACGCTGCATTATTTTCCTCTTCATCTTCGTCTTCCTTGACAGGAAGGACGAATTCCATCCCGGAATGAAGCAGTAACAGAACCGGTGGGGAGGAAACCAGTTTTGGTTTTTTATTGTTTCCCGCAACCGCCGGCTCATAAAGCCCTATCGAGATTTCCACGCCCTTCGGAAGGGTGATGATGGACTCTTTTAGCGAGGTTTTTCCATACACTGAAGCCTTTCCCGTTTTGGGCGGGAGGGGGGGATTGAATTCAATCCGGTCCACCCACTTCCCACTGTAAAAGGAAGTTTCCTTTTTGATCCCCGATTTCGGCTTAATTATTTTTTCCAGTATGTAATAGCGAAAATCCAGATAGGCGACGTTCTCAGCTAAAAGATAATAGCGTTCTTTGTCCTGAAAGGATTTTTTTTTGGCGAAAATGTTTCCCGGAGAGATCTCCTTTTCCATCATGATGATTCCGGATTTGCCATTTTTGGGATGCTCCCCCAGATAGAATAAGACCTCATGCGCCCAGACCGAATCATCCTCAGCCGCAATGGGGCTGGCGAATGTCACAAATCGAATGGAATTCTTTTTTCCTTCAAAAGCCAAAAGCTGTTTGCCTTGACCGGAGGCGATCTTATTGGGAAGTGATACTTTGTCAGGGGAAGGGATGAATACCGGATAACTGGATTTTATTTTTTGCGACAGATGCTCGCCAATGATTCTGAGCCGCTGAAAAGTTTCGGTTTTTTGCTGCCCCACCTCCTGGGTGGAAATTCCCAGACGGATGGCCCCCAGGGAAAGGGCCATGATGAAACCGACAATGATCATTGCCAAAACCAGTTCCAGCAGGGTGAATCCGTTGGCGTTTTTTACAGGGTTTATCATGAGATTAAAACCCGAAACCAGAAATATTGACCTTGCCTGGCTGTTGCGGCACGCCGCTGATGTTAGGAATTCCCGGAGTTGTGGTTTCGCTCACCCCGGAAGAGTCCGCGCCAGAAGAAGAACCGGGAGTCGAAGTCGTCTCCTGATCGGTGTCCGATTCCGGATTTTCTGTAGTGTCTTCGCCCGATGAACTGACCCCGCTTCCAAAAGCCTGCGCCAGTTGGGAATCTGGAACGGGGTTGGCTTCACCGTTCAATTTCAAGGTAACGAGTTCGACGTTCCGGGTTTGCTCGTCGTCGCCCCAGAACACGTTTAATATAACTTTAGACAGATTGATATTTTCATCCGGATCGTTCAGGGGAGATTCGTAAGGTTCGATACTCAGGGACCATTGATAGCCTTCCTCATTTTCAAACGTTCCGGAAAGGTCGGCGGTTTCATAGTTCATCATTTCCACTTCACTGAGCTTGGAGTTGGCCAGACCCACCGCCCGTTGATACTGATCCGACGTACCTACCGATTGAATGCTCACTGAAAACAAATTGAAGACGGTCATGTACCCGATCGCCATGATGGCGAGGGCGACGATGACTTCCAGCAAGGAAAACCCTTGGTTATTGAGTTTCCTGGTTGATTCTGGAAGTTCCGGTGATGGGGTCGATGGTGATTTCATAGGCTGACTCATATTTATCAGAAGAAATTTTTGTGACCCGGATGGCTCCCCCGCTGGAGTTCCCCTTTGGATAGAAATTAATGGAGAATGTTCCATTATCCAATGTTTCCTCCTCGCTGGTGAAATGCGCCATCGTGAGACCGGGGGCGAGGGTTCTGGCTCTGGCGATCGAGGGGCGATTTTTCTCTTTGACGCTGATCCAGTATTTCCGGGTCTCGGTATCCCCGTTAAAGGTGAAAACTTTTTTGCGGGTGATGGCTTCGCTCCTCGCAAACCGCAAAGCCGAATTGATTTTACGTGTTTCCGCCTGGTGCTTGACGCGGTCGAGTGTGGACATCAGGTAAGGGGTCGTCAAACTCGCGATCAATCCTATGAATACCAGGACGACGACGACTTCCAGCAGAGTGAATCCATGCTGATCCCTCAGTTTTCGTAAACCGTCACTCAAAGTTTTTCCAGCTGACGATATCCAGATTATTTTCTTCGCCTCCCTCCGTTTTGTCTGCGCCGTAAGAAATCAGATCGTAGTCTCCGTGATCTCCGGGGGCAGTGTAAACATATTCATGTCCCCAGGGGTCTTTGGGAATATTCTTCTTGAGGTAGCTTTTGATGGCTTCCAGACCTTCTTCTGTGGTCGGGTATTTATGATTTTCCAACCGGTACAAGTCGAGCGCCTGTCCCAGCATTTCGATTTGCGCCTGTGCATCCTGCTGAAGGGCTTTATCAACATGGCCAAAAAACTTGGGCATGACCAAAGCCGCTAACAGCGCGATAATTACCATGACCACCATGAGTTCGATCAAGGTAAAACCTTCAGCGTTACGAATGAGGTGTTTGTTGGATTTTGGGATTATGTTCATCTTTTTCCTTAAATCGAATTTTTTAAATAGTTTATTAAAAAGAAATATCATTGATGCTGAAAATTGCCATTAACATGGAGATCACGATAAACCCGATAATGAGCGCCATCAGTAGAATCATGAGCGGTTCTATCAGGGATATAATTTGTTTGATGGAAAGTTCCACTTCCTTGTCGTAAGTTTCCGAAACTTTGGCCAGCATGTCATCCAGGGTTCCCGATGTTTCTCCCACTGTTATCATGTGCACCGCCATCGCCGGGAAAATACCCGATTGTTCCAATGGCCCGGACAACCCTTTGCCGCTTTTAAGACCCGCCTGCAGCGGATTCATTGCCGAAACGATGACGCTGTTACTCAAAATGGTTTTTACGATTCCCAGGGCATGAAGAACGGGAACGCCGCTTTTCAATAAAGTGGAAAGGGTCAGGCTGAACCTGGAAACTTCAATTTTTTGCACCAGGGCGCCAAAAAGCGGAAGTTTGAGCACCAGTGTGTCCCATCGGTATTTTCCTGAATCTGTTTTTAAATAAGAAATGAAACCCGCAACTGTCATAGTTAAAAGAATAATTAAAAGCCACCAGTAATTGGAAACAATCGCGCTCATGCCCAGCATAATTTTTGTGGGCAGAGGCAGGGCCGTTCCCATGTCCTCAAAGAGTACGGAAAATCTGGGAATGACCACCGTGATCAGCACCACCACTGCGGAACCACCCACCAGGGCTAAAATCGCCGGGTACACCAGAGCAGAACGAATGTTATTTTTCAGGTCCTCCGCTTTTTCCATGAACTTCGCCAGCCGGTCCAGGGATGCCGTCAATACGCCTCCCTCTTCGCCGGCGCGGATCATATTCACATATAATTTGGAGAACGCCTGGGGGTGTTCGGACAAAGCCTCGGCAAAGGAACTCCCCCCGTGCACCCTTTTTTGGATATCCGCCAGAACTTCTTTGAGTTTCTGGTTTTCCGCCAATTTTACCAGGCTTGAAAGACTGCTGTCCAAAGTGATTCCCGCGCCCACCAGGGTGGATAGCTGTTGCGTCAGGTTCAGTAATTCCTTTTGCGAGATTTGACCTAATAAATCGGCGCCGGGTAATTTGATGCCCTTGAAAAAACTCTTTCCGGATTTCCCTTCGGTGATTTGGATGGGGAAGTAGTTTAATTTCTGGATTTGCTGGACCGCGACATGATAGTCGGAGGCTTCGATGTCTCCTTCGACAAACTGACCCTTTTTATCAGTGGCTTTGTAGGCAAAAACTGTCATGGCTTCTTATTAAAATGAATTATTTGCTATCTCCCACGGTCACTCGCAGAATTTCTTCCACCGTGGTGATTCCTCGAAGAACTTTTTTCCAACCATCGTCTCTTAAGCAATGCATGCCGCCTCTGCGCGCGGCATTGCGGATGGTTTGCGCATTGGCTTTTTCAAGAATGAGCGCCCGGATGGCGTCGTCCACCACGAGCAGTTCATATATCCCCGCCCGTCCGCGGTAACCGGTGAAACTGCAGTGCTTGCAACCCGTTCCGTGATAGGTCTGGATTCCCTGTTGCGTCCAGGAACCCATTTCCTTGAGCAGGCCTGGGTTGAGGGTCGCAGGCACCTTGCACTCTTCGCAGATCACCCGGACCAGCCGTTGGGCCAGCACTCCCAGGAGAGCCGAGGATATCAGGAAGTTTTCGATTCCCATGTCCAATAGTCGGGTTATGGCGCCTGCGGCATCGTTGGTGTGCACGGTACTGAAAACCAGATGGCCGGTCAAGGCGGCCTGGATAGAAATTTCTGCGGTTTCCGGATCGCGGATTTCCCCCACCATGATGACGTCCGGGTCCTGTCTCACGATGGACCGCAAGCCGCTGGCGAAGGTCAGGCCGATCTGCGGCTTGACGTGAATCTGATTGATGCCGCGCATCTGGTATTCTACCGGGTCTTCGATGGTGATGATTTTTTTCTCAGGCGTGTTGATTTTATCGAGAGCGGCATAAAGGGTGGTGGTTTTGCCGCTACCGGTGGGGCCAGTCACTAGCAATTTCCCATAAGGTTTATTGATCAATACCTGAAGTTGCTCCAGTTGTTTTTTGGGAAATCCCAAATGTTCGAGGTCCACTCTCAGGTTGCTGCGGTCGAGGATTCGCATGACCACACTTTCTCCGTATAGCGTGGGCAATGTGGATACCCGCATGTCGATCTCTTTGCCCAGAATTTTCAGCTTGATCCTGCCGTCCTGCGGCAGTCGGCGTTCGGAAATATCCAGCTTGGCCATGATCTTGATGCGCGTGGTGATCGCCGAGTTTAATTTTTTTGGCGGCGCTTCGAATGCGTGCAACATGCCGTCGATCCGGTAGCGCAGGATGAGGTCGTCTGCGAAGGGTTCGAGGTGAATGTCGCTGGCGCGCTTTTCAATGGCTTCGCTGATGATATGATTGACCAGTTTGATGACCGGGGCTTCCGAAGCCATGTCGCGGATTTGTTCCGTGTTTTCGTCGTCGCTGTCCAGGGAGTGAAGGTCCTCGTCCTGAACTTTACCGACCATACGGCCCATGACCGAACTGCCGCCGCCGTAATAAGCTTCGATGGCTTCCAGAATCACCTGTTCCGGGGCCAGAGCAATTTTTATTTCCTGGTCCTGCGAGATTCTAAGGTTTTCTATCGTGTAATAGTCGAAAGGATCGAACACGACGATGGTCAGTGCCTCGTCTTCCAATCGCAGGGGAAAAATAACTTTTTCCTTCAGAAACGTTTCGGAGATATTTAAATCCGGGACGGGCAACTCCTCCTTGAGGAAATCCTCAGAACCCAGAATGGGAATATTCAACTCTTCGCTCAGTGTGGCCAGCAGAACCTGAGCGTGAACATAACCATGGTCGATGAGGGTCTTGCCCAGGTATTTGCCGTTGTGCAGATGATTGGCTTTTATTTCCTGAAAAGCCTCTTCTGTGATTTTGTTATGTCTTAAAAGGATTCTTTCAACGGGGTCTGTTTTTTTTAGTCGGGGCATTTTCTAAGTTCACCTGCCGGACACATGGGGTCTGAAGACTCTCCCCTGCGCAGGGGTCGGGGCTCCGGAAACCCTGAAAGAACGCGGGGCCGGGACCGCCCTGGGTTGTTTGATGGGCTTATTTTTCTGGGGCTTGGCCGCGGTACGGGTTGTGGGCCTTTGGGGCGTAGCTTTTTTTATTTTTCCGGGATCAAAATTCTTGTTTTTTTGAATCAGAGAGTTTCCGACCTTCCGAATGACTTGACCTTCCGATCTTTGCGTCAGGTTGAGGTTCAATTGAACCCCTCTATTATTGTTCAGAGTCACTTTGTTTTTTTCGATTGCCGTCAGTTCAAAATTCCCGATTTTTGCCCCCAGCGAATATCCTTTTCGCTTCAACGGCTTTTTCTTGATCGCTTGATTTCCTTCTCTGACCGGATAATCGCCTTCCATAATAGCGACCTTTTTGTTTCCTAAGAGCATGACGCCCTTCAATCGCAGATTCGGAGGCGGAAGTGGGGGAGCCGCCGGCCTTGTTTGGATCGCCTGCGCTATCTGCACCGGCGGGGGACTGAATTCCCTGCGGTCTTTGCGAAACACATTTCCCTGGACCGTGGTATTGATGATGCCGGTGTTATTGGTTTTTCTGATGAGAACCTGGGGCTCCAGGGTTTTAGGCGCATGGGTGACCCGTTCCACATTTACCTTGTCAGGATAACTTGGGACCGTCCATGTCCTTGTGACGATTGTTGCCAGGACGACGATAATCAGTACAAGGACAATATTTACAGCCGGAAAAATATTTTTCACTGGGCTACTGACCGTTCGCAGAAATTTTAACCAGTATGTCATAAAAGTAGTAAAAATAAAGGGTTTTGTCAAGATGCCCCGTCCGGAACAAAGAGCTGTTAAACCCGGAATGGGGGTTTCTCATCGGAAGAACGATTGCGTTGACTCGGTTACTTCTATCTTTTCGGAAATTAGTCAGATTATCTTTATAAGAACCTTGAAAGTGAGAGAGATAGGGGCCGATGGCGCAGGAGATCCTGCCTAATTTCCCGCTTGATTTTGAGGATTATGAATAGGAAACTAAATCCTTCAGGGTTTTAAAAATTAATTTAACTTCAGGAGAATGCTTTGAGCGCACAGGGGATGCTGGTGGAAGTGAAGAAACATTTGCCGTTTCGGGTTTACGGCAAGGGGCCGGTGATCGAGCTGATTCGTGAGATGGGAGCTTTTGTCGATAAAAAGACGCCTCTGCAAGTGACCGATGCCTTCCGGTCGGATGAATCCGGAGAGATTGTCTGTGAGGTGACGTTTCAAGGGGAGGGTAAGGTCTCGGCGGCGCTGACCAATTTGAAGCTCGACATCAATCATCCGCTTTATCGCAAGGTGAAAAACTATCGCGACGAGGTGGTGGAAGATCTGGACAAGCAGGAAATGGATGTCAACCGGTCATCCTTCAAGGTCGGGGATTTATATCGCAAGAACAAGTGATAATCGTTGTTGTTCAGAAAGCCAACGATCATCAAAAATGGGTTCAGCGTTGGAGATGCATTAGGGAAAGGGAGAAATTTCCCCCTTTCCCTTTGCATTTACGGGCACGACGATAAACGCGGTGAACTTTAATTAATTGTCATCGTCATTATCGTCGTCATCGTCATCATCCTTGTTTCTCGATTCGGAGCTAACTTGAATTGAAGGAACGCAGAGCAGTTTGGGTTTTTTGAGTTTGAACTTTTGTTCCCCAAACTGGTTGCTGATCTCTATATTCAGTTTCGCATCTCTGCCTTTTTCTGTCTTGTAACAGGTCAAGGTGTTGTCCGAATTGGTGAGACCCTCACCATTTTTGTCAACCGGTGTGCAATAAGACGTGGCTCTCTTTTTCACCCGGACATTGTTCCTCAAACCGAACTGGTCGCTGAGGCTTACTTTTGGGCGAGGCTTGAGGCGGGTGGCGTCGTCAATGTCATAGCACTGGAAATGATCGAGGGCGCTGAACAAGGGTGTGGAGTTGCAAGCTTCCCCTGGAGTGTGGATGCAGATGCTGACCGATGCAAACCGTCCATTTTTTTCCGCTACCAGACCTATGGTCCACGCGCCTTCGTCGTTAAAGTCATAACTGGAAAATAATCCAAACACCGCATTTTGCGAAGTCTGATATAGGTCACTGTATTGGGTGGTGGGGTTTTTGAAGGGATCACCACGGTCAGAGACACTGCCTTCGGTGGCATCATTTCTGTCGTCAATGATTTCCCTCAATGCCAGCATGTCAAACGGCCCATTGGGAACTGGGCCCTGCATCGGTTCGAATGATCCAGGTCAGGGAATCCAACTCGTTGATATTGCCGTCATAGGCGATGGAGTGCTGAATATTCCAGAAGGCGCGATTGGCCTGTGTTGGATCAGGACCCGTCTCCACCCCGTAATCACCGTTATTCGAAGTATTGGTGATTTGCCCCTGTCTCCGTGCTTCGGCGCGCAGGCCAAGTTCGATCCCGTCGCCATCGGCGCTGGGAAACGAGGCATCTTTCGATACGGTGAAACTGCCGTTGCATTGACCTGATCCCACATCGAACCCAAGACTGTCCGGTGGTCCTATGGGCGTACCGTTTCTGTTACTTGTGCCCAACTGGCCCCCGCCGACCGTAAAATCCTCGTTACAAGGCGCGACTCCCGCCCAGGCGCTGGTACCCAAACTCAAAAAAATTAATACAATTGATGTTGCTATCAGCATAGCTGTTCTGTTCATAGTTTTCTCCTCTCCTGCTAAGGGATAATCAAAGTTTCACCTGTTGCAATTTTTGTGTCCACGGACAGAAAATTTCTAAAAACAAATACCTTCGATTCAGTCAAGCTGAAGGCAATGTAAGTTCCCATTCCGTTTCCTGTCAAGGAATCTAACGGTTATAAATTTATATTGATAAGAAGAAAAAATATAATATCGGCATGCGAATAAAAAAGCGGGGAAGGCAAAAATTTCCTCATTGAAATAGATAGAAGGAAATGGGGGAGCATTTGGGAAGCGTATCGGACAGGCAATAAAATAAGACTGAAAAAATAAAATGAATTTTTTCATGGCAGGAGAGAACTACCAACAGTTGAGGATTCCGCAATATCACAACCTGCCGTAGGTCAATACCTGTTCCAGCGAATGTGGGTTATCCTTCTTCCGTATTGATGAATTTTTTCAGGAAGGGGAACATCGCGCCCCGTTTGGTGATCATTTCCTCGCGTGATTTCTTGACCACCGTTTCATCAATGAGGGTGATGTCCCGCTCCATCGCGTATTTCTCAATGCCCTTGACCACCATGCCACGGGCGAAGGAGGGGATGCGGTCCAGCCGTTGTTTCGCTTCCGGGGTCCATTGCGTGTGAAACTCCACTTCCAGGCCGAGGGTGTCTTCAATTTTCAGAGTGATTTCCTTGCCGCCGTGCGCTCCCGGCTCATAGTCGCAGGAGGGGTCCGTGGCCATGTAGTTGCCTGTTTCGGCAAAGGCGCGCGCCCGGCAACCTGAACACATGGCGGAAAATTCACAGGCTCCGCATTTTCCTTCCAGTCCCTTGCGGTTACGAAGTTCCACCATCAACGGGGCGTTTTCCCATAGATCCTTGAACGTTCTGGTTTTCAAACTGCCCACCGACTCTTCAATGAAAGGGCAGGGGGTCAGGTTGCCTTCGGGAGAAATCCGGCTGTAATGCGTGGCCGCCGGACAGCCGCCGGAATAAGTGCGGGTGTAAACGGAATCGGGATCGTTTTCGTAGACCACGCGCTTGTATTGCGGGGCGCATTTTGAGTTGATCATCAACCGGCCTTTGTATTTCATCTGTTGCTCGTACAGCATTTTCAAGGCTTCTTCATAGGCCGCGTTGGAGATGTCGGTGTTGCCCTGGCCGCGTCCGGTACATACCAGAAAGTACAGATTGAACGCCATCGCGCCGATTTTTTCAGCGAAGGCCACGACATCAGGGATTTCCTTGTAATTCATTTCGGAAACAGACATCTGGATGAGGAAGTCGATGCCAACTTCGTTCAGCACGTTGAAGGCTTCCATGGATTGATCCCAGGCGTTCTGCACACCACGGAACTTGTCATGTTTGCCCGCGTCCATTGAGTCGATGCTGATGCCGACGCCGTGCGCACCGGCCTCTTTTATCTTTAAGGCGTTGGCACGGTTGATCAGGGTGCCGTTGGTGCCCAAGACGACCATGAATTTTCTGTCCGCCGCGTAGCGGATGATCTCGTAAATATCAGGCCTAAGAAGCGGTTCGCCGCCGGTTAAGATCAGGAAGGCGTTGGGATTGACTTCCGCAATCTGGTCGATGACCCGGAAACACTCTTCGGTGTTCAACTCGTCCGTGCGCAGGCCGCCTCTAAATTCCGCGTCCAGATAGCAATGATCGCAATTGAGGTTGCATCTCTTGGTGAGGTTCCAGGATATGGAATAGGCTCTGAAATCCATTTTGGTCGGGCTGATTTCTAATCCAGTGGATGATGTTTCCATGATAAATTAAATCCCTGAGGGAAAATAACCTTGAATGAGTTATATATTACGGGTTCAAGAGCGCACCGGTCTTAGATTCTTTCCAGGCCCACTCCAGGCGTCAAATTTAATCCATTATCATATAGGGTAATAGGTTATGAAACAAATAATTTGCCTTGTATTCAAACTCAAAATTCCCTTTTTGCTGATTCTGGGCATTTTCTGTGGATGCGCGGGGTCCCTTGATAGCGACGGGGAGGGACGGGTTTACCGGATTATCGGTCCGGCAATACCGGGAGGTTCCTCTAAGTGGACGCTCAAACGACTGGAAGCACAGATGGGATCGAAAGAAATTGCCAGCGGCTATTTTGATAAGGCCCTGGGCTATGAAGGGTCCCGGTTCCGGGGGGTCTCCTTTGCCGGGCTGGTGGACCGATTTGACCCCAAGGGCCAAAGCGATGCCGTGTTATTGAATTGCTTCGACGACTATCAGGGGATTTTGTCGATTGCGGATATTGAGCGTTATGACATCCAGTTGGCGACCCGAATCAGCACCCGCCCGGAGTTTGACAAACCCGGCTGGTTGAATCCACTTCTGGTGATAGTTCCCGATAACAAGAAAGCTCCCTTTCAGGAGCGTTACCTGACTGCGAACATCCGGGAGCTTAAGTTCACCCGGCTGAAAGATTATTATGCGCCCCTCAACAAAGTGGGAGGAGCCTCCGTCGGTTACACCTCATTCAAGGACAATTGTCTTTTTTGTCATTCCCTGCAGGGAATCGGCGGCAATAAAGGCGCCCGTCTGCTCAAAAACTATGATTTCTCCCGGGCGAACGATAAAAACAGATTCCTGCGCGATTTTGGCGCTTTTCATCATAAGGAGAACGCCGACAAACAGAACGTTGAGCAGTTTGTCTCCGCTTCCCAGTTGGTGGCCATAATAGATTTTTTAACCGGCGTACAAAAGATGGAACATTAAATAAAAAAGCCGGGCCTCGAAGGACTCGGCTTTAAAGAGGTGGCCCACCATCTGATGAAATTCTACTTTATCCCGCCTTCAACCTCGAGGGTTTGCCCCTTTTGGCTTTATAGTCTCTGTCATTTTTAGGGTGATCGAACATTTCTTTCCAGTGACGCTCGGAAAGTTTTTGGCGGGAAATAATTTTCACCACTTTGCCTTTTGGGTTTAGAACTTTTACCGGGTAAAACATGGTTGTCTCCGCTTGTTGCAATTAAAAGTTATTCAATATCCTGGGGTTGCCCAATGGATACCTTGTGTTGGTGGATCAGATCTCTAAAATGAGACCGCATTTTCTTTTTTCAAAACGATTAAAAAACCCATGTCACTTTTGGATAAAAAATTTTCTATTCAATCATGGTCGCCAGAAACAAAACGAGCCAAAATGTACCAATTCCTGCCAGTAGGGCCGTCACAAATCGGTTTTCCATATGGGTTCGCTCCATGAAAAAATTTGGTTAATAAATTTGATCTGTCGACGAGACGAGAAACCTCGTGGAGTAGAAACTCCGCCATCTCGTACTTTTAAAAATAAAATGGGGATGGGGGGGAGTCAAGGTGGAAACGAATTAAAATTTTTTAATTACTTTTCTTTAATTATGGGGATTGATTTGCCTAGGAGTTCGGTCAACCCATAAGGCGGGAACAGGGCTGAGCGGGTTCCTTCCTTACTGCTTTCACATCCTTGGAAATTCTGCTATTTTAAACCCATCGAAATTTCATTTTTTAAGTGCAGAAGCCTTTTGAATATATTTATTTTTTATTGAGGGGGAGAAACGTGACTCTACCTGTAACCTTATGTTTTGCGCTGGGGACGGCCGTCGAGATACTTAGTTTGAAATGGATAAGTGACCATATCAGCATTCTCAATACCGTAAATTTGATCATGTTGACTTTTCTGATCGGAGTGGTGGTCGGGAGAAGCTGGGGAAAGAATTTTTTGGAAAAGATGCAATGGCATTTAAAATCGCGCACCGTGCCCGAAGAAGAAGTGTTGAACGGAGCGGTTATGGCTGTTGCCAGCATACTTCTCATTACGCCGGGCGTTGTGACCGACACAATTGGGTTTTTAATATTATTACCAATTTTTCGGGGTGTTTTTAGAGATTTGGCGCGGAGTTTTGTTAAGAAAAAAATTGCCAACAGTGAGCCGCACTTTTTCTTTCCCAATTAGGCCAATAAATTTCCTCCAAGAGAGGGATTTTGAAAATGATTTTTTCACCGCCGCCCCGGAATCTCAGGGATGAACTGCTCGACCTGGACGAGGCGCCTTTTGAAGAAGTGCGCGATAGCTTAAACGACGTTCAGACCGTCAACCGGTACTTGAGCGGTTACCGGGTGTTGCTCCATCACGCCGAAAAGTTTCTAAGGTCGCAGAAAGCTTCCCGCCCCGTGACCATTCTTGACGCGGCCACAGGATCGGCGGATCAGCCCATCGCGCTTGCGAAGATGGCGCGCAGGCTGAACATTCCCGTCCGGATTTTCGCCATCGACATCAATTTTAAAATGCTCAAATTCGCCCGTGAAATGACGGCGGATTTTCCGGAAATCGAATTGGTCCAATGCGACGTTTTAGCTTTGCCGTTTCGGGAGGGCAGCATTGACCTTGCGGTCAACAATCTCTCCCTGCATCATTTTTCTTGGGAAAAAGCGGTGGCCATTTTAGGCGCGATCTATAAGATCAGCCGCCTTGGCATCATCGTCAATGATCTGCATCGCAGCCGGGTCGCCCACGCCGCGATATTTCTTCTCACCCGAATGCTCACAAAAAACCGGCTGACCCGTTACGACGCTCCGGTTTCCGTGATGAACGCGTTCACGCCTTCCGAGTTCTGCGAATTGGCGAAGGAAGCGGGCATTCCTAGATTCGAAGTGCACCGCCACTTTCCCTACAGAATTGCCCTTGTCGCAAAAAAAAGCTGATGGATAGCTACGATGTCATTGTCATCGGCGGCGGTCCTGCAGGGTCGGCCACGGCGTTGTTTCTTGCGCGTTCCGGTTACAAGGTGGTTCTATTGGACCAGTCCCGATTTCCCCGTGACAAGGTCTGTGGGGAATTTATCAGCCCTGCGGCGGATGCGATTCTGGAGGATTTGGGAGTGCTGTCTGAAATTGAAGCCCACTCTCCGGTCAGGCTGAATGGAGTGGCTATTTCCTCCTATGAAATGACGGGATTTGCCGTCGATTATCCGCCCCTTCCCAGAACGACGCGCCCCATGACCAGTCTGTCTTTGCCCCGATTCCTTTTAGACCGGCTGATGATTGAACGGGTCCGGCAGACGGGAGTCGCGGTGAAGGAAGGGCATAAGGTGACGGACTTCATTGTGGAAGAGGGCAGGGTGGTTGGCGTACGTGGCCGGGACAATTCCAAAACGCCGTTTGAGTTTCGTGTAGACGTGGTGGTGGATGCGGGCGGAAGAAACGGCATTTCCCTGCGCCGATTTGATCTCAAGAAAAAAAGCCGGGGTTCCAGTAAAATCGCGCTGGCCGCTCACTGGACGACGCAACATCCGCTCAAGAAATATTGCGCCATGCATGTCAGCGACCCCGGTTACACGGGGATCGCGCCCACCGGTGAAAACCAGGTCAATGTCGTGCTGGTGGTGGATAAAAAATCTTTGCAGGGAGAAAAAGACCTGCACGATTTTTATGTGCGTACTGTTTTAAAAAACCCGCTACGTCGAAAACTGCTGGATCAAGGGGAAGTGGCGGAGAAAGTGAGGAGCGTCGATTCTCTGGGGTTTTTCGTGCGTCCTCCGACCCTAGGTGGACTGGTTCTGGTGGGCGACGCGTCGGGATTCATCGATCCGTTTACCGGGGAGGGGATTTACCTTTCTTTAAGGAGCGCTGAAATCGCCGCTCAAGTGATCGACGATTGCTTTATGAAAAAAGACTTTTCAAGAAACGCGCTCGCGGTCTATGAGCGCAGACGCAAAAGGGAGTTCCATAAAAAATTTTTATTGAGTAAAATTCTTCAGTATTTAATTTATAACCCGCCCTTATGCAACCGGGTCATTCAAACACTTGCCAGGAACCCGGATCAGGCGGCGACCCTTGTCGGCGTGATCGGGGATTATATTCCCGCCGATAAAGTCGTGTCTCTTAAATTCTTTGGGCGATTGCTCGCCAATTCTTTTAGAACTGACTCCAGAACCCTTGCAGAAAAAAAATGGAATCAAGATCTGGAACAGAATGGTTAATTCTGTTCCAGATCTCAACGATATAAGGTTTACTTTTTCCAGGCAAAGTCACAATTTAACTGAGTAGTCTTCCAACGTTAAATCGTATTTTTGCATGAAGTTTTTAATTGTAGTGAATGTAGCCGTTTCAATGGCATCGTTATGATCACGCGTTGTGAAATCCTCAACAAATATGGGTCCAAATAGAGTTTTTAATGGGCTCAAATGAATGGTTTGCGGAGTGAAATACTCCGCAGCATTGGCCTTGAGTTGATCCATGTCATCTGTGCGGTACAGAGCGCTCATCAACACATCCAGAGTGTACTCTGTACAATTTTGGTATTGGTTGTTAAAAGGACTCGCAACTACAGAATATTTAGGATTATGTAGTTTTTTGTATGTACCAGAGGCAATAACATCTAAGATTGCCTTTTGTACTTTTGGCTTGGGGATAACAATACCTGCTTCAAGCTCAAATACTCCTGCAAAGAAATCAGCTGGAAAGTCGTTTACTAAGTCGCTCACATCCAATTCTTCACTTCTTTGGTATAAGTTATATATCTGGTAACCACGGATATTTCTGCCATCCGCTGTTTGTATATTGGAGTACACCCAAAATGCCATATGTGTATAATTTATACCGCTTGGTAATTCTTCCGGAGACCTCCCCACACGACTGACAATGGCGACCCTTGCCCCTTTGCCTGCTATGGATTTTTCAACCTTTTTGGCAAAGGAAATAATTTCTTCCTGTGTGAAATTGACCGGACTATCATCACTCGTGCTCATATTGCCGGCAAAAACAGGAGACGAAAGGGAAAGCCAGAGGATGCAGGCGACTAGTTGTAATATGCGCATTATTATTCCCTCCCCGTTGAAGTCAAGGTTGACGAATTTTCTATAACGGGTTTGTCAGACGGCACCGAAGGGGGTGGCCCTGCGGTAACCGTTTCACTGGCGATAGGAAGCGGCTCGTTAGCCTCATCCCACATAGCTTCACCTGTAGAGCCTACAGCCTTACCCACTTCTCCTATAGCGATGAGAGGAACGGCGACAATGCCACTTGTAAGTTTTGCAGCACCCACTGCTGAATGTGCCCCTGCTTGTGAACCATGTTTAGACGCTTGAATGCTATGTCCTAAACTACCCTGAGCAATAGCGGGTTGCGCCGTCATTAACAAAAATCCCAGTAAAAATAATATGCAGCTTTGTTTTCTCATTTTCTTTTCTCCTTATTAAATGGATTCAACCTGATTACATACTGTGTGGTTTTTATGATTACACTCAGGCCATGAACAATGTTCACGATCTGATGGTAGCACCAGTGTGAACAGTGTTCAAGAAAAAACTTCATCTTTTCAGAAAAAAAGGTTATCCTTTAAATCACAGTAAGTTAGGTCAATATTATGAGAGGTGCGAATGAAATCCCGTCCTGTTCACAATCAAGAAGACCTCAAAAATAAAATAATTCTTGAGGCAAAATCCATCCTGGCTGAACAAGGCCTGTCAGCTCTTAATGTCAGGGAAATTGCAAAACGGTCTGAATGCGCAGTGGGGATGGTTTATAAGGTGATGAAAGGTATTGATGATATTATTCTCCACGTGAATGCAAATACCCTCGATGATCTACATGTGTTGCTTAAAAAGGGAAAAGGTAGCAATAAACCCGCAGAAACCAAAGTTTGTAAACTGGCAAATGCTTATGTTAATTATCACAAAAAAAACTCTCATTTATGGAGAGCACTTTTTGAGTATCATTACGATGAAGACTTTGTGCCACCGCCATTTTACGATAAAAAAATTGAAGCGATCTTTTCAACAATAGAAGAGGTTTTACTTCCAATCATGAATGATAATGCTGATAAAGCCTATACTACAGCCAGGGTGTTATGGGCGGGAGTGCACGGGATTTGCTCCCTGTCACTGTGCGGTGCGTTGAGCAGGGTAAAAATACGATCAGAGAAGGAACTTATTGATAAACTCGTTTACGGTTGTCTTTTGAGTGCAAAGGAAAGCTGATATTCCTCCTTTGTGTTTCCCTGAAAGGTTTTTAAAAAGAAAATCAGTTGTATAGACTGATAGGGGGATTTATACACTCCCTATGCCAACGGGGATGACTGTTTCAATGAAAAAGCCTCCCACCCTAATCGGAGGGAGACTTTTTTAACGTTCAAAATGCTTGCCAGTTACAGGTCCTATTAAATGCGATAAGTGACATTTGCTTTTACAGCTTGGTTTCTCGGTTGCGATATTTTAACAGATTCTACGCGACTTGTTTTTCCTCCTCTTCAGAGTTTTCAAAGACGTATTTTTGATAAAGTATTTTTCCATCCTGGAAG
>JAJDAZ010000049.1 GCA_029261595.1 Nitrospinaceae bacterium | reverse complement strand
AGACCTTCCAGGATGGAAAAATACTTTATCAAAAATACGTCTTTGAAAACTCTGAAGAGGAGGAAAAACAAGTCGCGTAGAATCTGTTAAAATATCGCAACCGAGAAACCAAGCTGTAAAAGCAAATGTCACTTATCGCAGTTTAAGTGAGAGCACCCCAAATACCTTAGGAATTGCTTATTCTAATTTCATAGTGGTTTCATAATTATTCCAATAATCTAGACTTTCTAATTCTCTTTCAGCTCGATTCTTCTCGATCACATTCACATCATAATTTCGATCTTTTATCGATTTTGACACGCTACGGTTAACGAACCTCAAAAAACTAGTTTGCCCATTCTCCAAGCTAATACTAAGTTTTTTCTTCCCCTGTTGCTTCTTGTTGTGAGCAAACCCTCCTACAAGTACATCAGTTACAGTGATTAAATGCGAGCCCACCTTAACATCCAGGTAAAAATAAGTTTCCCCGCCAAATCTATAGTTTTTTTATCAAAGCTAAAAAAATCAATATCCCCCATTGTGTTTAATAATAAATCTGGACCTCCCTTTGGAGAATAAATAAAAATTCGATCATAACCTTGCGGAATATCCGATATTTCCATTATCAAGTTCTTATATTTTTTTCCCTCTGTCATCGTACTTCTCAGCCCAGAACCAACACAACCGCTCAAAAGGATTATTGTAAGGAACGAGGTAAAAGCTGGTACTTTGAGTGTCTGTTTATATTTCTCCATTATTCTCCTTTCTAAACCGAACAGAAATTAAACCTAGCAAGTTCCAGGAATGTGTGTCTAAAAGTGACTAGCCTCATCTAAATCCTTAAGAATTAATAGCCTAATTCATGGTTTCTATCAACGGCTATTTCATTGTAATTTCATCTAGTCAACTTATTATAAATGAGGTGCAAACGCCAACCCTACTTTTTCTTTCGAGTCGCAGAATCAACGGTGTTTATCCCCTACCCCGATTTTTCCACAATGGTCCGAAACGAAACATTGACTGCACAAGGGCGAAACGGGTTTACAAATGTTTTGCCCGAAGGAAACCAGAAGATCGTTAAATGGTATCCAGTATTTTTTGGGGAGTTTGGCGCGTAAGGCCATTTCCGTAGCGTCAGCGGAACTTGTTTTCACATAACCCCATCGGTTGGATATCCGGTGAACGTGGGTGTCCACGCAGATCCCCATTTTTTCGAACCCCAGAATCAGTGTCAGATTGGCGGTTTTTCTTCCGACCCCCTTGAGCTTGAGCAGTTCACCCAGAGTATCGGGGACTTTCCCGTCATAATGGGCCACCAGTTCCCGGCAAATATTTCGTAGCGTTTGGGTTTTATTCCGATAAAAAGCAACCGGATAAATCGCCTTTTCGATCTCGACCGGGTCCAGGGATAGCAGTTTTTTTGGATTGTCCGTCAGGGCGAACAGTCGCCGGGAAGCAGGCTCCGTCACCTCATCGCGGGTTCTCAGGCTGAGGACACAGCTTATGAGGATGCGGAAAGAATTTTTGTCCTTCCCGATATGGACCACCACCGGTGTTTTCCACTGGGTTGCGGCCTGTTTGATTTTGCGAAGCACGGTGGAGATTACCCGGTTGTCCAAAACTTTCCTCTCCGAAAAACATTTTGTGGCCGATTTGACGCGTCTAACGGCCACAAATTATAGAAAATGCCAATACTTTCTGTTAGTATAACCCCTTCTTTTGGTTCAACTTACTCAACCCGATGGTGTTTTCGTAAATCCATCCAAAAAAAACTTATATGCAACATACAATATCTGTCCTTGTCGTAAACCATTTTGGAGTCCTATCAAGGATATCTGGTTTGTTCAGTGGCCGGGGGTTCAATATCGAGAGCCTCAATGTCGCCGAAACCAATGATCCCGAAATATCGCGGATGACCATTGTCACCGTCGGGGATGATTCAAAGGTAGAACAAATCACCAAGCAGTTGAACAAACTGGTCGATGTTATCAAAGTCGTCGATCTCACCGAGGAAAATTTTGTCGACCGGGAACTGATCCTGGTCAAAATGAACGCGGAACCGCGCGTCCGTGAAGAAATTTTAAGGATCGTGGATATTTTCCGATCCAAAGTGGTGGATGTGAGCGCCAGTACTTATACTATAGAAATTACCGGCGACCAATCCAAGATCAATGGGTTCCTGGATCTTCTTCGACCTTTGGGAATCAAGGAAGTCGTCCGTTCGGGCAGGATTGCTGTCAGCCGTGGGACCAAATCAATTAACTAAATATCAGAGAAAGAAGGAAAAACAAATTGACGAATATTTATTATGAAAAGCAGGCGGACCTAAAACACATCCAGGATAAAACAATTGCCATTATAGGCTATGGCAGCCAGGGCCACGCCCATGCCCGTAATCTTCACGATAGCGGCATCAAAGTTGTGGTCGGCCTGAGAGAAGGAAGCGCCTTCTGGGACCGGGCCAAAAAAGATGGCTTGAACGTGATGACCGTCCCTGAAGCGACCAAAGCCGCCGACATCCTGATGATCCTCATTCCCGACGACAAACAAAGGGCCATGTATGAAAAAGACATCCAGCCGCATTTGACCCAGGGCATGGCGCTGGCCTGGGGACATGGGTTCAACATTCATTTTGGCCAGATCGTGCCTCCCGAAACAGTGGATGTGTTCATGATCGCACCCAAGGGGCCGGGTCATTTAGTTAGAAGAACCTATGAGCAAGGCGCCGGGGTCCCCTGCCTCATGGCGATCCATCAAAACCCAACCGGAAATACCAAGGAGGTCGCTCTGGCTTACGCCAAGGGAATCGGCGGGACGCGGGCAGGGGTTCTGGAAACCAGTTTCCAGGAAGAAACTGAAACGGATCTCTTCGGCGAGCAGGCGGTTCTTTGCGGCGGCGTGACCGAGCTCATTCGAGCAGGTTTCGACACTCTGGTAGAAGCGGGCTACAACCCGGATCTCGCGTATTTTGAATGCCTTCACGAACTGAAACTGATTGTGGACCTGATTTATGAGGGCGGAATTGGAAATATGCGGTATTCTATAAGCACCACTGCGGCCTATGGCGATGTGACCCGGGGTCCCCGGCTCATCACTCAGGAAACCCGCGCTGAAATGAAGAAAATTTTGAAAGAAATCCAGGACGGAAGTTTTGCCAAGGAATTCATTTTGGAAAATCAGGTGAACCAGCCGGTATTCAATGCGCGTCTCAAACAGGACGCGAATCACATGATCGAAACGGTTGGGGAAAAGTTACGCAGCATGATGCCGTTTGTCGGTGAAAAACTTAAATAAAGGAATTCTTTTTCACCCATGGAACTCATAGCCGATCTGGTATCCCTGCTCCAAAAAAAAATCCTGAGTAAAGTACCAAATTTTGCAGAAGACGCGTTCCTGTTTATTTTTCCTTTGGGGATACTGGCCTTTGTCCTGTTGGTCGTCTCCATCACTTCGGCATTTTTCGGGTTTCTGATTTGCCTTGTGTTGATCGCGCTCATTATTTGTTTTTTCCGCGATCCGGAGCGAACCATTGACGATGCCGCTCCCGATGCGCTGGTTTCACCCGCTGATGGGCTGGTCAAGCATGTCATTGAAAATGAAGACAACCCTTATACCGGCATTAGCGGTACGCGGATCACAATTTTTCTGAGCGTCCTGGACGTTCATATCAACCGCATTCCCATGAAGGGGACGGTCGAGCAGATCGATCTGAAAAAAGACGGGAAATATCTGGTTGCGGACCGGCCCACAGCATCGGCTGAAAACGTCCAGAATACCCTGGTGATCAAAAACGGGGACACCACAATCGTTGTCAAACAGATTGTCGGTTTGATCGCCCGCAGGATCGTTTGCTGGGCAAGTGAAGGTGAAACAGTCGAAAGAGGCCAGCGGTTTGGTTTGATCCGGTTTGGTTCCAGGGTGGATATCCTGTTGCCCGCCGACACTCAAATAAAGGTCAAAGAAGGCGACCGGGTTGCGGGAGGGGAAAGCGTCATCGGCTATCTGGCTCAAAACCAATAAAGAACCGTTTGCACACTCGGTCCTGAGGGTGATATGGATTCTGACAATAATTTGGACTCAAATAAACCCACGCACTTGAAAAGGGGCATTCACATTCTGCCCAGCCTGTTCACCACGGGCAATGTGTTTTGCGGATTTTACGCCTTCATCGCCGTTTTCAACGATCAGCATTATCTGGCCGCCTGGGCTATCGTGGTCGCCCTGATTTTCGATGTGCTGGACGGACGCATAGCCCGTCTGACCAAAACCACAAGCGCGTTCGGCGCACAATACGATTCGCTGGCCGATGTCATTTCATTCGGCATGGCTCCGGCTTTTCTGGCCTATTCCTGGGTGATGAAACCCTTTAATCGAGTCGGCTGGATGGCGGCTTTTTTGTTTCTGCTGTGCGCAGCTTTACGACTCGCCCGATTCAATATCACTAAACCGGATATAAAGGGAGATCATTTTATCGGTTTGCCCACACCGGCGGCGGCGGCGGTCCTCGCCTCCCTGGTCATTGGGTTCGAAGACTTATTCGCAACTCGCATCAACCCCATCGTCATGGTCGTTGTCGTCTACAGTCTGGCTTTTCTCATGGTCAGCAATATCAAATATCCCGCCATGAAAAAACTGGATTTTCGGAAACGGGTGGCGTTTCCACGGTTTTTATTCGTTATTCTCTTCATATATGTTCTGGCGACCATCCCAAGAATCGCCCTGTTCGTGCTCAGTTTTAGCTATATTGTCGTGGGCCCCATCAGCCACCTGATTTCCAGTAAAAGGCTTGAAAAATCAGAATTAGCAGAAAACATTACTCCACCTCCTGATAATTCCTGATACAATAATAACAATAGGTTACGCAATTATTGCCCCGATTATCAGCCTGATTTCTCTGGAAAAAGAGATGCCGGGTAATCAAAGGAAAGCTTTATGTCGTGGTTTGACAAACTAAAAGTTAAAACCGGGCTCGGCCCCAAAATCCCCAAAACAGAAGTCATCTGGATTGAGTGCAAAGGGTGCGGGGAACAACTCTATATCGCGGAGGTCGATAAAAACCTCAAAGTCTGCCCCAACTGCGATTTCCATTTCCGCGCCGATGCGAGAGAACGTATCAGTTACCTGATCAATCCCGGGACGTTTGTGGAACACGACCAGGAACTGTCCTCGACGGACCCTTTAAAGTTCAAGGATAAAAAGAAATACAAGGACCGGATCAAGGCCACATTCAAAAAGGGCTACTCCCACGATGCCATCATCACCGGCTCCGGAGTTCTGGGGGACCACCCAGTAGAGATCAGCATTTTTGAGTTTAAATTCATGGGCGGCAGTATGGGCTCTGTGGTCGGAGAAAAAATCACCCGCTGTATCGAGCGGGCCATTGAAAACCGCAACCCCGTCATCATAGTCAGCTGTTCGGGCGGGGCGCGCATGCAGGAGGGAATCCTCTCGCTGATGCAAATGGCCAAAACCGCTTCCGCCTTGAAGAGGCTGGCCGAGCAAAATCTTCCTTATATTTCGATATTGACGGATCCCACTACGGGAGGAGTTTCGGCGAGCTTTGCGATGCTGGGGGATGTGATATTCGCCGAGCCTGGGGCATTGATCGGATTCGCCGGCCCCAGGGTGATTGAACAGACCATCCAGCAAAAATTACCGGAAGGTTTTCAGACGGCGGAATTTCTGGTCGATCATGGTTTGATCGACAACGTGGTGCACCGCAAGGACATGAAAAAAACGCTGAATAGTCTATTGAGCATGCTGGCAAACAAACCCATTCTTAAAATCGAAACCCCGGCTTAGCCCCACTACGTGGGGAGGAAACTTGGGCCTGACGCTACGCGAGGCCCTGAAAATACCTCTTTGTAAACATGCAAAGGGGTACGCTTTGATCACGAGCCCCAAAAAATGTTTCACGCCGTGAGCAAACTCGCCCTCCGCGGAGGAGTCAGCAACCCAGGCTGTTCACCGCGTCTTCCAGAGACTGGGCGATGCAGGTGAAAATCGGCGTGTCCTTCTCCACATAGATACTGCCTTGCGTTTCCCGCAAATCCATGACCAGATCGACAAAGTCCGATGGAA
This sequence comes from Nitrospinaceae bacterium, assembly GCA_029261595.1. GTDB lineage: Bacteria > Nitrospinota > Nitrospinia > Nitrospinales > VA-1 > JADFGI01. The sequence goes on along the minus strand of JAJDAZ010000049.1, from coordinate 149,383 downwards.
AGTCCGTCTCGAAGGCGACCACAAACTCGTGATCGTCGATGCCGAAGGAATAGGAAGTGTTCAGTTTGACTGACGGGTATTTGTTGCCGACGTAAATATGTTCGTCCATGATTCCCTGACGGGTGAACTGGGTCAGCAGATACCACGCCCGTGTCTTGACGAAGGGGTAGATGAAAAGGTATTTAGCCTTTCCGGGGATGATGTGGGTCCGGTCTTCCTCGTGCTCCGGGTTCAGCATGTCCTGATACATCGACCGCTTGGTCTGCGACAGGTAGGAATACGTGGTGTCCAGATATTTTCCCAATCCGGTCTTGAAAATGCGGGTGGACATTTCCTGAAACTTTTCCAGCTCATAGCTGATGCGCCAAAGCATGAGGTCTGTATCCGGACGAATCCCCACCATCGAATAACTGAGCACGATCATGTCGTCATTGGTGTCGTAGTCCTCCAACACATCGAGAAATTCCTGTTTGCCCTTTTCCCGTTCCGCTTCTGGAAGCCGACGAAAGGCAGGGTCGAGTTTGTAAAAGCAAAAATTCACAAACTGTCGTCTGACTTCTTTTTCACCATCATCACCCTTTGCGCGGGCTTCAGCGGCTCTCTTCGCCTGGGCGTTCTCGATAGCGGCCCCTTCCCGTTCCTGACGGGCGCGGGAAACCACAGCATCGTCCACGACTTCGATACTTTTTTCTTTGGCAAACTGCTCGATTCCCCGGATCACGGCTTTCCTGACAAAAAACGGCACGTTCTTCATGCGTTCCACGGCATCGTCCGTCCAGTTTAATTCCGTGGCAGGCATAAAATCTTCCAGTTCTTTATCGTCAATGGCCATAGCAGTTTTCTCTTGGGATAAGGGGAATAAAAATTTCATTGAATAACGGCCCGATTGACAGACCGTTTCCGCTTCTGGATACAGGGTTAACCCTTTAAGCTTCAATTATCCAGAGGGATTTTAATTTTGCCACATGATAGACTGAGGATGCAAGGATTTCAACCTCAAATCATCAGAAAATATGCCATGAAAAGTGAAGATTATATCCGCCTGGAGAATAAATACGGCGCCAATAATTACAAGCCGCTGGATGTCGTCCTGACGCGGGGCGAGGGAATCTGGGTCTGGGACGTGGAAGGCAGAAAATATATGGATTGCCTGTCCTCCTATTCCGCTATCAATCAGGGCCATTGCCACCCAAAAATTCTATCGGCCCTCAAGCAACAGGCGGAAAAACTGACCCTCGTCTCGCGGGCGTTCCACAGCGATCAACTGGGGCCGTTTTATGAGGAAATCTGCCAGCGGACGAATTCCCACTCCGTCCTGCCCATGAACAGCGGCGCGGAAGCGGTGGAGACGGCCATCAAAGCTGTGCGCAAATGGGGCTATCAGGTGAAAAAAGTCGCGCCCGGTCAGGCAGAGATCATCGTCTGCGAGAATAATTTTCATGGCCGGACCCTGACCATCGTCGGGTTCAGCACCGAAGAACAATACCGGGACGGCTACGCGCCGTTCACGCCCGGATTCAAGACCATCCCTTTCGGTGACGCCGAAGCACTGGAAGCCGCCATCACGCCCAATACGGTGGGGTTTCTGGTCGAACCCATTCAGGGCGAAGGCGGGGTCATCGTGCCGCCTGAGGGCTATCTGAAATCCGTGCGGGAAATCTGCGATCGCAATAATGTCATGCTGATCCTCGATGAAATCCAGACCGGGTTGGGCCGAACGGGCAAACTGTTCGCCGAGGAACACGAAGGGATCGAGTCCGATCTCACTTTGGTCGGGAAAGCACTTTCGGGCGGGTTTTATCCCGTGTCCGCCGTATTATCGAATAAGGAAGTTTTAGGAGTGTTCAAGCCTGGGGATCATGGAAGCACCTTCGGCGGCAATCCGCTGGCCTGCGCCGTCGCCCGAGCCGCTTTCAGCGTGCTGTTTGAAGAAAAGATGATCGAAAACGCGGCGGTCCAGGGGGATTATTTTCAAAAACGGCTGAAGGAAATCAAATCACCGCACATCAAGGAAGTGCGCGGCAAGGGCTTATTGATTGGCGTGGAACTGGTTCCCGAGGCGGGCGGCGCGCGCCGGTTCTGCGAAGCCCTCAGGGACAAAGGCATTTTATGCAAAGAAACCCACACCCACGTCATCCGCTTCGCCCCTCCCCTCGTCATTAAGCAGGACGAACTCGACTGGGCGCTGGAAAGGATTGGGGGGGTGTTGGTTTGATACTGAGACTAATTATAAATTTATGGGATAAAATGTTCGTCGTTCATATTTAATTCTAATTAAATGTTAATTTCATTCCCTCTCTGTTTTTTTCATCATCTGAAATCATACGTTCGACAAGAGCAAAATCATTGTTACTGCACATAACAAATCGATGTGACCATTTGACTTGAAGTGAGTTAAGAAAGGTAACCTGTTCACCACCTCCAATAATTGGAAGACCTGAATTTACTTTATCTATAAAGTCAAAAGGTTTCCTCTTTTCCTGCTGACATTTCTCAAAGAATAACTTGGCATGCTCTCTGTCTATGTGAGGGTTTATTTCAAGTTTTTCGCGCATTTCTCTTTCCATTTTTTCAATCTCAGCAACATTTTCACGGAATTTATCTTCCATTGATGGACACCAAAACCCTAAGGCTAAGTAACTACAGATTGGCAAATAAATTTGAATCTTGGGCACAGCAAACCCTATGTTTCCGTATGGTCCAAAATCTTCATCGTTATGCATCACAACTGGGTTATCTGAAATATAAAGAGGGTTCGCTTCTGGATATTTATATAATAGCCAAATTTTATTGGATAAAAGCTCTAAGAAAACCGGAGCATTCTTTACAAAACATTCCAAACTCATCATTTTTATATCTTCCTCACTCAATGCTGTGGCCATTTCAATTTTCTTAGAGTCACTATCCATTTTTCTAATATGTTCTGCTAAACCCCCAGTAAGTTCATTTAATACTTCTCGCTGTTTCTTAACTCTTAAAAATTGAACAGCCACGAATAATGCTATCCAAGATTTATCCCCATAAGAAAGAACTTTTAAGGACTCATTTTCAATAATGTTATTAATCCCTTTTTGCGCTTCAGCTTCTAAGGAAGAGAGATTGCCCTCAAGTGAAATACTCTCCTCTCCGGCATTAAAATTATAAAAATCCCTCTCGGACGCTATGTTTTTTATGTTTGTTGAAAACGCTCTGTCTATATGTTTGTCAAAAACATAAATTTGATTGCTTTTTTGAGGAATAGAAAAATTTCTCAATAAAAATTGAGGTACATAGTGCTGATTTTCTGATTTTCCCGAATTTTGAACCATTTACTTTTCCCTTTTAAGATCTTATTGCTACTTCCCCCTAAACCCGAGTGCTTGAAGATTTCGCCCATCGCGTCTAAAAACTTGTCCTGTTCCTTGGCTTGCACCTCTTTGGCGTGTTTGTTGCGTCATTGCGAGGAGCTTCGGCGACGAAGCAACCCAGAGACCCTGGGTCGCCACGCCGCTTATTGCGGCTCGCGATGACGGTCAAATGGGACTTTTTTAAAAAACTAGATCCCCTCATCCCAGCCTTTGTGGTATTGGACATTAGCTCTCATGCCCGGCACGGGTACTCCCCAGAGGTGAGAAGTTGTTTCCTCCTTTCCTCCATTGGAAGAGAGGATTGAGGTGAGGAGGGATATAGATTTCCTTCCCCATTTTCTCGGTTCATCATCCTTCCCTTAAACCCCTTAAGATTATTTTTTGAAAAACAAAAAGTGAAAAAATTAAATTGCACCGAAATGAGCTAATTTCCAGAACCGATTAATACGTATAAAAACTAAAGGTGTTTAGAGTAATTTTTTCACTTTTTGCTGCCCAACCCCGAATGTTTGAAGATTTCGCCCATCGCGTCTAAGAATTTGTCCTGTTCCTTGGTCTGCACCTCTTTGGCGTGTTTATCGAGATCAAAAATATTGAGGCGGATTTCCTGGGGCCGTTCCAGAATATTGGTCAGGGCTTTGCCGGACTGCACCGGAGGGTGGCAGGTCTGTTTCTGGCAAAGGTAAACGGTCGGCTCTCCCTTGACGGCTGTCTTGCCCTGGGTGAGTGGCAGTTCCTTCTGCGTCTGTTCGTTTTCGCTCCACAGCAGGATTTTGTTGGGCCGGTAGTCTTCCTGCACAGTGGCTTGCATTTCCTTAAACGCCGGGTGGTCTTTGGGCCCTGTGAAAATAACTTCCGTGGGTGATGACAAAAACGTATCCAAAGCTGACAAACAGCCGGTGAACGCTGGCGGACTTTTCTCAATGCGCGGTTGATAGGCGACCAGTGTTTCCTCCGCTTTTTTTTGATACTCGCCTTTTCCGGTAACGCGCCCGAGGGTGACAAGTGCAAGCACCGCGATGGCATTGGCCGAGGGAATGGCTTCATCCGCCGGGTTTTTGAGTCGCGTGACCAATGGCGCCTGAGATTTTCCGGTGATATAAAAACCTGCATTAGATACATCCCAGAATTCATCGATCATTTTATCGGCTACTTTACGTGCCTTGTCGATCCATTCGAATTCAAACGAGGTTTCATACAGCACCAACAGACCTTGCAGGAAGTAAGCGTAATCGTCCAAACACCCGTGGATCTTACTTTCGCCGTCCTTATAAATTCTAAGAAGCCCCGCATCGCTCCACTGGTGGTCCCAGATGAATGCGGCACCACTTCGGGCGGCTGTGAGATATTTTTCCTCGCCCAACACCGATGCCCCCAGGCTGAAAGCGGTGATCATCAATCCGTTCCAGGCAGTGATGATTTTTTCATCGGTTGCGGGTTTTTGCCTTTTTGCCCGCGCTTCCAAAAGCGTTTCCTTGCCTTTACTCAAAATATGCTGAACTTCAAAGATGGCGATGCCTTCCGCCTCTGAAACCTTTTCCATGGATTCCTTAATGCGAAGCACATTTTTCTTGCCGATGTTCCCTGACGACGTGACGCCATAATAACGGGCAAACACCTTGGCATGGCGCGGCCCCAGAAGGTTCAGCACTTCTTTCAATTCCCAAACATAATACTCGCCCTCCCCGCCTGCGGTATCGGCATCCTGACTGGAATAAAACGCGCCCTCAGCAGAAGTCAATTCGTTTAGAACATAATCCAGAGTTTCGCTGGCGGTGTTTTTATAGATTTCCTGCTTGGTGGCCTGAAACGTTTCTATAAACAATTTCGCCAGCAGGGCGTTGTCATAAAGCATCTTTTCAAAGTGGGGAACGGCCCATTCCTTGTCGGTGGAATAACGATGGAAACCGCCGGCCAGTTGATCGTTGATTCCGCCCTCGGCCATGCGTGTCAAACTTTTGTCCAGCATTTCCAGGGGAGGTTGCGTGCCGCTCCTCTGCCAGTGCCGTAAGAGGAGCGTGTAAACCATCGGTTCGGGAAATTTCATGCCACTGCCGAATCCTCCGTAATCGACATCAAACCGTTGCTCCAGCATATCCACCGCTTGATCGATCAACGTAATATCGGGGAGATTTCCCTTCGCATGCCCGGTTTGGCTGGAACCTAATTTGGTCAGAATTTGATCGGCGCGGGTTTCGACCTCCGAATGTTGCCCGGAAAATCGTTCATGCACCTGGGTCAAAACATCGGCAAAACCGGGACGGTTGTATTTTTTCGATGGCGGGTAATAGGTACCGCCAAAAAAAGGTTTCTGGTCGGGAGTCAAGAACATGCTGAGCGGCCAACCGCCATGCCCGGTCAACTCCACCAACGCCTTCATGTAAAGGGCGTCCACATCCGGGCGTTCTTCCCGGTCCACCTTGATATTGACGAACCACTGGTTCATGAGTTTCGCGGTTTCTGCATCTTCAAAGGACTCGTGCGCCATGACGTGGCACCAGTGACAGGCGGAATAACCGATACTCAGAAAGATCGGTTTGTTTTCCTTTCTGGCTTTGTCCAGGGCTTCCGGCCCCCAGGGAAACCATTCCACGGGATTGTGCGCGTGTTGCAAAAGATAGGGACTGGTTTCATGGACCAGTCGATTGCTATATTTGGGCGTTTCCAAAGAATGACTCCTATAGGAAGAACAGGGGCTTCCTGAGATTAGAAATTTTGATCGGAGACAGGATACAAAATGTGGTGGGAAGTAGAAACCCTTAAGGGAACAAAAACAGGAAATAACTGGGAATTTTAGAGAAAGGAGGGGTCTTCAAGATGCCGATACTGTCCCCCATAAGAAAGGGGATTATAGAAAGGAATTATTCTTTTACCAAGCCTTCGCGATATTGATGGTAAAAATCGCGGACACTTTCATATTCGTCAATGGCGCTTTCCTCAAGGGCTTTTTTATCATCAATGATGAAAGAAACATCGTTGGTGGTTTCTGCAACCGTAATGCCTGAGCTGACGAAAAATGAAGGCGCAAAGAAGATGCTCGGGCTGAGAAACGAATCCACCACTCGACCCGTGACATTCCTGGCTGTGGAAGGCCCTAAAAACGGAAGGACAATGTAAGGACCCGTGGGAACATCATAGTGACCCAGGGCTTGGTCAAAATCCTCATCCACATTTTCAATATTGTATTCCTGGCCTGCGACATCCAGCATCCCACCTAGGCCCGCAGTCGTATTTATCAAGGCCCGGCTCAACACCCTGCCAGATTTTTCCAAGTCTCCCTGAACCAGACTGCTAACGAGTTTTACCGGGGAAAGCGCATTATCAAACGCATTCCTGATGACGATGCGAACATCCTCCGGCAGGACAAATCTCCAACTTTTGGCCAATGGCTCCATCACATAATCGTAGAGACCTTCATTGACATTGAACATGAACCGGTTGTAACCCACAAAGGGATCGTTCAATATGGGAATTTCTTCACCTTCCGCAGGGCCAAACGGATCTTCCAGTTCTTCATAAAACTCGACGGAGGGAGCGGTTTCCAAAGCGGAAGCTGTTTGCCCGACCTCCCGGGTTTTAGTTTCGTTTTCCATGCCTCCGGTCATGCTTCCCGTTTTCTCGGAGGGAAGGCTTTCCATTTTATCTTTTTCAGGAATCTCCGGCTTTTCTTCCTTTTTATTTGGATCGGGAGGAATCTGCTTCTCAAGCAGGATTGTAATTTCGGAAGTTTGGGCCACAAGGGTCCCGTCCACTTCATAAATGAACTGGGGCATGATGTTCCTGGAATGGCCCGGACTTTTGGAGACAGCAGAGGAACTGGCGTTTGCGGTCAAAGGAAAAAATGCCAATTGAAAAACAAGGCATAAATACAACCCGACCTCTTTTCTTCGCCAATAACTTTTTTTCATTTACCCCCCTCAAAAAACTAAACAATCATTGGTCATAACTGCCGTATTTTCAACAAAGTACCTGATTCAGAACCAGACATTATACTTACTCTCCATTATACCAGACGAATTCCGATAATGGAATGTAAATTTATAAAGGTTTACCGAACTATTTCAGAGTAGCGAAAACCAAGAACGGCTCTTTAAGGGAAAAAACTTATCAAACATTTTTTAAGGACGCGGCAATGCCTGTGTCAACTCTTCGATCAACTCTTCAGGGACACTGACGTTCGCTTGCCTAGCCTGATCCACCGCTTTCCAGGCCTCCGTGTAGTTTTCCGAATGATACAAAGCCCCGACAAGAACCCGGTAGCCATTGGAATTTAAAGGATCCATTTCCAGCGCCTTGCCCGCGCTCTGCTCCGCCTCCTTGTACATGCGGAGCCGGTCATAGGCTTCCCCCATGTATGCGTAGGCGTTGCTGTGTTCTGGGTCCAGTTCGATGACCGTTTTGTACTTTTCAACCGCCTCCTTGAAACGGCCGTCCATCGCCAATGTCAGCCCCCAGTAAACGAAAGCTTTCGAGTTGGTCGGGTCCAACTGGGTGGACCTTACAAATTTTTCGATCGCCGCGCTTTTCAACCCGCCTTTAACAAGGGAAATGCCCCACCATGCAAAAACATTGGCGTTGTCGGGATTGGCTTCGGAAAGTTTCTGCGCCAAAACGGCGGCCTCTTCATGTTTGCCCAAAGCATTGAGCTCCATGACATTTTTAACGGAACCGATGGTCTGAACCTTTTGTTCCTTTTTCAACTTGGCGATTTTTTCCTTCTGGATCTCTCTTTCCTGTTTCAATTTGTCATGAGCTTCGAGCCCCAGACGGACTTCTTCCATCTTGGACGTGTAGGCAAAAAGAACAAATCCGAGGATGATGAAAATATTGCAAACCACCCACACAATTTTTATCTTAGTGGGCATAAAATACCTCTATAAATGAAAAACCTGAGAACCATGTCGTTGGAACCTGTTGAAAAATATCCTCGCAGAAAATTACCCGGCAAGGGGGTGAGTATAGCGTCATAAAATTAGAGGATCAAAGTTTCTTTAGGATTTTTTTTGCCGTCGCAATCATCCTCGGGTTTCCACTTTCCGTATCGGAACCCGAAAGATAAGCGCGCAGATGTTTTCTGGACCTGGCGGGATCGGTTTTTTGAGTCTGGACCCCTAGATAATAATGTGCGGGAGCGTAATCAGAATCCTGTTTCAGAGCGTTTTCAAATTCCAGAATCGCCTTCTGATTTTTTTTAAGAAACCCGTAAGCCAGGCCCAGATAGACCCGAACCTCGCTATCGCCAATATACCATTCAAGAACCTTCTCCAGAACTTTCACCGCCTGCGCCGGTTTTCCTGTGGACAAGTACATCCTGGCCAGAGCCACCGATCCAAATACATAATACGGATTCAACTCCAGCGTCTTCCGATAGGCCATTTCCGCTTCATCATGACGTTTAAGAGCATTCAGCACATTCCCCAGATTCAAATAGGTCATCACGTGTTCCGGGTTCAGTCTCAGGATGTCCCGGTAGGATTTAAGGGCCCTCACATAATCTTCCGAATTAAACGCCCGCACGGCCTGATCCAGCAGTTGATCGATCCGGGAATGACGTTTGATTTCCGCCACCTGACTTTCGGACCTTTCCACAGCGGAAAATTGTTCCATAATTCGGGACCGGAACCCGGCATCCGGCGAGCTTACTTTAATGAACGAAGGTTCCGACTTGATGTAGGGGGTCAATTGCCTCACCAGAACGTCTCGGTCATCTTTGTAAATATATTTCGGGGCGTTGAATTCAAGCAGGGAATTGTCATCGGTATGAATGGGCGCGTCGCCGCTGAAACGCAGAATCTGGTCCCGGCTCATGATCATCAAACTGAACAGGTCCCGCACCTTATGAATGCCGATGCGCTTGAGGTCTTTGCCGATTGATTCCTGCTTCAAAAAGTTTTGCACCCGCTCATAGGGCAGACCATATTCCTGGGACGACCCGATCAACAGATAATCGTCTCCCACAATGGACTCCCACATGGTCACATGAGGAAAAACCGTCGAAAAGGAGCGGGTGATGGATTTAAAACTCTCCGGCGACATATTGGTGTGCACCCAGATGCAGGCGATGCCATCTTCGGTCAACCGGTTCTGGAGCAGGTGGAAAAAATCTTCGGTGAATAAAGCGCCCACTCCCGATATCCATGGGTTCGAGGGTTCGGAGATGATGACGTCGTATCGCTTATCGCTCAAGGCCACATGGTTGCGCCCGTCTTCAAGGATGGTAGTCAGACGCTTATCCTCCAGCGCCTGGTGATTGAACGGACCAAAAAATCTTGACCCTTCAATGACCGCAGGGGATATCTCCACAAGGTCGATTTCAGTGGCCTCCGGAAATTGTTCAACGGCCCCCAGGGTGATGCCGCTTCCCTGCCCGATCACCAGAACCGATTCCGGGTTATCCTTAAAAAACATGGGCAGATAGCCGGACAGAAGTTGCGTGCGCATGTCCAAAGCCAGCGAGGCGTCGGTTTTCCCGTTCACGCGCAAAAAAATGTTTCCTGACACTGCAAGCTCGGTGGTCACGGTGGTGTGCGTTCCTTCCTGATAATACAGAATCCTGTTCGTCCCGGCTTCAGCCTCCTTTAAATCCTTGATTCGGTAAGGCATGAAGGAGCCGCTGGAGATAATGGCTTTGTCCCAGGCGTTCATCGAAAGCCCGGCCCACAGGCATACCAGCAATACCAGCGGAAACCCGTAGAGTTTTATGGCGGGCTTTAAACTGGTGGACAAAGCCAGCAGTCCTCCGGCCAGAAGGAGGTTGATAAATACTGCCGTTAAAATCGAGTTTTGAATTCCAATCACCGGAATCAGTAAAAACCCGCCCACAAACGAGCCGAAGATCGTTCCGACCGTATTGGAGGCATAAACCCTGCCGACATCGCTTCCCAGGTTCGACAGCCTGCGGGTCAATAATTTCACCACCACCGGAAACTGGGCGCCCATGAAAAAGGTCGGGAAAAATAACAGGGAAAAAATAATCAAAAGGTTGGACAATTGAACCGCTGAAAAATCAATGTTCCAGTTCTGGTACACCCATCGATTGACAAAAGGAATTTCTGCAAAGAACGGCAACGCTAAAAGTGCGGACACCCCGATCCCCATCTGCAAGAGTCCAAACACCTTGGTCAGGTCCTTGAACCTCGCGATCCAGCGGGCAAAACCGACCGTTCCAAGCGCCAGTCCAAGAATAAAAATAGACAGGATCAAACTGAAGGCATACACCGACGACCCCAGCAAAAGAGACAGTATCCGGTTCCAGGTGAGCTGATACACCAGGGCGCAAAAACCCGAGACGCCAAAAGCCAGAAGAATGAATCGCTCTTTTAATGACATCGGCGAGCCCCCCGCCGGAGCAGGGTCGATGCTGTGACGGCTGTCCCCCTGGCCTTGAGCCGACCGGCTCCAACCGGGGCGAAACAGCAGAAAAATGATGACGGCGATGCCGATATTGAGCCCTGCGGCAACTTGAATGGTGGCGGACAACCCCAACAGCCGCATGAGAACATAGGCGCTGGTGGCGGCCCCAAACACCGCGCCAAAGGTGTTAATGCCGTAAAGCGTCCCAACATCCCGCCCGATGAATTCGGGTTTGCCGGACACGAATTTGCTGAGCACGGGAAGCGTCGCTCCCATGAAGGTGGTGGGGATGAGCAGAATGGACCCGCAAATGAGAAAACGGTAGAAACTGGCCGTCAGGTAGGACGATTCCGGGTTCAGGTAGATGGATTTGAAAAGCGGAAACGCCCAGTCGATGAGTCCCGGTATGGCGAGGCAATAGAACCCTATGGCTCCTTCAAGGACCGCGTAGAGCGTCAGCGGATTGATGAAGTACCGGTCGATAATTTTGCCGCCGAAATAGCTCCCCAGCGCCAGCCCGCCCATGAAAGCCGTCAGCACCGTGGCAATGGAGTAATGCGTGTTGCCCATCACCAGGGTCAACAACCGGGTCCAGGCCACCTCGTAGATCAGGCCGGTCGCTCCGGATATGAAAAAAAACAGGAAAACCCAGACTCTGGATATGGAATTTGAAGAGGACAATTTTATTGGAAAAGCGGGCTACTCGCTTACTGTTTTGGAGCGGCCGCAACGAAACCCGACAACGGCGTCCTTCCGGCCCGGAGTCGCCGCATAGCGTTTGGAAGTGCGGATATCCACCTTCCTGGAATCCCAGGAGCCGCCCCTGAAAACCCGGTTTTTTTTGTTTTCGGCACCTGTGGGATTCATCATGGGCGCGGTTTGATAATAAAACTGGTCGTACCAGTCGTTCACCCATTCGGACACATTGCCGGACATGTCATACACGCCATAGACGCTACGCCCGGTGGGGAGACTGCCGACCGGAGCCATGAATTCGTAGCCGTCGGCCTGGCCTGCAAGGTTGGCTCTTTTATCCAACACCTTATTGCCCCAAGGATAAACCAGACCGTGTGTTCCTCGCGCGGCTTTTTCCCATTCCGCTTCTGTCAAAAGCCTCTTGCCGGCCCATTTGCAGAAATTCACCGCATCGAGCCAGGAAACGCCGACCACTGGGTTTTTGGGTTCACTCAACATCGCATGGTCGCCCTGGAAAAAGGGCACTGAGGGTTCGACATAGTTTGCGGCCCGTCTGAATTTGTTATAGGATTCCACGGACACTTCGTATTTATCGACGTAAAAAGCGTCGAGGTAGATTTCCTGCTGGGGTTTTTCGTCGAACCCCCCCGAATCGGAACCTCTGGTAAATACCCCTTCAGGAACCAAGACCATCTCCCGGCCATCTTCACCGACCAAAGTCTCGAAAATACTGAAGTCCCGGTTATCTTCAACTTCCACCTTCTTAATTTTTACCGACATTTTTGCTACTTTCTGATCGTGCTCAATCGAACCCTTGATCTCCAATATAATCACCAGGAGAAAGAGAACTGTAATGGCAAAGCAAAAAATAATGCCGATCATCAGGTTTTTATCTTTCATATCAAATCAATTCGTGGAGAATAAATGTTAGTGTGAAAAAAAATGATTATAGTTTAAAGCGTTATTAAAGCAAACAAAAAGCGATCCCCCGATCACCTTCCAATCAATTGAAAACAGTGCCCATCCTTTTCCTACAGGGTGATTTTCAGGAAAGCGGAAAGGAAAGCCCGGTCCGGGGATTGGGGAGCCAACCGATCTGGAAATGATATGAATTTGATCAAAGCAAAAGATTTCGCCCTATCCTGTTTGGAACCCGCTGAAGCCGAAATTTTAAAATTGTTTCGCAGGAAGGATCTCGCAGTCGAAAAGAAATCGGACTTGAGCCCGGTGACAATCGCGGACAGAAATGCGGAAGAAATTCTGCGCGCAAGAATTGCCAGGGAATTTCCCGGCCACGGCATCATCGGTGAAGAGTTCGGTGAAGAAAACAGCTCTGCGGAATGGGTCTGGACCATCGACCCGATTGACGGAACCCACTCTTTCATAAAGGGGCTTCCCCTGTTCGCCACCCTGATCGCGCTTCTGAAGAATGGAGAACCGGTCATGGGGGTCATCTCCCTGCCGGCATTGGGAGAAACCAACTGGGCGGTCAAAGGCAAAGGCGCGTATTGCGGAAAATCCCCGCTGAACGTATCCTCCTGCAAAAATCTTTCGAAGGCCCTGGTTGCGGTTGCGGATTTATATTGTTTTCGTATGAAAAAATGCGCCCGGCTTTTCAACCGTCTGGATAAGGAGTCTGCAATCATGCGGACCTATCCCGATGCCTTCGGACACCTCATGGCGGCAAGAGGAGCGGTCGATGTCATGGTGGACCCTTTGGCTTATGTCTGGGATTATGCGCCGTGTAAAATCATGGTCGAGGAAGCGGGGGGGGTGTTTTCGAATTTCACCGGGAATCGATCCAGCATCCGTGAAGAAACTGCCATTTCGGGGAGCCCGCATTTGGTCCGCAAGGTACGGAAAATTTATGCGGAAATCAAAGGCAACGTAAAATAAGGGGACGGTAAATTAACCGGCGGTCAGTAGTTTTCTTTGATCAGATGGGCTGCCGCCCTGCAAAACCGGAATCAATTTCGTGCCAGTATCGAATTTCCTTTTCCGGGGCCTTCCAGCACAGGTAAACCTCGCGCCCGTCACGAAGGGAGGGGAAGTCCACCAGTCCTTCTTTAATCCCCTTGACGATGCATCCCTTGGTTTCCAGATCCTTCATGATCCCGTTGAGTTGGAGAGCCGCTTCAAGGTACTGAGCCCCCTGCGTGCTGCCGCCATTCGACTTGTGTTTTTCCCAGGCGTTTCTGACATCGGGATATTTATTACGCAGGTCCGATGCCAGTTCCTGGATTCGGGGAACCTGGTTCAAAAGCTGGGGAACGATAGAGTTTGCTTCCTCCAGGGTAAATAATTTTTTTTCAGCCATATATTAGCTCCCGACCCTGCGATTGAAAACAAGGCCCCGGTATATTTGCAAATGATGCGATATTCTACTTCCCGATAAGCCTCACCCACAATACCTGATTTTTTATACCGGAATCAAATGGAATAAAAAGATTAAACTTTTCAACCAATTACAATTATTACGGGAGCCCGAACCCTGTGGGATAAATTGCCAGCCTCAAAAAACGGGGATTTTCATTCATTCTTATGGATTACCCGTCCGCCGACTTCCCTGTTTGATTACTATCCCGGCACATAATTGTTGTTTTTTTATTGACAAATGGTCGATAAGGATATAAATTTTGGCGACCTAAATAATCTGCCAATTATTATGTGATCATACATAATTTAATCGGCATTATTTAAAACGATTGACAGGTTAGCCGGATATTCGGGGGGAGGTGGAAAACGGTTAATCGGTGCTTATGTGTTTAATCTCTTACTTGTTATCAAAGTACGGGTTTTTTGATAGGATAACTTTTCCAAACTTTATTCTGGGGAGGCAAGGAAATGAAGAAATCAGTAAGTTTAGTGGCAGTGTTTGCTTTTTTGATGGTTGTGGGTATGGGTTCAGTAGCATCGGCGGATGAGACCCTTCCTGGAGCTTATGTTCCGGTGGATCAGAGCGTGATGGGTGTTGGAAAAACCATGATGCAAATGGGCGCGAGAGACCGTGCCATGACAAACGCAGTAAATAACATGAGCAGAACCATTATGAATGCACCTGGTGCCTCAGTTAACACCGACTATCAGTTCGGACAATCTCAGTCCGATCAGTCCTGGAAATCATGGCGGTCCGTTGAAGATGCAGGCGTGGTTGTTGGCCTGGTACCTGGCGACTGTCGTGGAGACAACTCCGGTGATTGGTATCGCAAAACAATGGGCCAGAACCGTGACGGCTACATGAAAGAGCCTCTGGTTTCTCAAGCTGATTGTGAGAAGGTTCATGCAACTGTAAAATAAGTACCAGCGTTTATCTTTTGGGCGGGGTACTCCCGGCCTTGAAAAATTAAAACCGATAGAATGTTTTCATTCTATCGGTTTTTTTTGCCTCTTTTTGATAAACTGATTTGGGTCAACCCAAAATTCATCTGGATATCACCTTAGATAAAATGTCGAATCACCAAACAATCACTCTTGGCCTCATCCAGGCATCCTGCTCGGTAGACCCATCACAAAATTTACAGGCCGCTGTTGAAAAGATAGCCCAGGCCTCCCAAAGGGGAGCGCAAATCGTCTGCCTTCATGAACTTTTCCGCTCCCGCTATTTTTGTCAGGTGGAAGACGCCGAACTGTTTTCTCTGGCGGAAACCATTCCCGGCCCGACGACCCAGGTCTTGTGCGACCTGGCATCAAAACTTGAAACGGTTATCATCGCCCCGGTTTTTGAAAAACGGACCGAGGGAATTTATCACAACACCGCTGTGATCATCGACGCCGATGGAACGATCGTCGGAAAATACCGCAAAATGCACATCCCGGACGACCCCTGCTTTTACGAGAAGTTCTATTTCACTCCGGGGGATTCGGGGTTTCAAAGTTTTCCAACACGCTATGGCCGGGTGGGAGTGCTCATCTGCTGGGACCAATGGTTCCCGGAAGCGGCGCGCTTGACCGCTCTTTCCGGAGCACAGTTTTTGTTTTATCCCACAGCGATCGGTTTTCAAAGTGCCGACGCGGGAGAGGTGAAAAGTCAAATCTCAGCCTGGGAAACGGTGCAACGGGGGCACGCAATCTCCAATGGAGTCTTTCTGGCGGCCACCAACCGGGTGGGCGAAGAGGATGCGCTTAAGTTCTGGGGCCGGTCTTTTGTCTGTAACCCCTTCGGCGAGGTTCTGGCGCAAGCCGGTCAGGATGACGAAGAAATTCTCATCGCCAATTGCGATCTGAATCAGATAGAAACCACCCGGCAAAATTGGCCCTTTTTGCGCGATCGCAGAATCGATGCCTACCAGGGCATCGGCCGTATCTTTAACGACCCCAATGACTGAAACTCTCTTTCCCGTAAGTCAGGGGTTCCGAATGCCGGCTGAATGGGAACCACATTCGGGAACCTGGCTGACCTGGCCCCATAGCCTGGAAACCTGGGGCGAAGAAGCATTGCCACGCGTTGAGAAAACCTACCTTTCCATCATAAAGGCTCTTGCTCCGGTGGAGCTGGTTCACATTCTCGTGAACGACACGGATTCGCTGGCATCCATAAAGAATAAAATCGCCCTGGCAGGAATTCCGGACAACTCATTACGGTTTCATATCATTCCCACCAATGATTCCTGGATCAGGGATTATGGACCCAATTTCCTGGTGTCCGGCCCCCCGGAAAACAGACACATTGCCGTCAACAACTGGCTGTTCGATTCCTGGGGCGGTAAGTACGACTGGGAGTTGGACAATCAAGCGGGCGACGAAATCGCGGGTATTGTAAAACTGCCTGCATTTCATCCCTCGATTGTGCTGGAAGGGGGCGCCATTGACGTCAACGGATTGGGAACCTGCCTGACAACGGAACCCTGCCTGTTGAATAAAAATCGCAATGGAGGATTGACTCGTAGCCAAATGGAAAGCATTCTGAAAAATTACCTGGGGGTCAGAAACATCATTTGGTTGCAGGGTGAAACCGAAGGCGATGACACCGATGGGCACATTGATAATCTTGCCCGTTTTGTCAATCCTACAACGGTGGTGTGTGCGGTTGAGGAGGACCCCAACGCTTCCAACTTCAGGGAACTGAATGACAACTTTGAAACTCTGAAATCATCGACAGATCAAGATGGAAATTTGTTGAACGTCATCCGCCTGCCCCTGCCTGGGGAGGTGCGAGCGGGTTCCACCCGCCTGCCGGCGAGTTACGCTAATTTTTATATATGCAATCGCAAGGTTCTTCTTCCGGTATTCAACGTTCCCAGCGATCAAGATGCAGTTTCCATTCTTCAAAATATCTTCCCGGACCGGGAAGTTGTCCCCCTCCCCTGCCGTGAACTTCTGATGGGGTTTGGGGGAATTCATTGCATCACCCAGCAGCATCCGGCCTGAACGGGCGAATAATTTCCGCCCCATCAAATATCCATTTTATTCAATGAACGGATTCCACGCTGAATGGGAAGGGTGGCGGCTATAACGGAAAGAAGGACAATGAGCCCATAACAAATGGGAACGTCGATGCCGCCAAGGGATTTCAGCAAAAACTTCTCGTTAAAATGCACGTACATGGGGCGTCCCACCAGCATAAGAACCAATCCGATGAAGCCCAAACTCGTGGTCATGAAAAGAATTCCGCCGGTCCCCGCCGGGATTTCGGAAATATTATCATGGTTGAAGGAGGGATAAACCGCTCCCAGACCGATCCCCAGGCCAACCAACCCTGCCGTGATCAAAAAAACTCCGATGACGGAAATGGTCATGATATACACATCCACTTGCAGTAGATAATTGGATACGACCAAAAGAAATTCAGCGATGCAAAGCAGAGGTGGAAAGAACATCCAGAATTTACTCCAGAGAAATTTTTTCATTTCCACGGGGGCCGTATAAATCGCCCACATGCTTTTACCTTCCAGGCTGGTTGCGGAAAACACAAAGCGGGAGACCAGGGCCGACAGGACAAACCCGATCAATCCAATGTTTAAAACCGACACCACGTTCTTTAATACGAGATTATTCAGCGGCAGGTTCATGATGTTGAAAATGTACACGAACATCAGGGCGCATAGAATAAATATCTGAGACCATTGTTCGGGATCCCGCTTGAATATTTTCATGTCTTTTTCCAGGAGGGCCCGTTGAATGGGGCCAAGCGGTATTTTATCCCAGAAGGAGAACCCGGTTTTAACCGCACCCCTTTTGCTTAAGGGGGCATGGGCCACCTCCTGAACCAGGGTCCAGCCTGCAAAGTATATTTTTCGACCGGTTGCCCATAGAATCGCCAACCCGCTAAAAGCTACGGTGTAAAGGTAAAAAGACTGCATCAGCGCGATTTTGAAATCTCCCGCCACCCAACTGGTCAGGCCATAGGATATCCAACTGGTGGGAAGAAATTTATGATCGGGAACCTTCAGGCTCTCCACAAACATGATGATCCGTTCGTCCGAGATTTCCTGGCCAAAAAACTTTTCCGGCGAAAGAAAACGCAAGTACACCACCACACCCACCAAAAATATCAGACCGATAAATGAGAGCACCTGATACACCTTTCGGGTCGGGAAATACCGCATCAGGCCCATAATGGCTAAAGCGCCCATCAGGCAGGCGATGATGACAAAAGGAAAAATATTAAACAACAAATAAATATAATATGTCCAGGGAACCTGAAAGAAATATCCGTAGGCTGAAAAAATGGGCAAAGTGAACAGCAGAACCATCCATGAACTCTGGATCACGCTTTGATGAAAGCGGGAATAAATGAACGTCCCCATTCGGACGGGCATGGAGTGGATCAGGTCTAAATCCTTTGATATATAAAACACCGACAAGGAAACGATGAGGCTGGAAAACCAGACCATGACGAAAAGAGTCAAAAAGATGACATTGATCAGCTGCGCGATGATTTCCTCACCGATCTGCATGGGCAGTTCGTTGAGGTATCGCACGATGCACAAAAAAAACTGAAAATCACCGTAAACGAACAGGCCCGCCATCAGCAGAATCATCCCCCAGCGAAACTTTTTTTCACGGGTGGGGCGGAGGAAGTTATTTTTAAATGCGGCCAACCGGTAGCGCTGGAGGATTAAAAAGTGCTTCATTTTCTAATCTCATTTTCCTGGGAAAGTCATTAATTGGTTTTATGGAATAGGATCCAGAATCGCACAGTCCTTACGGCTATACAATTAAAATTCAATGGGTTAAATACAAATGGAGGGAAAGCTCGGAAGGATTCTACGGCAAAATTATTGAATTACCGCGCCAATGATCGACGGGTGGGTTACAACTCGGGCCCCATAAATTTGATGAAATTTGCAAGAACTTTATGGTCGAATTCGTGCTTCATTTCCTTATTCATAACGGTGAGAGCATCAAAGGGAGCCAGAGCTTTTTTATAGGATCTGCGAGTGGTCAAGGCATCATAGACGTCCGTGACTTTGCAGATTCTTGCGAAATGCGCAATCTCTTCTCCCACCAGGCCATTGGGATACCCGGTGCCGTCGTATTTCTCATGGTGCTGGCCGGCCACCTGCAGGACGCATGAGGGATAACACCTCATGGATTCAAGTATCTCTTTTCCTTGGGGTGAATGACCCTTAATGATTTCAAATTCTTCGTCTGTCAATCTCCCGTTTTTGTTGAGAATATCCGGCTCGATTTTGGATTTCCCAACATCGTGCAACATGCCTGCAAGACCCAGATTCCTGATATCGTTTGAACCCATCTCAGTTTTGACCCCATAGGCCAGGCAGTATAGCCCAACGTTCACACTGTGGGTATAAGTGTAATAATCATTTGATGTGACCTCGAATATTGCATGAAAATCGGCATCCGCATCGGACAGGCAGTCATCCATAATTTCCACCACCTCTTCTGATGACTTCAGGATTTTCGGTGAGGCATTAAACTCAAAAAAATCCTTCATGATTTCCTTCGAAACATCGTAAATTTTTCTGGTTTTATCCTCAAGAGATAAATTGGGGTCAGCGATCATGTCTCGAAGGTGAGCCGTGGCTTGACAGTAATACTTATTTAAATCATCTTCCTTGATGAAAAAATCCTCAGTCCCCTCCTTTTCTTCAATCAACTTTCGGGCTTTATCCTGATGCTGGGGGTCGGCACTGACGAATAAGACATACTGAGTGGTTCCAAAAGCTTCCGTTTTATAAAAAATCTCAAAACTTTCCTGGAAATCTCCCTTAAGGTATTTAAGGTCAATCGGCCTGAACCCCTGTTCATCTTTTCCTATCCCAGTTTTCATAAAAATCCCAATTGAAAAAATTAATTCAATATTATCAATTATATACCAAGATAGAATTACATTCAACTCAACTAATAATGTACTTCAAGGGGAACTCAAAACGGGCCATTCACAGGCATGCCAGGCAGGGAATAGGGACCAATTTCTTAAGGTTTTTAAGGGATTTTTTACGAGGAGGGGGGGGTGTTTTCCTTGGGTTCCAATGCCTTCACATAGTCGAATTCGCAGTGGGAAAAAATAAAGTTCATGGTTTTTTGACCCAAAATTTTAGAACTGGTCTGGCTCAGGGATTCCGCATTGGCCATCATGCCTCTTTTAACGTCCTCGGTCTTTTGCTTGGTCTGTTCGGCGAGTTTTTTGTATTCCTCGTCGAGATCGGTCTGGGTCACATGAATATTTTCCTGCCCCGCGATGGCTTCCAGGATCATATATCCTTTCGTATTGAACAGAGCTTTTTCGCGCCACTCCTTTTCGGCCTGTTCAGGCTCGAACCCGGAATCCTCCAGTTTCATTCCAGATTGCTCGATCTGATACTTCATTCCCTCGATCATGAACTTAATTTCCCGTTTTACTAATGTTTCGGGAGGATCGACCTCGGTGTCTTTGACCAACTGGTTGAAAATATCCTCTTTGATGCGAAGCTCTTCCTTTTGTTCCTTCTGGGCCTGCAATTCGGTTTTGACGCCGAGGCGAAATGCGTCCACACTGGCGAAACCCTCTTTTTCGGCAATCTCAGCGTCGAGCTCCGGCAATATCTGCTGGCGGACTTCCTTGATATTGACCTTGAAAATGGCCTGGTCCTGTTCCTCTTCGGAATCGGAGCCGGGGATCGGCATGCTGACCCGGCGGACTTTATTATCCCAGTTGCTGGGCAGAATGACCTTGATATCAAATTCCTCGCCCACCTTGTGGCCGATCAATTGTTCTTCGAATCCTGTGATCATTTTTTTCTCACCAATCCGGACTTTATAATCCTTGGCCGAACCCTTCTCCAAAGGTTCGCCGTCGAGGAAACCCTCAAAATCCAAGAGCAGAAAATCGCCCGTTACAATTTCATGATCATCGTCTTCGTAATGCTCCACCGCCCCATGCGGTGTGAGAATGCTTTGGACCGCACTTTCCACTTCATCCTCGGTGACCCGGGCTTCGAGTTTTTTGTGTTTCAGTCCTTTGTAATTATCTATCTTGAGAGTTGGCTTTACATCCAGAACGACGGAAAATTTAAACGGCGCGTTTTTTTTGAGGTTTTCCAGTTCGGTGTTTTCGATCTCCGGTTGCCCGGCGGGGGTCAGACCGGTTTCCTTGAGCGCCTTGTCGTAATATTCCTGCATCATCTCCTGAAACATTTCGGTGAAGGAATGGATCGGCACCTGCTTTTCCAGAATGTTCTGAGGGATTTTCCCCGGACGAAAACCCGGCATTTTGATCTGCCGGTTCAATTCTTTATAAGCCTTGTCTACCTTTTCGGACACGACATCCTCAGGAACGGTGATCTGCAATTTCCGTTTGAGTTTGTCCAACTCTTCCACAACCAATTCCATTTTCTTAACCTTTCTAATGCCCGGTCGGCTCCAGCGCCCCGAAACGTTCCTGAATAATTTGATCGACTTCTTTTTTCAATTCGCCCAGAATTTCATCATAAGCATAGGACCCGAGTTCTGCGGTGCCTTTTTTCAGATTCACCCTCGAAGGCCCACACCACAGTCCCAAATCCGCATCGTCCGTTTCTCCCGGCCCGTTGACCCTGCATCCCATCACCGCTATGGTGAGTTTGTACTTGGCCGCGTACTCCGTCAACTTGCGCACATCCTGAGCGAGATCGACAAACTTGTCATTCTCCACCCTGGAACAGCTCGGGCAGGCGATGATGTTGATTCCGTCGAAGAAATTTTTCGGAACCGACCGAAACCGGCCTTCGCTGATGTCCTTTAAAATTTCCCGGCCCACGTCGATCTCCTGGCCCTTTTCCTCATTGGGAAGAGTGAGAGACACGCGGATGGTGTCGCCGATCCCCTCCGAGACCAACTGCTCGAACGCGATCCGGGTTTTGATCACGCCCTCCGGCGGCAACCCCGCTTCCGTCACTCCCAAATGCAGGGGCACATCGGGCCGTTCCTTAACGAACCTGCGATTGGCGTCGATCACCTGATTGGTGTCGGAATCCTTGAGCGACACAACGTAATTCTCAAATCCCATTTCATCCAGCATCTGGCAGTGATCCACCGCACTCCGTACCATTGCCTCAGTCGAGTCGTCCGGGTACCTTGCCTTGTAATCGGGATCGACCGAACCGCAATTGACGCCGATGCGAATCGCGCAATCATTAGCGCGGGCGGCATCGACAATGAACTGGACCTTTTCCCGAATGGTCTTGTCTTTTTCCAGATGAAACAGATGCCCCGGATTATAGCGGATTTTATTGACCAAAGGGGCGACTATTGGCGCGAGCTTGTAGTTTTCCTGCAAATCCACCGACAAAACGCAGTCCGGGAACTGCTTTCGGAGGGTCTTAAGCGCCTCCACATCCTTGTCGCTGTCTACGGCGATCCGAATAACATCCGCATGGGCATTTTGCAGAATCTCGATCTGCCGGGCGGTGGCTTCCAGATCCTGAGTTTGCGTGGCGGCCATGCTCTGCACGGCAATGGGGGAATCCCCGCCGATGACGAGAGAACCGATCTGTATTTTCCGTGTGGGTCTGGGTTTCATGGATTATCCATTGATATTGAATGAGATAAAATCCCCATAAGAGGGATTAAAAAGTGTTTAAAATAGGGAATGTTAGCAGAAATACTATCGGGGTACAAGGGATGAGGGTTTAAACAGGGGTCCGCAAGGTTTAACCAGGTGGACTGTTTGATATCAGGAATCCCCAGAAGGGAAGGAGTCGGGCCACCGCATGGAACCATGAATCACGGCCACGATTTGGATTTCATTTTCTTTCAGAACATAAACCACAATGTAAGGAGTTTGGGCTAGAATCAGTTCGCGGGTTCCATTACAACGCCCTTCCTTTCCCATCCTGGGATGCTTTTTTAAATTTTGAACCGCTTTAAAGATGCGTGAAACCATTTCCCGTGCGGCAGAGAAATTGTCCTCGGCAATATAGTCATACAAATGGTTCATGTCCTGCAAAGCCATTCGGGTCCACTTCAATATCATGAAGCAGGACCATGCTTCTCGAAAAAATCCTGCACTTCCTTTTCTGAAGCGAAATCTCCCTGGCGGGCGGCTTCCACACCCTTTTCAATATGAGCCAATTGCCACTGATGTAGATCAATGTACTGGTCCAGCGCTTCATTAATAACCGCACTCAAATTGGTCCCAAAAACATCGGCGATCTCATCAAGCCGCTGGCGTTTCTCTTTCGGGGTTACGAACGAGATTCTAGCTGATGGTTCCGGCATTAGAAATTCCTCATAAAAATATAATATACCATCATATCATATATTATATCTAGCAAAACAATATTTCCGTAAATATATATTTAGGAATTTATATTATGTCTGCAATATAAGTTTGCCTTTAAAGACGCTTGGCTCACAGCATGCTCGAGTAATTCTTGAAAAGTATAATGACCAAAGATCACGTTTGCTAAATGCACACCATCAAGTAACAATATTTTCAGGCTTTTCCCTTTTGGAAGAGCCTCAATTACTCCATCCGTAAATCCTGCCATTGATAGAAATAATCCTCTAGAATCCATTTTACCGTCAACCTTAAAGCAGAAGTTTCCAATGTCCGCTTGGCCCACTTTATCTTTTGTCCATTTCAGTTCTATTAAGTAATAATGACCATCGTGCTTTATTGCTCCGTCAATCTGCTCACCCGTTATACGAAATGACTGTTCAACTGGAATACCACTAATTTTCATAAGGTCAGGAAAAATTTTCTCTAATTGATAACCTCTTTTTTGAGGCTCCAACTCTTGTGCTGAAATAAACTTTTCCTGCAGGGCCAGCAATTGTGAGTGATAATTTTCTTTCGACGCAATATTAGCACGTCGACGTATATTCTCTTTGTATTCCTTATCTTTCTCTTGTTTTGCAATAAGTTCCCTAAGTTTCAGTGCAGCACGTTCTGCCACTTCAACCCTATGCTTTTCGTCTTGTGGAACAAAATTTTTGTGTTCTATAAGAATACGGACAAAATTTCGTGATACCTCCAACCTTCGGTTAAATTCTGATTCTCGAAGGCGTTTGTACAACTCATCCATCTGTTGACGTTTGGATAGTTTAAAATTTTTATCGTTCTTTTAAATTGCCAATATTGGAGCACAAATTCGGGTCAACTCCGGACCTTAACCAAGCCTTATGAAGATCACCCTTATACCAATATAGGTTGGCGAGTCCATCCTTTACGATTATTTCTATTTCTTCAGTGAATACATCAAACATTGTTTACTTAAAAGTCGTTAACCAATTAATTTATTAAATTATAGACCTATCCAAAGGAAACGGGTTCTCTGATTTACGAAAGTCAGGCAGGTTGTGCAGTTCGTCTTCAAGATCCTGGGTGAACACGGTTTCGATGCCCAGATCCCGCGCCATTTGCAAGGCGGTTTCGTATTCTTTCGCGAATATCCTTCTGGATATCCGGGAGTCCTGCCCCGCTTTGTGGATGGGCTGATACTGGCTCATCAAACTTTGGGGAACTTTTGATGTTAATTGAATGAATAAATACGAGTCAGGTTAAATCTTCATTGATTTATTTGGAGGATTGAGTCGGGTTTAAACAGAACTGGTTTCTACCCTGATGCTTGGCTTGATAAAGAGCCTGGTCGGCTTGTTTAAACAAAGTATCCCATGAACTCATCGACTTGTTGTACACCACCCCGCCAATGCTAACCGTAAAAGATACTTCTTTTGAGGAATCAGTAATTAGAGGT
This sequence comes from Nitrospinaceae bacterium, assembly GCA_029261595.1. Lineage (GTDB taxonomy): Bacteria > Nitrospinota > Nitrospinia > Nitrospinales > VA-1 > JADFGI01. The sequence continues at coordinate 124,866 of JAJDAZ010000049.1, read as the reverse complement.
TGGCTTTCAATAGCCTTTCGTAGTTTTTCAGCTACCAATGAAATCCCATCCGTCCCAACTTCCGGCAATAAAATAACAAATTCCTCTCCCCCCCATCTCCCCATAAAGTCAACCTTGCGTAAATTTTCGGAACAAATGGCAACCATGTGTTTTAGCGCCAAATCTCCAATATCATGGCCAAAATTATCATTAACTTTTTTAAAATGATCAATATCCAGAATTAAAAGCGATAAGGCTCTGTCATACCGGGACGCACGGCTCATTTCCTGCTTTAAAAGTTCCTCTGTTTTCCGGCGGTTCAAAATGCCTGTCAGAGAATCGTACTCGGAAAGAATTCTCAGTTCTTTCTCAAGCTCTTTTCGCCTGGTTATATCCCGAACAATAGCTACAAAAATTTTTTCTTTCTCAAAACTCATCTTCAGGAGAGAAATTTCAGCTGGAAACTCACTCCCATCAGAACGTAAAGCTTGAACCTCAAGATTTTCCCTCTCGTTCATTAACCTTGCGACAACCTCACTTTCTGAAAAGCTCTGGACATGAAACTCATGTTGCTTGTGAAACCTGGCCGGGATAAGGACATTTAAATGTTTTCCCCTGATTTCATCGGACGTATGACCGAATGTTTTTTCAGCTTCTTTATTGAAAAAAAACAATTCCATGTTTTCATTCACGGCCATGATGGAATCTGCCGCCAATTCAATAATTTCGCTGAGAAACCGCTCTTTTTTTTTCGCTGAGTTAAAGACCATAGTTAATTGAGATGACCATCATTCATAAAATGAGGTGGTCATAATACAATAAGATCGCTTGTATTTCTTGTATAAATTCTTCACGTTAACCAGGAGAAATTTCTCCGGTTCACAATGGGTGAGGTCTCAATAGGTCGGTCCGTTGGTTCTGCAATTGATCATTTTGCTTCAGGTGTCATCAGGGAGGAGGAATCAGATCAGTTCAGGGAAACATGAGTCGCGTTCACAATTATAGCAGCTTCCCTTCACTGTCCTGCAATCGAAATCTCCTTGAGTCTTACCCTATCCAGTGGAAACAGATTATCTGATTTACGAAAATCCGGCAGGTTGTGCAGTGCGTCTTCAAGGTCCTGGGTGACCACGGTTTCAATTCCCCTTGGGGCTACTTTATTTTCAATAATTTAACCACTCGATCCATTTTCATTCTTCAATACCATACAAAAATACATAATGAATAATGCCAGAAGGATGCTGTGCATTGACTTCAAAAAATTCGGTTTTTTCTTCACTGAAACCTTTGCATTGATAAAGATTGATCTTTTTACCAATCACACTGAAATGGCCATTTTCTAACGCTTCCTGGAATTCCGCGTCTCGTGTTAGATTAAGCATTAGTAAATGGCCATGTAATATTTCTCTTTGCTCATCCGGGTCATCACGCCTTAATTCTTCATGTTCCATTTCCCCATCCCCTATTTGTGATTATTTAACATCAATAACTTTCATAGCTTCCTTCTTCTTGCCCTACCCCGCTTCAATCTTTTCCACCAAATTTGCCCTATCCAGGGGAAACGGATTATCTGATTTACGAAAATCCGGCAGGTTGTGCAGTTCGTCTTCAAGGTCCTGGGTGAACACGGTTTCGATGCCCATATCCCGTGCCATTTTGAGAGCCGCTTCGTATTCTTCCGGAAATATCCTTCTGGAAATCCGGGAGTTCTGCCCCGCTTTGTGAACCGGCTGGTACTGGCTCATCAAACTCACGGGAACTTTGGTGGACAATTCCAGCGCAATGAAGCAAAGAGTCTCCCAGGTTCCGGCGGTGTCGTCGGGCAGGACCAGATGCCGGACCAGCAATCCTCGTTCGGCCAGTCCCTGGTCATTGAGCGCCAACGGCCCGACCTGACGGTGCATTTCCTCAATAGCAGAGCGAGAATGATCGACGTAATTTTTGATGTGAGAATAGTCCCGCGCAATATCATTTTCGGCGTATTTCAAATCCGGCAGATAAATATCGATAACTCCATCCAGCAGTTTCAAGGTGGATAGAGCATCGTAGCCGTTAGAATTATAAATGATCGGCAGACGCAACCCATTTTCTCTGGCCAGAGCAAGGCTTTTCAGCAATCCGGGAACCACATGCGAGGGCGACACCCAGCCGATGAAATGCACTCCTTGCGACTGCAAGCCCAGCATTTGCTCCGCGACCTGCTCATAAGAATATCCGGTCCCCTGCCCTTCCTGGGAAATCTGGAAATTCTGGCAATAGTCGCAACGCAGATTGCAGGACGTTACAAAAATATTGCCCACGCCGCGCGTTCCGGTAAAGGGAGGCTCTTCGCCAAAATGCTGAACCGATGCGCCTACGGTCAAGCGATCGCTCTCGCCGCAGACGCCTCGCCCATCGCCAGTGCGATCCACCTGACAGGCGTGCGGGCACACGGTGCAATCGCGGTAAAGGTCGTACGCCGCCTCGGCCCTTCTTTCCAGCTCCGTTTGAGGTAAATTTAAGTAGCCTGCTTGCATTTGATTTCCCTAATATTGATAATGGCTTCCGCTTCGCCCACAGTGTTAATATACAGGTAAGCAGACCTTTGAAAATATAACTCAATCCATATAAAGATGCCTCCTAAAATGACACTATATACAAGACTCCTGATAATCATTTCGCTCGTATTCTTCCAGGCTGTTGCGGCATCCGCGGAATCCGGGCACGGACTGTCCCTGTATGGCCCGGAGGGCCTGAAGTATAAACCCGGGGAACCCTACGAATACGCCAACCCGAAGGCGCCCAAAGGGGGGCATCTGGTGCTGTCGGATTTCGGTGCGTTCACTAAACTGAACCCGTCGTCCTTAAAAGGCGTTGTGGCTCCAGGAATTTCTGCGATGGTCTTTCAAACACCGATGGACTCATCCTCGGATGATGACGAGCCATTCTCTCAATACGGCAATCTGGTAGAAAGGGTGGAGCTGGCAAAAGACCGCATGTCCATGATTTATCATCTTTACAAAAACGCCAGATTTTCTGATAGCAAACCGGTCACGGCGGACGATTTCGTCTTTTCATTCGAAATAATAAAGGACCCGCAATACCATCCGATGTACAAGCAATATTTCCGTGACATCAAAAAAGTCGAGAAAATCGATCAACACACAGTCAAATATCATTTCTCGATATTCAATCAGGAACTTCCCTTAATCACCGGCCAGATGCCCATTTTCCCCAAACACGTTTACGGGCAGGCAGGGAAATCGTTCGGTTCGGACTTCGACAACCTTGCTGTCGGAAGCGGCCCTTACACGGTGGAAAAATACGCCTTCGGCAAATACATCACCCTGAAACGCAACCCGGACTGGTGGGCCAAAGACCTGCCGAAAAATCGCGGTCGTTATAATTTCGACCGCATCACCTGGAAAATTTTCCTCGACCCGGTGGCCATCCGCGAAGGCTTCAAGGGTGGAGAATTCGACGTCAACCTCATCAACAGTTCACGTGACTGGGCTTTGGACTATAAAGGAGACTTCGTTAAAAAAGGCTATTACATCCGTGAGGGGATTCCTCATGAGCGGGTGACCGGTATGCAGGGATACGCGATGAACACGCGCAATGACCTGTTCAAATCCCGTAAAGTCCGGGCGGCGATTGCCATGGTCTTCGATTTTGAATGGAGCAATAAAAACTTGTTTTACGGGCAATACACCCGCAATGAGAACTATTTCGATAATAACCCGGAAATGAAGGCCAGCGGCTTGCCTGAAGGACAGGTGAAAGAAATCCTTTTGGGATTGAAGAAAAAATACAAATCGCATGTGCCTAAAACGGCTTTGACCAAACCTGTAGGGACCCCAGGCCAAGGCCAGACGTTAGACAAAAGCGTTCAACTGGCAAATGCTCTTCTGGATTCCGCTGGATGGAAAATTGGGGATGATGGAATCCGGGTGAAGGACGGCAAGCGTTTTGAAATTGAACACCTGCTCACCAGTCCGGATTTCATGCGCATCTCGGAACCTTATAAGAATAATCTTCGCAAAATCGGCGTGGACATGAATATTCGGGTCGTGCAAGTGGCGGAGTATGAAGAACGGTTGAGGAACTTCAAATTCGACATGGTGGTCGTCGGTTATCCGCAAAGCCGTTCACCGGGAAACGAGCAACGCTATATGTGGGGGAGCGAGGCCGCAAAGACTCCGGGAACGCGCAATTTCGTGGGCATTGAAAACCCCGCCATTGACGAATTGATTGAAATTATCGTGGAGGCCAAAACCCGCAAGGAGCTGGTCACCTACATCCAGGCGATGGACCGCATTTTGACCCACCAGTTTTATGTCGTGCCGCACTGGTACATTCGTCTCGACCGGGTCGTTTACTGGAACAAATTTTCTCGACCGGAAATAAATCCTTCCCAGGCTTCCATTCTGAACAACATCATCGAGTGGTGGTGGTTAGACAAGGCTAAAGCTAAAAAGTTGAAGTCCGCCCGGGCTTCTGGAAAATCTCTTAATTGAGCAAATATCTCCTGCCAAATCACATTTTTCTAATTATCTGAGAACTGCACCGTTTCAAAATGGTTGAACAACTCAACAAATTCAAAACATGGATCAATAACGCCAACACGGAATTTCTATTTTTTTCCGTGTTGTGTCTTTTCTATTTGAATTTTGGAGTTTCAGGAAACGAAGAAATCTACGTCGGACTGGCAAAGTCTTACTACTCTCCGGAATGGTTGCCCAATTCCTTTGTTTACGACCACTGGGTGAGCCATCGGTTTGTATTTGAAACCATTTTTGGTTTTTTGATCAGCCTGTTTGGTTTTGAAGCAGTTGTTTTTTTCGGCAGACTCCTGGCCGCCGGTGCATTTGCCTGGTCTCTGGCCCGATTCTTCCAACAAATAAAACTCAGCAATCTGGAGGCGCTTCTGGTCCTCGTGGTTTTTATTAAATCCGGACAGGAACTCCTTCCCGGCGAATGGATTTTCATGTCGCTGGAGCCCAAAGTCTTTGCCTACCCATTGGTATTTCTGAGCATGACAGAATTATTCAAAGGGAATCGTAAAATTGCCACCCTATATTTAATTGCATCCACGTATTTACATGTATTGGTCGCTGGATGGATTTTTGTTTATTTCATTTGCTACTTGATATTGAACAAAATGGACCCTCGCGAGTGGATCAAAATATCGGGCCTTTACCTTGCAGGGGTTCTTCCATTGCTGCTCTTTCTGGCTCCCAAGGTCTTTTCCGGACCCAGCGAAATCAATGGAATGCACCTCAATTGGATTTATATTTTTTTCAGAGTTCCCATCCTGGCTCCCTTCGTAAATGGAAGTTTAAATGTAGACAAAAATTGGGTGATTTGGAAATTTATTGTCCTCGCCGTTTTTTTCATTCTTGCTGTTGCAATTCATCGGACCAGGAAATTTTCCCAGGAAATAAAATTTTTCAATGATTTCAACATAATCATTCCCGTCTTTCTTTTATCGTTTCTCATCGTGTCCTATTTCGATAAAACGGGTGATATCTTAAAATTTCGCCCCTTCAGGGGAGTGTCACTTTATCTGTTTTTTGTCTACACAGAAATAATACTACTTTTAAATTACACTCTGACCCGGCAAAAGTTATCCTCCGCCGTTTCCAATATTGCTGTTGTGGTTTTAGCTGTTCTCATTGCCCACGGAACTTTCCGCAACGTTGAAAGGAGTTTTATCGTTCCATATTTTTTTAAAGACCAGAAGGTTAATGCTTGGGAAGAGGTTCTTGATTTCGCAAAGGAAAAAACCGAAAAGGGCTCCATTTTTTTCATTAAAGGGATTCCCGAAAGAACCTGGTGGTCTTTTTCAAGAAAAACGGACAGGGACCTGTTTGTTTCCAAAAAATTTGTTCCTGTTGACAAGAACAAATGGTACGAATGGTACCAACGACTTCATGTGAAAGTGGATAACGCAGAGCAAATGACGGATTTAAAAAAAAGGTATAAACTGGATTACTATATAACCATTCCTTCGCGGGCTCGAATAGGTGAAATCGTTTTGGAAAACTCGGACTATGTGGTTTCACGCCTTGTCAATGAGTAGGAGCTGGAATTTTGGATTGATCCTTTAAACTCTCAAATAATATCACCTCTCGCAATTTAGCCCATTCATGCAAATTTTAATTTCCCTATTTTTCTTCAGCGCTACTCCCTCTTCCAACCCGTTTTCAGGGCTTTAAGACAACCAATGATGTCGTCCACACATCCTGCAATCTGGTGGAAATCAAGATCCGTTATTTTGGCTATCGGTCTGCACGTTTTTCTTATTTTATTTCTTTTTCAAGGATTCAGTCCCACAGAGTGGGACCACATCAAAAAAACGGCGAAGGCATCACCCTCCGGCTCAAGAGCTCAGGCAATCATGGAGGAGCACGGACCTTTAGGGTTTATTTCCTTTTATTACAAGTATCATTGGACATCAAAGGTCTATTACGCTTATGCAAAGCTAACTCTGCATGGGGAGGTTGATTATTGGAAAGAGAAGAAGAGTTTCAATATCAATAGTGAAAGACCCTTGCCCTACCGGGATATACCCATTGAGTACCAGCCTGGTGCTCTTGCCATAGTTTCAATTCCCGCGTTAATAGCAAGCAATTTTGAGGAATACAGATTCTGGCTTTCCGCCTGGTTCGGATTCCTATACCTGTTTAATATTTTTTTGGGAATTCATCTTGTCACCCGGTGGGCTCCCTCAACGGTTCAGATGAAGCGAATGCTTTGGTGGTCTCTTGCCTTTTTGTTACTCATGGGAAGCATTGTTACGGCCCGGTTCGATCATATCGTGGTGACATTCGTTTTGATGAGTACACTGGTATTCACTCACGCTCTTCAACAAAGTGGGAAGCGATCCCTGTATTGGCATATATTCTTTGGATTCATAGTATCTGTCGGAGTATTGACTAAAATCGTGCCGGGTCTGGTCATGATCGTGACCCTGCTGATCCTGTTAGTGATGCATAAAAAATCGCCGCTCTGGTCAGAGACAATTGCCGGGATGGCGGGATTGGTTATCGGACTGATATTTCTGAATGCGGGATTTTATTTAATTTTCGGCCCCAATTACTTTAAAAGTTTTACCTACCACATGGAAAGGGGCATTCAAATTGAAACTGTCTATTCGGGAATCCTCCTGCTGGCTGAAATGGGCGGCTCCCTTGTGACCCTGGATCGCTCTTATGGTTCAGCAAATGTCGCGTCGTCTCTCACCGATGCAATCAAATTTATTTCCCCTCTGTTATTTGCGGTTATTGCTGTTATCCTCACCCGAAGATTATGGAATAACCGCTCCCTGGACAGGAACGGGAGTGATGCAGGAAATTTTGTTTCCAATCAATTCGTTTTGCTGACCATGATCCTGCTCCTCGCTTTCATGCTCACCAACAAGGTATTTTCCCCGCAATTTTTGATTTGGGTGGGGCCTTTGATGGCCGTCCTGGTGGCTGTCAACAAAAACCTGTGGAAAATAAGCGGGATATTTCTTTTGGCCACTCTTTTGACCCAGTTGATGTACCCCCATCTCCATCCTTTACTGAGGGATTTTCACCCGGCGATGGTGATTCTATTGAACGTTCGAAATGGACTTCTCATTGTAATTTTGTTTTTGCTAATTCGGGAATTGCCAAAATTAATTTCAAAAAATCCCTCTTCCTGATTCCCTGAGGATACTTTGGGTTTATGAATACAAATATTAACAAAAATTCTTTAGCCCGCCATAATTTTGGGACCGAGACCTGGGTTCTAAGCACGCTCCTTCTATACACGGGATTTTTCTTTTTTTACCAGTTGGGTCATTTTCCCGCCATCCATGCAGACGAGACCAAATCCATCTATCGCGGGATTCAACTCCTGGAAAGTGGCAAGAACCCTCTTTATGGCCAGAATGATTACACGGGTTCATTTTTTTATTTGTACCTTGGTGCCATCGTTGAGTTTTTCTCCATGAAACTGAAGTACTTTCGGCTCTTGGGTGTTCTCCTGAATTTTCTAGTCATTATCTGGCTCACCGCAATTCTTAAAAAAAGGTTGGGGGGGTGGAATGCCCTATTGTTTTTGTTTTTAACAAATGCATGTTTGCAGACCCTCTACAGTCGATTCGCATGGGAAGTGATGGCCCTGAATTGGTTTTTCGGGGCTCTTGCTTTAGGAGGAATGGTTGCATGGATCGAATCTGAAAAAAAATCCATTTTGGGTCTGGTTTTGTTTTTCACAGGTAGCTTCTGGGGGGTGATGAATCACTATATTTTCATCGCCCTGACAATAGCCGTTTTTCTTGCATTGGCCCTCCTGCTCACACATTCCAGGGACAAAAAGTTTCAACAAATCTGGATCGGGTGTGCGATTCATGGAATCAGCCTCATTATATTTTATATATTTAAAGGCTCGTGGAATCACATGGGCTCAACAGCCTATGCCTGGGTCATTTTTCTTTGGGCAATGAGTGTGGGGGTAGGCGTCTACAGTCAAAAATTGAGAGTTGCTTTTCCGATGTGGGTCCACCAGAAATTTCTAACCTGGATCATCCTGGGAATCATCGGGGCCCTGAGCCTTCGGTTTATCTGGTTTCATGCCCATGGGCTTTTAGGTGTATTGAATGGAGAACTAATCCTGCGTAGAATTTTTTCGTATGACTCTCCTCTACCCATTCAAATCCTATTGTATTCATATTCAGCAGTTCTTTTAGCACTTTATGGGTGGGCTCTTTTCCATGAATTGCGTCGCCGGGATGCTGAGTTCTGGAAATTATTTATTTTATTATTGCCGATCTGTTACGTGGGTTACTTTGGGTTTTTAGTAACCAAAACATCCCTTCGCTACTATAATGTGCTCGGGTTAATTATTCCCTTTAGCATTTGTATTTTGCCCTGGTCCTTAAAGTGGTTGCGTGGATTTGTCCTTGCCGCTGGCATATATTTTATATCCATGCATGGCTGGTTCTGGAGTGAAAGAATCAACCCACCTCTTCGCACCCCCGTTTATTTTTCGGTAGGTCTTTACCGTAAGGAAACTTCTTTCCATTTTGTGGATGTCCGGTTGCTTTATCAAAAGTTAAAAGAAAAAGGCATTTGCCGCTACCGTGGGCGAAAGGATGACCTTCTCCAATTTACGGTATTCTTGGAAGGCCCCCTTTCATTTTATCGAGATGCTGACGGATTCAAATGCACATCAAAACAAGTGGCGCATGTGACCTATTGTCCGGAGTGCCGGGAACCGCCTTATTTCCTCAAAATTTTGAAAATAGAATAAATGGTTTCATGCGGCCAACGATTGGTTTTTAATTCCTACTAACCGCAGTCGTCAAACGCTTCACTAAAAAAGTTTTTCATCTCCTACAGATTAATTTATTGACTGAACCTTCAATCCATTCATAATTAATAAGCAGTTCAGAATTTTTTATTCAAGCCTTTTCCAGATTTCGATTAAAAAATGCCCAGTTACATCATCCGCCGCCTGCTGTTGATTTTTCCAACACTCATTGGAATCGTGACCATCACATTCATCGTGATCCAGTTTGTCCCCGGAGGCCCTTTGGATCAGATGCGCACCCTCCTTAAGGGTCATGGCGCAACCTTGACAGAAGCCGGCGGCGGCGCGGTACAAAAACCCGGTTCCCAGCCGGGGGAGTTGGACCCGGAGCAAATGGAGAGGCTCAAAAAAATCTACAATCTCGACCGGCCCTTTTGGGAAAGGTATTTGCGAACCTTTCTCTGGTATTCCCAAAAGGATGCCTCAAACACCCCGCTGACCTTTGAAAATATTTTCGACCGGGACAACTGGGAAGGCTTTCTTATTTTTAAATTCGGCGATTCGTTTTACCGCAACCAGTCGGTGCTTGCGTTGATTAAGGAAAAACTCCCCGTCTCTGTTTCCCTGGGGGTTTCCAGTTTTTTCATGACCTATTTCCTCTGCATTATTCTGGGAATCGCCAAGGCCGTCAATAATGGCACCCGGTTCGACACCATGACCAGCGTCATGGTCCTCATTGGCTACAGCATTCCGGGATTCGTCATGGGTATTTTTCTGATTGTTCTGATCGGTCCGGGCGACGGGGCCGTCGCTCACCTGATTCCGCTGGCCGGCCTCACCTCCGCCGGGACCCCTGGTTATGAAGAATGGTCCCTGGCAAAGAAAATACTGGATTACCTGCACCACCTGGCGGCTCCCTTGTTTTGTTTTGTTCTCGGCGGTTTCGCCACCCTCACTATGTTGACTAAAAACGCGGTCCTGGAAGAAACAAAAAAGCAATACGTCACCACAGCACGCGCCAAAGGCCTGTCGGAAAATAAAATCTTGTTCAAACACATATTAAAGAACGCATTGATTCCCTTGGTCACCGGTTTTCCGATCGGATTTTTAACCATGTTTTTTTCGGGATCGCTTCTCATTGAGCAGATTTTCACATTGGACGGGTTTGGCCTGCTTTCCTTCCAGGCCGTTATCCAACGCGACTATCCGATCGTATTGGGCTCCATGTTTATTTTTTCGTTGATCGCCCTGCTCGGCCAATTATTGACGGACCTGTCTTACGTCCTCATTGACCGGCGAATCAGTTTTGATGAATCTCAGGGTTGAATCCGGCCAATGCAATTGAGCAAGGACTTTAAAGTCAAACTACAGATTTTCCGCCGCGACCGAAGGGCGTTCTATAGCTTTGTATTTGTTTTCACCCTGTTTCTTGTGACCCTCCCGGCAGAATGGTTATGCAACGTTCGCCCCATGGTTATGATGGTGGATGGCCGGGTATATTTTCCGATTTTACTTACGTACAGTGAGAAGGATTTTGGCGGAGATCTTTTGAGCGAACCGGATTACAAGTCCGAAGGTTTTATCCGGCTCCTTAAAGGGGAAACTTTAAAACCACCGGCCCTGGACGATTTTGAAGAAAACGGCGATTTTGATATCGGGCTGGGAGATTTTGAGGAAGACGAACCGGTATTTTCCCTGACTCTGGAAGACTTCGACGATGAAGAAGATTTTTCTGACAAGGCTATCAGCCTGGATCAACCGGAGAATAGCGGCACCAAAGATTTCTGGATGATCTGGCCCCCCATTCCTTATGATTACAAGTATATTCCCACCCAATCCCACTCCGGTCGGGTGGTTTTGACGGCCCCTTACGCCAGTCGTTCGGCGGATGGCGAGAGCATCATCCCTTCATCTTTAAAGGATAAACATTTCCTGGGGACAGACGACCGCGGAAGAGACGTTCTGGCCCGTCTCATCTACGGGTTTCGGATTTCCATGATCTTCGGGATATCCCTCGCTATTTTCGGCACCCTAATTGGTTGCCTGATGGGCGGCATCCAAGGGTTTTTCGGCGGATTGATCGATCTCATTGGTCAGCGATTGACGGAAATCTGGGGTTCTATTCCCCGGCTGTATATATTGATTATACTCAGTTCATTCCTCGTTCCTTCCGCCTTGCTGTTGTTTTTCATCCTGAACCTGACAGCCTGGATGGGAATCGCCGCCTATATTCGCGCCGAGTTTCTAAAAATCCGCAACCTTGAATTCGTAAAAGCCGCCAGGGGGATGGGAGTTTCAAATTTCGGCATCATGCGGCGTCATATTCTGCCCAACGCCCTGACGCCCGTGATTACATTTTTCCCTTTTGAGGTCACGGCAGGCATACTCGCCCTGGTGAGTCTCGACTATCTCAATCTCGGGGTTCCGAGCCCGGCCCCAAGCATGGGCGAATTGCTGGCCCAGGGGAAAAACAACCTCCATGCGCTTTGGATTCTACTCCCCACTTTCACCCTGTTGACGGTGACCCTCACTTCCCTGACCTTTATAGGAGAAGGAGTGCGCAACGCCTTCGATCCGAGAAGGAACGCCTGATGAATTTAATAGAGATTAATTTATGCTGTTAGAAGTTCAGAATCTACGCACTCATTTCGACGTCGGTCTCGATAAAACCGCCAAAGCGGTGGACGGGGTGTCCTTTCAATTGGAGCAGGGGAAAACCCTGGCCATTGTGGGCGAATCGGGTTGCGGAAAGACCCAGACCGCCAATTCGATCATGAGATTGATCGCCGGCAACGGGCATCATCCTTCCGGAAAAATAATGTATCAGAATCGGGATCTTCTGCAACTCTCCGAAGAATCCATGCGACATTTGCGCGGCAACGAGATCGGCATGATTTTTCAGGAACCCATGTCATCCCTGAACCCGCTTTATCGCATCGGCAATCAGCTGGAAGAACCGCTCATGCTGCACCAGAAGATACAAAAAGGCGCGGCTCGAAAACAATGCATCGACTTGCTCGACCGGGTGGGCATTCCCGATCCGGAGAAAAGAATCGACGCCTTTCCTCATCAGCTATCTGGCGGAATGAAACAACGGGTGATGATCGCCATGGCGCTGGCCTGCGAACCCAAACTCCTCATTGCCGACGAACCGACCACCGCTTTGGATGTCACCATTCAGGCGCAAGTGCTTCGCCTCATGTCCGACCTGCAGAACCAAACGGGAATGAGCATTCTACTGATCACCCATGACATGGGCATCGTCAATCAGATGGCCGATTCCATTTGCATTATGTACGCCGGCAAAATGGCCGAACAGGGTTCCCGGGAAAAAATATTTCAAAAAATGTCTCATCCTTACACCCGTCGGCTTTTCGACTCCATTCCGAAACCAGGAGACTCCCCCTATTTGCTGAGCACCATTCCGGGAATGGTTCCAGGAGCAACGGAATACGGGGAGGGTTGCCTGTTCGCCAACCGCTGTGAATTCGTCATGGATGTCTGCAAGAAAAAAGACAGTTCCTCCTATTTGCTGGAATCCGGCCATCAGGTCAGTTGTCATCTCTACGATCAGGGCAAAACCCCCGCCCTGGAAAACGAACGCGAAAAACATCCTGCCCCTCGCCGAACGGTTGAGGAGACCTCATTGCTTTCAGTGCAATCGCTCAAAACCCATTTTCCTGTCAGAAAAGGTGTGTTCAAACGGGTGGCCGCTTACGTCAAAGCCGTGGATGATGTCAGTTTGAATTTCCAGCGAGGCTCCACCCTCGCCCTGGTGGGAGAATCGGGCTGCGGAAAAACCACCTTTGGAGAATCTCTCCTGCGTTTGAATAAGGATACCCGCGGAAGCGTTATTTTTCACGGGCAGGAAATCATGGGATTGACGGGCCAGGAATTGAAGCCCATCCGAAAACACCTGCAAATCGTTTTTCAGGACCCTGCCGGGTCTTTATCGCCGCGAATGACCGTGGAAGAAATTATCGCTGAAGGTCTTAATATCCATTTTGCCAACCGGACGGCCAAGGAAAATAGAAACCGCATCGATAACGTTTTGGGAGAGGTGGGGCTGGCGTCCACCGTACTGGACCGTTACCCGCATGAATTTTCCGGAGGCCAGCGGCAACGTATCGCTATCGCACGCGCACTCGTTCTGGAACCGGAATTCCTGGTGCTGGACGAACCCACGAGTGCTCTGGATGTGTCCGTTCAGGCGCAGGTGTTGAACCTTTTAAAAGAACTTCAGTCCAAACGGTCCCTGACCTATCTGTTCATCAGCCACAATCTCAGCGTTGTGAGCTATATGGCGGACACGGTGGCTATCATGTATCTGGGAAGAATCGTCGAGCAGGCCACCGCAAAAGAACTGTTCAGTCGCCCACGACACCCATATACCCGGTCCCTTCTCGACTCGGTGCCCAGCCTGGAAAAACGCCGTCCTTTTGAACCTATTGTGGGCGATGTCCCTTCCCCGCTCAATCCGCCGGCGGGCTGTCACTTTCATCCCCGCTGCCCCATTTTTCTGAACGAGCCTGAAGGGTCACCCCTGGCGGTAAAATGCCGATCGGCCTACCCGGATAAAACAGGGTCTGAAACGGCCTTCGTCGCCTGCCACGCCGTCAGCTGATTTATCCACCCAGGTGCTTTGAAGAATTTTCAGGGATTACTTGTTCTTGGATATAAAGTAAAACAATCCCCCGACAACCATTATCCCAGCAATACCAAGGCCCAGAATGGATCCTAATGTCATGACGGTTTCTCCTGTCATTTCCAATCCGTTTACCAACTTTGGTCGATTCCAGCTTGTCTTTTATCCGGCACTCCCCTTGAAGTAAAGCCTTTAAAACCCTGTATCGATTCACCTACAATTCAAACAAAAGACATTCTTATCCAACCATTGAAAATTATAGTCCAAATAATCAAAGAGTTATCGATAAAACCCCGACTTTCCGAAAACCTCATCAAAATCGTTTCCCCGCTGTCACTGGCAATTTATTAGAATATCCTGAGTTTTAATTAACAATATTTCACCCAAATGGCTGAAATTCTTACCAGATTTTTTAAATATTATACCCGTCTGAGAAAATGCCATTGATTTATTGTCAATTATTTTTGGCATATTATTTGCTGTTAATTCCCTTAAATGCCATAATGCACGTTAGCTAATTGCCGACATCAGAGGCTTTATTATTACTGATTGAATATCAAATGCATTGACTGGTTCGACCCCTCAACGTCGATCCCTTGAAAGAATCCATGAGCAAGAAAAAATATTTCACTTTTATTTTATTGATGTTGTTTTTTTCCGGTTGCGCCACCACCTATGAAAATACAAGTGGTCTGGAGCCTGAAAAAAATATTTCACATGCGGCCAATCAAACTCTCAGCTATTCCGTCAATTGGGTCGATGAAGCCACTCACCGGGTTCTTGACCAAATGGACATCATGGTTATTAATAAGGGTTCCTCTCCTGAAGGAAAATCCATTAAAGCCGCAACGATTGACCAGGATATCCTGATTGAATTTTCGTCTTTGACCCCAAACTCCACAGTGATGAAAATAAACGTTCAATATCCTGAAGACTCAATAACCAAATCGACCGCCAACCAAATATTTTACAAAACCCGGCAATTTCTTTTATCCAACAAACCTCCGAAAAAACTGGACATTGTGAAACCCAATCAATCCACCAGAAACTTTTTTAGTTCTGAATAACTTCGGCGCTTCCACCCTACCGTTTTCCCTGGACTTTCCACCAAAATTTTTTCCTCCAATTTGTATTCTTTGAAGGTATATTAAAGGAAAAGACCTTGAGTCTTTTCCACTATCAAGTCACGAATTAAATACCCCCTGTTGCGCATTTGGGACCATCATGCACCTTTTATATCCTTTTGCCAAAAGATTTATAGCCGGAGAAAATGCACAAGCCGCTTTGCAGTCGATCCGCAAAATTTATGAAAACGGATTTCTATCTTCGATGGATATCCTCGGTGAAAATGTAAACTCCAGGCAACAGGCTGAGGCGGCCAAAGACCTCTATCTTGATCTGATTAATAAAGTCGGAGCGTTTCATAACCCCATGGATTATTCCGTTAAATTGACACAAATGGGCCTGGACATAGACAAAAACTATTGCAAAAACAATCTCGCAGCCGTCCTTACAGCGGCCGCCCCAAACACCGTCCGGTTCGACATGGAAGGCTCAGACCACACTCAGTCAACCCTGGAAATGTGCCTCGAGTTGCATGCCGAGCACAAGCACCTGGGCCAGGCGGTTCAGGCCTATTTATTTCGAACGCAGGACGATGTGGACCAATTGGTAGAAAAGCAAATTTCCGTTCGATTATGCAAAGGGGCCTACAAAGAAAATTCCTCCATTGCCTACCAATCAATGGACAAAATACGGCAAAATTTTTTGCATCTGGCATTTCAATTACTAAAAAATGGAAACCAGCCTGCCATCGCCACCCATGATGAATACCTGTTATCCGAGATTCTTTCCTTTGTCGCCAGAGAAAAAATTTCAGCAGAATCTTTTTACTTTGAAATGTTGTATGGAGTGAGAAGGGATTTGCAAAAAACTCTCCTGAAAAAGGGGTTCCGGGTTCGCGTCTACACGCCATTTGGCACCGCCTGGCTGCCCTACACCATAAGAAGACTGCTGGAGAAAAAAGAAAATATCATTTTTGTTGTGACACAACTCTTCCGGGAAACGTTCGGACTGCAAAAAATCAAATAATCCCCTTTTCCAATTTACGATGCCTTCAAACCCCACCGAAAACATTAAGATCACTTTTTTAACGACTTCATTCCCACGTTTTGAGGGCGATTTTGCGGGGAACTTTGTTTATAAATACGCCCAGGAACTTTGTCAGGCCGGCTGCAAGGTAAAAGTCATTGCTCCGCATGACTCCGTAGTACAAAATTCACCGGATCAAGGCGATATAGAGACCGAGCGTTTTCAATATTTTTACCCCAGGAGTTTCCAGACCCTGGCCTACGGCGCCGGAATGATCAGCCGAATAAAACAAAATTGCTTTCGTCTGCTGTTGGTTCCTTTTTTCCTGACATCCTTCTTTTTCTCCGCGCTACGCGCCGGCAGGGAAAGCGATTTGATGCACGCCTTTTGGGCGCCTGCAGGTTGTGTCGCCATCCTGGTAAAATTTTTCACCAGGGTCCCTGTGGTGATCAACTTGTGGGGCTCCGATTTTCTACTCTTCAGGATTCCAGGCGTCGCCTTTTTTTTAAAATTTCTTTTCCGTAGGGCCGACACCATTATTTGTGAGAGCAAAAAATTCCGCGACCAATTGGAGCTTTCAGGCATTCCCGGTCACAAGATTTCTGTGATTCCCAATGGCATCGATTTGGACACCTTCAAACTTCAGAATAAAAAGGCGGCGCGCAGTCAACTCGCATTGCCCGAAGACAAGACCCTCATCCTTAGTATTGGCGGATTGTCCCCGGTTAAAGGTCAGAAATACCTGATTGAGTCTATTCCTGAAATAATACAAAAATTTAAAGATGTTCTTTTCATCCTGGTGGGAGATGGAGAGGTCAGGGAGGAACTGGAAAATCTGGTTGCCTCAAAAGGCATATCAAAGCATGTCCTGTTTGCAGGGGCGCAACAGGCCGCACAAATTCCCATTTGGCTCAATTCATCGGATATATTCGTCCTTCCCAGTCTCTCGGAGGGAACCCCCAACGCCCTTTTGGAAGCGATGGCCTGCGGCCTTCCCGTCATCGCCACAACGGTAGGTGGCATCCCGGAAACGATTGAGAATGGACAGGAAGGTTTTCTGATTCCACCGAAATCCTCCGCGTCTCTTACGAAAAGTATCACCACTCTGGTGAGGGACAAAGCCCTGCGTTACCAATTGGGACAAAATGGAATGAAGACCATTCGGGCTAAATATGCCACCTGGACCATACAGTCCGCCCAATTAAAAACAATTTATGAGCGGTTGATATTTTTCCATCAATCGGGCAGGACACAAGTTCTCACTATTTATTACAAGCACAAGCCGGGGGGGTTTTGTAAACGGCTCAAAATGAAAATTGAAGCCTACCTTGAAAATGGCTGGGTCGTTCATTATGTTGCGGTCGAACCTTTTCCCTACAGCCATCCCAATCTTATTCCCCATATTTTACCCACTCCCATGCGCAGTCATGACACGATATTTTTCTGGATGTATTTTTTTCTCGCCGCCCCACTCTACATGGCGCTTGTGGCACTTAGAAATAGGGCCAACCTGATTTCCGTTTTTTCCCCGCTCTATGCCCTGATTTCTAGCCCTGCAAAATGGGTATCGGGAATTCCCATGCTCACCTTTGTCCGTTTCCCCCCGCACCAAAATCCTGAGTTTTCCTACCGGGAGTCGTGCCTGGTCACCTATGGTGAAGGCATTCTGGAAAAATTCGGGCTGGCCTTATCGGACCGGGTCCTGGCCGCTTCCGAATCGGTTCGTCAAGCCGTACTCCAACGTTGCCCTGGGGCGCGCGATAAAACCGGGATTTTATACAATCACATACTACAATCGCCGTTCGACCCCAACCGGCAAAAAGAACGTCTGCTACATGAATTTTCTTTCACCGGAAACCCGTTTATCATCGCCACGTCAGGGCTTTTACTAAAAAGAAAAAACCAGGAATGCCTTCTTCAGGCATTTGCCGATGCGCAAATTTCAGAATCGATTCTATTGATCATCGGGGACGGAGATCAAAAAGAAGCCCTGAAACAACTTGCGGATGAACTGGGCATTGCCCATCAGACCATTTTCACCGGCTGGCGAAAAGATGTCATGCAACTGGTGCAGGGCGCCGACTTGTTTGTTTTTTGTTCCTCACAGGAGGGGATGTCCAATTCCCTGCTGGAGGCGGTTGCCAGCTGGGTTCCCTGTCTGGTGAGCGACACTCCGGAAAATCGGGAAGTCATCAGCAATCCCGAACAGCATTTCCCTTCGGACCAATCAAATATCCTCACTGATAAAATAACCCGCACGATTGAAGACAGAAAATTTTACGATGACATATTGCAATCCACCCTTGAGGATAAAAAGCGATTTATCTTTGATTGGGATACGGAGATTGTCCGGGAAGCTGAGGAGTTATTGAGCCGGGCCAAAAACTGACAATGAGCCAAAGGCTATTTCAATCGATTGACATATTCAATCGTTTCTCTGGCCGAAGGGCCAGTGACACGAGGCAACTCTTTTGCGACCCGGTCCCATTCCGGGCGGGCTTCACCCTTTAACAGGTCCAGGGCTTGCATAATATTGCCTATGCCCGCCTGGTAGGCCGCGGTGGCGAAGCTCCAGGCTTCGGTGTTGGATACTCCCCGGTTGATAAATTGGTCGGTGAAGGTCCGCAATTGACGCGCGGTGGCGTCCAGATTGGATGCGGGGTGCCAGACCGATCCTTCCTTCCGGTCCTCTCCGGTTCGCAGTCCCAAAGCTCTCGCCGTATCGGGCAATAATTGCCCCAGTCCCAATCCGCCTCCGGGACCGATCGCGTTGGGGTCGAATCCGGATTCGTTTTGAATCAATTGTTGAAACTGGGTTCCTGGAATGCCCCGAACCCCTCCCGCAAGCGCGGCCAGATCGGCAAATGACAGTGATTGCGTGCTATCCAAACCCTGATTCCCGGCATTGAGAAAGGCCCGGTTGGATTCAATTTCATATTGCCTGGCAACCAGCTGAGGATTGGTGATTTTGCGGGAACCTGCGGATGGATCATTGGAATTTTGTTGACGTCGTGCCTGGTCCAGAATGATGCGGTATTCATTGAACAAGTTGACCGGTTCTGGAGAGTTTTCACCCAACTGGCTCCAGACCGAGAGCCGTTGCATCTGGGCTTCCAGGAGAATGGATCGAAAAGTCGAAGCGTCCCGTCCATCGGGACCCCCTCCCAGGGACGCTTTACCCCCGACCTTTTTATACCCCTCGGCGCTGATGGAACTTGTATCAACCATTGGAGGACCGTTAAAACTTTGACGCTATCCGTTAGCAATAAATGTAGAAAGCAAGCCCTATGCCTAATATTCCACAATCCAAGTTTTTATTTGAGCATGCCGACTTGTTTTTCAGCATGGTAGGAGCTACGCACCAGGGGCCCTGCCTCCACATGGCCAAGCCCCAGGGACTCTCCAATTTCCTTATATTCGGCGAACACTTCAGGCCGAAGATACTCCTCCACTTCAAGATGCCTCAATGTAGGCCGCAAATACTGACCGATGGCCAGGAAATCGCAACCGATCTCCACGAGGTCTTGCATGGTTTCGATCACCTCGTGTTTTTTTTCACCCAGCCCCAGCATCAAACTGCTTTTGGTGACCAGCCCATGCTCCCGTCGGGCAAAATCCAAAGTGTCCAGCGACCACTGATACCGGCACTGGGGGCGAACTTTTTCCTGAAGCGAAGCGACTGTTTCGAGATTATGCGCTAAAACGTCCGGCGCGGCCCGGCACACCTTCGCAATACTTTTAATGTCTCCCCTGAAATCCGGGATCAACGCTTCCACCTTCATGCCAAGGCACTTGCTCTTCACCTGAAATAAAGTATCCGCCCAGTGGGAGGCACCGCCATCCGGCAGATCGTCGCGGTCCACAGAGGTGATGACGGTATATCCCAGATCCAGTTTCGATAGCATATCGGCGACCTCTTCCGGCTCTTCCTGCCGGGGCATTTTTAATTTTCCCGTGGGAACATCGCAAAAACGGCAGGCCCGTGAGCATGTATCGCCAAGAATCATGACCGTCAAGGTTCCCGCAGACCAGCATTCCCCGATGTTGGGACAGGAAGCCGATTCGCAAACCGTGTTGAGGGAATGCTTCTGGACCAGGGCTTTCAATCGGAAATAATTTTCTCCTCTGGCCAGAGGGGCCTTCACCCAGTCGGGGAGTCTTCTTTTTTTGGATTGGAAACTATTTATCGGCCTGGACATAACCAACGAGTGGGAGAAGGTTCATAAAAAATTTTCCAGAAAGGACACAAATGTTTTCTACTCCGAACAAATACTATAATTTTTTCGGGAAAAAGAAAAGTTTTATGAATGAAATCACGAACCGCATATAAACTAGGCTATAATCCAGGATCGGATAAAGGCGGGGAGTTTCCCCTGGTGTGCGACGAACAAGGAGCGAGGTATGGAGAAAACGGCCAAGGACATCATGACGAAAACGGTTATTACCGTCGAAAAAAACACTCCGATCAGCGAATTGTCGGAGTTGTTTGTCGAATACAATATAAATGGTATTCCCGTGGTGGATGATCAAGAAAAGGTGATAGGCATCGTGACCCAGGGGGACTTGATCGAACAGAATAAAAACCTGCACATTCCTACCGTCATCACTCTGTTCGATGCGGTTCTCTTTCTGGACAGTGAAAAAAAGTTTGAAACCGATGTAAAAAAACTCACCGGAAATAAAGTGGAGGACATCTACAGTTCGAACGCTGTCACGGTTACCGCCGACACGGAAATTGGCGATATCGCCACCATCATGGCCGAGAAAAACGTTCACACCCTTCCGGTACTGGATGACGGCAAGCTGGTGGGAGTCATCGGCAAACTGGACCTGATCCGCGGAATGGCCTGAATTGTTGTTCAGGAATCCTGGCCTTTTGGATGGTCGCCCCGGTATTTTATGGATGCCGCGATAAAATCCCTGAATAGGGGATGCGGCGCTCGGGGCGATGATTTGAACTCGGGATGGAACTGGCCCGCCAGAAACCAGGGGTGATCCTTGATTTCAATTATTTCAACCAGGTTGCCGTTGGGTGAGATACCGCTGATGTTCATCCCGGCTTCTTCCATTTGGATCCTGAATTTATTACTGAACTCGTACCGGTGGCGATGCCTCTCATAGATCTCGCGTTTTCCATAAGCTTTAAAGGCATTGGAATCCTTGCGTAACTGACAGGGGTATTCGCCCAGCCGCATGGTTCCGCCCTTGTCTCCATGCGAATTTTGATCTGGCATCAGGTCGATGATTAAATAGGGCGATTTGCTGGTGAATTCCGCGCTGTTGGCGTTTTTGAGATTGGCCACTTCTCGCGCAAATTCGATGACCGCGCAATGCATGCCGAGACATATCCCGAAATAAGGGACTTTATTGACCCTGGCGTAATGGACTGCCTTAATTTTTCCTTCGATCCCGCGTTCCCCGAATCCGCCGGGAATGAGAATGCCATCGCAGGTTTTTAATTTTTCCGAGCCGCCTTCTTTTTCCAGTTCCTCCGCGTCCACCCAGCCAAGATTCACTTTGGCATTGTTGCCGATTCCCCCATGCACCAAAGCTTCGGTGATGCTTTTATAGGATTCTTTCAGATCGAGGTATTTTCCCACAATGGCGATGCTGACCTCCGCATCCGGCCTGGTGATCTTCTGATTGATTTCTTTCCATTGCTCCAGATTTGGCTCGGACACAGGCAATCCCAGTTTCTTCAGGGTGATTTTACAGATCCCTTCCTTGTGCAAACTTAAAGGAACCTGATATATGGACTCCACATCCATCGCCGATATCACACTATCCACCTCCACATTACAGAACAGTCCAATTTTCTTTTTGATGTCTTTGGAGAGTTTTTTCTCTGTCCGGCAGAGCAAAATGTCGGGCTGAATTCCTATTTCTCGTAATTTTTGCACGCTGTGCTGGGTGGGCTTGGTTTTGACCTCTCCCGCCGTTTTGATATAAGGAACCAGGGTCAGGTGAATGTACAGGACATTCCTGGATTTCAAATCGTATTTGAACTGCCTAATCGCTTCAAGAAAGGGCAGGCTTTCGATATCACCGACGGTCCCGCCGATTTCGCAAATGACCACATCCACATTGTGGGCGACTTTTTTAATGTGACTTTTGATTTCATCCGTGATGTGGGGAATCACCTGAACCGTTGCGCCGAGATACTCGCCCTTGCGCTCTTTTTGAATCACGTCATTATAAATTCGCCCGGTGGTGACGCTGTTATTGCGCCGCATCTGGGCATGGGTGAATCGCTCATAATGACCGAGATCCAGATCTGTTTCCGCCCCATCATCGGTGACATAAACTTCGCCATGCTGAAAGGGGTTCATGGTCCCCGGATCGACATTAATATAGGGGTCGAGTTTCATGATGGTGATTTTCAATCCGCAACATTCCAGCAGGCTTCCTATGGAAGATGCGGCGATCCCTTTTCCAAGGGAGGAAAGCACGCCGCCAGTCACAAAGATATACTTTACATTTTTTCTGCCGGATTTTTTATTCAAGGATTCACCCTATGAGCTTAAATTTCCATTAATAAATTTTCCAACACCCCGCCCCAGCAAATTCATGGCATATTTTGCTTCAACCGGCTTTCGATTACCAACAAATCTTCTTTCCTGTCCACCCCCATGGAATCCTTATCGGTTTCCAGGACCCGGATCGAAATCCCGTTTTCCAACAGGCGTAATTGTTCCAGCTTCTCGATGGCTTCCAACCGGGAAGCCGGCAACCGGGAAATCTTCATCAAAAAAGACTTCCGATAAGCGTACAAACCGATATGCTTATAGGACTCCATTTCCATATCTCTTGGCCAGACGCCCTCCCCCTCCATGAGATCCTTTGACCAGCCATCCCGGTCGAAGGGAATGGGCGCCCGCGAAAAATAAAGCGCATTTCCACGATGGTCCACCACCACCTTGCAGATGTCCGGATTGACCAGGTCTTCCACCGATTCTATCCGAATTCTCAAGGTGGAAACTTTAAGAGCCTCATCCTCTTTCAAAGGAGCCACCACGAGTTCGATATTTTCAGGCGGTATCAGAGGTTCATCCCCCTGCACATTGACCACAATATCGCAGTCGCGTGTGGCCGCCACTTCGGCCACTCGATCGGTTCCAGACAAATGATCCATCGAGGTCATCACCGCCGACCCGCCAAAATCCTGTACCGCCTTCATGATCCGGTCGTCATCCGTGGCAACGATCACTTCCGACACCGAAGCCGCCCGGCCCGCCTGTTCAACCACCCACTGTATCATGGGTTTGCCACCGATCACCGCCAGCGGCTTTCCCGGAAACCGGGTGGAAGCCCAACGGGCCGGGATGACAGCGATGACATTCGGCTCAGTAGGCATGCCGGTTTATGAAACCTTTCCAGAGGGTCATGAAAATTATTTTAAGATCAAACATGAGCGACCAGTTTTTTATATAGAATAAATCGCATTCAATTCGTTTTTGCAAAGAGGTGTTGCCGCGCCATCCATTCACCTGAGCCCATCCGGTCAGACCCGCCTTCATCTTTAAACGGAGCATATAATGTGGAATCGAATGCTTAAAATCTTCAATAAATACGTGCCTTTCCGGGCGCGGTCCAACCAGGCTCATTTCACTTATAAAGACATTGAACAATTGTGGGAGTTCGTCCAAACTGGTTTTTCGCAAAATTTCACCGATCCGGGTTCTTCTTTCATCATTTTCTTTAGCCCAAACAGGCCCTGTGGCGTTTTCGGCTTCTTCCTTCATGGAACGAAATTTGAGCATCGAGAAAACCTGTCGATCCAGCCCCACCCGCTCCTGCCGGTAAAACACCGGGCCCCGTGATTCTGCCTTGATCAACAGGGCGATCAGCACCATCAACGGCGACGTGATGACAATAGCTAGGCTGGATAATATAATGTCCGATGCGCGCTTGACCACGACATTCCAGCCATAGAGAGGAGATTCCGCAAGGTTCACGATGGGAAGGCCATCCAGCTCTTCAACGCCCGAGTGAATATTCATGTATTGTAAAAGATCGGGAACCACTTTAATATCGACCGTTTCCTCACCTAAATTATCCAGTATTTTTTGCAGCCGATCGTGGGCTTGCAGGGGAAGAGCGATGAAGAGTTGATCCACTTCAAAATCGTGAATCACTTTTGACACATCGTTATATTCCCCCAACACTTTGCATTCCTGAAATTTCTCACCAATTTTTTCGGGATGCCGCGTCAAATACCCGACCACCTGAAAACCGATTTCAGGATGCAGGTTTATTTTTTCCACAACCTTTTGCCCAAGTTCTCCCGCTCCGACGATTAGAATTTTTTGTAAATTCCATCCTTTTCCGCGGACCATGACCCAAATTTTTCTCACCATCCAGTGAGAGGCCACGATCAATAGGGTGGCTATGCCCCAGAAATAAACCACCACAATTCGAGAATAGCTGAAATCTCTGTAAAAGAATGTAATGGCCGTCAAAATCAGAACCGAAAGTGAAGTGACCTTTAGTATGAGGAAAAATTCACTGGAGCCCGGTTTCCCTCGTAAGGGCTGGTACAAATCGCATAATTTTGTATTGATAAAAAATACGATCCAAATGGGCAATAGCGCCTCAATATAAGGCTCTATTGGAGGAAGACCCTGAGTCACAGGAATCAATTTCAGCTGGAAGCGAGTGGTATACGCCAACAACCAGGAAGAAAAGATGGCTAGACTGTCAAAAATAAAAAGAGCGGAAAGGAAAAGTTGGCCGTGCTTTTTCAGCATTGATGGTTTCTTAATCGATACCGGTCTTCAATAAATTCCTGAATGCGGTCAGAGAAAATACTCAAATCAAACCGCAAGGCCTGGTGTCCATTTGATTCAGGTTCAAAACGGTTTGCAATCAAACTAATATGCCTGCTGGTTAACCGATGGGTTCTGGGGTTACGCGTTGAAAAATTAAATCTGAGAATAGCCTATATTTTTAAAAGCTTCAACTGGGAATTCCATCCTTTTCCAGGAAGAAAAGCGAGATTTTTCTGATTTCTATCGCACTTATCTAGCCATTCCAGTCCTGAGGTTTCCCGGAGAGCCCCAGTTTCCAGGCCACGGCTTGCGCCACCCGCTGGCTGGCGAACCCATCCCCATAAGGGTTGTTTCCTTCCCGCATTTTCTCCCGGTCTGCGGAGTTGCGAAGGAGAGAATCAACGATTTCCAAAATCTTTTCTGGTTGGGTTCCTGCGATCCTGATTTTACCGGCCTCCACCCCCTCGGGCCGCTCGGTACAATTGCGCACAACCACCACCGGCACCTGCAATGCGGCCCCTTCTTCCTGCAATCCTCCCGAATCGGTAACTATCAGTTCACTGCGTGCCATCAGCGCCGCCATTGCAGCATAATCCAGAGGTTCCATCAATTTAAAATTCGGGACGGGCTCCAGTATGGACCACATCTTCTCACGAACCTCCGGATTTTTGTGTACGGGAAAAACAAATGTGAATTCGGGGTGCCGACCCGCTAATTTCTTCAGAACGCTTGCGATGTCGGGAAGGATCTTCCAGTTTTCCCGCCGGTGCAGGGTCACCGTCACATAAGGCGAATCAGGCAGATCTGGTGGAAGGTTATCCAGTTTCCGCGCAAAAAAGATGGCATCGATGCCGGTCTGACCGGTGACAACAATCCCTTCAGGTGATTTTCCTTCGCGGATCAAGTTTGATTTTGCAGATGAGGTGGGGGCCAGATCAATATCCGTGAGAACATCGATTAGTCGGCGGTTCGCTTCTTCAGGAAAAGGTTCCTGCATATTGAAACTGCGTAATCCTGCCTCGACATGCCCAATCGGGATTTTTTCGAGAAATGCGGCCCAGGCGACAGCAAATGCGGTCATCGTGTCCCCATGCACCAGAACATAGTCGGCATCGAGAGCCTGAAGTTTTTCTGTTGTTTGGGGAAGGATGCGGGCGGCCAGTTCGGTAAGAGATTGTCGGTGAGTCATCACCTCCAGGTCGGCGGCAATGGGGATATCAAATATTGAAAGGGCCTGTTCCAGTTGTTCCCGGTGTTGTCCGGTGAGAAGAACGATGGGTTCAAGGCCTTTCACATTCTTCAAGGCCATATACACGGGCGCCATTTTAATAGCTTCCGGGCGGGTTCCAAAAGCCAGGACCACGTTTTTCATGGGTTCATTGCCTGTGCTTCATGCAGGGCTTCCTTCAATACATTTTCTGTGGCCTGGGCAATAGCGGACCAATCGAAATGGCTTCTGACCATATTTACAGCCTCTTCAACGATATTGGCCTTTTCAGGATCATCGTATATTCTCCGGATAGCTTCTACCAGTTCATCAGGATGGCCTGGGTTTATCAGGTACCCGGTTTTACCATCCTTTATGATTTCAGGCATTCCCCCCACATTGGTACTGAGCACGGGAGTTCCACAAGCCATGGATTCCAGCGCCGCGAGGCTCACCGCTTCCATGAGAGACGGTATCACGACGAGGTCCGCTGATTGATAATAGGGAACCATATCCCCCGGCCGAAAATCTCCTAATCGAACCACCTCGATCTCGAGATCCGCCAATTGAGAATTTACCTTTCGTGTATAAACCGGATACCGGGTGTCATCGCCCGCGAATGCAAAAATTAATTTTGATTTTAAATCCCCGACCTCGTTCAACCGGCGAATCGCCTGGGCCAGGAAAATGACTCCCTTGCTAGGCGCCCATCTCCTGGGACAAAAAATCACAAACCGTTCGGTCCCGCCAAAAAGTCCGGCCTTTTTATCAAGCCGTTCCTCGGCACTTAATGGTTTATAAACACTTGTATCCACCCCATTGTAAATTGTAAATGGTTTATTCACAAAATCCGGAGTCAACTCTTTGCTCGGCCCGATCACTGCTTTATAGTGCCTCAACGCCCATCGCAGAAACAGCCTTCCCAAGGAATACCGATTCAACATAAGATATTCCCCGCAGTGGTTGGTCAAAACGACAGGAAACTGGCGAGATAGTTTTCTTGTCGCCAACCATCCAGAGGAAAAATCATGTTGCCAAACCAATTCAGGTTTCCAGGAAACAATGGCGCTGGCAATTTTATCCGCAGCTAAAACATAGGCCGCTTTTCCCAGGAAACTTACCAGATAACCTGATTCCCCCTGACCGCTCCAACGACGAAAATCATAGGGCCGCTTACCCAGATTAATATAGACAATGGTTAATTGATCCCCCCATTTTCGCTCAGCCTCTTTATACTTGTCCTCCCAAACTGGCTTGAAGCAAACGATTTCCTGACCCCGTTTTATCAGTTCCCTGGAAATAAATAAAATATGATTCTCCACCCCTCCGATCGAATCATCAAACAGGTTGACAGATAAAATGGCAATTTTCATATTATGTCCCCATCCAGAAAAGCCCGACCTTTTCCCTTAACCCGGCAAAACGCAAAAATTAACACACCCTGCCGGATAAATGAAATAAAGGTTTTTATTTTTTATAAGAGAACAAATGCAGAAAGGAATCTTTGGAGGCAGGGACAAACCGTCTATGGAACAACAGGCAAACGCTCAGTTGTCCCCGTGGGGGAAAGCTTGGATCATTGAATTTCACTCAACTGGGCCATGATCTTTCCTTTAACATCAGAAGGGGGATTATACTTCAGAGCAGTTTCTAAAACCTCAATAGCCCGGCTGGAGTCCCCTTTTTTAAAGTAGCTGACGCCCAGCATCAACCTCGAATCATGGGCCTTATTGCCATTAGGAAATTGGTTTAGGACCGTGTCGAATTGAATAATGGCATTATCATACATTTCCAGTTTGACGTAATTGCTGCCAATCCAGAACAAAATATTATCTTTCAAATGTCCCGGAGGATTGCTCAAGGCGAAGTTTTGAAACAACAGGATCGACTCATCATAATTGCCCGACTGGTAGGCGCCTAAAGCTTTATTGTATTGACTGGGAGTTCCCTTGCTCTGCCTGATGGGGCTGGCATTGCTTCGGGGCCGGGCCATGGACCCACTTGCCTTGGCCATTTTCAGCCGGTTAATTTCTTCGTTCAAATGGTTGACCTTTAACTTCAGCTCTTCAACCTCAGGCTCAAGAAATTGCGACTGACCCGAGGCCGACGCCAGACTCCCTTCCAACCGTTCCTGGGCCGCACTCACTTTCGGTTCCAGGGTGAGCAGAATTTCCTCAAGTTCCCTGACCTTTGAGATCAATGCTTCCTGCTGGCTTTGCAGGCTTTCAACATCCCCCTTCAAAGCGCTGGAATCCGCACTTTGCTCGGTGCTGGAGAAATCACCGCCGCCTCCTTCAATCAAAGCCCCGTCTTCAGCAAAAAAATCATCCTCGGCGGAGCCTCTTGCGTTTTTCGCGGGTTGCTCGTCTTCAAAGGGAAAGTCCTCTTCAAAGGCCAGGTCTTCTTCGTCATCATCTCCAATCCAGGGCAGGTAGCTACAGCCACCCAGGACCAATGGGGTGAGCACTAAGAAAACAGCGAAAAGACGAAAAAGGTAATTTTTTGGGGACATGCCTGGCTCCGTATTCATGCGAAAAGGATTGAATAACCCTTAATTATCAATGGATTGTATTATACGCTACTTTTTTATGTCAACACAAATAAAAGCAAGCATTTTTTTAAGTGATTTTTATCACTCTTCTGGAAAAATTATTTAACCCACAACACGAGAATCTTTTCTATTCAAGGAAACCAGCCGGGCAAGCGTGTCCATCACGACATCGATTTCCTCCTTTGTATTACTGATTCCCAAACTGAATCGAAGGGAAGAGTTGATTCGATGCTCTGGAACCTGCATGGCTGTCAGAACATGGGACGGCAGGGACGACCCGGAACTGCAAGCCGAACCAGTCGATACAGAAATCCCTTGCACATCGAGACCGATTAAAAGAGCCTCTCCATTCGCTCCGTCGATAGAAAGGTTCAAGGTGTTGGGAAGACGAAATTCCCTGTCACCCAAAAGCGTGACTCCTGGAATTGAATCTTCTATGCGCTCGCTAAAATATTCCCTGAGGTTCGCCAGAGAATTCCTTGCGTCTGACTCCAGGTGCTTTTTCGCCAATTCAGAGGCTATTCCTAATCCAACGATTCCGGCCACATTTTCCGTGCCCCCGCGTCTTTTCTTTTCCTGGTTGCCTCCGCTTAGGGTGGGGAACAATGCCGACAAGCCCCTTTTCATGAATAACGCGCCCGACCCCTTGGGTCCGTTCAATTTATGGGAGGATATAGAAAGAAAATCCACCGGAATTTTTTTCACATCCATGGGAATTTTTCCCACGGTCTGCACAGCATCCGTATGAAAAGGAATCGATTTTTCCGCGGCTATTTCTCCAATTTTTTCTACGTCCTGCAACGTTCCCACCTCGCTGTTCGCATGTTGCAGGGAAATTAATACCGTGGAATCCCGAATGGTTTCCCGCAATTGGTCCAGGTTTATACGCCCTTCCCGGTTGACCGGCAGGCGGTCTATGTGAAAACCCAGTTGCTCCAGTTGCTTGCAGGGGTTCAATATGGAAGGATGCTCGATGTCGCAGGTGATGATGCGGGCGTTCTTTTTCTTCTGACCGAGGGCCACGCCCAAAAGGGCCAGGTTGTTGGATTCCGTGCCCCCGCTGGTAAAAATTATCTCTCCCGGACCCGCGCCGACCAGCTCCGCCACCCTCTCTCTGGCCTCGTCAAGTAACACGCGGGCTTTGCGTCCTTCGGAATGAATGCTCGACGGGTTGCCAAAAAATTCCCCGAGGACAGGAAGCATCGCGTCGAGGACTTCCGGATGGAGCGGTGTCGTGGCGTTGTGATCGAGATAAATTTTCTGCAAAATGAAATCCTCCAGCCAGCGTGACGCTGGACCCAGCATTAACGTGCTATGGGTTTTCGTGGCTTAATAACTTATCCATTGTGCCACATTTTATTCAAGAGGTTCTCCAGGGCTCGCGAGGGAAGCGTACCCCTTCTACCCCTTCGGGGCATGAAGGCAAAGGTGAAATACCACATACCCCTTCGGGGCATGAAAGCTAATGAAGAAGATATCACAGGGGCATGAATACAAGGGAGAGGATATCACAAGCGAAGCGGTCCCGGCCCACTCTTTCTCCCCACATAGTGGGAGGGTCAATCCTCCTGATTCTTGGTGGGCACGGGGTCGGAGCGCGTCTCATTTTGTTTGTTGATAGCTTCTCTTAAAGACCGGATTTCCTTTTCCATTTTTGGCAGTCTATCCAGCATACATTCGATGGCACGGGCCACCGGGTCCGGAAACGACTCTTCTCCGGTGATCTGCTCCAACTCCGAGGAAATGCCGGAAAACACCACCCGGCCCGGGACCCCAATGACCGTGGAATATTCAGGAACATCCTGAAGAACCACCGAACCCGATCCGATTTTGGTATTCCTCCCGACCGTCACCGGACCCAACACCTGGGCGCCTGCGCCGATGACGACGTTATCTTCAATGGTGGGATGGCGTTTTCCCTTTTTGGTGCTCAACCCCCCCAGGGTGACCCCGTGGTAAATAAAAACATTGTCGCCAATCACCGACGTTTCGCCAATCACCACGCCCATCCCGTGATCGATGAAAAACCGGCGGCCGATCTTCGCGGCGGGATGAATTTCGATTCCGGTCAACCATCGGAAAAAGTAGGAAAAAAATCGCGCCGTAAATTTCCAGCCATGGTTCCACAGCCAGTAAGAAATCCTGTGCGAAACGAGAGCGTGCACTCCCGGATAACAAACGATGACTTCAAATATATTTCTGGAGGCAGGGTCCTTTTCCCGTGCTACCTGAACATCTTCTTTTATCTGATTCAGCATGGTGTCCCAAATTCGGTTAACCAGAATGAGTAACTTATTGTAAATCTTATTATATAAGTACCACTCGAACTTTCAACCGCAAACGCCATAAGGACTAAAAAAGGCCTGCATTATGATTATGAAAAATCACTTCATCACAGGACAAAAACCTCAACAAAGACCCATCCAGGAGGTAAAAGTTTTAAATAAAAAAGAGGCGATCATGAAATGACCGCCTCCAAACTGGCAGGAAAATACATCGCTAAAAACAGCATTTTGTTACTTCCGTTGAGAGCGGAGACCTCTCAATTGACTACTTTGTGGCCCCGGTTGCGCATGCAATTGATAAACGCTTTCTTGTAGTTACCTTCAGCACCTAAACCCTGATGAGCTCCCCCACCAATTCCACCAGCCGCAGCTCCAATCATGGCTCCCGTTCCAGGAGACCCGACCGTAGCTCCAATTGCGGCTCCGGCGGCAGCACCGATAGCACCCCCGATCAGGGCTCCCTTACCTGTTTTACCGGCCGTACTGCCTGCGGCACTTTTTGCAAGTTGCCTGCATTCTACCTTGTCGCGGCCAATATTCGCGGCATTCGGATCTCCATGAGGATCAATGGTTGGCGACCAGTTTCCCTGACTGGCACACCCTGTCATTATCACTGCGCTTATCACTATGACTGTTAGGGTCTTAAACATTTTTCGCTCCTTTTTTACTTAATATAATGATCCCGGATTTAAAAATAAATTCTCAAAATCAACAAATTTTTAGAGTACGCTATGCCCTCGACCACGCAGGCAATTAATAAAGGCTTGTTTATATTGATTGTCCACGCCAAAACCCTGCTTGACCAATCCACCGACGCCGCCTACTGCCGCTCCCAAAGCCGGAGAGCCCGCCAATGCACCCAGGGCCGCACCTGTCGCCCCGCCGAGTATGGCGCTTTTTCCAACTTCCACCCCAGGGTTGCCCACCGCCCGTTTGGCCAACACACGGCAATCGATTTGATCCCTGGAAATATTCGCGACATTGGGGTCTCCATAGGGGTCCATCGCCGGAGACCAGCCGGACTGGTAGGCACAACCTGAAAAAATCAGCGCCACCCCTAAAACCAAAATGGATTTTTTAAACATTTTAATTCTCCCTTTAATAAGTTAGCTCCAGGGAAAAATAAAGTCAAAAGTTTATCGGGCTTTAAAAAGCTACATTTTCTAATAAATAGCCCTGTTTCCTTATTCTTTAAATCCTTATAAAATATACACCACAAGAACACACAAATATACATCTAAATACAGTTATATTTTATCCAGGATCACAAAAAGGAGGTTTCCGGGAATCGGATTCCAGGATTTAGCGGAAAAACAGGGTTTTCACGGCTTTGAGCTAATTGCCGCTCTCAGGTGTGGCGTGATACTGCTGGAGGATTTTCACCTGCGTTTCATGATCGGCTGAAAGGTAGAGACGGATGGGGTCGAACTGTTTGGCCTGCTGAATGCGGACCAGCTTCAGGCGCATGGACTCCAGAAGCGCAAGAAAGGTCACGATCAGTTCCCGCCTGGTATTTAAAACGGTGAACAGGGAATCAAAGGTGATGGTTTTAGCGGCGTTGAGGATTTCCAGAATATGCGTCAGCCGGTCGGCCACTGAGAAAGTGGAGACTGTAATTTCATAGTCCTTCTTGAACTCCTTATTCTTTAATATATTTTGAAACGCGTTGAGCAGATCAAAGGCGGACGCTTCGGCAATCATTTCCTCGCCACTGTCTTCATCGAAAAGAACTTCTCCGCCACGCACAAAAACCTGTTGCCGGTCGTGTTCCTTCACACGTAAGTCGAACGCGGCTTCTTTGTAGCGTTGGTACTCCTGCAACCGACGCATCAACTCGGCCCTGGGGTCCTGCCCTTCCTCGCCATCCTCCAGCTCCTGCTCCTGAACCGGCAGAAGCATTTTGGATTTGATACGGGTCAGTTCCGACGCCATGATCAAATAATCACCGGCGACTTCAAGGTTCAAATCCTGCATGAGGTCGATATAGTCCATGTATTGCCGGGTGATTGTGGAGATGGCAATATCCTGGATATCCATTTTCTGCTCTTTGATTAAATGCAGGAGCAGATCCAAAGGCCCTTCAAAAATTTCAATATTGCATCGATAGGTCATGGTTTATTTAGTCTCTGAGAGGTTATAGACCGCATAGAAGCTCATACCTCCCAACACTTTTTAAGTTTTCCCTGCTCATTTATGGTTCCCACCATCCCCTCACCCAGCCCTCTCCCCTTGAAGGGGCGAGGGATTCATTATGATTTCCTCTCCTCTCAGAGGAGAGGATTAAGGTGAGGAGGGATTCAACACTTTTTCTACAAATTCTTTCGTAAATTTAGCATTTATGAAAGAAAGAAAAAACCTTATTCTCCAGGTATCAAAGCATTGTTTCGATATTAATAACCTGAAACTGAAGCAATCGCTCAATTTCTTTGTGTCAGGCCGCCAAGCCCCGCAACCAGGAAGGACGCGAGTACCCAGCCCAATATTTTGTGCAGGTAGAAGTAAACTCGCACACCGAAAGCCTGCGCTTCGCACGGCGGCTTGGCTTTAAGATCGCCAAATATCAGGACGTCATGCGCCTTATCGAGCGAAATAATCGGCAACAACTGATCCAGACTTGCGAAGAAGATGCTTGGAAATTCCGCCCAGGCATGCGACCCAATGCCGATGAGCACGAACGCTCCCACAAGGGTCAAGCCGCCAACCCACCAAAGGACGCGGAAATACCGGTTGCCCAGACCATACCCAATCGTCAAGTCCAGCACCGACAGACCCAACCAGCGTCGCCACTCCCTCGTCGACCACGCCTTGCGTCGTCGTCGCTCGCGGGACGCATAGAGGATGTCGGTCGCCTTCTGCGGTTCACCTGCCTGTTGAAACCGATCCGCCAGGTGTTCGTACGGTTGAGGCGAGCAGGTCGGGTCCCCCCTTTAGCCACTCGACATAGGAGTTCACCGGCCGGCTCAACATGTCTGCTTCTTGTTCTCCGCCGAACGTGCCGAGCCGATTGTAGGTGAAACCTTCTAGCTGATACGCCTTGGGCCAGGCGCTGGCGTTTTCGCCCTGCCACCAATCCTGCAAGGTGCCAACATGGGCATTGCGGAGGATAAGCGAGGCTCCGTCTTTCCAGCACGCCGAAATTGTCTTGGAAAATGCCAGCAGAAAGGCTCCGGCAACCGTGCATTCCGTCAAGTCGACGTCTTCCTCAAAGGTGGAGCCCTTCATATCAAGGGCAGAGCCGATGTTGGCTGCCCGCAGGTTGAGCTTGCGTTTGAAGGTCGATCCAGTATGGAGAAAAACACTGCTACTAATTATAATGCCGTTCAGGCTGACGTCTCCCTCAAAGGTGGAGCCTTGCATATCCAGGTTGGAGCCGATGTTGGCTGACCCCAGGTTAAGGTCGCCTTTGAATGTCGCTCCAGCACGGAGAAAAGCACCGCCGCTAATAATGATGCCGTTCAGGCTGACGTCTTTCTCAAAGGTCGCTTCCACCAAGTATAAGGACTCCCGTATATCAGCCCCATTAAGGTCGACGGCCCCGGCAACGAAAGATCTTTCGAACGACAATCCACCGTCGACTCTTAGGTTGTTGCACTTGACGTCTACCAAAATCCGGGACTTTTCGAGCCAAAACAGATGTTGCAGACGTGCATGCTCCAGATTCAATGGAGCATCATCGATGAGGGCGCCGTGAATCCTTACGCCACCATAAGACGTGGCTTCCGTGAATGATTTTTGCGTTAAGATGGTTACGAGGAACTTCGAACTGAGGCGACGACGTTCACCCCAACCTTTCTCAGTGTCGGGGGACGGGTCCGTTTGATCGGTGTCATATTCATTCAAGTTCGCCCGCTCGCCGGCGGCAATCTGCTTCCATACCCATTGTTCGGACTCGGTCCAATCCGCTGGAATTTTTGGCACGTTTCCCATCCACATCCCCCTAACCGAAAAACTCCATAGATATCGTACGACAGCTAATAGCTAAAAACCTGGTTTATCATAAGCAACCGCTTGGGGCGAATCTGGTCATTCGAGATTTGACATTGTATACCAAAAAACGGTCATTCACATTGACGCTGTGAGTTCATAAATCCCCCCAGCGGTTTTGTAATAGAGAGAGGATGACAATGGGGGCGGTTTCCGCTCGCAGGATGCGCGGACCCAGGGTGATGGATTGAAATCCAAATTGCTTCGCCACTTCGATTTCCTCTACAGAAAATCCACCTTCGGGGCCGCTCAGAAATGCCAGGGACCGGGGAGGAGTTTTCGGGTTGACGTCGCTCAATTTGCAGACTTCTTCCTCTTCCCAGAACATCAGTTTGATATCCGCCTTCTGGTTTGCCCGGCAAAACTCCTCAACGCTTTGGATATGGGGGGACACTTCCGGGAGCTGACTGCGGCCCGATTGCATGGCGGCCTCCCGCACGATCTTTTGCCAGCGGGCGGATTTTTTCTCGGCTTCGGTCCGTAAAGCCTTTACGACGCATCGATCCGTTGTTAAAGGAGAAATTTGGCGCACTCCAAGTTCCACAGATTTTCTGAGAACGGGATCGAATTTATTGCCCTTGAGTAGAGCGATCCCCATGTGAATCTGCAAAGGGGATTCGGTCTGATAATCTTCTTTTGACTCCACCCGGCCACGAACTTCGCGTGCTTTCACCTCGGTCAATTGGACGAAATACCGATTCCCAAGACCATCCAGGACCTGAACTCGACTGCCTTCCTTCAAACGGAGAACAGTCCGAATGTGACTCACATCCGCGGAGTTTAGAACTACTTCGTCCCCGGTTATGTTTTCGGGCTGGACAAAAAATCGGTGCATGATTACCGCTATACTTGAATACAGCTGATTTCTAAAAGTTCCGACAGGGAGGAGATTTCATAGTCCGGTCGAATTCCATCGGGGAGTTTTTCTTTGTCCCGGTTCACCCATGCCGCCGACATGCCCGCCTTCTGCGCCCCGACAACATCATTCACAGGATCGTCCCCGACATAAAGAATTTCCCTCTCCTCAAGCTGTAATCGACTGGCGGCCAGTTGGAATATGGACGGATGCGGCTTGCGGTATGGAACCTCCGACGAATAAATAGAAAACTCGAAATAGGGGTCCAAACCCATCAACTCCCGTTCGTAATCCTTCATGAAGGGAGGATTCGTGGTGTTTGAGATGATGGCCAGGCGAAGACCATTTGATTTTAGAGTTTGCAACGTGGGCACCGCATCGGCAAAAACTTTGCGGAGGGAATAGGTGTCCTGATAATAAACGCGTAAGATTTCTTCGACCGTGGTCTTGCCGTCGATGTCGATAGAGTATTTGAGCAGTAAAAACTTCAATACCAATTCAAAACAGGCTTCTCTATGATGTTTCCGGGACTCTGCGATCATTTGGTAAAAAATTTCCCGGTAAGCGCGGTAGCACTCGTCATAATCGGGCAAAACCACGCCCTTTTCCCGCAAGAATTCGAACATTTTTAAAAAGGGGCCTCTGTCATCCTCCTCTCCCAGGTCAACAAGAGTCCAGGCCCAGTCAAAAACCACCGCTTTTATGGATAAATTCATTGGTCAACCTTGTAATTTATGCAATTCTTTCCGCTTCTCAATCTCAAAATGAGACAATCTCGATTAATAACAGGTCCAGCAGTATCAACGAGATAGGCCCCATATTCTCCCCAACCATAATAAAACAAAGGGGTTCCTCCATCCAATAATGGATTTATTTTAGGAAATCTCCCCACATCCGCTCTCCATCATTTATAATAGACCCTATATTCCAAACCAAGTTAGAAGCAAATCCTTGATGGCAACCGTTTCGTTTTATAAAGGATATTCCATCGTTCTGGAAGAAAATTGCTATTTCCATAACTGGAACAACCTGAGAAATGGAAAAATAATATCATGGAATCACTATCTTCCAACATCAGACAGCTTCCCCTTGAAATCAAATCCAATCAGGAAATGGTTCATGAGGCCATAGGCAAAGGTGCGAGCCGGGCAAAGGTAATCTGGACAAAAAATATCGCCGTCGCCACCTGGAACCGTCTCCAATGCCAATTTGGCTGTCCGCATTACGCAAAATTACACACATGTCCTCCGCATTCTCCCAACTCGGATGAAACAGCGGAGGTTCTGGCCGATTACGAGCGGGCGGTCCTGCTTTTTGCGTTGCCGAAACAGGATATGCGGGAACTCGCCGTTTCCCTGGAATCAAGTTTCAAGTCTAAAGGTTTCTACAAGGCGTTTGGTATGGTCTCTCGTCCCTGCGACCTGTGTGAAACCTGCACCATAGACACCTTTTGCAAATATCCCGAAAAAGCCCGTCCGACTCTGCAAGGATGCGGTATCGATGTTCAGCGCACGGTTTTCATCAATGGCTGGGGAGATGTCAGCCCCAATAAACCCTGCGCGGACATGCAAAACATCGGAATGGTATTGCTGGACTGATTTTTCATTCCAGCATCACTTTCCTGAAAGATTTTTCCGATTTATCATATAATTAATTTTCTCTCGCAACCTTAACCCTTAAAAAATCATTTTATGAGTTACCGTTATGCCATCATAGGCGCCGGGCGTCAGGGATTATCTGCGGCCTACGACATGGGTCGATTTGGAGAAGCTAAAGAAATTCTCCTGTATGACATTGATTCTCAGGTGGCGGAATCAGGAGCCACAAGGCTGAACACCCTTCTCAATTCCAACATCGTCCGCGGTCATGGGCTGGACGCCAGCGACGCTTCTCAACTTAAGAAAGCCCTTTCAGGGGTAAACGCAACTTTAAGCGCCGTCCCGTACCCATTAAACCCGCTTATCACGAAAATCGCCATCGAATGCGGTTCCAGTTTGTGCGATTTGGGAGGCCACACGGAAACGGTGCGCGGTCAGCTGGCATTGGACGGGGACGCAAAAAAAGCCGGCGTCACCATCACTCCAGATTGCGGCATGGGCCCCGGACTCAATATTTCAATGGCGATTCTGGCCATGTCCTATATTGAGGAACCGGAAGACGTTTTTATCTGGGACGGTGGTCTGCCGCAAAACCCCCAGCCTCCCTGGAACTATTCTTTAACGTTCAATATCAATGGGTTCACCAACGAATATTTTGGAGACGCGCTTTTTCTAAGGGACGGGAAAGTCACCCCCATCCCCTGTCTGGCCGAGATAGAAACCCTGAATTTTCCGGCTCCATTGGGTCAACTGGAAGCGGCGGTGACCTCCGGAGGGCTATCTACCGCGCCGTGGACGCTGACCGGAAAATTAAAGCGCCTGGAAAATAAAACCCTGCGTTATCCGGGGCACTGGGAGCAATTCAAGGCTTATCAACAGTTGGGACTGTTTGAAGAAAACCCCATTCCGGTCAATGGTTCGTCCATCGCACCCCGCGACATCTTTCATACTCTTCTGGAGCC
The DNA here is from genome assembly GCA_029261595.1 of Nitrospinaceae bacterium. Taxonomy (GTDB): domain Bacteria; phylum Nitrospinota; class Nitrospinia; order Nitrospinales; family VA-1; genus JADFGI01. Next base: position 86,679 of record JAJDAZ010000049.1, on the reverse strand, counting down.
CAAAATCACCGGAGGCCAAATCCGGGATATTTGCGTCATCCGAACCCAATGCAAGGGCAAAAGCAAAGGAAAGCCATCGTCCTGCACGCTGGAGTTGGTGGAAACCTGGGACGAGTCCACGGGATTCACCGCCATGGAAAAACTCACCGGCTGGCACGCCGCCATCGTTGCTATTCTTGCCGCCAAAGGGGAAATTTCCCGGGGAGGAATTCCTGTAGAAACTGCGCTGACCGCAGAAGCCTTGACAAGGGAAGCAACCCGCAGAGGATGGGAAATAAAAAAAACCATGACTCCTTCTACTTGATTTCTTTTCCCATTTCCAATTATTAGCGGCTAAAATACTCTCGACAATAAAGTTTTGCCGTTAAAACTCCTCTTCCTTACTCAAGGCCATTAGGGAAATGAAATTATATCGTCCTTATACATTGATCCCCTCTTCGCGCTTGATTGAAGATTATGAGGAGAAGGATATAAGAATCGACTGGATCTGTTATTTGCGCGATTTCCCATTAATTCCCTATCAGAAATTGATAGAGAATTACGTGGAGCTGAGCAACTCCGGGGAAAATATCAAATGGATCATTGAACGAGCCAACAATTTTTTATCTGAGGGCGAAGTGGAGGAACTAAGTCACTATCTGGAACAACGATACGGTTTCTCGCTGGATGTTGAGTCCTTTGAAACACCGCTGAACCTTAGAAAACTTCCGTGGTTCAAAGAAAATCATGTCAACAGCGCGATCATTTGCCGCGATCCCGAGGAACCTTTCTGTTTGAGCGTCAGCATTCTCGGCATGGTTTCTCCCATCAAGGACCTGGACAGCGTCCGGACGGTCAACGAATTTCTGGAAGAAATCGACAAACAGAATGGAATTTGAATCGGAGGGCTTAAAACATTTTCCTCCCGCGCTAACTTGACTGGGGTCTGGGAAAGAATTCGGAGGTTTTTCCGGTCATCCAGTAAACCGTCAGGCCAAGCCATTCGTGCAGGACTTTGGAAAACTCAACAAAATTTGAAATTTTTCCAAACCGCCAATCGTATTTCCATTCCCCGGATGTTTGATAATCCACCGGGTAAGGAATGATGTTCCATCCGACTTTTCTGAATATACCAACCACCCTCGGCATGTGGTAAGCCGACGTGATCACAACCCAGTTGCCCTCGGGTTCCCCCCCCAATATTTGATAAGCGTTGACCGCATTCTCGACTGTGTTGCGCGATTTTGAGTCAAACCGGATGCGGTTCAAGCCCAGCCCGAGTTGTTCAAAAAGCTGTCGGGCCGTATCGGCGGGGTCTGAATTTTGTTGCGATAGCTTACCGGGACCGCTGGCATAGACCAGTTGCGCATCCGGGTAACGCCTGGCGAGCGCCACAAAAGTGAGTACCCGCTCGCTGGCTTTATTGAAAGAGGGCTGGCCCCGGTTCATGGTAATCCTTGCTTTTTCCGATCCACCCAGGGCAATGATTCCGCTGATATTCTCCGGCAACTCCGAGGGCGCAGTGAACCTCTCCTCCAGAGGTTTCAACAAAACCACGTTCACCGGGAAAAGAGAAAAAGTAAGGAGCATCAGCGCCGCCAGGGAAAGAAGCGATCGGCCCAATCGTTGCCTTTGGCCCCATATAAAAACCACGCCAAGTAACAACAGGATCAACGCCAGATTATGAGGCGAAACCAGTTCCCACAACACCTTTGACAAGATCCAGAAAAATGTATCCATCCCACCTCGGTCAGCTAAGGGTTTGGGTAGATCAGCCGGGACAACTTATCAGGAATAACCATAAAATTTTTACGTATACCGCAAGCTTTCTTTTCGCTTGACCAGTTCGCGGATTTCCTGAAGATCTTTTCCGTTGTACCCCAGAAAATACAGGATCAATTCCAGGTTGGACCGGTTGATGCTTGCATGAGCGTGCTTTTGCACAATGGGCTTGGCGTTGAACGCAATCCCCAGGCCCGCGCGGGCGAGCATATGAATGTCGTTGGCGCCATCACCCACCGCAACGACCTGCTTTAAAGAAAACCCTTCCTTTTCCGCAAGCGACACTATAATGCGTTCCTTTGCCTTGGCATCGATGATCTCTCCTTCCAGTTCCCCGGTCACTTTGCCATTTTCTATTTTCAGGTTATTGGCAAAACCGTAATCAAGACCGTATTTCTGCACCAGCTTTTCGATAAAAAACTGAAACCCGCCGCTGACGATGGCGATTTTATATCCCAGGTATTTTAGAATGGTCACCAGGTCCGTTGCCCCAGGGGTTATGGGAACGCATTCGAACAATTCATCGAGCATTTGACTCGGCAGTCCGGACAAGAGTTTCACCCGTTTCTTCAGTGCCTCTTCAAAATCCATTTCCCCGTTCATGGCCCGTCGCGTTATTTCCTCCATCTTTGCCCCCTGCCCTGCAAGTTTGCCCAATTCATCAATGACTTCGCATTGCAGGAACGTCATATCGGCATCAAAAACAATCAAACGCTTGTTGCGGCGAAACAGGGTATCGTCCTGCACCGCCAGATCCACCAGGAATTTCTCCTTGAACTTCACCAGGACATTCAACACATCCACGCTGGAATGCGTTTGCCGGGTGCCGATCACAATCTCGATCACATGCTGATCGCCGTAATCCAACTGCTCAATGCGAAGGATGTTGATATCCCTTGAGGCAAGGGTCCGGGTAAGTTCGAGCAGGCCGGTGGAATCAATGTTCGCTCCCAGAAGAGTCACCACGGACCGGTGTTTATAAGGGGCGTCCGGGCGGTTTTCTTTTTCCCAGGGATAGATGCCGATTTTCAAACCGCTTCGTTCTCCGTACTCGGTCAGAACTTTTCTGAGAGGGTCAATCGCGCCGGCATCGTTTCCATCCAGCAGAATCGAGAGATTCAACAAACCGTTGAACACAAATTGTTTGATGTCCAGAATATTCCATTCGCACCGGACAATGCTTTCCAGAATTTCAGCGAGGATTCCGGGCCGATCTTCCATGGACACATGGATATGCAACTGACAGGATTTTTTCGACGATTCCATGCTTTATCCCTGCGGTCGGTACCGCCACCCTTCCCGTTTTTTACACGTCCATCCATCGTGAATCTGAAACGTAGAAAGGTTTTCCAGAGTTTCGGAATCAAACAAAGCAAGGACCCCTTCACCTTTTATCGGATTATTTTTCAAATGCAGGCGTTTTAATTTCACAAGATATTTTGATTGCGCAAGAACTTTGACCCCTTCATCGCCCACTGAGTTTGTATTGAGATTCAAATATTGAACGTTGGTCAAATATTCGCACCGGGCAAGATCCTTCACCCCTTCATCTCCCAGGTTGTTATCGTCCAGGTCCAGCCAGTTAATCTCTGTCATCCTGGGCGAATTCCATAAAAGGCGGGCTTCTTCCGGGCCTAAGCCGATGCCGCTGATCATCAATTGGTTGCCGCGTAACCTGCCGTTGAAAATATCTTCGACAGTTTCATATTGAACTTTATTGCTCATTGCTCCCTTCCTTCATTTATTTTTAAGCTCAAAATTTTAAGCGCATCAAAACCCGGTTTTGGATTTCTTTTTTTCAGGAATGACATATTTTTTATCACCCAGTTCTTTTGGGAGATAATCCTGCTCCACCTTATGATCGGGGTAATCGTGAGGATATTTATAGTCCACTCCGTAACCGTATTTTTTCGCGTCTTTGTAATGCGCGTCCTTGAGGTGATCCGGGACAGGATAGGACTCCCCTTTTCCCTGAATATCTCCAAGAGCCTTATCGATGGCCTTGATCGCGGAATTGTCCTTCGGAGCGCGGGCAATATAAATGACCGCCTGGGCAAGGGCAATCCGAGCCTCCGGCATTCCCAGCCGTTCCACGGCTTCTGCCGCCGCATTGGCGATGACCAGCGCGTTGGGATCGGCAAGACCGACATCTTCCGCCGCGGTGATCATGATTCGTCGGACAATGAACTTGGGGTCTTCCCCGCCTGCGATCATTTTAGCCAGCCAATAGATGCTGGCATCCGGGTCGGAACCGCGCAGACTTTTTTGCAGGGCGGACGCATGATCGTAATGCTCTGTCCCCCCTTTTTCGTATAAGGTCGCGGCCTGCTGAATGATCCCTTCAATCACTTTCCGGCTGACCGAAGCGGAAGCATCCTCCATGCGCGCATAATCCATGGCCGCTTCCAAAACGTTCAAGGCGCGTCTTGCATCCCCGTTGGCGTGGCTAACGATAAAATCCATCGCGTCACCGTTGAGCGCGATCGACTCCTTGCCGAACCCTTTTTCTTTATCTTCTAACGCCTTTTGCAAAATGGCCCGAACGTGCTCCTCCTGGAGATACTCCAATCGAAATATCTGACAGCGGGATCGTAACGAGGGAATCACCTCGATGGAAGGATTTTCTGCCGTCGATCCTATGAGCCGGATGGTGCCGTCCTCAACAAATGGGAGCACCGCATCCTGCTGGGCTTTGTTGAAGCGATGGATTTCATCAATGAACAAAATGGTGCGGCGTCCAGAGGCTTTCCCAACTTTCTGGGCGTGGGCGATGACTTTGCGGATATCGCCCACTCCGGCATTGACGGCACTTATCTCATGAAAATCGCTTTCGGTCAAACGAGCGGCGAGACGAGCGATCGTGGTTTTCCCTGAACCGGGAGGTCCCCACAAAATAAAAGAAAAGCTGGAATTCTTCTCGATCAATTGCCTGAGCGGACGGCCCTCCCCCACCAAATGTTCCTGCCCGTGAAATTCGTCCCAACTTGTGGGGCGCATGCGGTTGGCAAGGGGAGAAGGAGCCTTGTTTTCCGTAAGGCCTTCGTGTTCGGGAAATAACTCCATGGGCTTGTCACCTTTTCCTCATATCGCGGTCACCCTCCTTATCGGAGAACCCACGGAGGAATTAATCTAACTCGCTGTTTATCGACAACGCTCAATTTTTAATTATAAGGTTCGGAGAAGGGTACAGGGTAATTCTTTTGAGAATATTTTGGAAAAAACAGCAGGAAGGGCTGACCGCTAATGACTATCCACTCCGACGGCGGTGCCTGAAGCTTTGGTATGAACTTTCAATCGTTCCACATCCTGCTCCAGGGATGCTATGGTCCGGTTTCTTTTACCAATGGCCGCTTTGGATTTAACCCGGCTAACCACAGTAAAGGACCATGCCAGTAAAAAACCGATGACGAAAGGACCCAGGGCCACGACAATCACTGGGGCCTCGATTGTTTTTTTGGCCATTTGGAGATCATAATAGTTGACTGAAATGGAATGCTGATTTATCACCGCAAAGGCCGCGACAAGGATAACAAAAAGGATGGAAACTATTAATTTAATTGCGGACATAGTTATCGGTTGATGATTGAGGTTGGGTTTTTTAATTTGGGGGCTTTATAAAGCTCACCTTCACAAAATCTCCGAAGGTTGCAACCTGGCCCCCCTGGCAAATGGATATCGAAACAGCTATTCCTCTTTGAGAAGCTCTTCAACCGTCGGAAGCTCTTCCTCTCCAGCTGAAGCCGAATCCTCTCCGTGCCCTGCAGATTCTGCGGGGGCCTCTTCATGGGCTTCCTCTTCTGCGGCAGGCTCTTCGGCGGCTTCCTCAGCCTCTTCACCGGCAGACTCTTCTTCTTCGGCTGGCTCTTCGGCGGCTTCTTCACCGGCAGACTCTTCTTCTGCAGCAGGCTCTTCGGCGGCTTCTTCAGCTTCTTCACCGGCAGACTCTTCTTCTTCGGCTGGCTCTTCGGCGGCTTCTTCAGCTTCTTCACCGGCAGACTCTTCTTCTTCGGCTGGCTCTTCAGCGGCTTCTTCAGCTTCTTCACCAGCAGACTCTTCTTCGGCTGGCTCTTCAGCGGCTTCTTCAGTTTCTTCACCGGCTGATTCTTCTTCGGCTGGCTCCTCGGAGGCTTCTTCTACCTGAATTTCCCCTGCAGGCTCACTGGAAGCGCCATCCCCTCCCCCAAGTTCGTTCAAAAGGGAATTGATGCTTGCGGCAACCTCGGATGATTTGGATTTCACCCCGGCATCTGATCCCGCTGAGATACCCTGGATCATTGCCAATGCGCGTTTCAATTCCATGATCGCCATGGTTTTTTCGTAACTGCCCAGTTTGCCCTGCAACCTTGCAACCGCGTCTCCCACAGATTTTAAATTTTCTTCAACAGACTGGACGGTTTTCTTGTTGCCCTCAACACCTGACTTAACACCTTCAACTTCTGTTTTCAAAGGATCGATGGATTCCTCGACTTTTTTCACCGCCGAGTCCATACCACCCACTCTTTCTTCGAGATCGCGGATAAAAAACAGAATAAAGATAATCGCCAGGGCGGCCAATCCGAAGCCTAAAAATGCCACGGCCCGCAAAAGGTTGAGGTCTTCTTTTGCTTTTTCGACTGGAGGAACGGGTTTTTCGAATTCTTCTTTCACATCCACGGACGGTCCTTTAGCGCCCTGTTCGTAGTAAGAGCTGGCGTCCTCTTGCTCTTCTTTCTTGATTTCCGCGATCCGGTCCTCGGTGATATCTTTTTTTTCTTCCGGGGACTCGTTTTCTTTATCTTTATCGCTATCGCTCGTTGTCATAGCTCCTCCAAATAGCCTTAAAACCTTTTCCTGATTTCAGTCGTCAGATTTACGGTTAGGGTTAAATAATGTTGATTTAATATATCCGGTAACAATCATTCCGTCAGGAAGTAAGGGATTGAATTCCTGAATGGATTGGTTCACAATTATAAACAGTCAATGCGTAATTGGCGAATTTCTGACTCGCTTCTATCCATCCAAAGACGGGATACGGAAGGCCAAAAACTTTCTAAAACAATATCCGAACCGCAATAAATATCGGATTTACTTACGCTTTTTCCAACCTGAGGGTATTAAATTTGAACGACGATCTTACTAACCTTACCGGGGATTTGTCAAGAAAAATTAAGGCACTGTTTCTTGTCGTTTTCCTGTTAAATACGGTTGCCGGGCAACCTCTGCCGGCTGAGGCAAATTTTCCGGAAGACCCTGTTTCCATTGATGCAGATCAGCTGAGTGCGCTCTCTCCGGATAAGACCGTGATCATCGATACCCGATCCCGCTGGAAATACTTTCTGGGTCATATTCCAGCCGCTGTCAACCTCCCGGACTGGAGAGATTTCACGGAAAAAAGGGACGGCGTAAAAGGGCTTTTGATTGAAGACGCGGATTTTGTCGTTGGCCAACTGCGGCCTTTGGGCATCGACCGGCAAAAAACCATCGTCCTCTATGGAGATCCGGCCGACCGCTGGCGCACCGACGGACGATTCTTATGGATGTTCGAGCGGTTCGGGTTCGAGTCGGTTCGTATCCTCACTGGGGGATTGGATTATTGGAAAACATCCGGCGGTGAAGTTCAAAGGGGCAAACAGGACAGGGTCGTTCCTTCTACATTATCCGCCGAAGATATCCGTCTCAACGAAAAGGTCACGGCGATGGGCTCCTGGATTCACGAAAACCGGGAACGTCTGGCGATCATCGATAACCGCACTAAAAAGGAATTCGACGGCGCGACTCCCTACGGGTCGGCGCGGGGCGGTCATATCCCAAAAGCCATTCACATCCCATGGGAACGATTTTTTACGGACAGCGGCGTTTTAAAAAACAGACAGGACTTAAACGCCCTGCTGGAGAAGAATGGCATCCGGGACGGCCAGGAGATTGTCGTTTATTGCACGGGAGGCGTTCGCTCGGGCATGGCCTATTATGCCTTCAGGAGCCTGGGGTTTTCAGTGCGCAATTATGATGGCTCGTGGTGGGACTGGAGCCTCAACTCCGAGCTTCCGGTGGAAGGGCTTTCCTGAGATGAGCGAATTCATCGCTGTGGCCAAGGTGGCGGACATCCCGCCGGACAGCCGCAAACGGGTGGAGGTAGACGGCAAGAAAATCAGCATCTTCAATATCGGCGATCAATACTATGCCATCTTCGACACCTGCCCGCATAAAAAAACCGCCCCTCTCATCCGCGGAACGCTGGACGGCATCGGCATCAAATGCCCCAATCACGGTTACCGCTTCGACCTCATAACCGGCGCTTGCAATATCGACCCTGCCCTCAAAACCCAGGTCTTTCCCGTTGTGATCCAGGGGGATGATGTCTGCGTGCGGGTGGGTTAGTAGCAAGTTTTTGTTAATTTCAAATGAGTTTAAAGAAATGCGTTGCATAATTTGCAAGCAAGCCTCCTCATCGTCTCGATCTGTTGAACATATTATTCCTGAATCGCTTGGGAATACCGATCACGTTTTACCGACAGGGGTAGTATGCGACAGATGCAATAATTACATAGCTCGTAAGATAGAAAAGCCGCTCTTAGATTCATTGTATTTCCGTGAACGCCGCTTCAAAGCTAATCTGCCAAATAAGAAAAAACGGATACCTGCATTGGACGGTATTCATATGCAACCTCTAACACATATCCAGCTCTTTAAAAATTTTGGAGACCCTGCGATTGGTATAGGTGCCTCTCCAAACGTTGACGAATCACGGTGGGTACATAGCCTAGTCAAACAAAAATCAGGAACTCTTATTTTCCCCATGAGTAAAATGCCAGATGATTATATAGTATCTCGGTTCATAGCAAAGGTTGGCTTGGAAGTCCTTGCATTTCGTTTACTCAATGTACCTGGAGGGCTTGACGAGATCACAGAAAAACCTGAAATTGATGAACTTCGACAATACATTCGTAGGGGAAGTCCAGGGAATGTATGGCCATATTCATTTCGCCCAATTTATGCTCCTGATTTCGTTATCCAAAGTGGTTTAAAGGCATATAAAGTATTGCACGAATTCGATATCCTTATAACTACGAAGAATGAATTTTATATAGTGATTGCGATCTTCGGCAATGAATATGCTCTAAACCTCGGCGGACGGGAAATTGGCGGTTATAAACGGTGGCTACGCACGAACCATGGTAAAAGCCCTCTTTACACAGGTAAGAATGCATAACACAGTGAATAATAAGGAGCCCAAAAGGCTCTAATGCGAGCCCTCTTCGCGCTGGTGACTGGAACCATCTTCCTTCATTGTGCCGTCACCGCCGGAACCTTCACTCATCATCGGCGCCCTCGGTCGGCCAAGGGATTCGGATGCGTGTTTTAAGGCTTCGTCGTAATGCTTCAACGCTTCTTTGGCGTGTTTCAGGGATACGGTTGCATGAGTTTTAAGCTCCTCACTGGCATCGGACATTTTCAGGCTGAACTCCAAATGCTTGACCATCTCTTGAAGGTGAAGGTAGCCTTCTTCTCCATGCCCCAGCCCGACGCTTGCATGCCCCCCGGCTTGCGCCCAACTGTTTGAAACCAGTGCAAAGGATAAAACCATTCCAGCAAACCCAAGCGTACAATATTTCAAGTATCGATTCATAACTCCTCCGTTGAATCTTTTATAATAGAAAAAATTTGGCGGATCAAAAATCTTTTTGGTTGTATTTTAACCCTATTTCGACTCTTTTTGGCAAAAGAAAAACCCTGCAGCGAACTGCAGGGTCTCCAAGCTTAATAATTGAATATATTTAGCTGATTAAAATCAATACTTAAACTGGCCGACCAGTTTTTGCAGATCAGCGGCCATTCTGGAAAGCTCGTTGGCCGCTTCCTGAGTTTGCCCCACCCCGGAAGAGGTCTCCTTGGCCGCAAGGGCAACGCCGGAAATATTCTGGGATATTTCCGTGCTTCCTTTGGCGGTCTCTTCAACGTTGCGGCCGATTTTTGAGGTCGTGGTTGTCTGTTCCTCGACGGAACTGGCAATGGTGTTGGATATGTCGTTGATCTGGTTAATAACCATGGTGATCTCGCCAATCGCATCCACGGAGCTTTGGGTATCCGATTGAATGGCTTCGATTTTCTGGCTGATTTCCTCTGTCGCCTTAGCCGTTTGATTCGCCAGTTCCTTGACCTCGTTGGCGACGACGGCAAAGCCTTTTCCGGCCTCGCCGGCGCGGGCCGCCTCGATGGTGGCGTTCAAGGCTAACAGGTTGGTCTGCTCTGCAATGGAGGTAATGACTTTCACCACCTGCCCGACTTCAGCGCTACTGTCACCCAGCTTCTCCATCGTTTTATTGGTATTTTCAGCGACATCCACCGCAGACTGCGCCACTTTGGCTGCATCGTTGGCGTTTTTCGCAATCTCTTTGATACTGGCGCTCATTTCTTCTGTACCTGACGCGACCGTTTGAACGTTACGGCTGATTTCCTCGGAAGCGGCGGAGACCACATTTGCCTGGACCGATGTTTCTTCAGCATTTCCAGCCATGGTCTGACTCACCGACGTTAAATTTTCTGAAGAGTTGGTGAGTGTCTTGGCGGTATCGGCAATCTCGGAAATATTATTTCGCAGATCCTTAAAGAATTGCGACAACCCTTCACCCATTTGTCCAACCGCATCGTCTCCATTCACGGTGATCTCCTGGGTGAGGTCCCCCCTGGCGGCGGCGCTCACCACGCTCAGCATGCTGTCCACATTTTCCTGTAATTTCTGCGCCCGCTGTTGATCGTGTTCGATCATCTCCCTGGCTTTCTCCTCATTAGCCACTTTCTCGGTCACCACCTGCCAGGTCAACATCGGCCCCAGGTAGTTTTCATCCTTATCATAGATTCCCGTAACTAAAAGATCGAATAACTCCGGACCCATTTGGATCATCGCCTTGTGCGGAAAGTTTTTGGGGTCCGAAACTATATTCCGTACATTCTGGGGATTTTTATGGAATATGTCTATCGATTTCCCCACGAGATTGTCTACAGGATATGGAAGGTGTTGGCTCAGTTCCGTTAGTACTTTTCTTCCCGCCGGGTTGATATATTGGATATTGAAATCCTTGTCCGCATACATCATATATCCCGGATTGTTTTCCACCATGCCTGCAATCTTCGTCACCTGAGAGTTGACAAAAAACCTTAAACCCAAAACCATGAGCCCTACCAGGATCAAACCCACCACAGCAATAGCTATCAACCGATTTACCATTGCCTCATTGGCGGAAAGCTGGACACCAATTGGGGAAATAACTTCCAGCACACCCCGAACATCGTTGAGCTTCCAGTCATTTTTTGGCGTATCGGCGCGGCCATTATGACAATTGACACAGGCCTGGGCGACCATTTTATCGGCAACGCCGACGCGGACGACTTCCTGTCCTCCCAGGGTCTCTTTTTTCACAAAAGACTTGTCGGGATTTAATTTAAAGAATGCGAGGGCTTCCTGACCAAAATCATCCAGTTTTCTGCCCTTGCGGTTTGGAAAGGGGAAATCGCTATATAACTTCAATTTGATACTTTCTTCCCCTTTATGGCCCAACAACTCACTCATGTCATGGATCAATGTAGCCGGAAGTGGAATGGCGTCATCCATGGTTTTATGATCGTAGGAGATTTTCAGTCCGGTATTATTACCTTTTACCTTTTTGATAACACTTTTGACGTAATAGCCTCGCAGAGTTTTATATTGATCGATAATGGAAAGGGCATTGAGTTTACTTCCTTCAATGGTGTTGTTGATGCTTGCGTTGGAAGCATAGATAATGGGCCAAATGATGCAGATGACCAAAATTCCTCCTGCCAAAAAAATGATTTTGGTCATGTGATTCTTTAAAATTTCTAATCCCATTTCTTATCTCCTGAAAATTGCCCTACTTGTAACGAGAATAGTGGAAACGGCTAAATCTAAATAAATTCTCATAAACACAAACTACCTCAATATAAAATTCCGCATAACCATATTAAATCTACACTATTAGTATAAATATATCAAATAAAATCAATATATTACATAGATTTTTCAAATTTATAGCTTAACCATATATTCGGATATCAATAAAATATTTGATATTAGGATATTTTGCGTTGAAGTCGATTACGGAAACAATCAATAGTGAAAAACAAAAAAAGCCGCCCACCTGAAAAGGTGGACGGCTTCTAAAACGATTTAGTTAATCAACCAATTATCAAAATCAATATTTAAATTGGCCAACCAGTTTTTGCAGATCAGCGGCCATTCTGGACAGCTCGGTAGCCGCCTCCTGGGTTTGTCCCACCCCGGAGGAGGTTTCCTTGGCCGCCTGGGCCACACCGGAAATATTCTCGGTGATCTCGGTACTTCCCTTGGCAGTGTCTTCAACATTGCGCCCGATTTCTGCCGTCGTTGCTGTCTGTTCCTCGACGGCGCTGGCGATGGTGTTGGAGATATCGTTGATCTGGTTAATAACGCTAGTGATCTCGCCAATCGCATTCACGGAGCTTTGTGTATCCGATTGAATAGCTTCAATCTTCTGACTGATTTCCTCGGTCGCCTTGGCGGTTTGATTCGCCAATTCTTTGACCTCGTTGGCGACGACGGCAAAGCCTTTTCCCGCCTCGCCAGCACGGGCCGCTTCGATGGTGGCGTTCAAAGCCAATAGGTTGGTCTGTTCTGCGATGGAAGTAATGACCTTGACCACCTGTCCGATTTCAGCGCTACTGTCACCCAATTTCCCCACCGTTTTATTGGTGTTTTCTGCGACATCCACTGCGGATTTAGCCACTTTGGCGGCTTCGTTTGCGTTTTGCGCAATCTCCTTGATACTGGCGCTCATTTGTTCAGCTCCAGTGGCTACCGTTTGAACGTTACGACTGATTTCCTCTGACGCGGCGGAGACCACATTTGCCTGGGCCGAGGTTTCTTCAGCATTCCCGGCCATGGTGTGACTCACCGAGGTCAACTCTTCAGAAGAACTGCTGAGTGTTTGAGCGGTCCCCGCAATCTCGGAGATACTTTTCCTGAGATCCTTGAAAAACGTAGACAATCCCTCGCCCATTCGGCCAATGGCGTCTTCCCCTCGGACTGAAATCTCCTGGGTAAGATCCCCTTGGGCGGCGGCGCTCACGACGCCAAGCATGCTGTCCACCTTTTCCTGTAGCTCCTTAGCCTGTTTTTGTTCTTGCTCAGCGGCTTCTCTGGCCTGTTTTTCCATAGTGATACGTTCTGTAACGATTCTCCAGGAAAGCATTGTACCGATATGCTCATCATCAGTGCCATACATAGCGGCCACATCCAGCTCCAGAGTTTCCTCCCCAAGTTGAATGACGGCATTATGTGGAAGATTTTTCGGATCCGACAATATGTTTCTTTGATGCGCAGGATTTTTGTGAAAAATATCAATCGATTGCCCAATGATTTCACCCGCTCTAACAGGCAAATGCTTCTCCAAAGATTTCAACGTTTTCTCCGAGGATGGATTCATATACCGGACAATAAAATCAGTATCCGCATACATGACATTCGCCGTCATATTATCGACAATAGAATTTATCTTCGCCATCTCCCGTTCCTGCACAATCCTTTCTGTCACTACCCTGAAAGAAAGCATGGGTCCCATATATTGTTGGTCCTGATCATATACAGCAGTGACAGTCATTCCCAACGATTCAGGTCCTATGTGAATCAATGATTTGACAGGCAGGTTCTTTGGATCGGACACGATCCTTCTCTGATGATCCGGATTCTTGTGGAAAATATCAATGGATTGACCAACGATATTGTCAGCGCCCACGGGCAGGTATTGTTCCAGTTTTTTTATAACTTCCTTAGATGCAGCGTTTCCGTACTGGATTTTTAAATCGCGGTCCGCAAACATGGTACCATTTGCGGTATTTTCCATCATGGAGACCACTTTAGCTGTCTCAGCTTCGGCTTGCCTCATCGAACGCATGAAGCTCCATACTCCCGCAACCATGAGCCCCACCAGAATCAAACAGAAAACGGTAATACCGACCACTTTGTTCAACATGGAACTATTAGCCGCCAGTTGAGTGTCGATGGGGGAGATGACCTCGAGAACCCCGCGCACGTCATTGAGCTTCCAGTCATTTTTTGGGGTATCAACACGGCTATTGTGACAATTGACACAGGCCTGAGCGACCATTTTATCCGCAACCGCGACACGAACGACTTCCTGGCCACCCACGCTATCTTGTTTCACAAAAGACTGATCGGGAGTGGCTTTAAAAAATGCAAGGGCTTCCTGGCCAAAGCTATCCAATTTTCTGTCTTTACGATTTGGAAAAGGGAAGTCACTGTATAGTTTCAATTTGATATTGTCTTCTCCCTTTTTACTCAGCAACTCACTCATGTCATGAATCAACGTCGCCGGGAGGGGAATGGCGTCGTCCATGGTTTTATGATCGTAGGAGATTTTCAGACCGGTTTCATTGCCTTTTACTTTTTTGATAACGCTTTTAACGTAATAACCACGCAGGGTTTTAAATTGATCAATGATGGAGAGGGCGTTGAGCTTACTCGCCTCCACAGTATTGCCAAGACTGGCGTTGGAAATATAAATGATGAGCCCTACAATACTGAGGGCGAGGATTCCCACCACAGAAAACATCATTTTTGCCATGTGTTTTTTTAAAAATTCCTCTCTCATTGTTCTCTCCTTAGTTAATCTCCAATGAAATCCGTAGCGTGGGTAAAAACCCAGGGCTTGGATTAATTTCCTTAGCGTGGATAAATACCCATAGCCGGGGAAACTTCAACACGATCCCTTCCTTTCCGTTTCGCTTCATAGGCTGCTTTATCCGCCCTTTCAAATACAGATGTTGCGGTATCGCCTTCCTGCAAGAATGCGACCCCCACACTTATGGTGACTTTCAGTTCTTTGTCCTTATGGACGAAAAAATCCCTTTTAACCTCGGAGCGGATTTTTTCTGCCACCTTTACTCCCTTTTCAACGGAGACGCCATACAGCAGAACAACAAACTCTTCACCCCCGTACCGGAAAATTTGATCGGAATCTCCAATAGAATTTTTCATGGTTGAGGCTGTAGAACATAAAACCTTGTCACCCGCACTGTGTCCATGAGTATCATTGAATATTCTAAAATGATCGACATCGCATACGATCAAACAGGCTGGATTTTTGGTTTTCTGAAAATCCTGGACCACTTGACCAATCCTCATGTCGTATGCGGATCTGTTAAGAATCTTGGTGAGGGAATCGACAACCGCCCTGGATTGAGATTGCTCAAGTTTTTTCGAAAGCCTCAACACAGCACTTTGGCTGGTTTCCAAATCCTTTTTAATGGCTTGGGTTTTAGATTTACTTTTTTTTACGGCAAGGAAAATCCTGTCTTTAATGGCCGTTATTTCCTTCAAATCGGTGGCGTCGGAAATATCATCAATACATTGGTCCAGGGTCTGGTCAAAACTTCCTATATCCGTCAGGACTTCCTTAAGAGCGTTGGCCATAACCAAAACAATGCTTTTGGTGGCTTGATTTTCAGTTTCGTGAAATTCATTCTCCAGAGTTTTTCCCTTAAAGTGAGCCTCTATTTCCCTGCCCAGATCCGTCAATTTATTACAGGAAACTACTTTGTTGATCACCTGGCTCAATTTATCGAGTTCCAAATTGAGAGGCTCGTCATTGGGAATCTGCGAACGCAATCCATCGATACAAATCAGAAAAAGGCTGGCCATCCGCTCTGTAAATTCAACGGGGATAACTCTCTCCTGAGCCTCTGTACTTTTCGAAGTCATATTATTTCCAATAAATTAATCGACTCTAAATCGGTGAAGACCCACAGTTAATGCACGAGTAGGTATCGCTCCCCCGGAATTCAAATACTATGTGGAAATCCACACATATCCACTTCGGCTATTCAAATTTACATTCACACTAATATTATAATTATTTTTTGATTATATTCAATGATAATTATTTGTTTTTATTGAGTTTTTTATTAATTTATAGAATATTTTCTAAGATTATATACTTTATACATTTACTTTCACATTTTGAAATGGTCATTTTGGCCTCAGTTGCATTGGTCGGCTTTTTGTTTAATAATAGGCATTCCGAAGTGGAAGTTGATAAGAGTGAACAGGGTGTATGCCAGTTACGAGTTCACTCAAAACCTATCTCAAACTCTTAAGCTTCAATAAGTTATTTTTGAAGGACGGTTGAAATGAAGCGTTTCTTTAAAGTTTTCGGCTGGGTTTGCCTGGGAATTTTCCTACAGTTCAAGTTCAACATCCTGTACGGAATCGTTTTCCTGGAAAACCTGAATTTCCACGACCGGACCTATATCGTTGAAATCAAATTAAACTCCGTCAATCAGACAACGAATATTCTGAAGGTTAAGACCACCGTGCACCATTCCCTGGGGCCGGATTATTTCGCGACGGTTTATATTCCGGATTCGGTCCGGGTTCTGAATCTCGACCCTTATAAGGGAGGGGAAGCCTTGAAAGGCTATCTGGCTTATAAAATGAACATGAAACGGAAATACCGGGATGTTCTGGCCTCGGAGGATTTAATCGTCGCGCCAGAAGACGGCCAGCCCGGGAATGATGCCGACCCGATCCCCATTGTGGTTCATTTTGAGAATCTCAAGCAGAGGTTACACACCGACACAACCTATCTCCTCTCGCTGAAAGACAAGAGGATCAAGCTGGAGGGGCCAAAAATGAAAGAAGCCAAATACCCACAAAAACTTGGCATGTGACGGGTGATTTTGAGATACGATGGATGCTATGGGTACTCGTAGCAGACCAACCAAAGACTATTATAAAATTCTTGAAATTCAGAGTTCCGCCACAGGACCGGAGATCAAGAAGGCCTTCCGCAGGCTGGCCCTGGAATATCACCCCGACCACCACCCGGACAACCCGCAAAGCGAAGAAAAATTCAAGGAAATCACCGAAGCCTACGGAGTTTTAATCGACCCCGCCAAAAGGAAGGAATACGATCTCTTCCGCGCCGGAATGGGTTCGGGGCCGGGAAGCCAAAACCCGTTCAATTATTCCCAAGAGGATATTTTTGAAAATATGTTTCGAAATGGTTTTTCGAGCGATATTTTTGAAGAGTTGAACCGGGAGTTCAGCCGATCGGGTGTACGGTCGGGCAACTCCTTTTTCCAAACCATGTTGTTTGGCGGCGCTCTCGGCGGGCTGTCCCGTATTTTAGGAATGATACCCGGTCCGATAGGGAAAATCGGCTATGGAATAAGAATCGCGCAGATGGTCGGTTCGTCATTCATGGCCTACAACAATATGCGTAAAGCGCAGAACCCACCCTCTCCGGACGGGGGGAAAAAATCTCCTGACATGGTGGACACCATTAAAGGGGTCTTCCGAAAGCGCGGCGATGCAGTGGCTACGCTTAAAAACAATCCGCTGGACATCCACCTTTCCATCACCCTTCCCCCTTTGGAGGCTCTGGGGGGGACACGAAAAAAATTATCTTATAGAGTCGGGGAAGATATGGAACAGCTGATGGTCCGCATTCCTGAAAATTTCCCCGTCAACGGGAAACTCAGGGTCCGGAAAAAAGGGAACACTAAAAACGGTGAGCGGGGAGACCTGATCCTCACTGTCAAAATCGAGCCTCAAAATAATCCTGACACGTCTTCGAAATAGGATTCAATAAGACCAGGAAGGGCTTCGTCTCCTGCGATTAAAAAATCCAAACAAATGCAATGACGCAAAAACCTCAAATCCTACAATTCTGGAGGCAATTTTTTACCGACCTATTTATCGGTACCTTCAAGAAAATTGTTCTATTCAGCCTCGCTGGATTGGCTGGAGGAGTCATTACATTGTTTTTATTTAAATGGTTCATGATCGCGGATCTGGATTGGGAATCATGGATAAAGACCGTTGTTCTTTTATCCTGTTTATTATGGTTTGGGGGATTTGGCGTGATCCACGCGTGGATCTTTGCGGTCGCGCAGATCATGGAGAAAAAGTTTATCGAGGCGGTTCACGGATTGCATGACCTGCTGGATCTTTTCACCAGGGAAGTCATTGCGCGGATGCCGAAAATAAACAAAAGCACTTCCAGAGAGGAAATAGAAAAACAGTTCGACAATATCGGAAAAGATTTTCAAAACAAACTCCGCCTGAAAGGCATCACCGGATGGATCGCCAGCATTTTTTTCTGGGTTATCCTCAAGGCATTGAAAATTTTATTTCTCGACAATGTGGCGGAAGAATTGTTCAAGAACCCCAGGGACCAGATCACCTCCAGCGATATCGAACACGCGGTCCGCCGCGTGAGTGTGGAAATCATCCTGGCGCCGATCACCGATACCCTGGTTTTACTGCAAATCGGAAACGGGATTCTCATGCTTCTGATTTTTTCTATTCCGTTTGCAATTTTTTGGTTGACTTAGAATTATAACCAAACCTATAGTGACACTATGACTATTTTGTCGAAAAAATATAAATCGTACTTACCCAGGCTGGGAGTCCTCCTTCTGTTATTTAGTTTTGGGGTCCTGACGGGGTTTTCCACCGTTCTTCACGCTCATGAGCTGGATTTCAGTGAAGTACATGACGATTGCTTTTCCTGTCATTGGAGCCAATCCAACAAAATTGACGAATCCGATACTGTTGAGGTTGAAGCACCCTCTGTTTTTCAATCTTTTCAAATAATTCCCGTTGAAAGTATTGGCAAACTTTTTATTAGCAAGCCATCCAATCGCGGTCCCCCTTCCCTTTCATAAATACCCGTTCTATATTTTCCCCAATTAACCTTGTTTTAGAAGGCCCTTGGTCGCCAATTGGTATTGGTGCGTTCTTCTGTGGTCTTCTGTGTGAAGAATTTTGAGGAAATACACAAATTTGGAATGGAAATTTTATTTTCATGGGTTTCCAGGCCGTTTTCAATTATTTGATAAATTTAGAGCTAAATCATTACCCCAATTCTTTTATGAACGCTCTGGTTAAAAAATTTAGATCTCATCTTCCCAAACTGGGAGTCCTCCTCCTGTTACTCAGTTTTGGGGTCCTGACGGGGTTTTCCACTGTTCTCCACGCTCACGAGCTGGATTTCAGTTCGGCGCATGACGATTGCGCGCCTTGTCACTGGAGCCAGTCCAACCAATCTGATGATACGAATACTTGCGGGATAAAAACACTTTCTCTTTTCCGATCCTTCACCCTCATCCCTGCCGAAAGCATTGAAAAACGATTCATCAACAATCTGTTCAATCGTGGCCCCCCTTCCCTTTCGTAAATACCCACTCCAAAATCAAACATTATTAATTTATTGAAGACCTTTTAGTTCTCTCCCTCGAACAGGTGTGTTCTCCTGGGGTCTTCTATATGGAGAGTTTTTATGAAATCCCTAAAAATACTCTTTTTCGCATTGGTGTGTGCCCTGATAGGCTCAAATGCCTCTGCCGAAGAGAAAAAATACTTTCAAAATCGCATCGAGAAACTCGAAAATCGAGTGAAACAAATTGAAGCAGAAAAGTCTCGTAAACCTTCTTCTTTATCAACCCGCCGGGGATTATCTTCTAGTTCGTCCACGGCAACCAGAATTTCCCGTGCCTTCAACCCCGCTATCAGCGTCAATGGTTTGCTACTGGGAACTTACACTGACCAAGGCCGAGCGGACGGTTCCAGGGAAGTAAAAACCGGAATGAAAGTTCAGGAAGTTGAGTTGCGCTTCACCGCGAATATCGACTCTTACCTTCACGGAGATCTGACCATAGCTTTTGAAGGAGACGAAGTTGAAATTGAAGAGATCATCGCCTCACTTCTAGTGGCTAACAACTTGTCCTTCAGGGCCGGAAAGTTTTTCGCTCCATTTGGAAAACACAATTTATTACACACCCACGCCTTTCCGTTCATTGACGCTCCCCTGATTAATGAAGAGATCCTGGGTGAAGAGGGAATCAATGAAGTGGGTGTCGGCATGGCCTTGCTATTGCCAACGCCTTGGTTTTCAGAGTTCAACATCCTGTTCCTCGAAGGTGATAACGACCTTTTTGCAGGCCCTTTAAACGATGACTTCCTTTACCTGGCCCACTGGAAAAACCTGGTGGACCTCACCGATGAGTTGACTGCGGAACTGGGAGGCTCCTTTGGCTATGGCCGTAATGACCTGACGACCGGTCCTTATAATTACACCACATTGGCCGGAGCCGACTTAACTTTCAAATGGAAGCCTTCAGGCAGGGAACTTTATCGGACATTGGTATGGCAAACAGAGTTCATTCAGTCGTCACGTGATGTGGTTAAAAATGGAATCTACACTCTATTACAATACCAATTCGCACGTCGATGGTGGGCCCAGGGACGGTACGATTTTTTCACCATCCCCCGTGACACAGTGGGAGGCGGAGGAGAGGTAGCGCAAGATAAAAATCGCTACTCAGCCCTCCTGGCTTTTGCGCCGAGTGAATTTTCCGCTCTTCGCCTGCAATACAATTTTCTGGACCAATCCGCTGCGGAGAATGAACATCAGGTTCTTCTGCAGCTGAATTTCACATTCGGGTCCCATCCTGCACACAAATATTAATGAGATATCAAGGGAGTAATCCCTTATTCAATAAGGTGATAAAATGAATCATTTTAACTCTATAAGAATTATTTTCGTTTGTTTTATATTTTTGTTAACTATACCCACAATGGCTCTGGCTCAGCTCAACGTCGTCACAACAACGGAGGACATTGCCTCGATCGTCAGGGAAGTGGGAGGTGACCTGGTAACGGTTAAATCCATCGCAAAAGGATATCAGGACCCGCACGTCATTGAAGCAAAGCCAAGTTACATGCTGAAAGTCAATCGCGCCGATTTACTGATTTACCAGGGATTGGAACTGGAAGTGGGATGGCTCCCTATGTTGATTCAGGGAGGAAGAAATAAAAAAGTATTCCCAGGACAATTGGGCCACCTAGATGTTTCTGAAGCCATTACTCCGTTGGATGTCCCCATCGGAGAATTAGACCGCTCCATGGGGGATGTGCACCCTAGCGGAAATCCGCATTATCATCTCAACCCACACAATGGGTTATTGATGGCAGACAGCATCGCCGACAGGCTGAGCCTGTTGGACCCTGCCAACGCGGACGCTTACCAATCGAATCTTGATGATTTCAGCAAACGCCTTGAAAATAAAATCAGGGAATGGACAGCCAGAATGGAAAAGTTTCAAAATTTAAATGTAATCACCTATCACGCAACCTGGAACTACCTGCTGGATTTTTTGGCCATCGAATCCATAGGCACTATAGAAAACCGGCCGGGGATTCCGCCAAGCGGAAAACATCTTTCTGAGCTCGCCACCATGATGAAGCAGACAAACACAAGGGTCATCCTGCAGGCCAATTTTTTTGAAAAGGAATTTTCCGATCTGCTGGCCGGCAAGACTCAGGGCGAAGTGGTGGTCCTGCCCGCTTATGCAGGCGGTACCAGGGAAGCGAAAGATTACCTGGCTTTATTTGACGTTCTGATAAACAAACTGGAAAAGACCTTTGGAAAACACTTATCCGTGGTTAACGGTGAAAGTCGCTAAAAAATTATGAGCGAATTTTTAACATTCATGGGAGCACCGATTGCCGCTTGTATCTTGCTCACCCTGGTTTACACCTATTTCGGTTGTCATGTTTTAAAACGAGAAATCATATTCATCGACCTTTCTCTCGCCCAGTTGGCTGCGCTTGGCACGACCGTGGCGTTTTATATGCATCTGGAGCTCGATTCCCCAGGGTCGTTCGCATTATCGTTATTGTTCATCGTGGCCGGGGCGGCTTTTTTTGCATCCACCCGAAATCTCAGCGCCAGCATTCCGCAAGAAGCGGTGATCGGGATCGTTTATGTCGTCGGCGCTTCGGTCGCCCTGCTCATAGCCAGTCAGATGCCGCATGGGGCGGAGCATTTGAAAACGCTTTTAAACGGTTCCATCCTGTGGATCGACTGGCAGGGAGTGTTGCTCATTTTCTGCGTGATTCTGATCGTCGGAATGGTGCACCGGATAACAGGAAAAAAATTAATCGAACAATCCCGGACCTACAAAAATCCCCTGGGTCAGAATTCCCCGTCATGGACTTCAGACTTTCTGTTTTACATCACATTGGGATTGGTGATTGTTTTTTCCGTCCGCACAGCGGGCGTGTTTTTGATATTCACCTTTCTCATTGTCCCCGCTGTCTGTGCCGCGCTGTTTTCCCAATCCATTACCACACAGTTTTTTATCGGCTCAATCCTAGGTGTTGTTGCCAGCATCACCGGCCTGGTTTTATCCTATCACCTGGATCAACCGACAGGCGCGACCCTGGTCTGCACTTTTGGAGTCGCATTTTTGGCCTCCCTCCTTTTAAGCCACCTGAGAAGTTCGGGATAATTCTTCCCAAAAATTAAATGTAAGAAAAGTGTGATAGAGACGACAAAATAATGATTTCAGCTATTTCCAGCAGTGAGATAACATTATCGGTAACTCAAACAATGGAGGTCCAATGAAAAAGTTGATGATAATAGCGATGATAGCGGCATTCCTGACGCCTTTGGCCCTGGGGGGCTGTTCCAGCACACAGAATAGCGATTCCTCATCTTATGAAAAATCCAAATCAGACTACGAAAAAGGCAGGCGCGAAGGCTCGGGCCGATACTGATCGCTGGGGCTCCTCTCCACCAAAATATTCGCGTATGGATTGTTTTCAGGATATATTGTCGCTCGACTCCATCCCCTTTGCCCCCCTTTAATCAAAGGGGCCTTGGGGTGTTTGTTTTCTGTTAATCCTGTAATTGAAAATTTCACATGCCACGCGCCCAGACCGGGATCACTCCCCTGCCCCCAAAGAACGTTTTGATCCTTTCCTTCAGTGTCGAAGATCTTCCTCTAAAAGCCATGAGCATCGGACATATCGCGGCCAATGTTCCGGGGCTGGTCAATGAAATACGAGAGTCGGCATCCGGTTCGGATTTGCTCTATTCCATTGGTTTCGGCACGCTGTTGTGGAATTTTATCTGGCAGGCGCAACACCCTCCCGGTTTTCGTCCACTGGAGTTTGAGGATGATATTGAAGAAGAGGACGACGAGGAGGAGGATGAAGTATCCGGTCCTGATCTGACTTTTTGTTTTTTCTCGTCCAACCCGGATCTCCTCCATTACCTCGCCGAGGAAAGCCAGGTGCATTTAAAAAATATTGCCAAGGTCCATGCAATGGTCCTGGCGGACCGGGTGCAAATTCAAGATGACAACCACGCGGTGGAGAATGAGAAATCATTGAGCGCCATCTTGATCGACAACAAATTCCCGGAGTTTGCCCAGAGCAGTTTCCTTTTCACTCTGGGCCTGTCCCGCCCCTCGCAAACAAATCCCCTGTCGTCCAAAGCGGATCGGGAGTCTATCAGTCAAAACCTGGCAAAGGATTTTCTTTCGCTGACTGAAAATGAGACCGGGCTGATTCATCATCTTTACTCCAGCCAATCTGAAAACGAATGCAGTCATTATTTAATGGCCTTGAGCAACCACGTCGATCCTTTTCAGAATATTCTCGATGCGGTTGTCGCCGCCTCGGCCAATTCTAATCAAACCTCTTTGAAAAATATCCACTTAACCCCGACCCTGCATTTTCTTCCTTCTCTCGAGATTATGGCCGCATTCAGGATGGGAACCTTGAGGATGGGCCCTCTATCTCCCACCGCCAAGTGGAAATAACCCCCAAGCAAAATTTTTTTCCACACCAGAACTTTAAGGTGTATCTAAAAAGAATATAGTGTTAGGATTCCACCGAATTTAACTGCGAATTACCCTAAAATTTCCAGAAAATTATTCAATTGAGGAAAATATAATGATTAGAAAAGACACCGTCGTCAGCATGGGCTACAACTTGAAAAACTCTCAAGGCATGGAATTGGGCAATGCCGATGTTAGCAAACCCCTCACCTACCTTCAGGGAGCGGGCCAAATTGTGCCGGGATTGGAAAGTGCTCTTGAAGGACTGGTTGTGGGCGACAAAAAAGACGTCACCATCAGCCCCAAGGAGGGTTATGGTGAAGTAAACCCCGAACTGAGATTGAAGGTGGAACGCAAATTGTTTCCTGCCGATTCCGAAATCAAACCGGGAATGCAATTCAAGGCCAACACCGGGGGCGACAGTGAGCAAATGTTCACAGTCATGGATATTGAAGACGGTCAGGTAAAAATCGACGGGAACCATCCCCTTGCGGGACAAACCCTGCATTTTAATGTAGAAATCATTTCCGTCCGGAAGGCTACGGAGGATGAACTGGCGCATGGCCACGCACACGGACCGGATGGGTCCCACGGGCATTAGGAGTGGGTGGGTTTTCGTTCAGGCAGTCAATTGCTACGCGGGAGCCAGAATATTGAGGCGTTCCAGGATGTCCTCTCTTTGATGGTGGCCAAGATACAACAAGCCATCTGAAAGGGAGTAGTTATCGGGAAAAGTCATCACCTCGCGCCCCAGTTTTTCGACGATTTCCTGATAAAGTTCCGTTGCCTGCTCGGCGGTCATCCCCACCGTCGCCTCATAAGAATATCCCAGGCTCAAATCCTGATCCGGCGGCGTGTAGATTTTCGTGATGTGCCATTCCGCCGGATTCTTCTCAAGCGGCGTGCCTTTTTCCAGATCGAACTGCGAAGCGATGCACGAAAATCCCGGTGAATCGAGCAGGCGCTGGTTGTCCAGAACAAAGTTGACCGAATCCATCACCTCTTCCCGCGTTTCGGTTGGGAAGCCGCAAATCAGGTAAAAATGCATGGCGATGCCGATGCGCAGGCATTCTTCCGTGGTCTTGTCCACCACCTCCAGCTCAACCCCTTTTTTCATCGAATCAAGAACCCGCTGATTGTAAGATTCCAATCCAAAAATCAGTTTCCGACATCCGGAGCGATACAGTAGCTCCATGCGGTTTTCCTTCAACATGCTTTTTTCAAATTTAAGCTCGCCGGTCCATTGGATATTCAACTCCTGGTCCACGATTTTGCTCGCGAAGGTTTTCATGAAGTTGATGGGCAAGGCTTCGTCGGTGAAGAAAAAATAATCGCAGTTGTATTTTTCCTTGAGCTTCTTCACGTCGTTGACCACATTCTCCGCATAACGCACATGAAAATCCATATGGTCAAAAGGAATCGAGCAGAAAGCGCACCGTTCCCAATAACAACCGCGCGACCCCATGATCGGCAGAACCCGCTCAGGCGAAAAGTAAAGGTCCAAGGGGAAGCCATCAAAATCAGGAGTGGGGAGCAGATTCAATTCTTCTTTGGCAAAGGGTCGGTTGACCTGCACTTTGCCGTCCACCTCATAAACAAGATTCGGCACTTTGGAAAGATCCTTGCCGCCCCTCAGTTCCTGAACTAGACGCAATAAAGGGGTCTCCCCTTCATGCACCACGAAACTGTCCACAAATTTAAAAATTGGGGAGCCGTTTTTCTCAGTTCGATCCACCAACTTGGTGAACACGCTTCCGCCAACCGTGATATGAATATCCTTGCGGTGTTTCTTGACCATATAGGCCAGAGTCAACCCAGGGATGATCTGCTCCACCGAGGTGATCGAAATCCCCAGGATGTCAATGTCCTCCGCCAAAATAGAAGGCAGATACCATTTTTCATACAGGTCGTAAAAAAAGTTTTCTTCAGGATGATTGAACGAGTCGATGATCTCCACCGACGAATAGGGGGTGAACCGTAACTGACTGCCAATGACCGTCAGCTGGGAAGGAAAATAGGGAGCCAATATATTGTCCAGCCAGACGTCAATGATCTTGAGGCTTTCCATATAGCGCTCCAGATCATAAAAATCCTCTTTATTGCGCATGGACGCCGTCGCGCCGTCGATCTGGTCTTTAAGAGAAGGAATGATTTCTTCCGCTTCCAGTAGTTTGGCGTATTTTTCCTGCTCGAATTTGTTTCTGCGAGGGTTCGCCCCCAGATCTCCAAGTTCGCGCACGATGCGCTCGTACAAAGGCTTAGTTTTTTCCCAGGTGCATAAATCGTCCAGCAGTTCAATCGCCAGGTCGCGTTGAACCACATCGTGGATGCCGTTTTGGGCAAGGAATGCTTTAAGACTGGGAAGGCTTAGATAGGGTTGCGAAGGATGCCAGGAAGATGGAAATACCAGATAAATCATCAGAAAATTCCTTATATTCCGCGTAACAAATCAAAGATCAAAAAAAAGATCCCGATCCGGTCACGGCTTGGGAGCCATAAAAACCAGCATCACCAGTTTTTCATTCGTATGATTGACCACGCCATGATCCTGCCCGTTTGGGGCCAGGGTGATTTCATCGGCGGTCAATTCCCGTTCCTCGGAGCCAACAGTCACCATCGCCTTTCCCTCAAGAACAAAATAAACTTTGTCCGGTCCATCATGGGAATGGATCTTTTGAAACTGCCCCGGTTCCAGACAATATACATCACAAAAGAAATTGTCCGTATCGAAAAGGCTGACCTTTTTCATCTTTTCAGGGCTGAAAGCCACCGATTTTTTAACATTAACAACTTTCATATCACCCCGGTAATTTGATGGTTCTTCATTTTGAACATAAAAATGGTGTCATAAAACACTCAACTGTTTAAACAGCACAAAGCCCGGCAGAATTTTAAGAGTTCTCCCCTGCTCTATTGCTTCGAACCAATTGAAAACATTCGATTTTTCGGATTGTATCATGGAAATTGAGTGGGTTCAAAAGAATTGAGATTTATGCAAGGAACCCGTTGGTATTCTATTGACATCCCCTGTAAGATCAACTATTTTCTATTTAAATCCGCAAGGGCCTCGTCCCTGAAAAAAACACAAGCCGCATCCAATAAAGCATACTGGATGGCAAATTTTTTAGATGCCCAAAAGAGCGTTTCAGACAGGAAATAATTTAAATACGGGACGTAGCGCAGCCTGGTAGCGTACTTGACTGGGGGTCAAGTGGTCGGAGGTTCAAATCCTCTCGTCCCGACCATATAAAACAAAGGGTTAGGTCAATATGGCCTGACCCTTTGTTCGTAAAAGTCAGCCCAAGAACTGCACTCCCTTGTTCAACTTATGGGATTATAAAGAATAATAGGTGGAAAATATTTTGTACCCTGCCTCCCCTACCCTAAAACAAATTGCCACGCAATCCTCAGCTCAATTAGCCTCTCCCCCCAGAAACCCAAGTCGCTCCCCCCAAGTTCCAGGTTCCAAGTCCCAAGTTTAAAGCTCCGGGTTCTGGGTTCAGCTTCCCGTGCCCCTGATCTCGGCTATTGGGAATAGAGAAGATCGAGGGGGGGGGGTAGCCCAAAAATGAACAAAACGTAGTTTCCTGAGTGGGTCAGAAATGAGAGCTATATTTTTGTTATAGTGGCTTGGTGTGTTAGGCCTTAAATTTTGCTTTTAAGACTGATTAACATTCTACCCTAATTAAAAAATATTCTCCCAGCGACGCGGGTCAAGTGGAAAATAAAAACGAAGATAATGCCGTGGGGAGATGAGCGACCAAGTTTGTTTACCTTAAACTTTGAAGTTAACTGTCGAAGAACTATTAAACGAATGTCTTTCTAGTTAATTTCCAACTTTAATTCAGATTCGTTTGAAGATATACATTTCACGAGTAAGGGGTCGGAAGTTCAAATCTTCTCATCCCGACTCTTTTATTCAGCAAAGTGAGATTTTCTAATATTTTAGAACTTTCAAGTGCTGGCCAACTTTTTTGAAAGCTTGAACCGCCCGATCGAGGTCTTCTTTTTTATGAGCGGCGGAAATCTGGATGCGAATCCGCGCCTGGTCTTTGGGTACAACAGGATAACTGAAGCCGACCACGTAAATTCCTTCTTTTAGCATTTCCTCAGCCATGTCACGTGCCAATCGGGCCTCACCCAGCATGATCGGAATGATTGGATGGTCTCCTGGCCGGATTTTAAATCCGGCGTCCTGAATCTTCTCTCTGAACCAGGCAACGTTTTCCCGCAACGTTTCCAGCAGGTGTGAAGACTCCGTAACAAGTTCGATGGCCTTCAAGGTCGTCGCGGCAATCACGGGTGAAAGAGAATTGGAAAACAGGTATGGCCGTGACCGTTGCCGCAAAAGAGCTACAATTTCCTTTTTACCGCTGGTAAACCCTCCGGAAGCCCCACCAAGTGCTTTGCCAAAAGTGGATGTGATGATATCCACTCGCCCCATGACATTTCTATAGTCAAGGCTACCTCGTCCCTTGGGGCCAAAAAACCCGGTGGCATGCGAGTCATCCACCATGACCAATGCATCGTAACTTTCCGCCAGATCACAGATTTCATTCAAGGGAGCCACATCACCATCCATGCTGAATACGCCGTCAGTGGCAATGATTCGGAACCGGTATTTTTCAGCCCGCTTCAACTGAGTTTCCAGATGGTCCATATCGGCATGGTTGTAACGAAAGCGCTGGGCCTTGCATAAGCGCACTCCATCGATGATACTCGCATGATTTAACCGGTCGCTGATAACAGCGTCGTTCTCATCCAGTAGAGTTTCAAACAAACCGGCATTGGCGTCAAAACAGGAGGAGTACAAAATCGTGTCTTCTGTTTCCAGAAATTTTGATACCCGCTCTTCAAGCTTTTTGTGAACTTCCTGAGTTCCGCAGATGAAGCGAACGGATGCCATGCCATAACCATAACGATCAAGGGCATTTTGGGCAGCCTGGATGATCTGAGGATGATTAGCAAGGCCAAGGTAATTGTTAACACAGAAGTTCAACACCTCCCCGCCAGCGGTTTGGATACGTACCTGCTGGGGGCCAAGAAGCGCCCGTTCGTCTTTATATAACCCGGCAGTCCGAATGGATTCCAATTCCGCTCTGATGAATTCAGTCATTCTGTCGGGCATGGGCTTCCTCCTGGGTCGGATATTTAATATTTCAAAATGACTTTAGGATGTTCTTGAATGATCCGGTCAAACTCATACCGGTCGAACTGATGAAACGACACAATAGTCTCCTGCCCCTTGTTCAGGATGACATCAAAAATTTTATCCTGCAATTTGTGAACTTTTGACTTGAGCAGGTTGTTCATGATGTACCAGGTCTGAAACACACGGCGCCCCACGATGCTGTGCAGAGATTTGCCGTGTAGAATAATGTTCTGAAAATCGGTCAGTGTAAAATCGCCTGCGGATAACCCGAATAAAATGATATCGCCTCCGGCGCGAGTCCCGGAAATGGCTGTGTTCAACGCCTGATTGCTTCCCGACATCTCAACTGCCACATCCACACCTTCGCCACCACAGCATTGTCGGATAGATTCGACAATTTCTCTGTCAGGCGCAATGCCTGTTTCATTTTGCTTTTCACGATCTACGACAATTGTGAGATCCACACCCAATCGTTCGGCCATTTGCAAATTCTCTGGATTTGGGTCCACGCCCACAATAGTCGTAGCACCCATTGCTCGCGCCACTAAAATTGAAAATAGACCAATCGTGCCACAACCAAAAATGGCGACGGTTTTACCGCGAAGATCGATTTTGCTACAAGCATGCACGGCATTCCCTAACGGTTCCTGAATCGCCGCAACTTCCGGGCGAATTGCATTCACGTCTGTCGGCCACAATTCTTTTGCTGGAAGTTTGACGGACTCGGCGAAACAGCCGTCGGTTGAAATTCCAATGATCAAATGATTCGCGCACACATGTTCTTCGCCAATTTTGCATTGGTAACATTTGCCGCAGAAAATATGGGATTCCGTAGATACAATATCACCGGGCTTATAACCATAATGTTTAGCGGAATATGAGCCCGTTTCCACGATTTCGCCCAACAACTCGTGACCGCAAATGCGGCGCGACTTGCCTTCCCTTTCCAGGGAATCAAAGATCATGTCCTTGAACGCGTGGCGAAACCAGATACCCTTGTCCGAACCACAGAACCCTGTAAACTTCGGTTTGATGATGACCTTATTCGAATCTTCTGGATATTTTGATTCGTCCAGTTTCGGTTCGGGAACATCAATGAAATCCATTCCTTGGGTGGATTCCCACTCTTCACGCTTAATATCCAGAACGAGTGCTTTCACGTTGCGCCCTTTTCAAATAAATCCAACAAATTCAATCCAGATTTTATATACAAATCACCCCGAACAAACAAATCATCTTTATGGCAAAGTTATATTTTGATCATGTGTAAATTTTTGCATTTCCCAATCACTCTGTCAATCAATGCAGTATTTGGTGTAGAGCATGAAATCAACAGCGGCAAGAGAAGATTCAGATTAATTAGATTATCTTAAAGGTCACGTTATTCCGTTCTCTTAGATGTACACAAATAAAGTCATCGCAATGTGGGAATATATTTCTCATCATGACTCTCCTTACATAGGGAGAGTGTTTCAGCATACAAAGTTATTGAAAACCTGTTTTTCCTCATATATAGTCATGACCTCTCCATTTAGTGAAAATTTCTAAATGATTTCAGGAATCCTATGATTTCTTGTACGTACATGATGGTTAAACCGGACGACCCAAGAATAGTTTGCCTGAAAGATGCAATTAAAAGAAGATACCTAGTGGGTAAAAATATTCGAATTAAGTCCTTTATTGTTTCCTTATTTGCGATATTCATTGCGACCGGCTTTTTGTCTGGCATGGCAGAGGCCATTCCCCTCTTTGCCAGAAATTATAAGTTAAGCTGTACGACCTGCCATATAGGATTTCCCAAACTCAACAGCTTTGGAGAAGCATTTGCAGGAAACGGCTATCGCTTTTCCGAAGGAGATCTCGCAGAGCAAAATATAGAGACAGGAGACGACAAATTACAGCTTTTAAACCATCTGCCTCTAGCTATTCGAGCGGATTCGTTTTTCAGAGTGCGAAACGACACAGAGACCAATACTGATATTCAGGGTCCCTTCACAATTAAAATATTATCCAGCGCTCCCCTCACAAAAAATATTTCTTATTATTTTTATTTCCTTTTCGATGAGCGTGGTGACGTTGGGGGCGTGGAAGATGCCTTTATTCACTTAAATGACGCCTATAAAGACGTTGACCTAGACCTCCGGTTTGGCCAGTTTCAAGTAACGGACGTATTGTTTCCCCGCGAACAACGTCTCACTTTTCAGGACTTCACTTATTACGTCACGGCTATCAGTGACAGTGGATTCCGCCTCACCTATGATCGTATAGTCGAAGCAACATACAATTTTGATGTGACCGAAAACCTTGGAATGGGTCTGGTTGCGGGTGTCGCCAATGGCAACGGGATTGGTGGTGCGGACAGTGATCGGAATTTCGATTCGGACAATTTTAAAAATTTCTATGGGAAAGTAGATTTCTCAGTAGGCGAGCAAAACCTGGGGGTTTATGCTTACAGTGGCCGGGAAAATAATTCCGCAAAAATCCGCAATGAATTTTTCAGGATCGGGCCGGTTTTTAATTTCTGGTTGTTTGAGGACTGGAATCTCTGGGGCAATTTTCTTTATGGGAAAGACTCGAATCCTAGATTCGGCCCTGCTACTGTGGATGACACCCGCTCCTGGGGTGGCTTTGCGGGAGTCACGAAAAAATTTGGCGAAGATTGGCTTTTATCCCTTCTATACAACCGGGTCAAGGTATATGGCCGGCAAGACCTCGATGCCAATACCGTCACAGCCAACCTAACCTACTATTTGATGAGAAACTTAAAACTTCTGGCCGAGGTTACGGCGGATATTGAAAGTACCAACCGCTTTCACCCTGAAAAGGAGCACACGGGAGTTTTGGGAATTGTCCTGGCCTATTGATTTTTTATTGCCAGCTTATGTACAATATTTGTAAAATGGGCCAAAACAACTTACCCCGGTCCAAGTGCGAATAATAGTTTTTTCCTGCCTTTATATTTTATTTTTTCCGCAAAAGTTTCTTGCGGGCCAACTCCCGACTGACAACATCCAAATTTCCGTTTCGCTCCAACCGTTTATAGACCACGAAAAAGAGAATTACCGCCTACAAGTCATTCAACCTTATCGGTTCGATAAAACCACTCTCTTTAAAGCCATGAGTTCCCTGGCCTACCAAAAAAGGGGAGTCTCCTGGTCGAATAAAAGACGGGTATTTAATACCGTAGTAACCCAGCGATTGACGCCAATGATTCTGCAAAATTTTACTCTTGCTGATCCGGATCAACGAATTACATTCCGGGTAAAAAATGCGGCGGGAAAAACCACTTTGATGGGAGATACATTTTTAACAACGGAGGGTCTCCATTGGCGAATGACTGCAATTCAAAGAATCCGCAGAACAGTGGATGATTTTTCTGTCAGTGGCGATCCATGGCGATTGGTTCCCCTCACCCATCAGTCCTATAAAACGAAAGAAAAAATCAAGAACCTTGTGCAAGAGATCACCAATTGGATTGTGTTTAACCAAATCAAGCCCGACCTCGAGCGAATAATACATCCCTCCCCTCCTTCTGAAGAAAAACAAGCCGCGCCTGCAACGCCAACCTTAGGCATTAAAAAAAGACTGAAAATACTGGAAGAATTAAAACGTGATGAGTTGATTGATGAAAAGGAATATAAAGTCAAGCGTCAAAAAATTCTCGACGATTTATAATATAGTTAATCATAACTTTTTCGGTTATAGTCATGGGTTGGTCTGAGGAGTGCTAACGCGAGATTCCAACTTCTCAGCTTCCGCAACCCGACCCG
Source organism: Nitrospinaceae bacterium (assembly GCA_029261595.1). Lineage (GTDB taxonomy): Bacteria > Nitrospinota > Nitrospinia > Nitrospinales > VA-1 > JADFGI01. The sequence continues at coordinate 54,315 of JAJDAZ010000049.1, read as the reverse complement.
TCTTTCGAAGTAATTCAGCGTAACCCACCTGAATATGGACAACAAGGGGATGCTCCGGCCCCAGGATTTTCACCCAAATCGCAAGGGCCCGCTGATATAGTGGTTCCGCCTCTGCATACTTACCCAGAACGCGATAATTATTTGCCAGGTTGTTGAGGCTCGCGGCAACATTAGGATGTTCTGGCCCCAGGACCCTTTCGTCTCTCTCCAGTACGCGCCTATAAAACGGCTCGGCCTCGGAATACTTTGCCTGATCTCGATAAGTTTCTGCCAGATTATTTAGTGTCAGCCGCAATCGCGGATCATCGTTTGAGAATCTCTCGGCTTCTTTCAGGGCATCAAAAAATTGTTTTTCCGCCTCGACATAATTCTTCCCCTTAAATGCCGCCCAACCAGAGTCATGATATTTTCCCCAGTTTCCGTCCGGCAAAAAAATAGTTTTCAGATAAAGCAACGAGCCCACCACCGCCACGATCAATGCAATTGTTCTTGTTTTGTTCATGGATTCCAGTCTTCTGCTGAAGTTTTTAGCATTGCCCAACTACCATTAAAGAGTGAATTCATTTTGCTTCGGCCAATCGTCTCCTTTCCTGTTGCCAATACCTGTTTAAATCTGCTTGAACCAGGGCCAAAACCGCTCCCTGAAATAAAATCAGGATAATCGCATAATATGGGTAATAGGGCATGTCTGAAGGAAGCATTTTGATTGCCCCGTCTAAGACAAAATATTGCAGGATAATAGTTAGAACTTTAAAACTCCCCTTTATTCGCCTTTTCAAAAATCTTTTGATCATTCGAAGTTGGAAATACAAGAAGGCGGTCTGTATCCCCGCAACGATCCAATCCAGAGAAGCTTTAATAAAAGGTTGAAAAGGGAAATTAATTAATTTCCCAAGAATTATTCCTAAAGCAAAATATGGAATAATGGAGAGTATCAACAGCTCCAAAAATTGTAATTCAGGGTTTATTTTAACCCCTTTATGATTCCTGAATTTTCGATAATTCCTAAGAAACCAGAAATAAAAATAAAGGCCAAAGGTTAACCCATATAAAATAAAAAAAAAGCTTATCGACTGCCCCTGGGTCGGTATTTTGGTCAAACCTTTATATTGTGAAATTATTTTGGAAGAAAAAATCTCTTTTATCGATTTGGTTTTTCCCCCTTTTTTAGCAATGAGAAAATCCTCCGGACTTAACTTGCCTTCCGATAGCAAACAACGAATATCTTTTAATTGCAGAGGACCTTTTTTAATGCCTTTTTTTACAAGCATGAATTGTGCGGGTGAAAACTCAATAACAGCAGAATGTTTTTCCAAATCCTTTTTTGCTCTCAGCCCAAAATAAATACTCAGAAAAACCATTCCAAATATTACAAAAAAGGCCCAACCGGTACGGGAGAAAGCCGCGGTATCATAAATCCCGTGAATGATGACCACTGAAACCAGGCCCTTCCACAATTCTTTTTCAGGTTCAAAACTGAATTTAGCCCTTCCCATGAAATAGCCCAAAATTATTCCTAAAAAAGCGTGCCCGGGAACCGCTGTGAATAACCGCAGCATTCCCGCCTCCTGGCCAAGGCGAAAAACGTAAAAAAGATTTTCAACGGTTGCAAAGCCACATCCCAGAATTCCTCCAAAAACTATTCCATCAAAAGGTTCGCTAAACTCCCGGTCATCGTAAATGAATCCTTTAAGGAAAATAAATTTGCATAATTCCTCCACCAACGCCACGCCGATAAAAGCATAAAATACCTGTTGCCACCCTATAGCGCTGGAACCTTCGGTAAAGATATTTTGCAAACTAAAAACTTTTTCAAAAACCCCCTCAATATAGCTGGTAGGAAAACAAGCCAAACCACCTAACAAAAAAGCTTTAACAACCGTGGTTTTGGGTTCAGGTTCCCACTTGTCGGAATAATAAATATATACGGCAACCGCAATGCCAGGACCCGCGGCAAGGTAAATTAACGTTAGAGTTTCCATTCCACGCTCATTGTAAATGTCCTGTTTTAAAATGGAAATGAGATGAGAAAACTTAAGATGTAGCCATGGAAACGATTTGTTGCCTAAGCCAGTGAAACCATATGTCCAACCCTTCTCCTGTGGTGACGGAAAGTTGAAACACTCTAATATTGGGGTTTACTTGCCTTGCATGTTGAACGCATTTATCCATGTTGAATTGAACATGTGGCAACAAATCTATTTTATTCAGGATCATGATGTCCGATGCCCGGAACATATGAGGATATTTGAGGGGTTTGTCATCACCTTCGGTGACCGATAAAATAACGACTTTGGATTTTTCTCCCAGATCGAATAATGCCGGGCACACCAGATTGCCGACGTTTTCGATCATCACTGCAGAATTTTTAGGCGGCCGAAGTTCTTCAATTCCCCGAGCCACCATATTGGCTTCCAGATGACAGCCAGTGCCGGTGTTTACCTGCACCACTTTGCAACCGGTGGCGCGAATGCGTTCTGCATCGTTCATGGTTTCCTGATCTCCCTCTATTACAAGGAAGGGAATTTGCTTGCCAAGATCTAGAATCGTGCGTTCGAGAAGAGTTGTTTTCCCCGAGCCAGGGGAACTCACCAAATTGAGAGCAAGGATGTTCATTGCTTGGAACCATTTCCGGTTGCGTTCGGCTATGAAGTCATTTTTTGCGAGAATTTCTTTTTCAAGATTCACAGTTTTACGAGGCGAAGAGTCAGAAAGGTGGGATTGAGGGTGGTGAGAATGACCGTGACCATGATCGTAAGGATGAGAGTGCGCGAGGTCATGCGATTCGGTTAAATCAATTGAAACAATTTCCCCGGTGCTGAGATCAATTATTTTGGGTTCGGAATTTTCGCCGCATCCACAGGTTGTGCACATCAGATCAACTCCATTTCTTTCACCCTCAGTTCCTCTCCTGCAATGGGCGTGGTGTTCCAGGACCCGCATCACAAGGCCCGTACACCTGATTAGTTTTCGTTATCATTTGACAATCCCGGCATTTTTTACGACCAGCAATCTCGATGATTTCCAAATCGGCGTTCTCCAGCTCCGTCCCCTCAGCACACACATCAAAACAAAACCGGATCGCGTCAGGTAGAACCGCTGACAACTTTCCTATTTCCAAAGATACTCGTTTAACGCGAGCGCCTTTGGCATGCTCGCTAACAATGGAAACAATATTTCGGGTGATTCCCATTTCATGCATCTGTATCACCATAATTATAAAGGTTCAAAAACTGGGAGCCCTTTCTAACATATCCTTGGAAGCTGTTCTCCCTGAAGCATCTGAACCACGCGTTTGCCTCCAATGGGAGAACGCATGAGAACCATTTCGGGGTGGTCTTCCACCACTTCACCAATGATCGCCGCCTCGTGACCCAGAGGGTTTTTTCGTAACTGCCGCAATACGTTATCCGCATCCTGCTCTGCGACCACTGCCACAAATTTTCCTTCGTTGGCCACGCACAAAGGATCCAGCCCCAGCAGTTCACAGGCTCCCCGGACTTGATCCAAAATGGGAATGCTTGTCTCTTCCAATTCAATCCCGACTTTTGAGGCCTGAGCGATTTCGTTTAAGGTGCTGGATAGACCACCTCGAGTTGGGTCCCTGAGGCAATGGATATTAGAGCTCACTTCTAATATCTCCCGTATCGGTGTGACTAGAGACGCACTGTCGCTTTTCAGCCCGGTCTCAAAATCAATCCCCGCCCGCACAGACATAATCGCTATGCCGTGATTACCGATTGTCCCGCTTATAATGATTTTATCACCGGGCCTGGCCTGGTCCACAGAAATGGTATGATCTTTTTCCACCACGCCAATCCCGGAAGTCGTGATAAAAATAGAATCACATTTGCCTTTATCGACCACTTTTGTGTCCCCGGTGACCAGGGTCACCCTGGATTCTTCGCAAGCCTGTTGCATTGACGCGACGATTGTTTTCAAGCTTTCCAGGGGAAATCCTTCTTCCAGAATATACGCGGCGCTGACAAAAAGTGGGCGCGCTCCACTGACGGCCAAGTCATTCACTGTACCGTGGATAGCGAGGCTACCGATGTTTCCTCCAGGAAAAAAAACGGGATCGACCACGAAAGAATCTGTGGTGAAAGCAAGTTCCCCACCTTTATATGGGAGGATTGCCGAATCGTTCAGTTTATCAAGAAAGAGGTTTTTGAAGGTGGACAGAAAAACATCTCGAATCAGGTCGGCACTTAACTTGCCGCCGCTTCCATGACCCAACAGGATATTTGATTGTGAATGAATCGGAATCGGGCAACTTCCCAATTCCTCGCCCACATCAGGTTTCTTATCTTGACTCGGTGCGTCCATGAAATTCATGCCTTCCATATTGGTAAAACGCGGCACAGGTGCCTTCGGAAGATACCATGGTAGTTCCTAGAGGATTCTCCGGAGTGCATTGCCCGCCAAATGCAGGGCAATCGTCAGGTTTTTTCAACCCTTGAAGAATCTCTCCACTGATGCACAATGGAGATTCTTGCGTTTGAATTTGCTTGGTTTCAAAAATTTTTGCGGCATCAAACGATTTGAACTCATCTTTTAACCTTAACCCGCTTCTGGGAATTTCTCCGATGCCCCGCCATTTCCGGTCGCAGACATCAAACACATCTAGAATTTTTTCCTGAGCCAGCGTGTTCCCTTGTCGTGTGACGATTCTTGTGTATTGGTTTTCCACCTCTGCTTTGCCCTGTTCCAGTTGCCGGACCACCATCAAAATTCCCTCCAGGATATCTAGAGGTTCGAATCCGGAAACCACAATGGGAACACGGTAGTCAGCGGAGATGGGTTCGTATTCCCAGTATCCCATCACTGAGCAAACGTGACCGGCGGCCAAAAAACCCTGGACGCGATTTTCAGGTGAATTGAGAATGGCCGTCATCGCAGGAGGAACCAACACATGCGAAACGAGCATGGAAAAATTCCGAACACTGTCTTCTTTGGCTTTCCAAACCGCCATGGCATTTGCGGGGACAGTCGTTTCGAATCCCACAGCGAAGAACACCACTTTTTTATCCGGGTTTTCACTGGCGATTTTCAGGGCATCTAAAGGAGAATAAACAATGCGAATATCCCCTCCCTGTGCTTTGATTTGCAACAGGTCGTCTACAGAACCGGGAACGCGCATCATGTCGCCAAAAGAACAAAAGATAACATCATGGCGAGAAGCGATTGCGAGAGCCTTGTCTATCAACGCAAGCGGAGTCACGCAAACAGGACAGCCGGGACCATGAACCAATTCCACTTGTTTTGGGAATAGTTGATCGAGACCATATTTCACAATCGCATGTGTCTGTCCACCACAGACTTCCATGATCACCCAGTTGCGAGTTAGAATCCGGGAAATTTCATTAACAATATTTCTTGCTAACTTTCCGTCCCGGTATTCATCCATATATTTCACGATGAAGAACCCTTTTCCGATTCATTCTGCACCTGCCCCAATTCTGCCAGCAACTTAAGTGTCTTCGCCGCTTCCTTTTCATCGAGTTTGGAAATCGCAAATCCCACATGGACCAGGGCGTATTCCCCCACCTGGATATCAGGAATATATTGCAGGCAAATTTTCTTGGTGATCCCTGAAAATTCCACTCGCCCTATTTTGAAACCGTCTTCTTCCGTGATTTCTAAAACTTTACCGGGTACTGAAAGACACATATAATAAACCTTATCATTGAGTCGAAACGGATTCCCTAAATCTCGCGTTGGCTATTACCGCCTGGCCCAAAGAAATCCCTCCATCGTTGACGGGGACCTGCCGGGGAATGGCGACACGAAAACCGCTTTCTTCCAATTTGGAAACCAGGCGATTGAGAAGAAACATATTTTGAAAAACCCCGCCACCTAAAACCACCCGTTCCAAACCAGTTTTCTGTCGAATGCGTTTGCAGACAGAAACGGTCATGTCCGCCACACTGTTGTGAAAGCGGGAGGAAATTTTAGAGACAGCAGTTCCTTGAAGAATGTCATCAACAAGAGCTTTGATTAAAGTTTGAATTCCCACGATCATGGGGGAGTCTCCTTTGACCGAGTCCCAGAAATAACTGTCGTAACAGGTTTCATCCGCCAATTGTTCAAGCTCCACAGCCGCCTGCCCCTCATAAGTAACAACATCGCGGATTCCCAAAAGAGATGATACAGCATCGAATAGCCTCCCCATACTTGACGAAAGCGGGCAGTTCTGATTTTTATTTATCATCTGTTTGAGAACCTGCCACTTTTTCTTATCCAGTCTTTTTATGTAGTCAATGCCCAGTGCTTCCATACCATCCCCATAAACATGGTCCAGACAAGCGGCGGCACTGCGCCAGGGTTCGCGGATGGTTGCCGGCCCCCCCGGCAATGGAAGGTACTCAAGGTGAGCGGCGCGCGAAAATTGCCGATAATCGGCCAGTAAAAATTCTCCTCCCCAGATCGCGCCGTCCGTGCCGTAGCCCGTGCCGTCGAAAGCCGCTCCGATAACCGTTTCATTTTTTAATCCGTGATCCACCATGCAACTGGCAATGTGTGCGTGGTGATGTTGAACAGCAATCTTTTTAACACCCTCCAGTTGCCTGGCGTATTGAGTGGAAAGGTAATCCGGGTGCATATCAAAGGCCACAACTTCTGGCTTAATCTCTAGGAGGTTTATAAAATGCTCAATCCCTTCCTTAAAAGAAGTCAGGGACTCATAATTTTCCAAATCCCCGATGTGATGACTGATAGTGACGGAATGATCTTTTCCCAGACAGAAGGTATTTTTGAAATGTCCTCCACAAGCCAGGACCGGTCTCACAAATGGTTCGGGCATCCTGATCGGACTCGGAGCATAACCTTTTGCACGACGGACAAGGAACTCTTCGCTCCTGAAAATCCGGGTGACCGAATCATCCGTCTGCATATGGATCGGCCGATTGTGAGTTAAAAAATAGTCTGCGATACCTTGCAGTCTATCTATAGCTTCTTCATCGCGGTAGGCGATGGGCTCATCCGAAATATTTCCGCTGGTCATGACTAAAGTGTCTTCAACCTCCTGCATCAGCAGATGATGAAGAGGCGTTCCGGGAAGCATCACGCCAAGGGTTTTCTGACCGGGCGCAACCGATTTCGCAACAAGGCTGGAACCCTTTTTCTGAAGCAAGACAATGGGATTCATCACCGATGTCAATAGAGCCTCTTCTTCCAGATTCACCTGACACAGCTGTCGGACTTGATGGATGTCTCTCGCCATCAACGCAAAGGGTTTGTCCCAGCGATGTTTTCTATTCCTCAATCGAGACACAGCCTCTTCATTGATGCCAGAACAGGCCAGGTGATATCCTCCCATTCCTTTCACGGCGACAATGAATCCTTGTCGCAAAAGATTTGCCGCTTCGGCAACGGGGTCCGTGGCCGAAATCATTACGCCCTTCGCGTCCAGAAGTTTCACGTTCGGCCCACACACAGAGCAAGCATTGGGCTGGGCATGAAATCTACGGTTTTTCGGATCTGAATATTCCGCCATGCAATCAACGCACATGACGAAACTCGCCATGGTAGTACGCTTACGATCATAAGGAATTTGTTCAATTATCGAAAAACGCGGCCCACAGTGAATGCAGTTGGTGAAGGGATATCGAAACCGACGATTCCGGGAATCGATTGTCTCTTTCAGACAGGCCGGGCAGGTTGCGGCATCTGGTTGGACCGCAGTTCGGACTGGCCCTCTTAAACTTTCGATGATGTTGAAATCATCCGGCGGAATCTGACCTTCGATGACGGTCCGGTCAATCGAGTCAATTCGTGCCAGCCTCGGCGCTTCCTCCCGCAATCGAAAGAGGAACGTATTCAGGCTTTCGGCGTTCCCCCAGGCCTGGATGAGCACGCCTTCGCCATCATTCAACACCTGGCCGGACACACCCTGTTCATGAGCCAGCCTCCAGACCGTGGGGCGAAACCCAACGCCCTGAACTTGACCGTGAATACGAATCATCTCTCCGTTTACTTTGGGAGAGGGCTTCGATCTAACGCCGGATTTTAAAGAGTCATTTCCCATAAGGAATCCGAGAGTTTATAAAATTTAGAACGCGGTTGGAATTATTGACTCATAACATAATCGTGGATGCCAAGAGCCGCCTTTTTCCCGGCTCCCATAGCAGAGATGACCGTGGCCGCGCCGGTCACGATATCGCCTCCGGCGAACACCCCTTTTTTGCTGGTTTTCTGAATGTCCGCGTCGGAAAGTTTAATGCGGCCCTCGGTATCTGTTTTTAAATCTTCGGTGTTTTGTGCGATCAGAGGATTCGTCCCGCTTCCAAGAGCGATGATCACCGCGTCAGTTTCCACTTCAAATTCACTTCCCTCGATGGGAATGGGTTTCTTTCTGCCGGAGCTGTCGGGCTCTCCCAATTTCATTTTCTGGCACTCGACACCCGTCACCCGGCCGTCTGCTCCCAAAATACGAACGGGGTTTTCCAGATAACGAAACTCAATGCCCTCTTCCTTACCGTGTTTGATTTCCTCATCCCTGGCGGACATCTCGTCCGGGGAACGCCGGTAGACAATCATGACCTTTTCAGTAGATGGTAGCCTGAGCGCCGTCCGGGCCGCATCCAACGCCGTGTTGCCGCCACCAATGACGGCGATGGTTTTGTGCGCATGCAGGGGCGTGTCGAATACTGGAAATTCCCATGCATGCATCAGGTTGACCCGCGTGAGAAACTCGTTGGCTGAATAAACTCCGTTGAGATTTTCTCCAGGAATCCCCAGAAAGTAAGGAAGCCCGGAACCGGTGGAGACAAAGACCGCATCGAATCCTTCATCGGCCATCAATTCATCAAGGCTTTTTATTTTTCCGATGACGTAGTTGACTTTGATTTCAACACCCATTTTCTGGAGATACTCAAGTTCAGCGTCGACGATTTCCTTGGGCAGACGAAATTGCGGGATACCGTAAAAGAGCACACCGCCGGCTTTATGGAGTGCTTCAAAGATCACCACTTCGTGTCCCAGTTTGGCAAGATCCCCCGCCGTCGTCAGGCCAGCGGGACCGGCCCCGATAATTGCGATTTTTTTTCCTGTTGAAGGGGCCAGTTCGGGAATTTCGATTTTTCCTTCCCTCCGTTCGTAGTCGGCGGCGAACCGCTCCAATTGTCCAATGGCAACCGGTTCGTTTTTAAGACCCAGCACACAGTGTTTTTCGCACTGGTCCTCCTGTGGGCAAACCCGCCCGGTAACAGCAGGAAGCGAATTGGTTTCCTTGATTTTTCGGGCGGCGGCAATGAATTCACCCGCCGCAACCAGTTTGATGAACTCTGGAATGGCCACATGCACGGGACACCCCATCACGCATTTGGGTTTTTTGCACTGAAGACAACGGGATGCCTCCAGCATGGCCATGACCGGTGTGTATCCATAAGACACCTCATCGAAGCTTTTGCTCCGGGCTTTGGGAGACTGTTCAGGAACGGGCTGGCGGGGGATTTTTTTTCCTTTTGGCGCACTCATTGTCTGGTTTTTCGTAGTTGATTGTTAGGGTATTTTATTGGTTGCCGAGTCTGCATTCATCATCCAATACTTGCGAAAATTGATCCAGCGATTTTTTTTCTTCCGAACGATAAGTTTTCAATCGATTGATCAGACCGTCAAAATCGACCAGATGCCCGTCGAACTCGGGGCCGTCCACACAAGCGAATTTCATTTCCGAGGCGACCGTCACCCGGCAAGCGCCGCACATCCCGGTGCCGTCCACCATGATCGGATTCAAACTGACCCTAGTTTGAATTTTCAAGGGCCGGGTCAAGTCCGAAACGGCTTTCATCATGACCAGTGGTCCGATTGCGATCACCCGGTCAATAGACTCTCCTTTGATTATCATACCGTTCAAAACATCAGTGACCAACCCCTTGGTTCCCAAACTACCATCGTTAGTTGCCACCCGCACTTCACTGGAGACTCTTTTCATTTCATCCTGCATGAGAACCAAATCGCGGCTCCTAGCGCCTAATATTGAAATGGTTCTGTTGCCGACGCGGGTCAGCTCTCTGGCGATGGGGTGAATGGCGGCGATTCCGAACCCTCCTCCCACCAGCACAACGGTTCCAAAATTTTCGATTTCAGTCGCCAGTCCAAGCGGTCCGACAAGGTCCAGGATCGAGTCTCCGACATGAATTTGGCTCATTTCAATCGAGGTTTTTCCGATGGCCTGGACAAACAGGGTCAACGTTCCCTTCCCAGAATCCCAATCGGCTATGGTGATGGGAAACCGCTCTCCATGTTCGTTCAGCCTCAGGATGACGAATTGGCCGGGCTGGGCTTTTTTGGCGATCTCCGGCGCCTGCACGACATAGCGGAAGACTCCGGCGGCTAGCTCCTGTTTATCAACAATTCTAAACACGGCAAAACCTTTTTAAGAAACTCAAACTACCTGGAAGAACAGGGAATAAACCGTTATATTTACTTATCTTAGATAAGAGAGAGAAAAATGAAATATATTTTGTGAATTTTCAGTTTTTGAAAAAATAACCTGCCCTCAGTGTAAAGGGGATAGGATTTATTTGCTTGTATTGTGTGTCAAAAGGAAAAAAGAATCCACTATTGACAGTTTTATGAATGAATTTTGGATAGCCAAAGAAATTATTGGCAATGGGTAATATGATCGCAACTGGATAATTATTAACGTAAAATGCAGGAAACCTGACTTACCTGGAGTTCGATCCCCGCATGAGTGAGCAAGTGGTATTAGAAAGAAATGACCTGAACGGGCTGTTTACCGTCCTGCAAGGCCAGGGCTATACCGTCATCGGACCAACTCTTCAAGACGGGGCCATCGTGTATGACGAATTGACCTCTGACAAGGATCTCCCTGAAGGCTGGACAGACGAACAGGACGGTGGCATTTACCGGTTGAAAAAGCGTTCGGATAAGGCGTTGTTCGGTTACGTGGTGGGACCTTATACCTGGAAGCGTTTTCTGGACCCGCCGGAAAAACGTTTGTGGCAGGCTAAACGCGAGGGAAATGACTTTCGTATCATCCCGGAAAATGAACCGCCGCCCAAATACGCCTTTCTCGGTGTGCGGTCCTGTGAAATTCATGCGCTGGCTATCCAGGACAGAGTTTTTCTTGAAGGAGACTACCGCAATACATCCTATGAGAAAAGACGGGAAGCGGCGTTGATCATTGGTGTGCAATGTGTTCAGGCGGGAGGAACCTGTTTTTGTGTCTCCGTGAATACGGGTCCCAGAGCAGAATCGGGGTTCGATCTGGCGTTGACTGAAATTCTCGAAGAGGACCGTCATTACTTCGTTGTGGAGACGGGGACAGATCAGGGGGCAAAAATAATTGACGGGCTTAAGGTTCAACCTGCAAAAGAAACCGAGGTTGCGGAAGCGGACAATAGAATCTCTCATGCGGCGAAAAATATGGGCCGGAAACTCAATACCGAAGGCGTCCGCGACTTACTGGTGCAGAACCACGATCACGCGAGATGGGATGAGGTGGCGAACCGTTGTCTGTCCTGCGCTAACTGCACGATGGTTTGCCCGACATGCTTTTGCTCCACGGTGGAGGATGTGACCGACATCACCGGAGAACACGCCGAGCGTTGGCAAAAACAGGATTCCTGCTTCACGATGGACTTTTCCTATTTGCATGGAGGCAGTGTGCGCGCTTCAACCCGGTCGCAGTACCGACAATGGCTCACCCACAAGCTCGCCACCTGGATCGACCAGTTTGACGAATCGGGGTGCACGGGTTGCGGGCGTTGCATCACCTGGTGCCCGGTTGCTATCGATCTGACCGAGGAGGTCGAGGCCATACGAAAATCATCATCTTTGGAATCAGTTGTTCAATCCGACAAGGAAAGGTAGATCATGGACACCCTGGAACCTTTAATAGCCGAACATCCTTTTTTCAAAGGCCTGGAAAAGAGTTATCTGGAATTGATTGTTGGATGTGCGTCCAACGTGCGGTTCGACGCGGGGCAGTTCGTTTTTCGGGAAGGTGAGGAAGCCAATCAATTTTATATTGTTCGCCGAGGCAAGGTTGCCATTGAAAGCAGTCCTCCTGGACAGAAACCGATCAATCTGCAGACCTTCAGCGATGGGGAAATTTTAGGCTGGTCTTGGCTGGTACCACCCTACCATTGGCAGTTCGATGCCAAAGCCGTGGAGCTCACCCGAGCCATCACCCTGGATGGAAAATGTCTGCGCAATAAATGCCTTGAAGATCACAGTTTCGGTTACGAATTGCTGAGCCGCCTGGTTCCTGTCTTAGGCAAGGCCCTGGAGGCAGCCAGGATGCAGTTGTTGGACGTCTACGGCGTTCAACAGCAACGGTAGGGAACGCGCATGGACGCGTCAAACCCAATGATTCCTCAACCCCGGAAGGTAAAGCGGGTGATCCGGGAAACTCACGACACCTTCACCCTGTGCGTGGAGCCTGAGATTCATGAACAGGAAAAATTATTTAAGCCCGGACAGTTCAACATGCTCTATGCGTTTGGGGTGGGGGAAGTCCCCATTTCCTTCAGTGGAGATCCGGGAAAACCGAATCTTTGCCACCACACCATTCGCAATGTCGGCACAGTGACCCGCGCCCTGGCCAATCTAAAAGCGGGCGACATGGTGGGTGTGCGCGGCCCTTTCGGCAGTGCCTGGCCCGTGAAGGAATCCAGGGGAAATGATATTGTGATTATAGCCGGTGGAATTGGCCTCGCGCCTTTGCGTCCCGCTATTTATGCTCTGTTGGAAGAGCGTGACCAGTTTGGGGAGATCGTACTTCTTTACGGGGCCAGAACCCAGGAAGATCTATTATTCACCAAAGAATTTGAGACATGGCGGGGGAAATATGGTGTGCAGGTCCGGGTCACGATCGACTCCGCTGGCCCTAACTGGAAAGGCAACGTCGGGGTGGTGACCACTCTTTTTCCTGGTGTTCGGTTTGATCCCGCTAATACCGTGGCCATGATCTGCGGACCGGAGGTGATGATGCGGTTTGCCGTCATCGAGTTGAAAAATTGCGGCACTGCGGAAAAGAATATCCATGTCACTATGGAACGCAACATGAAGTGCGCGATCGGGTTTTGCGGGCATTGCCAATTTGGGCCTGCCTTCATCTGTAAAGATGGGCCGGTGTTCTCATTTGCCGAAATCAGTCCGTTTTTCGGGATTCGCGAAATTTAGAATAATTCAGGGACCGTTTCCAGCATAAATACGTTTTAGAGCTTAAACATGACAAAAATTGATAAACCAAAATTAGCGGTCTGGAAATTTGCTTCCTGCGACGGCTGTCAACTGAGCCTTTTAGATTGCGAAGACGAATTGCTCTCAGTCGCGGAAGAGATCGAGATCGCTCATTTCCCCGAAGCAACGCGCCAGGTGCTAAAAGGGCCGTACGATCTGTCTTTAGTCGAGGGGTCCATCACCACTCCCCAAGATGCGAAACGGATTCAGGAAGTTCGCCGCGTCTCTAAAACCCTGATAACCATTGGCGCGTGTGCCACCGCCGGCGGAATACAGGCGTTACGAAATTTCCAGGACGTTAAGGAATTTGTTTCCATTGTGTATGCCAACCCTGCCTACATCGACACCCTGAATCAATCGACCCCAATTGCCGAACATGTTGCGGTGGATTTTGAATTGCGCGGCTGTCCGATAAATAAAACGCAATTGCTGGAAGTGATCAGCGCTTTTTTAGCTAAACGCAAACCCAATACTCCTGCCCACAGCACCTGTATCGAATGTAAACGCCGGGGAACGGTGTGCGTGATGGTGGCTGGCGGAACCCCCTGTCTTGGGCCTATCACCCACGCTGGATGCGGGGCGATTTGTCCGTCCTATCAACGCGGTTGTTACGGATGTTTCGGCCCCATGGAAAATCCCAACACGTCATCCATGAGCGAAGGTTGGAAAAAGTCGGGCGCGTCCGACGACGAGATCAAAAGAGTGTTCCGCACATTCAACGCCTGGGCGGACTCGTTTCGCGAAGAAAGCGAAAAGCATGACAAATAAAAAGGATGGAACAAAAATCATTAAGGTAGATACACTCGCCCGTGTAGAAGGTGAGGGAGGGCTATATATAAAAATAAAGGACAATGCCGTTCAGGAGGTTCGTTTGAAAATTTTCGAACCACCGCGGTTTTTCGAGGCCTTTCTACGCGACCGGGATTTTCGTGAAGTGCCGGATATCACCGCGCGCATTTGCGGGATCTGCCCTGTCGCTTATCAGATGAGTTCCGTGCATGCGATGGAAAATGCACTCGGAGTTAAAGTTGAAGGCCCACTTCGAGAACTGAGGCGTCTGCTTTATTGTGGCGAATGGATCGAAAGCCACGTGCTTCATATCTTTATGTTGCATGCGCCTGATTTTCTGGGTTATGAGGATGCGATTAAGATGGCTAAGGATCATGGGGCTATTGTGGAGCGTGGTCTAAAACTCAAGAAGGCTGGAAACGATTTAATGGCCAAAATAGGCGGCCGTGAAATCCATCCTATCAATGTCCGGGTGGGAGGTTTTTATAAAGTTTTTAAAAAGCGGGAATTGAAAGAAATTACCGAACAACTCAAGTGGGCTCGCGACGCCGCATTGGAAACGGTTCGCTGGACTGCGAAATTGCCGTTTCCCGAGTTTGAACAGGATTACGAGTTCGTCGCACTTCGTCACCCTGACGAATACCCTATCAATGAAGGGAGGCTGGTTTCCAGCGCCGGGCTCGATATCGATATTTCCCAGTTCAATCAGCATTTCGAGGAAGAGCATGTCGAGCACTCCAACGCCCTGCACTCGGTGTTGAAAGAACGCGGCGCTTATTTCGTCGGCCCCATGGCACGATTCAATTTGAATTTTGACCGCTTGTCGCCCATATCTCAGGAAGCGGCGAAACAGGCGGGCTTGACCAAAACATGCAAAAATCCGTTTAAGAGCATTATCGTTCGTAGCGTCGAGGTTCTCTACGCCTGCGATGAAGCGCTTCGCATATTGGAAAATTATGAAATGCCCGACCATCCTTTTATTGAGATCGAACCCAAAGCCGGAACGGGACATGGATGCACGGAGGCTCCCAGAGGAATGCTGTATCACCGATACGCGATTGATGACTCCGGAAAAGTTCTGGATGCCCGGATCGTTCCTCCCACTTCGCAAAATCAAAAAACCATTGAAAACGATCTCTGGCATTTTGTTAAAAAATATCTTGATCTTTCTGACGCTGAACTGACTTGGCAATGCGAGCAGGCCATTCGAAATTACGATCCCTGTATTTCTTGTGCCACCCATTTTCTGAAACTGGAGATGGATCGGGAATGATTATTTGGGTCGAGGGACAATAAGCATGGCGACCCCCGTATTGGTCATAGGAATCGGCAATCCTTTTAGAAGTGATGACCGGGCAGGCCTAGAGGTCGCACGGCGAATCAAACGCTCGGCCAATGACCGTTTAAAAGTTTTGGAAATCGCCGGTAACCCTCTGGCTCTTTTGGACATCTGGAAAGGTTACGATGAAGTCTTGCTGGTCGATGCGGTTTCCTCAAAATCCAAACCGGGTACCTTTCAAATAATAAATGCGGTTAAAAAAACGATCCCTGCGGGGCTGTTTAATACTTCGACCCACAATATAAGCGTGGCAGAGGCGATTGAAATGGCCCGCAACTTGAACCAACTGCCAAAACAAATGCTTGTATATGGTATTGAGGGCAAAAATTTTCAATTCGGTGAGGCTCTTTCTCCTCAAGTGAATGAAGCCATAGAAAAGGTTGTTCACCATATTCTCTCCCACATTCATTGATTTTATCTTTGGAGAAACCAACCTGTGAGTCAAAAGGCAACCCAAGCCCCTGAACACCCTGCCTCCGTAGTTTGGCACTGTCTGGAAGTGCCGGATGTCTTGAAGCGGTTGGATGCCAATCAGCATACCGGACTTTCCGCAGAAGAAGCGGCAACTCGACTAAACCGATACGGCCCCAATGTCCTGCTGGAGACAGGGAGAATTCCCTGGTATGTGGTTTTTGGGCGACAGTTTGTGGACATCCTGATTTTTATTTTGATGATTGCCGCTGTCATTGCAGGAGCGCTTGGTGAATGGATCGACGCGGTTGCTATTCTGGTGATTCTCCTGTTCAACGGCGTTCTTGGTTTTATCCAGGAATGGAAAGCCGAGACCGCCATTCAGGCATTGAAGCGCATGCTGGAACCCAAATGCAACGTGGTGCGCGCTGGGAGTGAACAAAAAATCGACGCTAAAGATCTGGTTCTGGGAGATGTGGTGGTGTTGAAAATCGGCGACCACGTGCCTGCCGATCTCCGCTTGTTGGAAGCGATCAACCTGAAAATGGATGAGTCTTCATTGACCGGAGAATCCGAATCGGTCGACAAAGGAATCGACCCAAATGATCCGGCCGCCCCCCTCGCCGATAGAACCTCACTCGCATGGATGGGAACAGCGGTGGTGAACGGTCATGGACTTGGTGCGGTCGTGGCTACAGGCATGAAAACCGAATTCGGGCGTATCGCCGAGCTCACTCAAAGCGTCGGACGTGAGATCACTCCGCTTCAACGTCAACTCGCGGTCCTGGGAAAACAATTGGGGATTATTTCCGTCACCATTTCTGCCCTGGTGGCGATTTCAGGATGGTTGCTCGGCAAGCCGTTATTGGAAATGTTTCTTACCGGCATTGCGTTGGCGGTAGCGGTGGTCCCGGAAGGCTTGCCGGCAGTGGTCACTATCACGCTGGCTCTTGGAGTCCGGCATATGGTCAAGCGACGTGCGCTTTTGCGCCGCTTGCGAGCCTCGGAAACTCTCGGCAAGGTCACGGTCATCTGCACCGATAAGACCGGCACTCTGACGCAGAATCAGATGACCGTGCAACGCATCTGGCTTCCTTCTGGAGAACTCACCGTAACCGGAATCGGCTATGACCCCGAAGGCCATTTTGAAATAGATGGCAGAAAAATAGATCACAAACAACAGCCGGGTCTGCTGGCTCTGCTCCAAACGGGCTTGAATTGCAATAACGCATCTCTCACCAAAAATCATCGTGGCTGGAATGAGATTGGAGAACCGACGGAAGCGGCCCTCGTGGTAGCGGCTTATAAAGCCTGGATACAGCCTGAAGAACAGTTAAAAAGCTCGGTCGAGTTCTCGTTCAACTCTCAACGCAAACGGATGACGGTGATCGAGACGGCGGACTCGGCATTCATTGCCCATGTCAAAGGCGCTCCCGAGGTGATTCTGGAACGATGTACCCGGGTCCTCGAAAACGGCGAGGAAAAAGAATTCAGCGAACAGGATAGCAAGCAGGCTATCGATACAATCCAACGCTTTGCGGATATGGGTCTTCGCACCCTGGCACTGGCCCGGCGTAAACTGCCGCTTGGGTTTCCTCTTGATGAAAATCAAATCGAACGCGAGCTGACGCTTTTGGGCATCGTGGGAATCATGGACCCACCACACCTGGAAGTACCTGCCGCTGTGAGGTCAGCTGACAGCGCAGGAATACGGGTGGTCATGATCACTGGAGACAACCCAAAAACAGCGATGAGCATTGCTAAAAATATTGGCATGAAAGCCGAGCGGGAAATCACCGGGATGGAACTGAACGAGATGAATGACGAAGAACTGCGGCAAACGCTTAAGGAAGAAGTTTTATTTGCACGCACCACCCCAGAGCATAAAATGCGTATCGTTAAAGTGCTTCAACAGATTGGCGAAGTCGTAGGCATGACCGGCGACGGAGTCAACGACGCGCCGGCTCTCAAGCAGGCGGACATCGGTATCTCCATGGGTGTGCGCGGAACCGATGTGGCCAAGGGCGCGTCCGACATGATTTTGACTGATGACAACTTTGCCTCCATCATCAACGCCGTCGAGGAGGGTCGCCGCGAGTACGACAACATCCAGAAATTTGTGCGCTACCTGATGTCATCCAATATGGGCGAGGCGGTGGCCATTTTTATCAATGTATTGTTCGGTGGTCCGCTTATTTTATTGCCGGTGCAAATTCTGTGGATGAACCTGATCACCGATGGGGTGACGGCGTTGGCGCTTGGAATGGAACCCGCTGAAAGAGGCATCATGAGCCGGCCTCCCCGAAGAGTCACGGAACCCATTCTGGATCGGCGAAGTTTATTTATTATTCTGATTTACGGAAGTTACATCGGACTTGCGACCTTGTGGCTGTTCAACCATTATCTAAACAGTGGCGGAGACGATGCCATCCCAAAGGCGCGAACTGTGGCTTTTACCGGAATTATTGTAATCCAGATGATTTCCATTTTTAACTTTCGCTCTCTTTATGCGCCGATTGCAAAGATCGGTTTTTTTTCCAACCCCTGGGTCTTAATTGCCTGGACGAGCAACCTGCTATTACAGATCTCCGCCGTTTATGTGCCGTTCATGCAACACGCTCTTGGCACAGTAGCGCTGGGGTTGAATGACTGGGGTCTGATTTTATTTGTCGGTATGCCCATCTTTTTAATAACTGAAATTTATAAAAACCTTATTTGGAATAAAAAACTACTGGAACAGGGAACAGAAAAGAGAATCTGTTAGACATGGAACCGATAAGCAAAACATTTTTAACCATAGGAGCAATTCTTCTTTTTGCTCCTGCGATTGATGCGATCGGCCGTCGCACAAAACTACCCAGGGTTACATTATTACTAATATTTGGTTTATTGATCGGCCCGGATGCCTTGGACTTTTTGCCTGCATTAGGCCAGACATGGTTTCCAATTGTTACGGATTTAGCCCTTCTCATGATCGGATTCCTGCTGGGTGAAAAACTGGCATTCTCTTTTCTTAGAAAAAATGCCCGGGCCGTGTTGTGGATTTCGGCCGGCGAGGTGTTGGTAACCGTTGTAATCATGTTCTCGATTCTTTTCCTCATCGGTGTTCCCGTTGAAATTGCACTGATACTTGCGGGAATAGCCCCGGCCTCGGCTCCAGCGGCCACGGTTGATTTGGTACACGAAGTTAAAGCAAAAGGAAATTTTACAAATATCCTTCTCGCCATTGTGGCAATAGATGATGCCTGGGGGCTCATTGTTTTTAGTATTTTGTTTGCTTTTGCCCAGTCCTTGCAGGGCACAAGCGGCGGTGTCGATGTGTTACTTGCCGGAGCCTGGGAATTGGGAGGCGCCTTGCTTGTTGGCATCGCGCTGGGCGTTCCGATGGCTTATCTGACAGGCCGCATCCGTCCGGGGAAACCCACGCTTCCGGAAGCTCTGGGCTTTGTTTTCGTTTGCGGCGGGCTGGCTCTTTATCTGGATGTTTCAATTATTCTGGCGTCAATGGTTTTAGGCGGGGTGGTTGCCAATTTGGCTAAACATCATGAGCGCCCATTTCACGCTATAGAAAATATAGAGTCGCCATTTATGATTCTGTTCTTTGTGCTGGCAGGGGCATCACTCCACATTGATTCATTAGCCGAGGTGGGCCTGATTGGCGGAGCCTACATAATTTCACGCGTGATCGGACAGGTTTCGGGTGCTTGGGCGGGTGCAATGATTGGTAAATCTGGCCCCTTGGTGAAGAAATATATGGGTTTGGCTTTAATGCCTCAGGCAGGGGTGGCCCTCGGAATGGCACTCATCGCAGGCAACAAATTTCCCGAGATCGGTGGAACCATTTTTCCCATTGTAGCCGGGACAACTGTTTTGTTCGAGTTGATCGGTCCTATAATGACACGGATGGCATTGGCCAAGGCGGGAGAAATTCCATCACAAAAAGAATTGTGATGGATGATAGATTATTCATCAAATCCAAACTCCCGGCCATTTTTGGTGCAATAATAATCACAACATCAAACTTTTAAAATTTCAGTTCACAGGAACAGCATTTTATGGAACGAACGAAAATACTGATCATGGGGGCCGCGGGAAGGGATTTTCATAACTTCAACGTCGTTTTTAGGAATGGTCCGAATTATGAGGTCGTCGCTTTTACTGCCGCGCAAATTCCAGGTATCGATGATAAAATCTATCCTCCTAAATTGGCAGGTGAACTCTATCCCAATGGCATTCCGATTTTTCCAGAAAGCCGGTTGGAAGATCTCATCCGCGAGCGGGGCGTTAATCGGGTCGTATTCGCTTACAGCGATCTGCGCCATGAAGAGGTGATGCACAAAGCCTCCACCGTGCTGGCGGCAGGGGCTGACTTCTGGCTCCAGGGCCCCGATAGCACTCAGATTTCATCCTCCAAAAAAGTCATTTCCGTCTGCGCCGTGCGCACCGGGTGCGGCAAATCCCAAACCGCCAGGAAAATCACCCAAATATTGGCCCACTGGGGAAAACGTGTGGTCGCCATCCGTCATGCGATGCCCTACGGCAATCTCGAAAAACAGGCCGTGCAACGTTTCTCGACGCTTGCGGATTTGAAAAAACACAATTGCACCATCGAAGAAATGGAAGAATATGAACCCTACCTGGAAATGGGCAACGTTCTTTTTGCCGGTGTCGATTATGAAGCAATTTTGCGAGAGGCGGAAAAGGAAGCGGACATCATTCTCTGGGATGGGGGCAATAACGATTTTTCCTTCTATGCTTCTGATCTGGAAATCGTCGTGGCTGATCCCCATCGGCCGGGTCACGAACTTCAGTATTATCCAGGGGAAGTCAATGTCAAGCGCGCCCATGTGGTCATCATCAACAAGGTGGACAGCGCCAAACCAGAAGACGTTGAGACGGTCAGAAGTAATATTTCCAGATTGAATCCATCAGCAACCATCATCGAAGCAGAGTCTACGATTTCTGTGGAGAATGGAGAACGGGTTGCAAATTCCCGTGTCCTGGTAGTTGAAGACGGCCCCACCCTGACCCACGGTGAAATGCAATATGGGGCCGGCGTCATCGCCGCGCAACGTTTTGGCGCAAAAGAAATCGTCGATCCCCGGCCCTGGATCACGGGATCTCTCAAGGATACCTTTCACAAATACCCGCTTATCGGGAAATTACTGCCAGCGATGGGATATGGGGAGGAACAGATCCGTGATTTGGAAAACACCATCAACGCCTCAGATTGCGATCTGGTCGTCATAGGAACTCCTATCGACCTGGGCCGGGTTTTAAAAATTGAAAAACCCTCGGTACGGGTTCGGTATGAACTTAAGGAAATCGGCGCGCCCAATTTGGAATCTGTTTTAAAAACTTTTTTGTCCTGAAGGGTCCTGCAAACTTTGCCATTCTCACCGAAACCCAGTGTTCTCATCGCCTTTGGGGGTAATGCGCTCAACGTTCCTCAGATGAACCATCCGCATCAAAATGAAGAGTTCATCATCGCCAAAAAATCCATGGCCTCTGTGGCCACTCTGATTGAAAATGGGTACGAAAAAATCATACTCACACATGGGAACGGCCCGCAGGTGGGGCAAATTTTTCGCCAGCAGGAACTCACGAAAAACGAATTTCCCCGCCAGATCACGCTGGACGTATGCGTTGCCGACAGCCAGGGCAGGATCGGCTACATCTTGCAGAACGTATTCGACAATGTATGCGTCGAACGCGGGATCCAAAAAAAATCCTTCGCCGTCATCACCCAGGTAGTAGTGGATAGCAATGATCCCGCTTTCAAGAACCCCAGCAAACCGATCGGACTCTTTTACTCGCAAAAAGACGCGGATTTTCTGATAAAAACACACGACTGGGCTTTGAAAGAGGACTCCGGCCGAGGCTACCGGCGGGTGGTTCCGTCCCCCACCCCTTTGGAAATTGTGGAGAAGAAAGTTTTTCAAAAATTTCTGAGTCTTGGTTTCATCGCCATTGGGGCGGGAGGTGGTGGAATTCCCGTCATCCGCAAGGAAAGCGGCGATCTGGAGGGAGTAGAAGCCGTGATCGATAAAGACAAGGCCAGCGCCCTTTTGGCCAATGAGATTGGCATCGACACGCTGGTCATGCTGACGGAAGTGGATTTCGCGTATTTGAATTTTAATACCCCTGACCAAAAACCGATCGCCCAGGCGTCGGTTGATACAATGGAAAAATACCTACAGGAAGGTCATTTCCTCGAAGGAAGCATGAAGCCCAAAGTGGAATCCGCCATCAATTTTTTGAAAGCGGGAGGGAAAAAGGCGATAATCGCCAACTTGTACGACCTGGTCCCGGCGGTCGAAGGAAAAACCGGGACGCAAATCATCCCCGATGATTAGGTCCTTATCAGCTTGGCCTGATCTTTTTGTATCAAATTGAGGTAATAATGGACACTCCCGATCAAACGTTGTTTTCCGGAAAACCCATCACCGACATCGCCGCGTCATTGGGGTTGACAACCGCGGATATCATCCCCTACGGCGACACGAAGGCGAAGGTTCGTCTGGAGGCCCTGCAAAAAAATCCTCAACACGGAAAACTCATTCTGGTTTCCGCTATCACGCCCACCCCGGCGGGAGAAGGCAAAACCACGACCACCATCGGCCTTGGGCAGGCTTTGGCGCAAATGGGAAAATCGGTTTGCCTGGCGCTTCGCGAACCCTCCATGGGGCCGTGCCTGGGTATGAAAGGCGGAGCCACGGGAGGGGGATTGAGTCAGGTGATCCCGGCGGAGGAGATCAATCTTCATTTCACCGGAGATTTTCACGCCATCACCTCCGCTAATAATTTGCTCTCGGCCCTGCTCGACAACCGCATCTATCACGATAAACAAATGAACATCGATCCCCGGCGCATCACCTGGCGACGAGTGATGGACATGAATGACCGAGCGCTCAGAAATATTATTCTTGGGTTGGGTGGTGCTTTGCAAGGAATCCCAAGGGAAGGCGGGTTCGACATCACCGCCGCCTCGGAGATCATGGCGATCCTTTGCCTGGCGGAAAGTTACGAGGACTTGAAAACAAGACTGGATAGGATTTTAGTGGCGTTCACCCATGAGGGCGAGCCCGTCACTGCAGGCCAACTGAACGCCACCGGGGCGATGACGGCTCTCCTCAAGGACGCCCTGCTTCCCAACCTCGTGCAGACCCTGGAAGGGGTTCCCGCATTTATCCACGGCGGGCCATTCGCCAATATCGCGCACGGATGCAATTCGGTGCTGGCCACGAAGATGGCGTTGTCCCTGTCCGATTGGGCGATCACTGAAGCCGGGTTCGGTTTTGACCTCGGCGCGGAAAAATTTTTCGACATCAAATGCCAGAGCGCGGGCCTGGACACCGCCGCCGTGGTTCTCGTCGCTTCCTGTCGGGCTTTAAAAATGCACGGAGGCGTGGGGTTGAAAAAACTGTCCGGTCTCAACCTTGAAGCTTTGGAAAAAGGGATAAGCAATCTGGACAAACACGTGGAAAACATCGCCAAATTTGGCGAAAAACCAATCGTCTGCCTCAACCGGTTTGCCGGGGACCGCAACGAAGAAGTCGATCGCATTCGCAAACATTGCGAAACCCGTCTAAAGGTCCCTTTCGCCGTCAGCAATGTGTTCGCTGAGGGCGGCAAAGGCGGGCTGGATCTGGCGCGAACCGTAGTCGAACATGCGGAAAAAGTATCGTCCCCGTTTCATCCCCTGTACGACTGGAACGATGCGGTGACCACCAAAATAGAAACGGTGGCCCGCGATATGTACGGCGCGGAAAAAATCAGCTATACCAGGAAGGCGGAACGGGATTTAAAGTCCATCGAGAAACTGGGCTATGGCAACCTGCCGGTATGTATCGCAAAAACGCCAACTTCTCTCACCGACGATCCCAAAATCTATGGCCGGCCGGAAAACTTTCCAGTCACGGTAAGGGAAATCCTGATCGCCGCCGGAGCCGGGTTTCTGATCCCCATCACCGGCGACATCATGCGCATGCCGGGACTTCCTAAAAATCCTCAGGCGGATAACATTGATGTTGTGGAAGGGAAGATCCGGGGAATTAAATAATTTAGCACCATCACATCATTTTTCTATCAGGAAAAGTTAAGAACTGAGGTGATCCTATTTTGTTGGACAGGTTGGCGGTAGTCGTTCAGCGATCATGGGAACCAGCAACCAGTGACCCGTGATGCGGGAGGGGTATTTCGAGGGATAGCGGTCAAAGTGTCTGAGTCAGAGGTCAACGAACAGCGACCCGCGTCGCGGGTCGGGTATTATGGACCACATGTATAGCCCCCCAGAGGAAGCAAAACGCGAAGATGATTTCCATTTTATCTTTTACTCTGGATTCATCATGCACCCAATCAGCGACTTCTTAATCGGTTGCTCCAGTCGCCACTAAATCCTTGAATTTTTCATGGTCAACTTCGGTGAAAACCTCCAACTCCACACTTAGGGAACAGGGCCAGAAATTATAGTCGCCATTGGTTCCCACAAGATACGCCCGGCACTTGTCCAGGCAACGCACCAAAATCACATAGCCACCCAGCATTTTGTGAGGACTGCTGGGGTACTCTATCCTCAAACCCTTTGCCACTTCAGTCAGTTTTTTCTTATTCATGGATCCTCCTTGAACACACAAGGTTTTGGTTCGAAGTTAGAAACATCCATAGAGCAAATTTTATTCTGATTTTAAAAATAGTATTAATTTTTCAATCCAGGGGAAGGGTGAAAAAGAAGGTGCTGCCTTTACCCAGTTCGCTGGAAACCCCGACTTCCCCGCCATGAAGGTTGACCAGTTTTTTCACGATGGCCAATCCCAGGCCGGTAGACTTTTCCCCACCGGTGGGTTTCGCGCTTAAAGTTTGGAACTCGCCGAACAATAATTTTTGATCCTCTTCGGAAATTCCCGGACCCTCATCCCGAACTGAAAAGCACGCCTTGTTTTCCCGGCTTTCTGTCGAGACATAAATATTAGTATCCGGTGGGGAAAATTTAATGGCGTTGCCAATAAAATTTCCAATGGCTTGAATCACCGCATTTTTGTCAAAGGCAAAGGGAGGGAGATCCCCCGTTTTCAGGTGGAGCTTGATTTGTTTCTTCTGCGCCAGGAGCTCGAACAACTCCATCTGGTTTCTAGTGGTCTCATTGAAGTCCTGCACCGTTTTATCCAGTTCGATATTTCCGCTCTCGATTTTTGAAATATCCAACAGGTTTTCAAGGAGAGCCTTCATAAAATCACTGGAGTTAAATATTTTCTCCAGAAGTTTCTTTTGCTTTTCATTGACCGTCCCAAGAGATCCATCTTTCAATATTTCGCTGTAGGACCGGATGAGGAACAGCGGATTGCGCAAATCATGCGAGGCGATCCCGATAAATTTATTTTTCTGTTCATTTAAATCATGCATTTCCTTATTCTTTATCCGGATTTGTTCCTCCCCCTTTCTCTGCTCAATGGCATCTGCGATGAGGCTACCCATGGATAAAAGGATCTCCTGATTGCGCTCGAACCATGGTGGGTCCGGGTCGGTATAAAGAAACATAATCCCCACGAGTTTATTCCGGCTTTTTAAAGGAACAATATAGTGGCCATGGGCTGTCATGTCTTTGAACTGATTGTCATGGCGCTTGTCGGTAAAACAATTATTACTGATGACCATTTCTCCCGATGCCGCCGCCCGGCCACAAAGACATTCTCCATAAGGGACAATTTTTTCAGACTCAAGAAACTCATTGGAAAAATTTCCAATCCACGTATAAAGATTTAGGACTCGTTTTTCCTCATCCGCCAGAAATATTCCCGCTTTGTATTCGACCTTGAGTTCCCCATATTCGACAATGGCCTTAATGGCCTCCTGCAACATTTTTTCCGTGCCTTCGGTGGATTGCAGGGATTTAGCCACATTATGAAGAACCCGATACTCTTCGGTACGCTTACGGATTTGTTTCTCCGCTTCAGGGGATAATTGCTCACTTTTATCTGATGACATGATTTACCTCTTACGATTTTTTGAGATAGAGTTCTTCGTCCTCATTTTTCATTGAGCCAGCTGTCTCACATAAAGGAGAATTTGCCAGATTTGCTCGTCTTTCAGCCCCTTAAACGCCAGCATCCCCGTGCCCGGCGAACCATTTTTGATGATCCAAAACAATTGACCCTCCGGGACGCCATTGATCGTTTCCGAACAGGTGAAGTCCCTTGGCGGAGGATCGAATCCACGCGCCATCGGTCCTCTACCGTCACCGCTCGCCCCATGACAAAGCTTGCAGGGCATGGGCTTTGCTTTGGTCAGGTAAAGCAACTTGCCTTTTTTTAAATTTTCAGGCGTCGGTTCCAAAGGGTTTTCCAGGTTATAAATTTCATCCGGCGCCTGTTTGGTGAACCTTGGCTGCGGACATTGCAAGGGTTCCTTCGCCAATACGAGTCCAGGCCAAACCCCTATCAAAATTATTAAAACAACTGTGAACCACAACGTTCTTTTCTGTAAAAGATTTCGATTCATGGTGTCACCTTATGATGAATATTAAAACAGCGTTGGCATAACGTTTCGCACCAATGTTTAAAAGGGCTCAGTTTCCCAAGTCGCGGATATAATGAACCAGTTGCCACACTTCCCTGTCCTTAAGATTTTTAAATGCGGGCATGGCCGTTCCCTTTGAGCCTTCCTTTATCACGCCGAATATCTGCCCATCGGAAATATCCTTCATGGTGGCCGCACAGGTGAAGTTCCGGGGCGCAGGACTCACACCGGCTCCCCCCGGGCCCCTGCCGTCTCCATACTTTCCGTGGCAGAGCTTGCAGGCCATGGGTTTCGCCTTTTTCTGATACAGTTCTTTCCCAGCTTTCAAATTAGCGGGTGTGGGTTTTAGAGGGTTTTTCTTGTTACTGTATTTAAAAGAGACCGCTTTGGTGGTTCGCTTTTGCGGGCAGTCGCCCCGGGCTTTTTTCACCTTCCCCGGCGCCTCGGCCTATGCGCCCGGC
Source organism: Nitrospinaceae bacterium (assembly GCA_029261595.1). Lineage (GTDB taxonomy): Bacteria > Nitrospinota > Nitrospinia > Nitrospinales > VA-1 > JADFGI01. Next base: position 27,588 of record JAJDAZ010000049.1, on the reverse strand, counting down.
TCCCCCTTAAAAGTCACCCGTAGATAGGCGATCAAGTCCGCGATGCCCTGGGGCGGAATGGTCAGCCCCCAGTCCGGCATGCTGGGGGATTTCCCCACACTCTTGCCGCCGTAATAGATGACGTTGTAAAGATAATCTTCCGGAAATTCGTTGAGCGCCATTTTTGCGTGCGCCGCCGGTTTGGGTTGCAAACCGGAAGCTCCGGGACCGTCGCCCTCTCCCTTGGCGCCATGACACTGCACGCAGTATTCTTTGTAAATAGGGGTCCCGCGGCTTGCATCCGCGTTTTTGAAATGATCGGTCTTCCACGGCTCATAAAATTTATAGTCCTCCACTCCCAGGGTCATCAGGTATCCGACGATGTAACGAACCCCCAGTTCACTGAGGTCGGCCAGGTATTCGCCGCTGTGCGGGGTGAAGTCCTGTGGATTCAACGCGAACCGCAACAACCAGTCCACATTGTAGCGGTTGCCGGAATCAAACAGGTCGGCGCTGATGGGGCCTCCGATGGACTTGCCGTCTTCTTTTATTTGATGACAACCCAGGCAGGAAAATTCTTTGAAAATTTTTGCGCCGAACCCGGATTCCATCTCGCTGAAATCGGACAGGTCGATGGCGTTCTTCTTGACTCTGGCGTCATTGAGATTCTTTTCAAAATAATCCGCTACGTTTTCTGCCCCATCCTTGGACAACACCACATGCGGCTGAGCCCTCGTTCCTTTATCCCACCGGTAACCTTTAGGATAGAGGTTGGGTTCTTTTCCGGTCAGCCAACGGAGCAACCAGTCTCTCTGATATTTGTCCCCGGCCCACATCAGGTCCGGTCCTTTCAGGTTGAACTTCGATTCATGAGTGCCCTGGAATTTATGGCAGGTGGAACACTGATCCTGGACCAGTCTTTCTCCCAGTTCGTAGGCTTCGGCAAAAACAGGGGCAACGAAATTCAGTTGGGCAAATAAAACGGCTAATAATAGTGGCATGTGGGTTGAACGGGATCTAATTTCCTTAGCAATTTCCATGATCTTCCCCCTGTGTATTCAAAGCGCTTGGCTTCATAAATTTTTATTTTGCTAGACTGCGTATGTAAAGAATCAGTTGCCAGATCTTCTCATCCTGCAATCCCTGAAAAGGCGGCATTCCCGTATCGGGCGAACCGTTCTGGATGACCCAGAAAAGCTGTCCATCTGGAATATCTTTCATCATCGCCGAGCAGGTGAAATTTCTTGGCTTGGGGCTCATATCGGCGCCAAAACCTCCGGTCCCATCCCCCTTGTCCCCATGACACATGACGCAGGTCGGCTGAACGTCCACCGAAAATAGCAACCGGCCTTTTTCAATATTGGCGGGAGTGTTTTCCAGTGGATTGACGAGATTATAATATTCATCCGGCGCCTTCACGGTTGCTCGGGGTTGCGGGCATTGGCCGGTCCCACCTTGGCCGCCACCGTGATGCATCCCCATTCCCCTTCGATGCCGCATGCCTTTTCCGCCGGCACAGCCTTTCTCAAAATCCATGTCAGGACAATGGCCTCCCCGATGTCCGTGTCTGAATCCTCTTTCCTCTGGGGGACCCCTGTGTTGAGCAAGATAAGTATCCACTTTATCCAGGGACTCAATTGAAATAGAAATATCTGATTTATTCGTTGCGGCAAAAACCTGCGGCGAGAGCAATAGGGTCAGCGCAAAAGCAAGCCCTGAAACTATCAGAAATCTCGCCCGGTCATAAATGGTACTTTGTTTTCGATCAACCATGGTTCCCCCTTGCAAGTTAAGAATGACAATAGTGGATGGCCTGGAAGAAGAAATTTACAGGAGGCCAACCTTTACGGCCTCCTGTAAAACTTCATTTAAAACCTTACCTGACTTCGACGACCACTGTGTCTGAAAGCGCCGGCGTGTAAGGCATATGGTTCCCCTTGGCAAACAAAGTTCGGATTGTGTGCTTGCCTGCGGAGAGTTTAATGGTTTTGCACTTCGATCCATCTCCCATATGGATGTGATTGGCATCCTTGGGAACGGGTTTGCTCAAATCAGGAAGTTCGACATCCACTATGATGTGATGATGACCCTTACCTTCATTCACTCCTTTTTTAGCGGGTTCCACTTCCACTCCCCAAGTGGCCATACAAACGGTGACCGGACTGGATAACGGAAAACCACTTTGAGGTTTTACAATCGTCACCGACTTGTAATCTCCCGCAAATGCAACTGAAGCGGTCAACCCAATGAACAATGTGAGAATAATTACCGAATTTAGTTTTTTCATGAGATTTCTCCTATAAAAGGGTTTTGAAAAAAAACCATCTGATCCTGATCATGTCAGAAATCAACTCAATGCAAAGCCGAGTTCAGACGATTCAAGACCTCTGGATAAATATTGATGCCGTTTCATTCTCTTAAAACTAAGACACTTCCGAAATGCTTTTCTTCTCAGAGAACGATAAAATTTTTCGTTTTTTCTCCCGGCGTTCCAGGGTGACAAAAATCCCTGCCGCTAAAATCGCCAGCAAAGTTAAAAACCACCAGGGGGAAAGCTCCGTGAGGGTGGGCAGGGTTGCCTTCCCAAAATCTCCGATTCCCAACACACTGGATTTCATCCACGGGAAAACCTCTGCAAAGATCGCCGCCCCTGCCAGCATGCCCAGGACGCCAAACCATGCATGTCGGGAACCGTCACCCAGAGCGGCCACTCCCGTTCCCGGGCAGTAACCCAACAAAGCCATGCCCGCGCCAAAGATCAAGCCTCCCAGAGCGTTCCCAAGAAGTGCCGTGTTTTTGATGTGCAGCGAAACATCCCAGCCCACCGCCCGCATCCCGTAGATTCCGATTCCACCAACGAGAATGGCTGTGAGCATGATCTTGAGGACGGTGAAATCCTTGAGTAAAAATTGACCCACAATAACACCGAATCTGGTGACACCCCCTTTTTGCAAAAGGAAGCCGAAAATCAACCCGGTCAGCGCCCCCTGGGCCAGAACTTCAGGATCAGCAAAGAAATTCTCAAACATGGTCGCCTCCATTTTTTCCATAAAGCAGAAACGCCGTTGCGATCCCCCCTGCGAAAAGGGACATAAAAAATATCCAGGAAGATAAAGCGAGTTGTAGCCCGCCGGAAATGCCGTGTCCGGAAGTACAACCTCCCGCAAGGCGGGCTCCAAACATTATTATCACTCCTCCCAGAAATGCCGCCCCATAACGAACTCGTTTGGATGCACCGTAACGCCACGCCCACAGATTCGGAACGGTTTCTTCAAACCGGGTACGGGATATCCGGGCGGCGGCAAAAGCTCCAAAAGGGAGCATGACCACCAGGGCAAACTGCCACTCGAAGACCGGTTTGGGTTTTTCGGGGTTTCCCAGATATTTCACTAAATACCCGGTGTCAGCCACATATTCAGGGGCGACCATTTTTTCCACGGTCCCCACGGCACGAACAAAAGTGGTTGAAACTCCCAGGGCTTTCCCCATGAAAGCAAAAGTGATCCATGAAAGAACCCCAATAGCAACCCCAACCCAATAAGGGGACCAACGGGCTTTTTTAAAAACCGATGTCATTTTTGGGGACCCTCCCCTGCTGATATTTCCAGTTTGTATTTGGCCGCTTGATTCATCTTCATTTTCCCAGTGAACGCACAAACAATAGGACGTGCCAGGCCTCTTCCTCGGTCAGCACACGAGGAATAAATGAAGCCATAGCGGTTCCCGAACTGCCGTTTTTCAATATCCATAGCAACTCTCCATCGGTGCGCTTGGCCTGCCAGGATTTGTCGGTAAAATCCCGTGGCAGCTTTCCCCGGAGCCCCGGAATATGACCGAGGCCCTTGCCGTCTTTCCCGTGACAGGTGACGCAAAATGCCTTACCGCGAAAAATGGATTCTCCTTTTTCAATATTTCCTTTTGTGGCGGAATAAGGATTTTCCCATGTTTTCACATCCTCAATCTGGTCCGCGGGAACACGGGGTTTCAGCACTTCAGGGTCCGAGGCTCCGCTGATACCCACCCACAATATGCAAAGGGTGATGCTTAAAGGAATCAGCCCTAAAGGATTTAAACTCACTCTAGACATTTTCTCTCCCCGGCAAAAGATAAAGGGAGACCAATGCCTCCCTTTAAAGGTTTCGGTTATTCGGGTTGCGGAAAAGAATGCCCCAAAGATTGTGGAAAAGTCACCGTTCCATCAGGAAACTCCTGACCCTTCTGCCAAAGATGGTAAATCACCCCGTCTGTTTTGGAGGCGGCTTCCGCAATGGCTTTGGCTTCTTCTGCCGGCACATCCAATACCTGGACTCGACCGGTGGCTATTTCGACCTTGTGATCGTGAAAGAACCGATGCCATTGGATTCTCGGGAGCTTCCGGGAAAGATCTTTTGAAACGAAATACTCGATGGCCTGAAGGGGCGCTTTCGGATCGGTTGTTTCAAACAATAAACATTGCAGTATTTGATCGGATATTCCCTTGCAGTAATGGTGAAAAGGACCGCCAACCGTGCCGTCCGCCATCATGTGAGGGGCCTGGACATGAATATCGTATCCATCCGCAGGTCCCGCGCTCATGGCGGGTGTTGCCAGAAAACCGATTGCTGATAAGCCGATCACACTCGTCATTAAGATCGTTTTGAGTAATTTCCGCATTATAGCCTCCTTGTGATTTTTTAAAAAATTAAATTGGTATATTTATTAATATGATTCCTTACCTTCCCCACCGCAAATACGTTGGGAAATCCTGTTGTTTAAAGCTCGAAGTCTTTTCCCGCCGCAACCAGTTTGGTGATAGTTTCGACCAGCTTTTGTTTTTCCACTGGCTTTACCAAGTAATCCTTCACTCCCTTTTTCATAAAAGCGGTTGCCATTTCCGTATCTGGATAACCGGTAACAACCACAACGGGAATGCCGGGAGCCTCTCTTCTTAAAAAATCGACGCACTCGACCCCGTTGACCTTTGGCATCCGTATATCACACAGAATCACTCCGACATTCACCATATTATCTTCTTCCCGAAGAGTGTTGATGGCCTCTTCACCATTTTCCGCTTCCAGTATATTGAATCCTTCTCCCTCTAAATGGAGCTTGATTACTTCACGAACGTCCTGCTCATCATCTATGATTAAAATTTTTCCGTGTGCCAATTTGAATCTCCTTTATTAAAAATAATAGTATTTAAATAAGAACGGTGTAACTCTCAGTTACCCATCCTTACTTTAGTTCAATGAAACCTCGGGGTTTTGCATGTGCTGACATTGAAAATAGAGTAGGCCGGGCAGTTTCCAACCAGTCCGGTCACCAGCGGGATCAACCCAACACTCGCCATAACTATTCCTGCCGTTCCGGAAATAACAATTCCTGCGATAATGAGAACACTGCCAAAAATCACTCTGAGAATTCGGTCTGATTTACCTATATTGCTTTTCATCGTTTTCTAGCCTCCCTTGCTGGAGTTGATTGAACAACCCCGCCGGTTCCTTATCTCCGTTAAGCGTCTAGGTTACATTGGTGAACCAGAACCGACGGAGCCGCAAAAAGTTGAATTGTTTTCCGTTTCCCTTTTGCCTTGATACTGAAATCAATATAGGAAAAATCAGACGCGGAAATAAGCACCTAAAACACTAAAGGTTGGGGGCGAAAGCTCAATAGTTTTTGTAGTGATTTTACTACAGGGGGATGGACCAAAAAGGAGAGGCTGCGGAAAGGATGTTGACTTATTTGAGCTTATTTGACCAGGGCATTCGTGATCGCGTAATGTATGATAGAGGCGTTGCTTTCCATCTCCATTTTATCGAGAATGCGCGATCTGTAGGTACTGACGGTGTTGACACTGAGATGCAGTTCTTCGGCGATTGCCTTCAATCGTTTGCCGGTGGCGATGAGATGAAAAACTTGAAACTCCCGGTCGGTCAGGTTTTCGTGCGGGAGTTTATCGTAATCCTTGTTGAGCCCCGAAACCAGTTTGTCTGCCAGGTTCGGCGAAATATATTTTCCTCCATTCGCAACGCGTCGTATGGCCTCAACCAATTGCTGGGTGACGTTTGATTTGCCCAGGTACCCCGACGCGCCTGCCTTCAGAAAACGGATTCCATAATGGTCTTCCGGAAAAACACTTAATATAATAACGGGCAATTTAGGACGGATGGCTTTTAGTTCGATGAGGGTGTCCAGGCCGTTCTTTTTAGGCATATCGTAGTCCATGATGACCACATCGACATCAAGTCCGGAGATTTTCTTAAGAGCTTCCTCCCCATTTTCGGCTTCTCCGACCACGCTTAAATCCGAGGTGTCCGAGATAATGGTTTTAATGCCCTGACGGACCACATCATGATCATCCGTTAAAAATACCTTGATGGAATTATCTTTGGATGATTTCATTTTTTAGATACCGGGATCCTGATTTCCACCGAAGTTCCTTTTCCTGGAGCACCAGAAAAAAGAACTTCTCCATTCCAATATCGAACACGTTCTCGAATGCCAATGAGCCCCAGTGAATTTGACCCTTCGATTTGGTCTTTGTGGATTCCCTTGCCGTCATCCTTGATCGTTAAAACCAGTTGATCCTTTTGAAGGCTCATGCTCACATCGACCTGGCTCGCCTCAGCATGACGCACAACATTTGTGACGGATTCCTGGAAAACGCGGAAAAATGTGGTTTTCAAGTCATTGTCCAGGTCCATCTGATCCTGCAGGCAGTTGAGATTAAACTTGATCCCAAATCTTTTTTCATATTCACCCGCCTGCCAGGCAATCGCATCGCATAAGCCAAAAACGTCCAGAATGGGCGGACGCAATTCCATAGCGATTCGCTGGACGGACTTAATGGTCGTGTCTATCAGGTCCAACATCGATTGAGCACTTTCTTTGAGGTCAGGATTTTCCTTGGGAAACTTTTTCTCCAATTGAAATAGAGCCATTTTCAATGCCGTTAAGGATTGCCCCAATTCATCGTGGACTTCCCGCGATATGCGGCTCTTTTCCTCTTCCCGTATTTTCTGGATTTGATGACTCAGTTGACGCAATTCCCCGGTCCGCGTATCGACTAATCCTTCGAGTCGATGTCGATATTCTTCCAATTCACTTTCAACCTGTTTTTTTTGAATGGCGTCTGCAATCAATCCACCGATGGAAAGTAACACCTCCTGACTGTGCTTGTACCAGACAGGATTCGTGTTGGTGTAAAGAAACATCACGCCTATCAACTGCTCGCTGTTTTTAAGGGGAACGATATAATGCCCATGAGCGGTCATATCTGAAAAGGTTCTCTCATGGCGGGAATCAGAGTAACAACTTTCGCTCATCAATAACTTGCCTGAAACGGCGACACGGCCACAAAGGCAATCTCCAAATGGAACGTTCTTTTCTTTTTCAAGGAATTCCTCAGAAAAATCGCCAACGGTGGTGAATAGCTGTAAAACCTTTTTCTTTTCATTGGCTAAAAATATCCCCGCCTTGTTTTCCACTTTTAACTCATGAAATCCTGTGATGGCCCGCATCGCCTCTCTCAACATAGGCTCCAATTCACCCTGGGTTTGTAATATCTGAGCCACTTTGTGAAGGATGCGATATTCCTCCGTTATGTGATTGGTGGGGTTTTGGGATGGATGTTCCTGTTCGGCCATTACTGGGAGGTATTGTTTGTTGATTTTATAAGTGATAAAATATACCACAATTCCAGCGGAAGCTTACCATAACTCTTTCACTTCAATCGGCCTAAACCTGTAAAGCCCTTGTTCAATGCTCTGGCGCACCGACTTGGCCTGCTTGGTTTTCGATTTAGCCGGGACGGCATATTTACTTTTGCGTTCCACAAGAGTGGCGGCAATGCCTTGATGACTTTGGCCAATGATGGTGTCACCTTCCCAGTCGCCAATACGAGGTTTGTTATTAACGATAGCTGGGCGTTCATCAATGCTAACGCGGTTTATGATAAATTTTAGTTCCAAAGTTACTCAGGTTTGGGCAAAAACAGGTTCACCTGTTTTTTTGTTTGCCCTGGTGTCCACCCTGTTACCGATCCTGATCCTTCAGCCCCAGGAAAACCTGAAATACAAAGCGCTGGCCTTTCTGGCATTTTCCTGGACCGCTTTATTGACCTATTTGCATGGCAAAAAACACTCCCTGATAGCGTTCATCTCATTTCTTATTTTCTGGCTTTACGTTTATGCGGAAAAGATTACTTACGGCTCCATTCCCTCTCAGGGGTTGATCGCCTATATGATGCTTTCCGTCGGGATCTCGTTTTTATTCGCCCTGCTCTTTCAGGAAGCGCGTAGCAGGCTGCGGTTTTTTGCTCCCACGTTTGCATTTATTTTTTGCCTTCTATTTTATTCGATTCCCATTGGTTATTTAATTTACTATTTCACCTTTAAAGTACAAATAACGCCGGACGTATTTTTTGCTATTTTCCAGACTTCTGTTCGGGAAGCTTTCGATTTTATCACCGATTATATTGCTCTGAAATGGCTGGTATTGATTCTGATCGGCTCTTCATTGCTTTCATTCGGATTGTATCGAAAAGAAAAATTCGAACCCAAAAATATTGAAGTGAGCCTGGCTTCGTTTTTAATCATCCTGTCCATTTCTGCTTCTTATGCAAATAGAAACGATTTGAGACTGATCCAGGGCATCCCTGTTTCCATTCAACAGTACAAGGAGGAACTGGACAAGTTTGAAGAGGTGCGCGACAAGGTCAACAAGGGAAAAATAAAATACAATGCTGGCAAAAAGGAAAAAGAAGAAGTTTATGTCGTGGTCATTGGGGAATCTTTAAACAAAAATCAAATGCAGTTGTATGGATATCTTCGAGAAACCACCCCAGACTTATACCAGTTAGATAAAAAAGATAAAATTATACGATTCGACAATGCTTATTCCAACCACACACGGACTATGCCCGTTTTATCTCTATCGTTAACCGAAGCGAACCAGCGCAATGGCAAGGACTATTTTTCTTCACCTTCGATTGTGGATATCACAAAAGCCGCAGGGTTTGAGACCTATTGGGTGACCAATCAGGTTTTGTATGGCGTCTGGGACAATCTGGTGTCGATCATCGCGCACAGCACGGATCATCTGACCGCTTTGAACAAAAACGTCGGCACCAGCTTGGAGACTCAGAAGTATGACGGAGAAATCGTAAGCTTTGTCCGTGAAATACTGGATGAAAGAGAAAATAAAAATAACAGGATTATTTTTGTACATCTTATGGGAAACCATTGGCATTACTGTTCGCGCTTTACGGAAATTTTCTCCAAATACAACGGTCCTCTTGAAAAGTCAGATTTTGGAAACCTGGCGAAAAACAAAGATCTTACCGAATGGGTCAATTGCTACGATAACAGCGTTTTATACAATGATCATGTGGTCGCAAGTATTTTGAAGTTACTACAAGAAAGAGAAGGCGTTTCCGGTTTCATTTATTTTTCCGACCATGGAGAGGAGGTCATAAATCTAAAGGGACACGATCCTGCGATGTTTACCTATGAAATGACTCAAATTCCACTGATTGGCTGGTTTTCCGATGCGTACAAAAAAAAGTACAACACTAAAATTAACTCCCTGAAAAGCAACCGGGAAAAGTTATTCCCCAATGACCTGATTTACGACACGCTGATAGGATTGATGGGAATTGAAACCAATCGATATGAAAAAAAATACGACCTTTCAAACAAACTTTACTCATTAAAACAAGATGAATTTTTTACTTTGCATGGAAAACGAAAATATATCGATCCTGATAACTACAACTATCTGCAATGGAGAAACAATCGGGAATTAAAAAAGAGACACCTGCTATCAAGAGTGATCCCAGCCAGCATCAACACGGTGGGAAAGTTCAAAGAGACTCAGTTTGATGGATATGACTCTTTTGAACTCGATCTTATTTATAGAAAAGATGAAGGCGGCACTCTGGAGGTTGGGGTTGATGAGAAATCCGGGGTGGGATCGACCTTAAAAAATTATCTTGAGATCGCCCGCAAATCCAAGAAACAAAAATTATGGCTGAATATAAACAATCTTACCTTTGATAACATTGACAACCTGATCCACTACTTGGTTGATCTGGATAAAGAATACAATCTGAAAGGAAATATTTTTATTGCGTCGGAAACAACGGATGAGAGTTTTGCCAAACTGTCGGACGCGGGGTTCAACGCATCTTATAAACTGCCGGGAGCCGCCCTCAAGAAACTACTCGATGAAGGGAATGAAAAAAAACTGCAAGAAAAGGCGGTAGAACTATCCGGACAAATCAAGTTGCAAAAGGTTAAGGCTGTCTCATTCGACCATGAACTTTTTCCCTTTGTGGAGAATCACCTAAAGAAATATTTAAACGCTCAAATCGTCTTTCACACAAAGGATTTATCGCTCTCATTGAAAGACGAAAATTTTATGAGTCACTTGATGAGCAAACCCTACTTCAAAGAGCCAAGAGTAAAAACGATTCGGGTTCACTACCATTCTCACTTCTCCCTTTAAGCTTCAGCTTTTAAAAGAATTTTATCTTCTCCTACCACGTCTGTTTTCTTCTTTTTGTAAGCGAAACCTTTTTTCAGGTTATTGATCGGTTTTTCGAAAAAATGCCAGGAGGGAACGGCAATAGCCAAAGTGGCAAAGACCAATAGAAAAAATTGGCCCGCTTCCGATTCCGGAAGAGGCATTCCCAAATAATCCAAGATATTCTGCAGAATAAAGGGAATAAACATATGATAAACGTATACCCCATAGCTTATTTTCCCCAGATACACGATTGGTTTTAATTCCAAAACACGTCCAACAAACCCACCAAAGCCCCGGCTGGCGCAGTCGATCAACCAGACAAAGGCCAAAGCACGAACGATGTCCATCACGACAACTTCGATTTGCGGAAATGAGGCTTTCAAATAAAATAGTTCCCAAATTAGCGTCAGGGAAACCATCAGCACCCCTGACATAACCATCCTATTACGAAAAACCTGTTTATTTTGGGCGTAAGCTAAAAGAGCCCCCATCCCTAAGCTGTCGGCAGAAGCCAAAGGAACAGCATAAGTTGCGACCATATTCATTTCAGTAAACCAACAGAAGGCGCGAAATAGTGGGCCACTTGCAATGACTCCGATTATTACGAAATGGAGATACTTCCTGGGTATAACAAATATTAAAGAAGGCCAGATAAGGTAAAACTGCTCCTCCACTGCCAAAGACCAGAAATGGCCCGTAAATTTGCCGAAATAACCCTGAAGTGCAAACAAAAAATTAGACCCATATGAAAAGTGCCACCAGAAGGTTTTTTGCATCTCTTCAAGACCTAACAAGTATGCAGCAAACAGAACCAAATAAAAGACAGGGAAAATTCGTAAAAAGCGCCGGATATAAAACTGCCGTAATGTAAAAGCAATACCTTGTCCTTTTACTTCCACAAGCTCCCGACATCTCAATAAAATCAAGGTGATAAGATAACCACTCAACACGAAAAAAAGCCTTACTCCCAGGTGACCCAAATTCTCCAGAGAAGGATCAACGGTTGGCCAGAAGTGATGAAATAGCACCCCTATAATGGCGAATGCTCTCAACGCATCGAGCTGGACCATATATTTGTGTGGTTGTGTCTGAAACATAAATTTAATTTCCCTAAAGCCACTCGAGGGTTTTCAGTTTTTCCAATACCCAATCCGAATAGAGTTCGATGCCGGCGGCACTCAGGTGAACATAATCTTGCGGATGCATTAAGTCTGTTATTGGGATTTTTCTTCGTCTCACTTCATCCTGAATCGAGAGAAAGGAAATTCCCTCCTGTTCAGAGAATTCCTTCAAAAGCCGGGTTACCTTTTCAGGATCGAACACATCGCCGTATTTTTCCTCACTCCACGCCATTCTTTCTGGGTCCAGAGTATTTCCGTAAACCCCTTCAACCAAAAGAAATCGAACTCCTTGCCTATCCGAAAATTGTTTTATTTCTAAAATTAACTCTTTAAAAAGTTCCCACCAATATTTTTCTTCCGCGCTGTAAATTTTCTTATAGGGTCTTAGCTCCGTCTGAGATTTCAGAGGCATATGTTCATAATAAACCCCCATCGGATGATTGGCTAAAATCTGGGACAGCTTACGGTACAGAAAGGAGTGATCAAAAATAATTTCATCAATCCACTCAAGATAAGAAGATGAATCTTCTTCCGCATTTAATTCTGTATAGGGATAGGGGAAGTCTTTCAGAATCAGTTTTTCTTGTTGCCCGGAGATCAATTCATAATGCGGTTTATTCACCTGAGTGTTGCCATAAAGATCATTAATGCAAAACGTATAGACGACGATGTCCGGGGAAAATTTCATGCCCTTATGTTTTAACAGCAGGTAAGCCTGGTCTGTTGAAAAGCCCCGTACCCCAAAATTGAGGACTTCCCATGCATGATTCAGCTTACGCTCCATGAGAGTTTGACCGCGCTCTTTCTCTTCAGCTTCCCAGAATTCCGTGGTCGAATCTCCAATGAGGGCAATTCTCGGTTTGGATTTTTCGACTTTTCTTTCTCGGTCTGTGAACCCATGACTGTTGTTGCGTACACGAGTCTTGGTTCCATCATTATAGAGATACCAGGTTTCCTCCTGATTGGGTATCTTGGCCCAACCCGTGATCGAATCAATTTGGAAGAATGGAATGTGGTTTCTAGATGAGTGGAAATCTAGGACGAAGGTTGCAAATAGCTCAAACAGGATGATGGGAATGAAACAACTTGTAACAACAAGAAGGATTGTGAAAAAAATTTTCGAACGTTCTCGCAAACTCATAGGGTCGACAATTTTATACCGAGCCCGCTTTCAGTCCACATCAATAGTTGGGGACGCCCTGACTGAAAGAGCAAAGCTTGATTCCCAAAATTTTTAATTGGTCCTGAATGCGCGAATCACATAAAGCTCTTAACTCCAGCGCTCTTTCATTCCGGTAGGTGGTGGCCAAACCCTCTCCGTACCCGGGATGACACGCCATCTCCGTGTAGCCCTCCGGTAGGTTTTCCAGAATCTTAATCAGCGCTTCAATACTGACCATTTCCGGAAGCGGCTCCCCTTCAGCGGTCTGCCCGTAGAAGTCCCCACAGTATCTAACATTCTCAATAAAATGACGCAGAGGGATCTCTGTTTTTTCGGCCCATCGCAAGAAAACGGATTTCGCCGGTTCCTTCAGATGCACATGCTGGTGAGAGTCGATGTGTGTGGGGTCCCGCCCCACGAGACGCCGGAAGGTGTCGAGCTGACGTGACACTTCATTTCCAACAGCATCTGCGTCTGTCAAATCCACCACTTCATAATCAGGCACCCATTCCTCGTCACGAAAGACCCATTCCCCAAGGTCAATGTGCAGCCCCAGACCGAGTTCAGGATGACTGCGGCCATAAGCGGCGGCATCTTTGGCTGCCGGCCAGCGCACCATGAGGCTGGCGCTGGTCACAACTCCAAGTTTGTACGCTTCAACGATGCCACAGTTCACGCCGAAACTCAGGCCAAAATCATCCGCATTGACGATCAAGAATTTTTTTGCATTCACAACTCAAAGTCCTATCACGTTCAAAATATTTCCGAGCACTTTTTCGGCGCGAAAATATTCATCTGCAATTTGCCGAGCCAACCGGCTTTGTTTTTCATAGTCACTATGAATGGCATCCACAGCCTTAACAATGCCATCCATTGTGTTGAAAGAAAACAACCCGTCTCCGGTGGGAATAAATTTTTTGAAAGCTGTGTCTTGAGAAATCACCGGACGGCCGGCGGCAAGATAACAAACACTGCGGTCACTGAACCAGCCGCTCTGCATGCGAATATTCTGATCTTTGGCCACCGTGAACTCTCCTGCCGAACAGCGAATGTAATCGCGATAGGCATTAGGATGTCCCAACTCTCTGGCGGAAACGATTCCCCAGCCCTTATCCCGCATCATGGCCGTATCCTGATCCTTAATGCCTTCCAGCGCCAGCTCAATGGATAACGCCGACCTTTTGGGCAGAGTGACAAATCGCTTGAACTCGATATCCTTCCTCCAGCGATACGTCTCCCCTTTCCAGACAATATCCTTTTTCAGGTTCTGCCAGTTGGATATCGTCGTCAGTTTGCTTTCTCGCTTTGGAGAACCGTTGGTCTCCCACCACTCCATGACGACCGGCGGCCTCGTCGGGTGCCACACATACCTTTCGACAGGAACAAGACAATCTGGGCTTCCAAGGTTTTCACCGTAGGAAAATAGAAAGTCGTAAGCATCGAATTCCGCGATCAACTTTTTATCTCCCTCAGCGATGCGAATCTGATCGACCACCGGGTCGGTTTGCAAATAAACCAGACATTTGATCCCTTCATGATCGGCTCGCAATTCGTGAGAACCGCAAAGGTTGAACACCGCATCGACTTCTTTATACAAATTACTCAGCCCTGCAAGGTCCAAAGCTCCGAGGCACACCTTGTCGGACTTCTGAGAGCCCGCAACTGCCCGAGGGGGCCGAAATACCCAGCGATCCCCCAAGCCGACACTCTCCATTTGCTCTTTCAGGTAACGAACGTTCGGCAGAACACTCCAGGCAGGCTCCCAGGTTTTTGGGTCAAAAACGGCATTATTAGAATCTTCGACATACCACACATCGAAACCCAGACGCCGAAATCCCGCTAGGTGATGAAGCACCTGCCAAGTCATGCCGCCAAAGGGATAGGAAGCGATAAATCCCCAGACAATGATCTTGCCTTTAGTTATCGGTGGGTATTTTTCTATCGGAATCACGACTCACCCTCAATGGATGTGGACACGCTGGATTTGATTTCGATGCTTCCGCCGCTCTGGATTTCAAGTAATAGATCGCAGTTCTCAAGAGTGCTCAAACGGTGAGCGATCAAAAATGTCGTTCGGTCCTGCATGAGCAGTTCGATTGCCGCCATAATTCCCGCCTCCGTCTGGATGTCCACAGAGCTTGTCGGCTCATCCAGAATTAAGATAGGAGCATCCTTTAGAAAAGCCCGTGCCAGAGCAATGCGCTGGCGTTCACCGCCCGACAAACTCATGCCGCGCTCACCCACCAGCGTGTCATAACCCTCGGGAAGAGCGGAAATGAATTCATGCGCATTCGCCGAATTCGCCGCCTTTTCAATATCCTCTCTGCCCGCCCCCGGACGCCCGTAGGCAATATTCTCTTCGATACTGGTTGAAAACAAAACAGGCTCTTGCAGAACAATGGAAAACTGATTGCGAAGGTCGGCAATCTTGTAATTTCTAATATCCTCTCCGTCCAATAAAATTTGACCCGCATCGGGATCGTAAAACCGGGTCAACAGACTCACAAGTGTTGTCTTGCCGGCCCCGGTTCTGCCAAATATTCCCACACGTGTTCCCGATGGTGCGAGGAAAGACGCCTTGTCCAATACCTGCGTTTGGCCATTATAGGAGAATGAAACATCCCGCATTCGCACTTCCCCCTTGGACTGTTTGAGTCCCATAGCACCGGGTTTATTCTGAACATCGGGAATTTCATCCAGCAACTCGAACGCCCGTTGGGCGCTGGCCAGGGAGTCCTGAAGCTTCGCCACCTGATCGCTTATCGATTCCAGGGGTGCATACAATTGCGCCAGATAAGTGAGTACCATCAAAAGTTCACCAATGGTTAAATTTCCCGTCTGCACATTGCGAATGCCGATAAACAGAACAGCGGCTGTTCCCAGCGCCATCCCCAAATTGATGAGCAGCCCGAACATTCCTTCTGCAAAAGACAGTTTCACTCGGGCCCGGACTGTTTTATCGGAATGATCCACAAAGCGATTCCGCTCTTTTTCTTCCCGGCCAAATGCTTTTACCAGGCGCACACCGGCCATGACTTCCTGAACAATATTCAGAACGCCGCTTTCCATTTCCTTGACGTCAATATATTTGTCACGCATGCGCGAATTATAGATTCGGGCCATCAAAAAAAGAACAGGACAAACCCCAAGAGCAATGAACGCAAGTTGAAGATTAATACTTGCAGTGACAACAATCATGGCCACCAGCATAGCTATGGAGGACACCAAAGGGATCACGCTGTAAATGGTGATGTACTGTATGGACGGAGCGTCGTACTGGATGCGATAAATCGAGTCTGCCGTGCCACGCTTATCGTGAAACATAAATGAAAGCCGCTGCAGATGCCGGAACAACCGTTCCCGGAAGGTCAGCGTCATGCGCTCGCCGGTGTAGGTTTGAAACACATACGTAACCGCCGAATTCAAATGGATAAAAAGCACCACCAGAATTTGCAGAGCCACCGCCAAAATCAGAAAGGTGGCTTGCGAGTGAGCAATTGATTCAGGAAGAAAGAAGGTGATAAAACCGGGAAGAGGGTCTGATCCTATCACGCTGTCGACCGCGATTTTCAGGGGAACCGGCAAAAGAAGTGCCAGCGGCGCCGCTAAAAGTCCGAGCAGAAAAATTCCTCCCAGGTGCGACCAATAAGGCCGCGCTTCCTGGAGGATTCTACGAAAAACAGTTGTGTCGGAATAGTGTTCAGGGGTCAACGGTCATCCCCCTTTAATTTTGTTCGATGGCGTGAAGCAATGAGGCCGTGGCATACGCGCACTCTGAAACCAGGCGAACGACCAGCGTCCCCGTCACCACACTCAATAGCGCTACCGCAGCCCAAGCCTGATCGGCTACCGCCCACGCCGTCAACCCGGAAAATAACAGCGTTATTGTCGTTGCCACGGGGCAACACTTGGGCCAGGCGCGAAACCGAATCATTTGCTTGCCATCTCCATGCTCTTCAATGACCATCAAAGTCCGCACCGAACCACACAAGCCGCCACGGACCTCAAGATCCCACTCATTGAAATCGTCGCCGCGAAACACCGGGGTATTTTCCTTCTTCAAAACTTTCTCCAAGGCCCCCAACCTGATTTCAGGGGCCTTCCAGGTTTCACTCCAAACGTTGACCACCCGACTCCAGGGAAAGGTGAACCGAGATAACCCACGGTATCGCCAGGGAGTGAGGCCAAAGCGGATTCTACCCGCCAAGCGGGCCACAGGCTGAATCAAATGCAAGCAAGCCGTCAATATTTGTTTTTTAACCGGCTCCCAGTATGATGACGCTGGCGTCGGGAAAGATGCCTGCTTGGCACTTCGCACCGCCTGGATGATTGGTAGAACGATCGCAACCGCTAAAAGAGGACCCGCCACTTGAAGAGGCGGCCACCAGATTCCAATGAAGGATAACAACGCCATGAATGCAATCATTAAATACCATTCCGGCATCAGAGGCAGAGAAAGCAGTGTCCCTGGAACTCGCTCGTAAAGAGACTGAAACAGTGCCGACCCCCAAACCCCCTGGTAGATCCTGCTCTTTCCGAGCGGCACCGATTGAGTCAGCCGTTTGCTGTAGATACGACCTTCCCACTGCAAATGCCCCACCGAATTATATTTTTCAGGCCATTTTTGTTCCAGCAGAGCCTCTGCTTTTCCATAGCCTAATTGTTGTTTCCAATAAGCCGTCACCGAGTTTCGGCAATGGTGCCAGACCACGGCGGCAGGATTGAAACCAATGACCCATCCCTTTTCCTGAAGACGCCAGCAAAGGTCAACATCATCTCCGGCCGCCCGATAGCGAGGATCAAACCCACCGATCGCCTCCAGAGCATCCTTGCGAAAGGCTTTATTACAACCGGGAATATGTTCCGCTATCTCGTCTGAGATCAGTACATGCGTTGGCCCTCCCGGTGCATTGGCCACACAATCGGCAATCGACCCATCGCCCGGAGGGGCTATATTCGGCCCTCCCACTCCCACAAAGGAAGTGGTCATGAATGTGCGAGCAAGATACTTGAGCCAATGCGGGTCGGGGTAAGCATCGTCATCAATGTAGGCGACGATTTCTCCACGCGCCGCTTCCAGCCCTGTATTCCTCGCGTTGCTTAAGCCTCGATTCTCTGTGCTGATCAGACGAACATCATACTCGCCTGCTATTTGTGGCGTTTCATCGGTAGAGCCGTCATTGACCACGATGACTTCATAATCGGGATACTCCAGATTCTTTAAACCTTCCATAGTATCGCGAATCGTTGAGGCTCCATTCAAACTGCAAACCACTACTGAAAATTTCGGCCAGGGCAGATTGGGCTGAAAAGAAACCTCCGCAAACGCCCGGCGAACTTTTTCCAGGGCAGGTTTTGGCTGACGGTCGCGCGTCATCAAACCAAAATCCCAGTCTTCAATTTCATTCCCGCCCCGGTACCACTCATCGGTCCATGCAAACACAATGGCGCCGGCACAACCCGACTCAAATGTTGTCCGCACCTGCCAGTCCAAACTCTGCGCCTGGGCGGTTTCTCCATTAGAACGACTGTCCAGGCCAATCTCAGCCATTAATAAGGGGCGCTCATCCGCCATGTTCTGCAGACGAGCCAGATATTTTTTTAAATTTTCCCTGGACTCGAGATAAACGTTGAAACAGACCAGATCCAGAAACGGAAGCTGTAGATACTCCGTCGTCGGGAAATTTACATATGTGAATAAACCACAGGGATCTTCCGCTTTTCCGATTTGGTAAAGCCGTTCAAGAAATTTTTCGATCCTTTTTTTCCCGTGCCAGCGCACAATGGAGACGGGAATTTCATTACCCAGACTATAGCCCAAAATGGCAGGATGCTGACGACAGGCTCTCACATTCTGCCGAACATTTTCTTCAATTTTTCTAATGCGGTTTTTATCGTCAAGAAACGCGATATGCTGTTCCCACGGTAGCCCGACCAGGATCCGCAACCGAAAATGTTTGGCAATATCCAGTAGCCATATGGGAGGAACCGTATAAACTCGAACGGTGTTCATTCCATTGGCGGCGATTTCAGCAAAATCCTGTTGGACCCTTTCCGGCTCTGGGAATTGCGTACCGTCTTCGAGGGGTCTAAAGGTGCCATAGGTCACACCCCGAATCCAATATTTCTGGTTGTCAACGAAAAGAAACTTTCCCCGTATTTCCGGACGGGTCATGGGCCGATTGGCCCGGTCGGAGTGTGTAACCTTTAACTGCGGAATTTGCGCACGAACCACGTTTCGCCCTCACATCTAAAGTCAGGTGAATCATCCAAGGACCAATGCATGGGTCTCCCCCCCTTTCCCAAAGGGCCACACAAACTGGCAGTAAATTTAATTATCTTTAACCTTAAAATTTTCTTTAAAAAAGCAGAAGGACTGTCGTCACATGAAAATGTGACCCAGACAACATTTCTTAAAACGGGAAAGGCAATATCACTGTATATATGGGCCAATGTCAACAAATAAGAACCTATTCACAATAAAAACATATTGCCTGAACAGGCTTTCGCTATGCCGATACATATTATTTGCTTTTAAAACCATTTAAAACAAATAGTAGCGGTTTCATCAAAAGCCAGCTTTCCGACTTGAAATAATAATTGGCATGCCCATATCGGCGGTTGAACACCAAAGCAATATGCTTTATTGTTGTCTCGTTGGCGTTCCATATACATTCATTTTTCTATCGGAGACCGAATGAGCAAAAAAATTAATTCCGTCCTGGTAATCGGTTTGGGTAAAATCGGCGCGCTGGTTGCCATGCTCTTGCACACAAACGGGTATCAGGTGACCGGTTTTGATAGAGACGAAAATTCGACTTTCCCTTTTCAAACGGTGGCCGGGGATATTGAAGACGGCCTGGGTCTGAAATCGCTATTGAAAAGTCGCGATGCGGTTGTGACCTGCCTTCCCTATCACCTGAATCTGTCAGTCGCCCAAATGGCCCATTCTACAGGATGTCATTATTTTGATCTTACCGAAGACATTGCAACCACCAAAGCCATCCGGAAACTTGCGAAAACTGCAAAAGGTGTCATGGTTCCCCAATGCGGGCTCGCGCCGGGGCTTGTTGGAATTGTCGGAGCCGATTTAGTCAGGTCATTTGATAAGTTGCGCAGCATTGAACTTAGAGTGGGCGCTTTGCCCCAGCATCCACGTGGCATGCTTGGCTATGCGTTCAACTGGTCACCGGAGGGTGTGGTTAACGAGTACCTGAATGACTGCGAAGTGATTAAGGATTCGAGCAGATCTAAGATCCCCTCCATGGAAGGGCTTGAAACCATCGTCATCGACGGCGTGCAGCTGGAAGCCTTTACCACCTCCGGCGGCCTGGGAACCATGTGCGAGACGTATGACAATAAAGTCACCCACCTCAATTACAAAACCATCCGCTACCCCGGACATTGCCAATTGATGCGATTTTTTTTTAACGAACTTTTTATGAGTGAAAAACGTGAGTTGGCGGGGAAAATTCTCGTGCATGCCAAACCACCGGTGAACGACGATGTGGTGTATGTGCATGCGGCGGTCGAAGGTTGGAAAAGTAAAAAACTGTTTCGGGACGAATTCGTGCGCAGTTATTTTCCCAGAGAAATTGCAGGCAAGGCCTGGAAAGCGATATCGTGGACGACTTCCGCATCCGTTTGCGCGGTGCTGGAAATGGTTTCTGAGGGAGCCCTTCCCTCGCAGGGTTTTCTAAAGCAAGAGGACATTTCTTTTGATTTGTTTACGAAAACTCGAACGGGCTCATTATTTTTGTCCCACGAGGAAAAATCTTGAAGTGCCCGTTCTCTTCTTTCCCTTTTCCACATACTTGGTTTTTTATGCGGAATTTTCCTGATTGAAGAAAGATGAAGAGCACTTCGTGTCAGGAAGTTTCTAAAGGCAGGCTTAGTTCCTCTATAGCCTGATGCGCGGCCCGAACCTCGCCCACCGCCAGATCAAAAAACCTATCCAACCGATCCCTCGTCTCCGGAGACAAGGTTACCAGCTTCGAGCGAGCATCTTTCGGGTTTTCTTCTTCGCGGATAAAATCATGTTCAATGGCGGTTTCAAGGTATTTACCCGCTGTCTGGGCACTCTTGATGCCAATCATGAATTTCAATGCATCTGTTTTTCTCACCGGTCGACCGCTCTTCCAAATCCGCGTCAACAAATCCCAATAGGCGGCCGAATAAAATTCAGGATCGCCCTTGAACACATGAAGCCAGTTCTGCCCCACATGGTCGATCATGTTCAGATATTCTTTTCGCTGATCGTCTGTATATTTGAGTTTCATACCACACCTCTTCATTAAATATTTGAACCGCCAAAATGTAACCTATTCAATACGATTTTACAATAAATGTTGCACTTATTATTAAGGATATTCTTACCTGTATCATTATTTATGATCCATCATTGCCTTTAAAAACTCTACCATTATATTGAGTTTAAGGCGGTTTCCATGAAATTACCAGCAAATATACAAATAAAATTGACAATAAAAATGCATTAAAATATCATTACATAATATTTTTAAAGCAGGAAAAACCCCTAGAATCTGAAAAATTTCTGGACAGGAGGGCACATCATGAAAAAAAAATTTCTCCTACTTGCCGGCGCTTTATTTGTTTTTGGGATAAACTCCGACGCTTTGGCGCGTTCAAAAAACAAAGTACCAGTTAAACCGCCGGTTAGTTATCATGCCAGTGGGATTAAAGGCGCCATCCAGTTTGTTACAGGACGCCATCACCGCAGACACTCTCCGGGTCACTATCGTCCTCACCGCCACGGTCAGCACTTTCGGTATGGTTACAGAGGTCATCTCCATGGTTACAACAAACACTACTACGGTAACCGTGATCTGTATCGATACTACAAACCCTATGGCAATTACTACGGCAACAGGCATTTCTATCGCGGGCGGAGGTATAATGAACGGAGGAATCATGGCCACCATAATCGTCATGGCCGAGGGCCTGGGCATAGCAACCAGCATCCACAGAAGCGCAGGCATTGATCAATAAGAGAACGATGGTTGACCTGGAATTGATTTTGACACAACACCGGCTCTGGTTTGAAGCCAGGGGCAACGCCGGGAAAAAGCTGAATTGAGCGAAGCCCATCTGCAAACCGCCAACCTCAAAGATGCCATCTTGGTGGAAGCCCATCTTCAAGGAGCCGATCTTTTCCGGGCCAATTTACAGCGGGCGGACTTGCGCGGGGCCAACCTTCAGGATGCCCGGCTCATCCAGGCGCAATTGCAGGACGCGAATCTGGAAGAAACCGATCTGATGTGGGCTGACCTGACAGAGGCCAATTTGAAAAACGCGAATCTGGATGGAACTTACTTGCAGGGCGCCGATTTAAGGCGTGCGGTCGGGCTTTCTCAAGAACAAATCGCTCAAGCCATAACGGATGAAAATACCCTGCTACCTCCAGTTTCCCCACAAAGCCGGTGCCGTTAATTTAAAAATCCTTCACCCGTTCGACCCCTTCCGGGCGGTCGATAAACGGGTTGCGGTTGCCCTGTTCCATTTCGATGAGGGAGTTTCTCTCCTCTTCCCAGGCATCCGGCGGGTCCTCGAAATGCCAGGCCCACAATCGGGCTTCCATGGCTTCTGCAATTTTCAACCCATATTGGCGGGACATGTAAAAATAAGCCCGGGCGATGTCACCTTTCGCGCCTAACCGTGGGCTTAACGCGGACGTGCTTTTGTCTTTGCAAAATCTGTATTCCCCCATACCGCCGAACACAGCGGGGGACTCCTTCCGCTCCCCATCCTCTGTGTCAATGGCGGGAAACAGGTTGTGCATGTCCGCTTCCCGGGTCTTGAACTTGTGCGACATGACATTGCAACAGCGGGAACCCTTGCCTTTTCCCTTGCCGTCGCGGCGGCAAAGGGCTTCATCCCAGCATTTCAGAGGTTTGGCGAAAGTGGCAACGGGAACCGCGTGCACCCATTTGAGAGTTTTGCGCAGGCGTTTATCCCCCGTCCCTTTCGGCCCATGATCACAAATTTCAGGATACACCTGCTGGATTTTGTCGAAGAAACATCCGCAGTGCAGGGTCTTGGGGTGGTTTCCTTGCAAATAGATTTTTTTCAGCTGTTTTTTCGCGAGTTCAACGCTGATCGTCTGGGAAGGCGCAAACAACTCGTCACCCAGCGCTTGCGAAAGTGCCGGGACCGGGTGGTATAATAAAATGGTGGCAAGAGCGGTCAAGAAACGCAGTAGAGAGCACATGGCTAAATTATAGCAATTCTTTCTAAGCAACATCCACAAGGAACATTTTCATGAGCCAACTCATCCTCCCGAAAGCCTGGCATATCCCCGAAAAAGAGATCACTCCTGAAAACGTATTCAACAACCGTCGGCATTTTTTAAAGTTGCTGGGCTTCACCACAGTCGGCATCGCAGGCGCCCTGTTCGCGCCGCCAGCATTCGCTAAAAACGCAGAGTCCAAACTGGCAGAGAAATTATTTGCAAGCAACCCGGCCACCGCCTTGCCTCCAGCTCGCAACTTAAAGCGCAGCCCCGATTACACCATTAGACGCCCCATGACCTACGAAAGCGTGGCTCTCAAATACAACAACTTTTATGAATTCAGCGCCGAGAAAGACCGCGTGTGGCAAACGATCGATGCCTTCAACCCCCGACCCTGGGACATCGAAATCGGCGGGCTGGTGGAGAAACCCGGCAAATACGCCATCGATGACTTTATCAAAATGTTCGACCCGGAAGAGCGCGTGTACCGCCACCGCTGTGTGGAAACCTGGGCGATGGTCGTCCCGTGGAACGGTTTTCAAATGTCGGATCTGATCGACAAAGTGCAACCGAAGTCAAACGCCCGATATGTCAAATTCACAAGTTTCGACGATCCAAGCTCCGCCCCCGGACAACAACGTTTCAGCAACCTGCCCTGGCCTTACACCGAAGCGCTGACGATGGCAGAGGCGGTGCACGAATTGACCTTCATCGCCACCGGCGTTTACGGACACACTCTACCCCGCCAGCACGGTGCCCCGATCCGCTTGGTAACACCGTGGAAGTACGGCTTCAAAAGTATCAAGTCCATCGTCAAGATCGAATTCACCGTAGCGAAACCCGCGACCTTCTGGAACACTCTGATCCCCAAGGAATACGATTTCGAAGCCAATGTCAACCCGGATGTCCCGCATCCGCGCTGGTCGCAACGGCGGGAGAAGATGATCGGCACCGGAGAGATCTACGCCACGCAGAAATATAACGGCTACGGGGATTTGGTCGCCGAGCTTTATGCGTAGAAAAAACCTCCCCCTTTTGTAAAGGGGGTTGGGGGGGGTTTGATTTGTCACCCTGAGCCTGTTATATTTCACCTTTGCCTCATGCCCCCTAGGGGTATGTCGAAGGGGGGACAGAATAAACCAAATTTTTCACCGTTTTTTATTCAGGGCTTTTTTCAACGCCCAGGCGACGTTAATTTTCTTCCGGCAATATTTATAGATCGCTTCACTGAGCGGCATCAACTGACAATGCTCGGTCAATATCCCCGCCTCGCTGCAATTGATGATCGTGACCGGACCTTCGCGCTTCCAGGTAGTGAACGCCCAGTTGAACCACTGCTTCGACACCGACATTGCCTTGAGTGTCGGCAGGCTCCGCCCATTGATGTCGATTTCCTGAACAATATTTTCCTGTTGACGCTCGTAGGTCGCGGCCAGTTGTGCGTCCGCATTTTCACCTTCCCGGCTGTGGGTTTTTTTCTGCGGATAAGACAGGTCCTGCCCCATAAACAGGATCGGGTTAGCGCCACTTTGAAACGCCAGATCGTAAGCTATGGACAACACCGTCCCGCCCGGTGTGAGGTGGCCGAGATGCGGCGCTTGCCGCTGAATTTGGGTGAGGGTGGCAATGTCCGGCGCAAATTTACTGTAAAAAATCACATTGCCTTCCCAAATGTCGAGCACTTGCGGATGGATGATCGACGGCGCCACCAGCGTCATTCCGCGTGACGACGCACCTTTAAAAAATTTAGTGATCTCTTCCTGCGGGTCGAGACAGACCACAAAGGAAGGCACGATATTGTGGGCCAGCAGCGGCTTGAGCGCAGCGTCACTGGCGATGAGAACGGCTTTGTCTTTCGCCTGGCCGAGGAAGCGGATGTTTTTATCCAGCGACGGACCCGCGCCGATCACAATGGCGGGCAGGTTCTTCAACTTGTTCTTCAAAGAAGCGACGCCGGGGTTTCTCTGGATGGCGCTCAGGTTGGCCTGAAAATTTTGTTTCCACAGTTCGTTGAAGCGCAGCAGGGTGGCGGATTTTACTTCCTGTATTTGAGAGTCTCTGTTCATGCCGACACTTTATCAAAAAACAGGTTTAAACAAAGAATGTATTTTTTCCAAAATAAAAAGGCCCGGGCGTGAGCCCGGGCCTCAGGAGATCCTGACTTTAAAATCGTGAATTATCGAACCAGGTTCACGGTTTCCGTCAAGAGATCGTCGGTTGTGGTGATGACCCTGGCGCTGGCTTGAAACGCCTGCTGGGTCTGGATCATGGTGACGAATTCGGATGCCAGGTCAACGTTGGACAATTCCAGCGAGCTGCCGAGCACCGACCCGAATCCTCCCGATTCCGCCGCGCCGATGATTGGCTGACCGGATGAGCCCGATTCGGCAAATAGATTTTGACCGACACGGCTCAACCCGGTAGGAGCCAGAAAGTCTGCCAGAGCGACCTGAAACAAATTGTCGGACTGACCGTTGTTGAACAAACCAGAGATAACGCCTTTGGAATTGACAGACAGGCCGATCAGCGTTCCTGTCGGAAAGCCGTCCTGAACCAGTGAGTTGTTGTTCGATTCCGCCGCAAACCCGGTTAACTTACCGTTTGTGGCTCCTGTGGAATCGACCAGATCCCAGGTCAGAGATTGAGTGTTCGCGGGCGGATTGGCGCTGGAATAATCGATGACAAGGGTTTGATCGGCAATGGCTCCTCCGTTGATTGTGGATATTTGCCCGGTGGAATCAAACGTGACGGTTCCCGACGCTCCCGATGTGACGGCTCCCTGCGAAGGGCTGGCCACATAGGACCAGGTGTTTCCAGTCGTGGCCTTGGTGAACGTCATGCTCAGGATAACCTGAGACCCCACCGAGTTGAATAAGGTGATCGGCGAGGTGAAAGTGGTCCCGCCTGAGGACGCGGCGTTGAGATTGGCCCCCATCGTGAATTGCGTGCTTGCCTGCGGCGCGGACTGCACGCCCGCCAGATCGATATCCGTTATACTGGATGAGGTGTTACCATTTGTTATTTTAAACCCCTGCAAAACTTCTCCGGTGGGAGCCTGGACCACTCCCTGATCGTTCAGACGAAATTGCCCGTTTCGGGTATAAAAATTTCCTAACCCGTTATTGACCATAAAAAATCCCGACCCGTCCACGGCCAGATCCAGGGCGTTGGAGGATGCCTCGAAAGCCCCCTGGGAAAACGACTGGAGAACGCCTTGCAACTGCGATCCTCGCCCCACCTGGCTGGTCGTATCTCCGTTGGCGAGCAAAGTGCTGAAGACATCGCTGAAGACCGCCTTACTTCCCTTGAAACCAACCGTATTGACATTGGCGATATTATCGCCTATCACATTCAACGCCTGAGAGTTACTCGTAAGTCCCGATACGCCTGTGAATAATGCACTGATTAATGCCATGAGTGAAACTCCTTTTCTATTTTTTTAAGTGCCGACGCGAGAGATTTCGGCCACGGGTATTTTTTGACCGTTCACTATGGCAAAAGATCCATTTTCTTCAAAAACCACATCACTGATTTTTCCAGATATAAAGGTTTGAGCATCAACTTCATCGCCTTTGGCATTTTTGGCTTTTACCCCAAAGGTATAAGCGCCGGGTTGAACCGGGTTGCCTTCTGCATCCGTTCCATTCCAAACCGCCTGATTATTGCCCGCGATCAGCTCATTAACTTTCAAGGTCTTCACTGTGTTACCGGCGCTATCCAGGACATCCACTTCCACCTCGGCCGCATCTTCAGCTAAAGAAAATTTCAACGTCTTCACTTCCCCGGAGTTAAAATCGATCAGACGTCCCGGCGAATCGACATTTTTTCCGATCAGGTTGATCAGCGCCGAATTATTGATCGCTTGTTCAAATTTTTGGGTTTGTTCGAGGTTGGTATTGACATTAGTCATTTGCTCAAGAGCGCTGAACTGTGCCAATTGAGCACTGAAATCTTCCGCACTCTGTGGGTCCAGCGGGTCCTGCGCCTGAAGCTGCGCCACCAAAAGTTGGAGAAAATCCTCCTTGCCCAAGGACTGACTGCCTGCAATATTGGTGGCTGCCGCGGTCGATTCTGTAGCGATGGGTGTCAAACCTGTTATCATTTTTTAAATCTCCAGAAATTCTGATTTAAATTCAATTTTCGTTGAGTTACGTTCTTTAGGCGATGACGCTGATCGACTGGGAATCTCCATTGAGAATTCGCATCGCTCCCACCGGCGCATTGTCTGCAAGCGTTTCAGAGACCCCATTGTTTTGCGCCTCCGAGGAACCCGCATAATGTGAGAAGCCTTCATTGGGCGTGTTTTGTTGCCCTGCCTGGCCCTCGTCGCCGCCCACGAGCACGGTGAAACTTTCCACTTTCAATCCCTGGCCATTCATGGAGTCTCGAAGTTGAATCAAATTGTTTTCGATGATCTGCTTGACCGCATGGTTTTCCGCAATGACCACCGTGCGCACCGAATCTCCTGATGTGGAAATATTCATTCGTACGGTTCCGAGAGCAGGCGGGTCGAGTTTGATTTTGATTTCACTTTGCGATCCTTGAGTGCGCAAAGAAAATTTGTTCATGAT